>JAEXRP010000011.1:0-45442 GCA_023440705.1 Bacteroidota bacterium
GAATAGACTTGTTAAATTTGTAATCTTCATCGAGGCTTGGCATCAACTGCGGCGCATCGGCACCAACTCTCGGCACTTCAATTTCTTCGAAACCGTAAAAGTCGTTTCCTGCAATTTGAGAATCTGCAACAAAGTCGATTTTCCCTGCAAAGTTTGTCCATTTACCAATACCCGCAAGATCGTAATTTCCTTTTTCCAACAGATCTTTTAAAATTTGTGATGATAAACCATTAAATTGATTATCAGATTTTTGACCACGATCAAGATTAAAAATTAATTCTTTTTTTGGAGGCAGAATTTTATCATTCTGAACATCCAATTCAGCATGTTTAGTGATAAGAGAAAGCATCCCCAATCCTGCTAGCTCAAGCTGACCTTGAGCATTAAGAACCTGTAAAATTTGCTGTGCAATGTCCATAATGTGCAAATTTATAATTTTATAACAGGATGGCAAATTAATTATTAATTTATAAAAAACAAAAACACCTCAAAATTTTGAGATGCTTTTGCAGAGATATTTAGAGCCTGTTTAAAAATTTTACCGAAATCTTATTTTTAAAAACTCACATCTTTCTTTACTAAATTTTGATGCCTCTTTGAGCTTATTTTTCACTTCATGTTTTTGATTTATCCCGATAAATCTTCAAAAATGAAGCAAAAAATTCTTCTCAAATTGTCTATAAAAATTTTAGTAATAAAATTTAAACAGGCTCTTAATTAGTGTTCAATTATTTAAACTTTAAAGAAACGCCAAACATAAAGTTAACACCAGCTTGCGCGTAATAATAAGGCGTATCGCCATACACAAAACCATTGTTAATATATTTTTGATCAAAAACATTATTCACCAAAAGCTTGAATTCGGCTGTTGTTCGTGGCAACTGCAATGTAAATTTTGCATTAAAATCTGTCAAGAAATAATCTTTAATTCGGTAGTTTTCGTTTTGAGTATTGTCCAAATATTGCTTTCCAACGTATTGATTGGTTAAACCAATTGTAAAAGCGTTACCAAAATCATACTGCAATCCCAAATTTCCGATAACAGAAGGAGAAAAAGAGGTTTCCGCATCTTTAATAATGATAACAGCATCATCTTTTGAAGCATTAACTTCTTTAATTTTGTTTCTGCTTAAACTTAAGTTTGCATTAACTCGGAAGTCTTTCGAAACATTCGCCAAAGCACCCAACTCGATACCAGCGCGGTAACTTTTGTCAACATTTTGACGGATAAAATTCCCGACATCATTAATAACGCCCGACAATACCAATTGATCTTTGTACTGCATATAATAAAGATTCGCTGAAAAAGATAACACTGATCCAAATTGTTTTTCTAAACCAAGTTCCCAGTCTTGTAGAAATTCGTTTTTAGTATTTGGGTTTTCTTGTAAGTCGTCACGATTCGGCTCTCGGTTTGCGATAGCGTAAGACAAAAATAATTTGCCTCCGTTTATCCTGTAATTAACGCCAGCTTTAGGATTAAAGAACGTCCATTTTTTGTTTAAATCAAAACTTTCTCCATCACCTTGTTGAATGTTTTTTGCATCATAAGTGACATTTCGCATCTGCAAATCACCAAACAACTCAAAGTCATAAATTCTGTAAAGTCCTTTAACAAAGCCAGAAATTTCATTCTTCACCGTTCTATTTCGGTAATACTCATGTTCATTAATCTCTGGAAAGAAAACACCCGATACATTCCCGAAGTGTCTTCCGTAATATTGGTTAGCAACAACGCCAATATTGATGTCTGTATTTTCATATTTACCATATAAAGTTGACACCGCACCATAAAAATCGTTATCCAACCATTTCTTTCTAATAAAGTCTGAGCGCTTAATCTCTGAGCCTTCAACTAAAATATTCGGTAAGTTATATTTTGAAAACTTAGCGTCTTGTTTGTAATTTTCATAATAACCTTTTCCTTTGGTGTAATGTAAAGTCGTTTCGAGATTCCAATGGTCGTTAAAAGTTTGTTCCCAAAGTAATTGATAATGATTTTGTCTGTAATTATCTGTTTCGTTATCGTAGAAACCAACTATACTTTCCCAACTCGCATCATAAATCGCCCCAGAATAATTATAACGTCTATCCTTCTCGTACATCGCTTTGTCAATACCATTCCATGCTTGATAAGTTTTTTCTTTTCCGCCAAAAGCCATCAAACGAATTCTAGTTTTATCCTCTTCAAATAATGCTGCAAAACTATAGGAATTAAGATCAGAAAATGCACGATCAATATAACCATCCGAATGGATTTTGGTGTAGCGTCCCATCAATGACAATCGGTCTTTCCAAAACTTTCCAGAACCTATTTCTGCAGAATATTTATAGGTATTAAACGAGCCATAACTGTCATCGGTTTTTACATAAAATTCTTTTTCAGGATCTTTAGAAACGATGTTAACACTCGCTCCAAAAGCGGCAGCTCCGTTTGTGGAGGTCCCAACACCACGCTGAATAACAATCTGTGATGCCGAACTTGTCAAGTCCGGAACGTTAACAAAGAAAGTCCCTTGACTTTCGGAATCGTTGTACGGAATACCATTCATCATTACATTAATACTCGTCCCCGCAACGCCACGAATCCTAAAACCTGTGTAGCCAACGCCATTACCAGCATCTGAAGTTGATATAACTGAAGTTTGATTTTTCAATAAAATGGGTAAATCTTGTCCAAGATTTTTGGCATCAAGATCTTTCTGAACATTGATAATTTCTTTAGAAACTGGTAGTTTTTTGAAAACACGAACTTGCTCTATCTCCTTGATTGTATCTTGCTTCGATTGAGCAAAACTGAAAGCTCCGATACTAAGAGCCGATAAAAAAATAAATCCTTTCATTCTAACACAATATTTGTTGGAGTAAAAGGATGCACCAAACAGCCAAGCCGTTTATTTTTCCCTTGGCAGCATTACCCGCCCAGGTTCTTAGGGTATAATCTCAGCCTTTCTAGGGCACCCCTTTTTCCGTGTTGCAAACTTATGAAAAATAAATTTGATTTTTTGAAGATTTGTTAATGAAATTTTAAAAACAAGTTGATCTCAAAAACTAAATTGAATTAATGAATACGGTATAAAATTTTGTATTTCGAATGACAAAAAATACTAAAACAATAATTAAATAAATAAGAATACTTTTAAACCCAAACAACAAATTGTAAAATTTCGAATACTTTGTTTTTAAATCACCAATCTGAAAAACAAGAAAAATCAAAAAAATTGGAATAGCGACTACAAAGAGTGGATTCAAAACAAAAGCATTTCCAAAATGCCCGTGCAACAATTCGTGAAAAGCGCGTTGACTACCACAACCAGGACAATCGTAGTTAGTTATAGCCTTAAAGGGACAGTTAATCGCCCAACCAGAATTTGCTGGATTTATAAAAAAATAAACCAACAAAACACCAATTAACAATACGCCCAAAAACCATTTAATTTTCATTCTCCAAATCATAAATTAGCGAATATTCGCTATATATTTTTCTAAAATTTTCAAACTCACACCAATCACTAAAATATTAAACATCAATTAATTACAAACCAAAACAAGAAAATATAGATAAAAACTAATTGTACTTATTTCAAAACTGAATGAATTAAGTTTATAAAAAGTATAAAAAATCGTATTTTTGGCTGCAATTTATAGAATAATTTAATAATCAACTGAATTCACTTTTAGTTTTAAATAAAATTACAAGCAAAAGCTTCTACATATTATGAGCGTTTATACAGATTATATTCAAGAGATTGAAGAAAGAAAAGGTCAAGGTTTGCATCCAAAACCAATTGACGGAGCAGAACTTACAAGCGAAATCATCGCACAAATCAAAGATTCTAACAACCCGAACAGAGAAGATTCTATTAAGTTTTTAATTTACAACACACTTCCAGGTACGACACCTGCAGCTGGTGTAAAGGCTAAATTTTTGAAAGAAATTATTCTTGGAGAAACTGCAGTTGCGGAAATTACACCAAGTTTCGCTTTCGAATTGTTGTCGCACATGAAAGGCGGTCCGTCTATCGAAGTTCTTTTGGATTTGGCGTTAGGAAATGATGAGACGATTGCAAAACAAGCTGGTGAAGTTCTTAAAACTCAGGTTTTCTTGTATGACGCAGATACAGCGCGTTTAGCAGATGCTTACAAAGCTGGAAACGCAATTGCAAAAGACATCCTAGAAAGTTATGCAAAAGCAGAATTCTTCACAAAACTTCCAGAAGTTGCGGAAGAAATTAAAATCGTAACATTCATCGCTGGTGAAGGGGATATTTCTACGGATTTATTGTCGCCAGGTAACCAAGCGCACTCACGTTCTGACAGAGAATTGCACGGTAAATGCATGATTACGCCAGAAGCTCAGGAGCAAATTCGTGCGTTACAAGCGCAACATCCTGACGCAAGCGTGATGCTGATTGCAGAAAAAGGAACAATGGGCGTTGGTTCTTCTCGTATGTCGGGTGTTAACAACGTTGCACTTTGGACAGGGAAACAAGCGAGTCCTTACGTGCCTTTCGTAAATATTGCACCTATTGTTGGTGGAACGAATGGTATTTCTCCGATTTTCTTAACAACAGTTGACGTAACTGGTGGTATCGGAATCGACCTTAAAAACTGGAAGAAAAAAGTTGATGAAAACGGAAACGTTGTTCGTAACGAAAATGATGAACCGATTTTAGAAGAGGTTTATTCGGTTGCGACAGGTACTGTTTTAACAATTAATACGAAGACTCAAAAATTATATAACGGCGACCAAGAATTAATCGACATCGCTCGTTCTTTAACACCGCAAAAAATGGAATTCATCAAAGCTGGTGGTTCTTATGCGATTGTTTTCGGAAAGAAAATTCAAACTTTTGCGGCGCAAACTTTAGGTGTTGAAGCGCCAACAGTTTTTGCTCCAGCAAAAGAAATTTCAAAAGAAGGTCAAGGTTTAACAGCAGTTGAAAAAATCTTCAACAAAAATGCTGTTGGTGTAACTCCAGGAAAAACATTGCACGCAGGTTCTGACGTTCGTGTAAAAGTAAACATCGTTGGTTCTCAAGATACAACTGGTTTGATGACGGCTCAAGAGCTTGAATCTATGGCGGCAACTGTTATTTCGCCAATCGTTGATGGAGCTTACCAATCTGGATGTCACACCGCTTCGGTTTGGGACAAAAAAGCGCAAACCAACATTCCTAAATTGATGAAATTTATGAATGATTTCGGTGTAATTACAGCAAGAGATCCAAAAGGCGAATATCATGCAATGACGGACGTTATTCACAAAGTTTTGAATGACATTACGATTGACGAATGGGCAATTATCATCGGTGGAGATTCGCACACGAGAATGTCTAAAGGTGTTGCTTTTGGAGCCGATTCAGGGACTGTGGCTTTAGCTTTAGCGACTGGTGAAGCGTCTATGCCAATTCCAGAATCTGTGAAAGTAACATTTAAAGGTGAAATGAAACCGTACATGGATTTCCGTGATGTGGTTCATGCAACTCAAGCGCAAATGTTGAAGCAATTTGATGGTGAAAATGTTTTCCAAGGAAGAATTATCGAAGTTCATATCGGTACTTTGTTGGCCGATCAAGCTTTTACATTCACGGACTGGACGGCGGAAATGAAAGCGAAAGCTTCAATTTGTATTTCACAAGACGATACTTTAATTCAATCTTTAGAAATCGCAAAATCTAGAATTCAGATTATGATTGACAAAGGAATGGATAATCATAATAAAGTTCTTCAAGGTCTTATTGATAAAGCAAATCATCGTATTGAGGAAATTAAATCTGGTTCTAAACCAGCGCTTCAACCAGATGCGAATGCAAAATATTATGCTGAAGTGGTAATTGATTTGGATATCATTAACGAGCCTATGATTGCCGATCCAGACGTTAACAACGAAGATGTTTCTAAACGTTATACGCATGACACGATTCGTGATTTGACGTATTACGGTGGAACAAAAGCGGTAGATTTAGGTTTCGTAGGTTCTTGTATGGTTCATAAAGATGACCTTAAAATCGTTTCTCAAATGTTGAGAAATGTTGAGAAAAAAGAAGGTGAAGTTAAATTCAATGCGCCATTAGTGGTTGCAGCGCCTACTTACAACATCATCGACGAATTGAAAGCAGAAGGCGATTGGGAAATGCTTCAAAAATATTCTGGATTCGAATTTAATGACGATGCACCGAAAAATGCCGCTCGTACAGAATACGAAAACATCATGTATCTGGAGCGTCCGGGATGTAACCTTTGTATGGGTAACCAAGAAAAAGCGGAAAAAGGAGATACGGTAATGGCGACTTCTACGCGTCTTTTCCAAGGTCGTGTGGTTGAAGACAGAGATGGCAAAAAAGGGGAATCTTTATTGGCTTCGACGCCAGTGGTTGTTCTTTCGGCTATTTTGGGTAGAATTCCGAATATCGAAGAATATCAAGATGCTGTTGAAGGTATCAATTTAACGAAATTCACGCCGATTTCTTGTCACTAAGAAAATCCTCGAATATAAAACAAAAGACTGCTCGATTTGGGCAGTCTTTTTATTTAACACTAGAACTCAATATCATCCGCTACATTTCCGCCTTGTTCGGCAGCAAAACGTTCCTTGTAATGCGCTCTTACACTTTCTTGAAAATCTGCATCTTCTCGGATTTGATCGGTACTGAAATCCAAATTTCGCTTTGTCATCCATTCCATCGAAACCGACTGAAAATCCATTAAATCAATTCCAAATTCGTCTTTTATCCATTGAGCGCCGTCGATTCCGTATTCATAAGCAACAGAACGTGCAGCTTCTAATTCGAGGTAATAAGCTTTGTCGGTTTTTAAACGATTTAAATTTTCAGAATTTCTTGTATTTGCATTAGTCGAGCCATCTTTTAAGGCTAAAATTTTTGGATGATTGGGCGCTTTCATAAAAGCTTCGCCGTACAAATTGACAATCGTAAACGTAGAATCTTCCTGCATGCGTTTTGGCCAAAGCGTGTTGACTTCCTGCCAAATTGCGGTATCAATTCCGAACGCTTTAAACAATTCGTTTTCATCAAAAGTGGTCAAATTCATGGCAATCGCTGCGTAATCGTCCAAAGAAATTCCGTGAATAGGCTCTTCCAAAGGATTTCCAGCATCGGCTTTTATATAACCCATCGTTGAAGTTCCGAAATATTTCAAAGAATGCATCATTTCAAACTGGATAAAATCGTCTTCGTCCACATCGTTATTCCAGTCAAAATAAACATTTCGCACAAAATGTCTTCTGTAACTTTTCGCATCATCTTCTTCCCAATCGTCGCCTAATTGATGTTTTTTTGCTTCCAATCGTGCTTCGACCTCAGCATCAAATTGCGCTTCTGTATAATGATTTCCGTGTAAATTTTCTGGATTAATGCTCATATTTTTTTCTTTTGTGATTTAATAATTTCTGTTTTGAAGACTTTGATAAAACCTTTCGTTGTGCTCTGCTAAATCGGGAACCAAACGTTTCCATTCGTCAAACATCGCTCGCTGATAGTCCTGATAATATTGCGGAATTAAAGCTTTTGACGCTTGATGTTGTTTTTCAAGTTCTTCTATTTGTTGCTTGAGCGCTGCATCTTTTTCGGCAAAATCTCGTTTTAATTTTAATTGATGACCTTGCATGTACAAATCGCGTTCTCGATTTTGTTCTTCATAATATTTGTCCAACAAAGGTTGCGTTCTTTGTTCCGCCAAACTTCGACCAATCTGTTCTAAACCTTGCGCCAACGAACTCGGCGTAAACGTATTTTTGTTTTGACAACTTGGACATGCGATGTGCGAAGTCACGAAATAAATTTTGGTCAACGGAATGGTATCGCCGCATTGCTGACATTTGAACTGATTTTTAATCGCTTCGTGTTCATCCAAAATCTGCTGATACAAAACTTCGTAATCCGTAAAATTGGTTTGCTCCAATTGCGCTCTCAATTGCGAAAGTTTCGCTTCCAAACCATTATGAAGTTGGTCGGAACAAGTTGTTCTAAACTGAATTAAATGATTGTAAAACGAATTGAAAACATCGATTTCTTCTTTAAAAGCTTGATAAACATCTTCAATTTTTTCATGGAAAACGGCTTCGCCTTTCTCACGGATATTTTCCAATTGTCCTAAAATTCCACTCAACATCAAACCATGTTGTCTTTCGTCCTCCTTTTTAAGCTCGTAAAGTTCTGGTAAAGCAGCTTCCGTTAATTCGACAGCTTTGGCTTCCAACTTTTCTAAGAACACAAAAAAGCGTTCTTGATTTTCTTGGAGAAGTCCCAACCATTCTGGATTTTCAGAAGATGAATTCTCCTCTGGCTGATTTGGTTTTTTATTGAAAAAATCAAACATACTTACCTATTTATTTTATTTTTAAGATCTCGAATTATCGTTTTCATTCAGATTAATGCCGTTTGAAATTTTCACAGCGATAAATTCAAAACCACAATAAGCGCAATGCGTGATACCATCTTGCTGAGCACGTGCTGCACCGCAATTCGGACAATCTTTAATGGACAACGAAGCGGATTTGTCTTCCATTTTTCCACCGTAGACTTCTTGTGTTTTTGCTTTCTGTTTCATCTTTTCGATGAATGAATTCACTTTCTTTTCTTCCGCCATTTTCTTTGGTTTTAAAGTTTATCCAACAAATCCGATTTCTTGGTTTTGTATTCGTCTTCCTCGATTAAGCCATTGTCGAAAAGCTTTTTCAGTTTCAACAATTTTGCTTCGATATCGTCTTCTTCGGGTTTATTTTGCTGCATTTGATTCATCATCATTCCCATTGCAACGGCGTTTGTCGTAGCTTCATTCAGCGCCGTTCCCTTCTCACCAATTGCTTGCGCTTGATTGAATTTGGTAAATTTATCCATGTCGGTTACCATATTCATGTTCGTGATTTTGTCGTAATGTTTGGTCACTTCTTCGGGAAGCGTCACGCTGGTAATTACGAATTGCGTTAATTCCAACCCAAAAGATTCAAAATAAGGTGCGAGAAAAGGCAGAACTTTTTTGCCCAAATCGGTGATATTTCCAGCAACATCGGTCACCGTGATATTTTCATTCGCTAAAACCTCAGCAAATTTTGGTGCAATAAAATCTCTCAACTCGTATTGTAATTCAAAAACGGTAAACTGCGTGTAAGAACCCGCATAACTCCTGAAAAATGTTGGAATATCTTTAATTCTAAAATCAAAACTTCCAAAAGCACGAACCCGAATTTGCCCAAACTGCGGATCGTTCATCAAAACGGGCGCTGGCGTTCCCCATTTGTTATTGACAAAATTTCGAGTATTGATGAAATAAACATCCGCCTTGAAAGGACTTTGAAATCCATATTTCCAACCTTTCAACTTGCTTAAAATTGGAATATTTTCGGTGCTTAATTCGTGCAAACCTGCATAAAAAACGTCCGCCAACTGACCTTCATTGAGAAACAAAACCGCCTGACTTTCGCGAACCGTAAGTTGCGCACCGTTTTTAATTTCTTTGTCGGCATCGGCATATTTCCACATCAAAAGGTTTGGATCGGGCGTTGTAGCTTCTATAATTTCGATAAATACACTCATTTTCAATTGGTTTTAAGTTTAAATTTAAGGATGTACTTGAGAAACTAAGTCGTTAATTTTGGTTAAAATTTCGTTTTCGTACAAGTCGGCGTTTGCAATACTTTTCTTCGTATCTCCGAAGTATTCGCTGATTTTGTAACTTTTAATCAAGTGTTTTTTCTTTTCGCCGATGGCATACGCCCAACCTTCGTTATCGGAACTGGTAAAAAGCACCATTTTATTAAGATCGAACAATACACGATTTTTCACAAAGAAATTCGATATAAAAACCTTGTTCTGACTCGCATCAAACGTGTAATAAATCGGAATCCGAAACAGCAGTTCTTTCAACATCCACAAAATGATTAAAATCGTCAGCGTAGAAGCGATGATTAAAACATATTCTGGCATTCCGTTGCGATAATACAAGCAAACCAAAGCGACTGCAACCAAGCCCAAAACATACCATTTCAAACCTTTTTTGTAATACTTATAAGGTTGAAGACTTAAGGTTTTGTGGCTTTCATCCACATTGTATTTCTCTTTAATATTGTTGTCCATGACCGATTTGATTTAAATACATTTCTATTCGCGACCCATTATTTTGTCAACTTCGTTCAAAATATTCTGCATGTGCGTTTTGCTGATGCCTTGCGCCACTTTCATCACTTTTTCTTTTCCTTTATCATTAAGGTAATAAAGATTGAGAACAACACTGGAACGAATAAAATTAGTGGTCGTCGTTAACATTTCGAAAGTGACAATCTTATCAAAAGGTACTTCTCGACTTTGCATATAAATCCCTTGTCTCAGGTTAATAACTTTGTGATTGGTGTCGATTTGAAACTTGTCCGTGAACATGGTTATAATAATCATTACGATTAATAAGGCAAAAACTGCGACCATCCATTTGACTTCAATTTTCCAGAATACCCAACATAAACCGACCAACATAAGGGCAATTGCAGATTTTACGATGTATTGAGGTTAAAAGAAGTACGAACTTCCCTCTTGCGAAAAATATTTGTATTGATTCATTTTATTTGTTTTTATTGTAAAGCAGCAATCCGATTCCTGTAACCGCTAAAGCTGCGATTATTAAAGGCCAAACGCCGAATTCGAACAAAAATTTGGTTTCTTTGGCTGGTCCCAATTTTAAAATTAATGCGAGACAACAACCAATGACTATTAAGATAATTCCTAAAAATTTTTTCATGATTTTTAAATTTTAATTAAGATGCGGGTCCGAACAATTGATTAAAAAAGCCAATAAGAAAAGGCAATGCAAGCAATCCTAGGATAAGAATTAAAGCGATTTTGTAACCGAAAGGTGTTTTCAAATCCTTTTTGATATTTAAGAATTCTTGCTTTTGATTAGCAGACATTTCATTTGCTGACAAAGTCTGTTTACAATGACCGCAAACGCTGGAGCCCGTTTTACCAATAGGAATTACTGGAATCCAAAAAATATGGATATATCTTTGAAAGAAATAATACCAAACGCTTTCTTTGGTCTGACAATACGTGCAATCGTCGGCTTTTGTTTGTGGGGATTTTAGCTTCCCAGAGCGTGTTCCGAATATAATCATAGCTGTGTTTTTTAATATGGATAATCCTTAATTTCGTATTTAATCTTGTGTTTATCGGCATATGGAAAAATTAAATCATGCGCTTTGTTAAATTTTTCATCAATTATTTTTCCTTTTGTGTTTTGCAATTCTTCAATCGCCGCATCAATTTCTTGATCGCTTTTTCCGTCATCAATCATCTTTGCAATTCGCAACATGTCCGTATTATAAACCTCTTCCGAATATTTGAAGACATCCAAACTTGCCTTTTGCATCGGTCGCGTTTCATCGTCAACAACAAGTTGATTGAGCGCTTCAATCTCTTTCTTGAACATGTTTGGATACATATTTTCAACATATTCAACCGCAGAAACACCTTTCTTGACTTCATTATTTTGAGTAACATAAGTTAAACTTCCATTTTTATGTTGCGCTCGGATTTCTTTAAAATGCTGACTGAATTTGTACGGAATTTTGTTCAAACTCAATCCGCAAACTTCAAAAGTTTTTTCAGGATTCATCCCATTTGGATCGCAAGAAATCACGGTAAAACTGAAGAAAATCAGCAAGATGTATTGGATTTTATTTTTCATCATTTTTATTTGTTTAAAAGTTGATTGTATTCTTTTATTTTCTTTAAATGCGGTCTTATCATCGTCAAAAACACGAATAAAGCCATCGCCAAACATGCATCAACGAATCCCCATTTTCCGATGGATGAGTACATCTCAAATGCGGTTTGATTTCCAAAAGACTCGTTCATCGCTGCTTCTGGAATCACCTTTCCGTAAATCTTTTCTAAAGCATTCATTTTCAACAAACTTCGCACGCCCACAAATAAGAAAAAAGCGACAACAAAGCCGTAAATCATCGCTCTGGATTGACTAAACTGTTTTAATTTTTGGATGACTTCTTTGTTATTTTGTGCACTTCCATCGTAGCTGTGCAGACTTCTTTGGTCTTCGTCTAAATTTTCCATAAAACTATTTTTTCGTGATAAACATGAGGTAGGCCAAAAGCCCAGCAAACATCAAAACAACGAATAAGAAAGTGCCCAAAATGATGTACAACCACCCAAAACGATATCTAAAAGGCAGTTTGTATTTCGTCTTTTCTTGCTCGAAATAATTTTTGATTTCGGGTGTCCATTCGTCCAAAGTCAACATTCTTTTTGTTGGCACTTCATAGACGTAGCCATATTTTTTCCCGAGTGGACCAGAAGGAAGCTTTCCAAAAAACATCGCGGAATAACCTTGACAAATATCTACTTTCAAAGGCGCCCCATTTTTAGATTTAAATGGAATTTCTTGCGTCACAAAATGATACTCGTACTTGGTTATTGAACTTACTATAAACATCTTTTGAAATTTTAATCAATAAATCAATTTCATCGTCGAACACTTTTTTGAATTAAATAAAATCGGTTTTTTTAAAATTTAAGACTTCGATTGTTCTAAAATTGCTTTGATCAAATTTCACTAATAAATTCTCCTAAGACTATTTTTTAGCTACTACAAAACAGCTACTCAACACTTTTTGAAGCTACTACAAACCGACTACAACTTATAGTAAACATCGATAAATAAAAGGTTTTAAAAATTGAAAAGAAATCTATTGGGAAATACTACGTCATGTTTCTAAAAGAAATTTAAACACAAATGCAGACAAAATTTAATTTTAATGTATGCTGTAAAAGAGAAACAAATTCGCTTCGCTTCAAAAAGAATAGAACAATTTGTATTTCTTAAATAAAAACAAGCATTTCTAAGCTTCGTTTAACCTTGAGATTAAAAAAATCAATTTAACATGAGTTCGAGATAAGAAAATTAACGTCAGTTCGAGTAGATTTTGCAAAAATCGTATCGAGAACTTTTTAAATTATTTGAAAGAACTAAACTTCTCGATACAAAATCTTTCAGATTTTTACTCGAAGTGACGCCACCTCCACGAATAAATAAAAGTGATTTATGCCGAACTGACGTCATTTAATTTCATTCAAAACCAAAAATTGTTGCGATAGGCATTATCAACTAAAAACAAGTTCGCTTGGCATAAAATTCTCATCATGATCTACGCTCTTAAAATTGATTTCAATTCAAAATAAAGATGTCAGATTGTCAATTTTGATTCTTATTTAAAATCAATCTTAATAACAAGCTGAAACCGAATAAGTTCTAAATTATCACTAATTTTAGAAGTCGATTTTAAAACATTTCAAAGTATAATATTAAAAAATTAAAGTATGATTTTTGACCTTGATATGATCAAAAAAGTGTACGAACGTTACCCAGAAAGAATCGCTGCGGCGAGAAAAGTTGTGGGAAAACCTTTGACACTTGCTGAGAAAATTCTTTATGCGCACCTTTGGGAAGGTAACGCAACACAAGCTTATGAAAGAGGAAACTCGTATGTAGATTTCGCGCCAGACAGAGTTGCAATGCAGGATGCAACAGCGCAAATGGCGTTATTGCAGTTCATGCAAGCTGGAAAAGCGAAAGTTGCGGTTCCATCTACAGCGCACGCTGATCACTTGATCCAAGCGAGAGTTGGTGCTGAAGCAGATTTACAAGAAGGAATTAATAAGAACTCGGAGGTTTTCAACTTCTTAAGTTCTGTTTGTGATAAATACGGAATCGGTTTCTGGAAGCCAGGAGCGGGGATTATTCACCAAGTGGTTTTAGAAAACTACGCTTTCCCAGGCGGAATGATGATTGGTACCGACTCTCACACGGTTAATGCTGGAGGATTAGGAATGGTAGCCATCGGAGTTGGTGGAGCTGACGCCGTTGATGTAATGGCAGGAATGGCTTGGGAACTAAAAATGCCAAAACTTATTGGTGTTAAATTAACGGGTAAAATGAGCGGATGGACTTCTGCAAAAGACGTTATCCTAAAAGTTGCTGGTATTTTAACAGTAAAAGGTGGGACTGGTTGTATCGTTGAATATTTCGGTGAAGGCGCAGAATCTCTTTCTGGAACTGGAAAAGGAACGATTTGTAACATGGGAGCGGAAATCGGAGCAACGACTTCAACGTTCGGTTACGACGATTCTATGAGAAGATATTTGGCTGCAACTGGAAGACAAGAAGTGGTTGACGCTGCTGATAAAGTTGCTGAACACTTAACTGGTGATGCTGAAGTTTATGCAAATCCTGAACAATATTTTGATCAAGTTATTGAAATCAACCTTTCTGAATTAACTCCACATCTTAACGGACCTTTCACGCCAGATTTAGCGACTCCTGTTGCTGAATTCAGAGCAAAAGCGGAAGCTAACGGATGGCCTTTGGAAGTAGAATGGGCATTAATTGGATCTTGTACCAACTCATCTTACGAGGATTTATCAAGAGCAGCTTCTATCGTTGAAGATGCTGTTGCTAAAGGTGTGAAACCAAAAGCAATTTTAGGAATCAACCCAGGTTCTGAGCAAGTGAAATTTACAGCGGAAAGAGATGGTTTCTTGGATTCATTTAGAAAATTCGAAAACGCGAGAATTTTCACCAACGCTTGTGGACCTTGTATCGGACAATGGGACAGAGAAGGTGCTGAAAAAGCTGAGAAAAACTCAATTATCCATTCTTTCAACAGAAACTTTGCAAAAAGAGCGGATGGAAACCCAAACACGCACGCTTTTGTAGCTTCTCCAGAAATGGTTGCGGCAGTTGCAATTTCGGGTAGATTAGATTTTAACCCAATTACAGATACATTAACGAACGAAGCTGGTGAGCAAGTAAAATTAGACGAGCCAAAAGGTTCTGAACTTCCTGCAAAAGGTTTCGCAGTGGACGATAACGGTTATCAAGCGCCGTCTGAAGATGGTTCTAATGTACAAGTTGTTGTTAGTCCAACTTCGGATAGACTTCAATTGTTAGAAGAATTCCCAGCTTGGGACGGATTGAATATTACAGGAGCTTTTGTTTTGATTAAAGCTTTCGGAAAATGTACAACCGACCACATTTCTATGGCTGGACCTTGGTTGAAATACAGAGGACACTTAGATAACATTTCGAACAATATGTTGATTGGAGCAGTAAACGCTTACAACATGGAAACGAATAACGTTAAAAACCAATTAACAGGTGCTTTCGGAGAAGTTCCTGCGGTTGCAAGAGCATACAAAGCAGCTCACGTTCCTTCGATTGTTATTGGTGACGAAAACTACGGCGAAGGTTCTTCAAGAGAGCATGCTGCAATGGAGCCGAGACATCTTGGAGTTAAAGCCGTTTTGGTAAAATCTTTCGCGCGTATCCACGAAACAAACCTTAAAAAACAAGGTATGTTGGGTCTTACGTTCGCTGATAAAGCAGATTACGACAAAGTAAGAGAAGATGACGTTGTTAATTTCTTGGATTTGGATAAATTTGCGCCAGGAAAACAATTGACTTTAGAATTCGTTCACAACGATGGAACTAAAGATATCGTTATGGCAAATCACACGTACAACGATCAACAAATTGATTGGTTCAAAGCAGGTTCTGCCTTGAATTTAATTAAAAGAATGGAAGCGAATTAATAAAGCTTTCAACATAAAATTGAAACCACTCCAAAACGGGGTGGTTTTTTTGTTTGGTTTAAAAGAAAAAACTCCAACAAAAGCTGGAGTTTAAGATATATAATTTTAAATATAGTTATACAGAAATCAACGTTTTAGTGTATGTCAATTTTTTGCGCAGGCAAATTATGCTCTGGATCTTTTGGTAAAATAATTGTTAAAATTCCGTCTTCATAAGATGCAGAAACCACTTCAGATTTCACTTTGCTTGTTAATTGAAAAGAGCGTTCGAAACTTGTTGGATAATACTCTTGATAAACGATATTTTGAGGTTCCGAAGTTTGCGTTTCGTTGTAAGCGATTTTCAAAACATTGTTTTTTATAGAAACGTTAAAAGCTTCTTTTTTCAATCCTGCAGCGAAAAGTTGTAAGGCAAAATAATCTTCGCTCTCCGAGATATTAACTGGTTTGTGAGCGCTTAACTTTTCGGCTACAGCTTCTTTAAAAGGATGATTCGAGCTAAAAAATTTGTCGCGACATCTGTCGAATTTTTGGTTAAAATTATCTCTACAGTGGTCTTTTTTACTTCTTGTATTTTGATTTGTTGAAAACATATTGTTTAATTTTTAATATTGATAAATTATTGAATTGGGATAATGGCCAGATTTTCAGTTCTTGAAGCTTGGAAACTCGGTTGAACCGCATAGTTTTGCTCAGAATTTCTCTCGAAACTTATTGGCGAATTATCGTAATAGTTGATATACTCGCGTTGTCTTCTCCTAGCAAATTTACGAGCAACTAAAGTTCCGATGCCTGCTGCGACAGTTCCTAACAAAAGCAGTTTGAAAATCGTACCGATTATTAATGTTGCGATACCAGCGATAATCGTAATCCCGATTAATCTTGGTAATAAAAAACGCATTTTATTTTTCATTTTTTTGATTTTAAAGTTTGTAATTCTAAAGGCCTTTTTATGGAAGACGCACCAAAATTTGTTTTACTTTAAAATTTTTGAAATTTTTCTTTAAACACATCTAAGTACATAATTAACAACACTTTGTCAATCCAACAAAGGAGGAGTCTATATTAAAACACCCTTGATATTCAATCGTCAGTTCGAGTAAAAATCTAAGAGATTTTGTATCGAGAACTTTAGTAAAGAAATATATTGAGTTCTCGATACGATTTTTGCAAAATCTACTCGAACTGACGTACTTCTTTATAATTCAAGAACTTATTTTAAAGAAAAAAAACTCCCAAAATCTTTCGATTTTGGGAGTTTATATTTATCTACCGAATTTGCAGCGATCGCCAAAACGCTTGCGCCATTCTTCACGGAAACGTTCTTTATCATCGTTCGTCATTTGTGGCATTTCTCGGTTACATTTATCTTTAAAACGATCTTTTCCGCGACCACCACCATGGAAACCTCCGAATAAAATTTTGGATAAAATCAATATTCCGAAAGCTTGCCAATAGGTAATACTTTTAACACCTAAAATCTCTGGCAAAAGCATATTCCAAAGCCATTGCACAAACCAAACCAACAAAAACGCCAAGCCAATACCAATCGGAAAGGCGAGCCACAATTTCTTTCTGTTTCTATGTCTAAATCTCGGATTCATTTTAATATTTAAGTTCGTTGTACAAATGTCTTAATTTTACGCGAAGATGCTTTACGGCATAACCTTTTCGGCTGATAATTGTCTTGAGGTTTTCATTTTCCTCGTCCGCAATTTCCTGCAAAGTACGGTCTTCTATTTCATTCTGAATAAAAACGCGGCGCTGATTTTCGGGAAGTTCTTCCAAAGCTTTCATCAACTCGTCCCAAAAAATATCTTTAAACATCTTTAGCTCGGGATTATTGGAATCGTCCGCCAAAAGAATTTCTTTAATGCTAAAACTTCCGTCTTCGTCCTCGTAGACGTAATCTTCTAGCGAGTCGCTTTTCTTTTTTCGGTAATTGTCGGTGATTTTGTTGCGCGTGACCGAATACAGCCAAGCGCTCACATTTTCCAAATCGTCGATGTTGGTCAAACGGCTGGTCTGATACCACACTTCCTGCAAAATATCTTCTGCATCCTCAACTTTGCTCACTTTACCTTTGATAAAGCGCAGCAATTGCGAGCCGTAATTTTTGACGACTTCAGTAAGTGAAGCAGATTGTTTTTCAGCCATTTTATCCAAATATAGCGAGTCCATATTGAAGTAGACGAAGCTAAAACGAATTTACTTTAACTTTTTTAAAAAATTTACTTTAAAACTTTCCCCAACTGGAATTTCAGTGTCTGAAATTAGCAAAACAGACTTGCTATCAACCGATTTTATCTGATTAAGATTGAGAATATAGGATTTGTGAACACGACAAAATATAGAATCAGGAAGTTTTTCTTCCATGGATTTTAAAGTGTCGAGGACGATGTATTCTTGGTTTTTGGTTTTGATATTGACGTAATCTTTGATGCTTTCGACGTACAAAATGTCGTCAAACAAAATCTTATGCTGTTGTCCAGAAGATTTGATAAAAAAGAAACTTTTTTCCGTTTCTTGGATAGTTACAAAACGTTCTTTTGCTTTTTCAATTCCTTTTTGGAAACGCGAAATCGTAATTGGTTTTAGTAAATAATCAATCACATTATGTTCGTAACCTTCTATTGCAAATTCGGAATAAGCTGTAGTTAAAATATATTTCACTTTATCACCAACGATTTTCATAAAGTTGATTCCAGATAATTCAGGCATCTGGATGTCTAGAAAAACCAAATCTACATCGTTGTTTTGAATGAATTCAATCGCTTCGATAGGATTCAAAAAAGTTGACAACAACTCAAGGTTTGGTGTTTCGGAAACATATTTTTCCAAAAGTGAAACCGCCAAAGGTTCGTCATCGATGATGATGGTTTTTATGTTCATTTTTTTTTGTACAATGTATTATGTATAATGTACGATGTATTTTATCGTTCGTAAATTCGAGTAGCACAGCCCTTCGACAAGCTCAGGATAAACCAAGTCGAGAATTTCAATAAGTTCTCGATACGATTTTTACAAAATCCACTCGAACGGACGGGATTCATTGACCTAACTGACAATTTCTAAAACTACTTTCAAATTAATTTGTTTTCACGTCAATTCGAGTAGCGTAGCGTATCGAGAATTTTTAAAAGTTCTCGATACGATTTTTTCAAAATCTACTCGAACGGACGGAAATATTTTAACTTAAAACTATTTGCAACTCAACTACAAAAAAATTCTCTTTATCCGAAATATTTAATTCGTGCTTTTTGGGGTAAATCAATTCCAAGCGCTTTTTTACATTGACAATTCCGATTCCTGAAGCGTGGTCTTTGGAACCTTGTCGCTTTTGATTTTCAATTCGGAAATTTAGAATATTATTTTCTTCCTTTAAATCAATTTTCATTTCATGTTCGTTGAAATCGCCGTGTTTAAAAGCATTCTCCACAAACGGAACCAATAACATTGGTGAAATTTGCAAATTTTCGTTTTGAATATACTTTTCAAAAATAATTTTTTCAGGATTTCTAATTCGTAATTTTTCTAAGGCAATTAAACTTTCTATATATCCAACTTCACGTTCTAGTGGAATAAAATCTTGTTGCAAATCTTTGGTTGAATACCGCAATAACTCACTAAGTTCTTCTATCGCCGAAAGAGCTTTATTCGACTTTTGATAGACCAAAGAATAAATATTATTTAGAGAATTAAATATAAAATGTGGATTGATTTGGGTTTTCAAAGCTTGAATTTCCGCATGCTTTTTTTCGGAAACAAGTTGTAATCGTTCTTCTTCTACTTTCATAAATTTATTAATTAAACTGAAAACACTAGAAATAAAAATAGTTGTCGAGCTATAATAAATATTGTCAAAAAAGTAAAAGCCTAAGCCTGTTCCAGGAGCATAATTACCACTTCCCGTTATCCAAATCAACAATATTTCTTCAATAAAATAACGAATTAGAACAAAGCAAATTACACTTACAAAAAAACCTATCAGACTTTTGTAAAGTTTATGAATATCAAAAAACTTAGGAACAACAAAGAAATAATTAATGTAAAAACAAATAAATGTGGTTACAAAAAAAGTAATATCCAAAAGTATATGATGCGCATTGAATACAAATTTGGGAATGAGGACAGTGCCAATAAAATTAATAATCCAAAATATGCTCTGTAGCAAAAAAAGTTGATTTTTTCTCATGCCCAAATTTAATTCTGTATTCTGATATATTACTATTAAAATCGACAAAAGCCACTTTTTTTCCGACGAAAAATTTTTAACCCGAAATTCTTAGAGTTTGGTCTAAACGCTATTTCCAACGAGCTTCAGCGAGAATATCTTTGTGAAAAATCATAACAACAATGAACGCAAAATATTTTTTAGTATTCAGTTTAGCATCTGCAACCGCTTTTTCACAAACCAAAAAAAATGATTCTATAAAATCCATTGACAAAGTAAAAATAACTTCAACTAAAAAACTAATTGAACGTAAAGCTGACCGTTTGGTCTTCAACGTTGATGCTTCGATGGCTTCTCAAGGAATGGACGCGATGGAAACTTTGGGAAATGTTCCGATGTTGAAAATTGATGAAGACAAAGCTTCGATTTCGATTGTGGGGAAAAGCAATGTTTCGGTGATGGTAAATGGTAGAATGTTGAATATTTCGGGAGACGCTTTGGTGAATTATCTTAAAACAATTCGCTCTGAAAATATCGCTAAAGTAGAAGTGATCACAACGCCACCAGCAAAATACGAAGCTGTAGGAAATAGCGGGATTTTGAATATCATCTTAAAGAAAAATCCAAATATGGGTTTTAGCGGAAATATCGGAACTGGACTTCAACAAAGAACTTATTTTGGTGGAAATGCGAACGGAGCTCTGAATTATCAAACTGAAAAATTAAGTTTAAGTTTTAAAACCAACTATTTAAACACTGCAAAACGTTCTATCGAAAATTACAGCATTCTTGGAAGTACCGAAAGCTACAGTCAATCTCGTAGAAAAGACATGTGGAAAAGTATTGCGCCGAGTTTGAATATGTCCTATAAACTGAGTAAAAACTCAGAGATTGGATTTAATTATTTGTTCACACACCAAACACCAGATATGGACATTGTGAACACGACCAATTATTTTCAAAATGCTCAAAACATCGAAAACTTGTTTACTAATACGCAACATCGCGAAAAAAACACGATGAATACTTTGGGCGTTTATTATGATTTGAAATTGGATTCTATCGGAAAAAAACTGAGTTTCACAGGGAATTATTATGGAAATAATGCCATTACAAATGTGAATTTTAATACCTTGAAATCTTCCGATGAAAGTTTGGCTTTTGTGAAAACTATTTCGATTGTAAAACCAGAAATTTTCTCTGGTCAAGCCGATTTGGAACTTCCCTACTCGTTTGGAACGATTGAAACTGGTGCAAAATTTAATCAATTCAAAAATTCAACAGATATTGGTTATTATAATCTCCAAAACCAAGATTGGGAAATTGATGCAACGCATTCTAATCTTTTTCAGTACACTGAACAGAATTATGCAGGATATTTTAGTTTCGCAAAAACTTTTAATGAAAAATGGTCAACAAAAGCTGGACTTCGTTACGAGCTTACGAATGTTGATGCGTACACGCCACAAACCGACGAACGCAAGCAATACAGCTATGGAGAGTGGTTTCCGTCGGCTTACATCAATTATAAAAACGAAAAAAACTCGTACACGATTTCATATTCACGAAGAATTAATCGTCCTGACATGGAGAATCTAAATCCGTTTCGTTGGTACGAAAACACCTATTCTTATTCTACGGGAAACCCTTTATTGAAGCCATCTTACATGAGTAATTTCGAATTAGGTTATACATACAACAATAAATTTAATGCAAGTTTGTACTATTTGCATCAAACCAATGGTTTTGGGCAAGTGTCTTTCCAAGATGGTTTGCTTCATTACGGAACCTATCTTAACACCTATGACAGCGACTTTTTTGGCGCAACTGTTTCATATACAGACAAAATCAAAGCTTGGTGGGAAATTTCAACTTACGTGAATGCTTCTTTGACCGATTCCAAAGTTTATAATATCGAAGCAACACCTCGAAAAGGGAAAACTTTTGATTACAGCATCCGAAATACGTTTACGCTCAACAACGCAAAAACGATTAATTTCTTTTTGAATTTTAGTCAAAGTTTACCTTACCACAACGTGAATTCGTATTTCCACAGTTTCACGAATTTAGATTCTGGGATAAAAATTGCTTTGATGGAAAAGCAACTTCAAATTAACGCATCGGTTTCTAATATTTTTGCGCAATATTGGAAAGGCGATATTTATTACTCAGACAACAGCCAACATTTCAACAATTATTGGGATGGACGTGGTTTTAGACTTAGCGTAAACTACACTTTTGGAAACAAAAAAGTAAAAGAAAGCCGCAGCATCGATTTTGAGGAAAAAAGTAGAGCGAAATAAACCTATACCTTTTCTTCCTGTTTCAATATTGAAATAAATTGCGATGGCGAAATCTGTGTTTTGGCTTTGAAAATACTGGCAAACTGGCTGTGCGAACTGTAACCGCATTTTTCAGCAAGCGCAGAAATTTTATAATTCCGCAACTTTGGATTGTCATGTAGTTCTTTGGTAATAAAATTAATTCGAGCTGAATTAATGTAATTATTGAAATCGGTATTACGGTATTTTTTTAGAATGTAATTAAGATATTTCGTGTTTGTATTAAGCAGAACAGCCATTTGAGCCAAGGAAATTCCATTCTTGGTAAAAAGGTTTTTTTCTTCAAATTTCTCTAAATTTTCTAAAAGACTATGCTCGGTTTCGGTTGTAATTTTAATGTCAGAAACAAAATTTTCAACTGGCTTTTCCGTTTGCGGAGTAACCGATTTATCTTGTAATTCGTCAATAATCTTCTGATAATTAATTTTAATTTTTCTAAGATTACGGAAGTATAAATAAGCACCAATCCCAATCGACAAAATAACAACACTCGTAATAATCATCAACCACATTTGTTTTTGCTCACGATCTTTAATGATTTCAAAAGCTTTTTTACTCTCTCTCGAAATCAGCGCCTTGGTAACGCGTGTCTCAGAGTCGGTAATATTTTTGATTTGGTGTGCATATTTTAGTTGTTGATCGGCGGTATCAATATTAGCTTCCAAGCGTTCCGACAAAATAACTTTAAGGACAAGATTATTTTTATTAAGTTCGCTTTCCACGATAGCAGAGTCAAAATATTTCCGCGATAACTCATCATTTTTTTCATCATGAGCGAGCAAAGCTTTATTCATAAAATAAAAATCTTTGAGCAACAAATTTTCTTTTGGATCAACTTTAGATTTATACTTTTCGGAGTTGATGACAGTTTTTTGAGCATCGGCAATTCGTCCACATTTATACTCGGCAAAAGCTAATTGCGATAAAACACCAAACAAATATTTTGTTTTAAAAGACTCATCAAGAGGATAATTTAACATTAAATCATAAAACTTCTTTCTAACATCCGCAGCTTTGCAATCTTCTCCATCAATTTCAAAAATTTTGGCTTGAGCAATTAAAAGAACATAATCTCGTTCATGAGGTTTTAACTGAGAGACCATCTTCTGTAATTCTAACAATTCTTGGTCAGAATTTTCAACAAGACCTGCCCTTCTGTAAGAAATCAACAATTGATTTACGATCCTAAATTTAGCATTAAGACTATCATTTTTACCAACAGATTTTTCAGCTTGTTCTAAAAAGTCAACAGATTTCACATAATCACCAGCTTTATAATTAGCTTCACCCAAAATCATGTAGGACAAAGCTTTTTCATAATTGGTCTGCGAAAGTGTCAAAAGCTTCTGCCCGTTATCCAAAGAATAATTGACACTATTCTGCTGCTCTTTGAAAAGTTTAAAAAACTGAGCTTTCTTTTCAACATCGTATTTGTTTTGACCTTGAAAAAAACCTGACGTGAACACAAAAACGAAAACTAAAAACTGTAAAAATTTCAAATCAAATAATTAAAGAATTAATAATACAAAAATATAGAATTTAATACTAAGTTATCCAAATTCTCAATCCCAATCTACGCAAAACTTAAAGATAAATGTTTATTAAAATAATATTTACAAAATAAGCATTTTACAAATTTTAACACCTAAAAATCAATCAATTAAACAATAAAAATACTGTCAAAATTCTTGATTCACGACAGATAATTGTTAGTATATATATTTATAAAAATATACATTTGTTAAGGATTTACAAACACTAAGACAATAAAAGGAGGATAGTTTCTAAAATCACAAATGATGAAAAAGAATCTTTAAAAATTGTCTTGGTGTTTTTTTATTTTAAAAACTAAATAACGCTATTTGTAACAAATACAAAAATTGTTTGTCTAATTGCGTAGACAAGCATTTATGAACAAAAGAATTATTTTAGCAGCGAGTTTATTTTTGAATTTCTAGATGTCCAGTTTCTAAATAATTTTCAAAATTAGATATAAAAAAAGCCCTACAAATTGTAAGGCTTTTTTCAAGGTTTTTATATAAAATATTAATCAATAATAACTTTTATATTATCCTCTGATTTTTTAAATCGAAGTAGATATACGCCTTTTGAAATGGTAGGTGCCATTTTATTTTCCCCTTTTTTAACTCCAGCCTCGTATACTTTTCTTCCTGAGATATCAAACAAAACAACTTCATCATCTTCGAATGCGAAAATATTGAAAACTCCTTTGTTTGGTATAGGATAAACTTTGTTTCTGCTCTCTTTATTAAGATTACTAGTTCCCATCTCCCCCGAACCATCAGAGCATAAATAAGGAAAAACTTTATCAAGTGTAATAGTAGGGAACATCGTACCAGCAAGATAAATACTTTCTTTCACCATGTCAAAAGATGATGCTTCGCCTTCTCTCCAGCAATTGTGTTTTGAAATCGGAACTGGACCTGTACCGCTACCATAAGGATTCTTATTTTCAACATACATTGCATATAGTTTATTATTATATTTATTATTATAAAAAACGTTTTGCCCTATATTATTGGTGTCATTACCCAAATCCGCTTTTGCTTCACCACCTATGCGTACTCCAACTATATTATTTCTAATTTTGTTTCTAGAGAGATAAAATGTCCCCAATCCTCCTGATGATGTTGTTGAACGATTAATTATTATTCCTGCATTTTTATATAGATCATTATCTACATTGTTATCTTCCATGGTGTTATTATCGACCTTAGTATCAGAACTACTAATACCTAAAGATGAAACTTGATTCGAAAGACTCATTCCATATCTATTATCTTTTATAACATTATCTGTAATTGCTGATTTTATAACAAATGCAGAAAACCGAAGCCCTCCAGTGCCCACTACATTTCGGTCTCCAATTATTTGATTATTTTTTATTCTGATGCTATCCGCCACAGTTTGTTGTGTAGTAACAACGTATGTTAAATCAACAATAACAACTTGAGCATCTCCCATACTTACATTTTTATAAACATAATTATTTATAAAATCTAAGCCTGTATTTTCTGCCCGTGAATAAAATGCTGCGGAGGAGTTTTCGAGAAATTTGTTATTATTAATTTTCACAGTATTACGAGGAGCGCTAACATGGGGTGAGGTAACTTCAAAAATCGATGATGTACTTATCCCTTTAGAGTTTTTATAAAACTCGCAGTTACTTACCACCAATTTGTCTGTAAAACTTTTGATTCCTCCACCATAAGAGAATTTTGCATTGTTAAGTATAATTTTTGAAGCATCATTAAACAAAAAACCAGTGTACGGCTGACCAATAACAGTACTTGTATATTCTGCATTCGCCGCAGTAGATTCAAAATATCCTGAAATACTTATTGTTACATTAGGATTTATCTTCACCAAAATTCCACTTCCCTCGACTACCAACGAGTCTTTTGCTGAAATCAGAATATTAGAAGTTACTGCATATGTGCTAGCATTCTCTTTTACAATTGCACCAGAAGAAATTGCTGCAAGTGTCTCGAAAGTATATTTACTTCCTGTATTAGGCGTTGTATATTGAGCATATAGAGTAATATACATCAATGTGACAAACAAAAATATAATTTTTTTCATATTTCTAAGTTTTAGTAATTACCAAAATTAAACAAAAAAACTATAAACCAAACACTTACGAACAAAATCCCCTAATAAAAACTAATGAAATTCATTTTAGAGAATACTTAAATTAAAAGATCAATAGCAATCACGTTCTTATTTTGTAACAAATACAAAAATTGTTTGTCTAATTGCGTAGACAAGCATTTATGAACAAAAGAATTATTTTAGCAGCGAGTTTATTTTTGAGCGTTCAAGTTGCGTTTGCGCAAGAAACAAAAAAAGATAACTCAAAGGAAAAACAAATTGAAGAGGTTACTATAACCAAAACTAAAAAAGCTGTCGAGCAAAAGCCTGACAGAACAATTTTCGACTTTTCCGAACAAGCAAGCCTTAACTCAGGATCATCTTTAGAAGGCATTAAAAAACTTCCGGGAATGGTGGTTACCGACATCGCAGGAATGATGTATCAAGGAAAACCACTGGATGTCTACATGGACGGACGACCGTTGAATATTTCCACCAACGATTTAACAGCTTTTCTTGAAGGTATGCCCGCTTCAGCAATCGAGCGTGTGGAAGTTGTGACGCAACCTGGCGCAGAATTTCCTGCAACTTCTGGTGGCGCCATCCTAAATATCATTACTTCAAAATCTGCTAAAAATTATTTAACTGCTACTTATTCTGGCGGTTATAGATTTTCGGATTATGATAAATTCAGAAATAGATTTAATAATAGTATTGTTTTAAATTCTAGAAATAAAATTTTTGGTTGGCAATTAAGTGCTGGTCAAACCTACGGAGAATCTTTTTCTAGCAACCAAATGGACGATTTATCAAGAGGTTTTGGCGACAAATATTCTCGCGGATATTTTGCAAAAGCGGCTTTGACTTTCGATTTAGGAAAAGATAGATTATTGTTAAACTACGATTACTACAACGCAAACAACGATTCTTACAACAATTCTGATGGAACATCTATGGTCGAATCGCCGATAGGATCAGGAAATAATGTTGTTGCTAATTATCTAAACATCGGAAAAAGCAAAACCAAAAGCGACCGAAACGAAATTACAGCAACTTATCAGAAAAGATTTGATGATAAAAACCAAAAATTAGACATCAAAGCTAATTATTCGAGTTTCATATCAACTTTTGACCAAACAGGACAAAACTCGTTTTTCATGGCAACTGGCACACAGATCTTTGGAGCTGATATGGACAATGCGTCCGATCAAAACTACTACAATCTTCGTGTCGACTATTCGCAACCGATAAAATTATTGGATGAAAGTAAAATTAGTTTTGGAGGTTTGTATGAGAAGACGGATTTCACGACAGATTTCCTTGGCATTAAAAACTTAGATTATCAAAGACAAACCGCTGCGACTTATGCAGAATTGAATACGAAGATTAAAAAATTTAGTTTTATCGCTGGTCTTAGAGCTGAAGATTACGACATTTCTGGTAAATCTTTGAATTTAAGAAAAAACCAATGGGATGATTTAACGCCTTTCAAAAAATTTGAATTGTTCCCAAATGCTAGCATGCAATATGATTTTGCAAAAAGCTTGTATTTTAATTTAAACTACAACCGAAAAATAAGTTTGCCGTCAACTGGTCAATTGAACCCGAACAACACGACTTTCCAAAATCCGAACGTTAGTATTTCTGGTAACCCGAATGTTCAACCCACGATTTACAACAACTTCGAGGCTAAAATTAGCGCTTTCGATTATGCCTTTATCAGCTATAACGTGAGCAGCGTGAAAGATCAAGTGATGATGTATGTGGAACGCGATGGCTACAGTATTTCGCAGACCAATGTTAACATCCACAGTTTGACACAACACAGCTTTAATGTGGGACTTCCCGTTCCGTTTATGATTTTCTCAAAACCGTTTAGCGAGATTATGAAGTTTAATTTTAATCCTGATAAAATTAATTTCTTGTACTTGTATGCAGGTTATCAATTCCAAGATATCAAAGAAATTACGGATAAAAAAGGCATGTGGTTCTTCAACGTGGCTGGACAATTTATCCTTCCTTATAACATTAAATTCGCACCAAATTTATCATATTCAACAAAAGGAAACTACTATTTCTTCCAGTCGACACAACCAATTATGAATCGTGTTGACCTGAATTTCAGCAAGAAATTTAATAAAGATAGAATTACTGTAAGCTTGTTTGCGAATGATATTTTCAACAGCTCAAGAATGAATTTCAAAACGGTTAATACTGCAACGCCAATTTATTTGCAAAACCGTTGGGATAGCCGAAACTTTGGTTTCTCGATCAACTATAAAATCCCAACTAAAAATAAGTTAGCAAAAGTTGATCAAAACCTCTTAAATCAAGATACGCCAAAAGAAGACAACGGCGGATTGATGAACCAAAAATAGACACTCAATCACACACATTTATATTACTTACAAAAAAGGCATCTGAAAATTTCGGATGCCTTTTTGTTTGGGGTATTTCTATTTGAAGAGGCTCGTTTGATAGAGTGATTTCTTGAAATCCAATGAAGAAAAATTATATTGAAAGCTACTTAATTCAACAAAAAAATATCAATATAAATCATGCTAAAGCAATGTGTTTTATTTTTCTAGTCTTTCCAAAATTAATTCTCTAAAAGCTTTTCTTAATTCAATACTAAAATCGTTTTTTAGATTGTAATAAACAATACTCATTTGAGTGAAGTATAATAAACATTTTTTATAATCTAATGATAATTTAATAAATTTATCTATGTTATTATAAGCGATGGTGTTATTTTTCTTTTTATCTCTAAAGCTGTGAGCAAGAATTGTATTTCTCAGATCTTTGATTTCTAACCAATCTATCTCACCTAATCTCGTCCTATTTTCTTCTTTAAATTTCTTTATTCTAAAATTTAATAACTCATTTTCTTCGTAACTACAATTGAAAAAACCATCATACTCTTGTTTAAATGAATATAAATCAATTATTCCCTTCGAAATACTTTCTTGTATTAATAGAAATTTTTCAGAACTTTCACCTTGAATAAATGCTTTATATTTTTCCGAATTAAGTGTTTCTTCATCAATTCCTAAATTAAATAATTTTCTATAAATATTTCGCTGAATTCCTGATTGAAAATCAGTTACACCATTTTCCATTAAAGTTTCACACAAACTTTCAAATTTTAATCCAATAAAATTTAGAATAATAAGACTTTCTGATATTTTTTCCACTCCAAAAAATTAAGATTACAGCCAACAACGAATCGACATTTCTAACTACAAACCCTCACAAGCCTGCCAAACCTTATCATTCTTCGGCAAAGGCGCAATGATTTCAATGCCTTCTTTTGTCACAGGATGTACAAAATTAAGTTGTCGCGCGTGAAGATTAATGCCGCCGTCGGGATTAGAACGCGGCGAACCATATTTGAGATCACCTTTTATTGGCGTTCCGTTTTTTGATAGTTGTGCTCGGATTTGGTGATGACGACCAGTTTCTAAATCAATTTCCAACAACAAATAATTGTCTAAAGTTTGAAGTAAATGATAAGTCAGAATCGCTTCTTTTGTGCCATCAGTCGGTTTGGAGAAAACAATTGCTTTGTTATTTTTTTCATTCTTTTTAAGATAATTCACCAAACGTTGTGACGTGGGAATCTTCTCTTTTGCCACCAAAGCCCAATAAGTTTTTTTTATTTCTCGATTTGCTACCATTTGTGTTAAACGAGAAAGCGCTTTAGACGTTTTAGCGTAAATAACCAAACCCGAAGTTGGTCGATCGATACGATGCACCAAACCTAAAAAAACGTTTCCAGGCTTGTCATCTCTTTTTTTTATAAAATCTTTAATCAATTCTAACAACGACGAATCGCCAGTTTTGTCACCTTGCACAAGCTGACCAACCTTTTTGTTAATCACCATCATGTGATTATCCTCGTAGACGATTTGCGATGCAGAAAATACTTGTTCCGACATTATTGCTGTGCGTTTCTATTTCGTCCAAATAATGACATGATAACACCTGCAATTAATCCGATGGTTTTAATACCTGAAAGTCTTGTCTCAACTGGTAAAAACGCACCAACGATACAAAGTCCAGCTGCGATATACATTGGGATTTTGAATTTTGGATTCGCTAAAGTTGGCGCTTGTAATACGAAACTTGCACCTACCAAAATGTAAAATAATTTATTATAAATAATATTGTTAAGTTCTGGAGAAAATGGCTGAATCCAACCAACTAATAAACAAGCTAAAGCCGCGAAAGATACGCCAGCTTGTATTGCCATAAGGTTTTTCATGTTTTATTTTTTTTGTTTTAATAACCACGTCGGAATTGCTTCCACCAAATCTGCAGATAGAATATTGTTGTGGTATTTATCTTTATATTCCCAAAGGAAAACTTTTCCTTGGTTTTTCATTTCGTCAAAAAAACGAAAATTGCTTTGCGGAAAGTTATCTGTGTCTAAGCTTCCATGGACAATCCAAAGCGGAAGACTTTTGAGTTCATTTATTTTATCAAATTCCGAAATCCCAGAAACATTAATTGCTGCAGCAAATAAATCTGGTCTTTTGGAAATCGCATTCATCGTCGTTGCGCCACCCATCGAAAATCCCATCACATAGATTCTGTCTTTATCAATATTCGGATTGTTTTTAATTAAATTATCAATATTATTTAAAACCAATTCCAGATAGTCATTAGACTCCGAAGCTTTTACATTTCGCGTTTCATCCAAGTGATAATTTGATGAACGAATTGGAAATTGTGGCGACAATACAAAAACAGGATGCTTTTCTTTATTTTCTGGCGTTAACCACATTTTCGACAAAACGCCCATTTGCGAAGTATTGTTGGTTCCGATTGCTCCCGAACCATGAAATACCAAAATCAAAGGATATTTTCTATTGGTTTCAATAGTTTTTGGATTTAAGAAACGATAATTCAGTTCTATACTATCATTTTTAAATTTCCCTTCTTTAAAATCAGAATAATCCAAACTTTTAATCGCCTGAATTTTCTTTAAAGCCACCAAAGAATCTGGGCTGTCTTTAAACTCCGTTTTGGTGCCGTATTTCAAATTTTTCGAAACACAAGACGTCAAAAACAAAGCTACGAAAGCCGCAAATAAAAGCTTAGTAACTTTCTGATGCATTCGGAAAATCTACAGATTTTACATCTTTTACAAACTGAGCAACAGCGCCAGTAATTTCGGTATGTAAGTCTAAATATCTTCTTAAAAATTTAGGTGAAAAACCTTTGTTCATCCCAACCATATCGTGATAAACCAAAACTTGTCCGTCGCAATTTGCGCCAGCTCCAATTCCGATTGTTGGAATTGTAATCGCTTCGGTCACTTTTTTAGCCAAATCCGCAGGAATTTTTTCTAAAACCACTGCAAAACAGCCTAATTCTTCCAAAAGCTTAGCATCAGAAATTAATTTCTCTGCTTCCGCATCTTCTTTTGCTCTTACTTTATAAGTCCCGAATTGATAAATCGATTGCGGCGTTAATCCCAAATGTCCCATTACAGGAATCCCTGCGTTTACAATTTTACGAATCGATTCTTCAATTTCTTTTCCACCTTCAATTTTCACTGCGTGTGCACCGCCTTCCTTCATCATTCTCACGGCCGATTCCAAAGCTTTTTCTGGATTACTTTGGTAAGTCCCGAAAGGCAAATCCGCCACAACTAAAGCTCTGTCAATCCCACGAACGACGCATTGCGTGTGGTAAATCATTTGGTCTAAAGTAATCGGAAGCGTCGTCTCGAATCCCGCCATGACATTAGCCGCAGAATCACCAACCAACACCGCATCTATACCACCAGCATCCACCATCTTTGCAGTTGTGAAATCGTAAGCAGTAATCATCGAGATTTTATCATTATCAAACTTCATCTTACGAAGTGTCTCCGTTGTAATCTTTTTTATTTCTGAATGTACCGACATGGGCTTAATTTTTAGGATGTATTAAAGAAACAAATGGTTATCTAAAATTAGATAACCACATGACCAAGTTTTATAAGTTTTTCGTGATTGATGATTTTGATGTTTCTGCCTTCGACAAGGATCAATTCATCTTGTTTGAATTCTGATATTAATCGAATCGCGCTTTCTGTTGCAGTCCCAATAAGGTTAGCGATTTCTTCTCTTGTTAACGAAATATTGATAAATCCTTCTGGATCTGTACCAAGTTTTTGTTCAAGCAAAATTAAAATCTCAGCTAATCTTTCTCTTACTGTTTTCTGTGCTAAAAACGTTACTGTGTTAGACGATTCGCCCAATTCGTAAGCAATTTTTTGCAACATTGCGTAAGATAATTTAGCATCAACTTCTAACAAATGAATGAAGAAATCTGCTGGTAAAAAAACGACCTTTAGTGGTGTCATCGCTTCAGCCTTAGCTTGGAAGTTTTCCCCACACAATAAAGAACGATAACCGATAAGATCACCTTCTTTACAAAATCTAAGGATTTGATCTTTACCGTAAACCCCAGATTTTGAAAGCTTCGCAGTGCCTTCTTTTATAAAATAAACACCTTGCGGAGATTCTCCATCTTCGAAAACAGTTTCGCCTTTTGCGAACTCCATATCCTGCAGTTCTGCTACTAATTTATCATAATCCTCGGGTGATAAACTTTTCTTAAAAGACTCTCTATTAAAGGCTTGAATAAAATTCTGTTCGATAACTTGCTGTAGTTCAAGTGACATATGTAATGACATTTATCAGCAAAAATAAGACTTTCTACTCCTAAAAGCAAAGTTTTTTGGCGTAATTTTGTAAGCTAAACCCAACAAACCACATGTCAGAAAATTGTTTCCATTGCGGTCAGCCTATTGAAAATGAGCGCATTGAATTTGATGAAAAAGTCTTCTGTTGCAATGGTTGTCAGTCCGTTTACGAAATCCTAAACCTACATAATCTTGGTAACTTTTATGAATTTAATAAGAGTTCGGGGATACGACCAAATAGTGACGACACAACGCAGTTCGACTATTTAGATGCCGAGGATGTCTTCAACAAAGTGGTAGATTTCCATGAAGGTGGGACGACATTGGTTACTTTCAAAATACCTGTAATCCATTGTTCGTCATGTATTTGGCTTTTGGAAAGTTTAAATACAATCAATCCTAAAATAAAATATTCTCAGGTTAACTTCACGAGAAAAACGGTGCAAATCGCTTACAAAAGCGACGAACTGAAACTCAGCGAACTAGCTAAATTTTTAACAAATTTTGGCTACAAACCTGTTATCAACCTCGAAACTGCGGACAAAAAGAAGGAAACACTCGACAAAAGTCTTTTGATAAAATTGGCAATTGCTGGCTTTGCTTTCGGAAATAGCATGTTTTTAAGTTTCCCTGAATATGTTGGTGGCAACGACGTTTGGATGGAAAATTACAAGCATCTTTTCAGAATCACCTTGTTGATTTTGGCAACGCCAGTTGTTTTTTATTCAGCGATAGATTACTACAAATCAGCTTGGTACGGCCTTAAAAACAAAATTATCAACATCGACGTTCCCATTGTTATCGGGATTATCATGTTGTACGGACGTTCCATTTACGAAATTGCAACCGACTACGGTGGTGGCTATTTCGATACACTTTGTGGACTTTTGTTTTTCATGCTTTTAGGAAAAACTTTCCAGAAAAGAACCTACAACAGTTTGTCTTACGACCGCGATTATAAGTCATTCTACCCGATTGCAGTTACCAAAATCGACTTTAATGGTAAGCAAGACAACATTCTGCTTTCTGACCTGAAAGTTGGCGACAGAATCATGGTTAGAAATCAAGAAATTATTCCTGTAGATTCGATTTTAATAAAAGGAGAAGCCAATATTGACAATAGTTTCATCACTGGAGAAGCAGCTTTGGTTTCTAAAAAAACAGGCGATAAAATTTTTGCTGGTGGCAAGCAAAGTGGACCAATCTTGGAGTTGGAAGTTATTAAAAACGTGGATCAAAGTTATTTGACACAACTTTGGAATAAGGAAGCTTTCAAAAAAACTGAAACTGGACTCGACACGATTACCAATAAAATCAGTAAATATTTCACAATTGTTATTTTGACGATTACTGCGATTGCTGCGATATATTGGTCACAAGAGAATTTTGAAAAAATGTTCCAAGTGGTTGCCGCGATTTTAATTATCGCATGTCCGTGTGCCTTAGCACTTTCGGCGCCGTTCACATTTGGGCATATTATGCGAATTTTGGGCAGAAATAAATTCTATGTTAAAGACACTTTGACGATCGAAAGACTTTCAAAAATTGACAGTTTAGTTTTTGATAAAACAGGAACTATCACCGAAAGTAAAAAATCGAATATCAATTACTTAGGTCAAAATATTTCGGAATTTGATTTAAAAAACATTAAATCTCTACTTAAAAACTCCAATCATCCGCTTTCGAAATCTTTATATGATTATATTGATGTTGAAGACGAATATCTGCTCATCGAAAATTTTGTAGAAATCTCAGGAAAAGGTTATTCAGCAAGTGCTAGAGGTAAGCTTTACAAAATTGGTTCAGCAAGTTTTACTGGTCAAAAATCCGAGAACTTAGAAACCGCTGTTTTTGTACAAGTTGGTGACGAATTTTTAGGAAAATATATTTTTAAAAACGAGTACAGAAAAGATTTATTAACACTTTTCAAACACCTTAAATCTTACCAAATCAACATCTTAAGCGGCGACAACGCATCGGAAGAACAACAACTTAAAACGATGATTCCGAATGTTTCGCAGATGCGTTTTAATCAAAGCCCAGAAGACAAACTAGAATTTATCCAAGAGCTTCAAAACCAAAATCATAAAGTAGCGATGCTTGGCGACGGTCTTAACGATGCTGGTGCTCTAAAGCAAAGTGATGTAGGGATTGCAATTGCTGACGATACGAACGCCTTTACGCCATCATCCGACGTTATTATGGATGGTAGCAAAATCCCAGAATTGGATAAATATCTAAAATTCTCAAAAGATGCGATTAGCATAGTAAAATTAACATTTGCAATCAGTCTATTTTACAATATTATTGGGGTTACGTTTGCGGTTATGGGTAAGGTTTCGCCATTGTTTGCAGCTATAATAATGCCGATAAGCTCGATAAGTGTTGTTGCTTTTACGACTTTATCAACGTGGTACCGTAGTACAAAGTATTTCAAGCTGTTAAAATAGAATCACCTATTTAGATAAATTATAAATTAATTAATTTAAATTCATTCTGACTAAAGTCATTAATTTTAACTAAATTTGGGAACTTTAATTAGTGTAAATTTGTCTCAGTTATGGAGATTCTCTATTTAATGATCATATGCAGCGTGTCTTTAGCTGTGGTTTTCTTAATAATTTTTATTATTGGAGCTAAAAAAGGGCACTTCGAGGACGACGAAAGTCCAGCTGTACGTATCCTAATGGATGATGAAATAAGGGAAGAGAAACCCGACGATAACAAACAAGAAGAAAAAGATAATAGTGATTTGTAGATATGGAAACACAGAAATTTAGTTATGATAATGGCATAGTTAAAGCCTTTTTGATTGCTACAGTAATCTTCGGATTGCTTGGCTTCTTGGCGGGTTTGACTGCTGCGTTATTACTTTTTTATCCTGAATTACCAGAATTATTTTTAGGAACTGATGATACAACAATCATGAGTCTTAAGAGTGGTGATATGCAGGGACTAATCAACTCGCATGGTGCTTTCGGTTTTGGTAGAATCAGGATGATTCACACCAACACGGTAATTTTTGCGTTTGTTGGTAATAGTTTCTTTGCTGGAGCGTATTACTCTATGCAGAGATTATTGAAAACAAGAATGTGGAGCGACACTTTGTCTTGGGTTCATTTCTGGGGATGGCAATTGATGATTGTTACGTCAATTATCACATTCTTCATGGGTCTTAACTCATCAAAAGAATATGCTGAGCATGAGTGGCCAATAGACATTTTAACAACAGTAATCTGGGTGATTTTCGGGATTAATATGTTCGGAACAATCGCTAAGAGAAGAGTTAGACACTTGTATGTTGCAATTTGGTTCTATCTAGGAACATGGGTTGCAGTAGCAATGTTACATATCTTCAATAACCTAGAAGTTCCATTAACAATGTGGAAATCTTACTCTATTTATTCAGGGGTTAAAGATGCATTGGTACAATGGTGGTATGGTCACAACGCCGTAGCATTCTTCTTAACAACGCCAGTATTAGGTTTGATGTATTACTTCTTACCAAAAGCTGCTGACAGACCAGTATTCTCATACAAACTTTCGATTATTCACTTCTGGTCATTAATCTTCGTGTATATCTGGGCTGGTCCTCACCACTTACAATATACTGCACTACCGGCTTGGGCTCAGGCTGTAGGGACTGGTTTCTCAATTATGCTAATCGCACCATCTTGGGGTGGTATGCTTAATGGTCTATTGACATTAAGAGGATCTTGGGATAAAGTGAGAGAGAATCCCGTTCTTAAATTCTTCGTTGTAGCTGTAACTTGTTATGGTATGGCAACTTTTGAAGGTCCACTTTTGGCAACAAAAACTTTAAATAAAATTGGTCACTTTACAGACTGGGTTATTGGTCACGTACACTTAGGAGCTCTTGGATGGAATGGTTTCATGGCATTCGGGGTTATCTATTACTTGGTACCAGTTATGTGGAGAACAAAATTGTGGTCTACTAAAATGGCTAACTGGCATTTCTGGTTAGGTACATTTGGTATCATTTTCTACGCTGTGCCATTATACATTTCAGGATTCACGCAAGGTTTGATGTGGAAACAATTCAACCCAGATGGTACTTTAGTTTATAAAAACTGGTTAGATACTGTTACAGCAATTCTTCCTTATTATAAGATGAGATTTATTGGAGGTTTATTCTATATCGCTGGTGCAATCTTGATGGTTATTAACTTAGTTAAAACTGCAAAACAAGGTTCATTCCTTAAAGAAGTACCTGCTGAAGCACCTGCATTAGCAAAAACTATTAAAGGAAGAAAACAAGGTGAATCTTTCCACTTATGGTTAGAAAGAACACCATTATATTTAACAGTTGGTGCATTTATCGCTGTTGCAATTGGTGGTGCTATTGAGATTCTACCTACAATATTTGTTAAGAATAACGTACCTACAATTTCAGCGGTTAAGCCTTATAGCCCGTTAGAATTAGAAGGTAGAGATATCTATATTAGAGAAGGGTGTAATGCATGTCACTCTCAAATGATTAGACCTTTCCGTGATGAAGTTGTAAGATTCAACGGTAAAAATGGTCAATACTCAAAAGCTGGAGAATTTGTATATGATCATCCATTCTTATGGGGATCTAAGAGAACAGGTCCAGACTTACAGAGAGAAGGTGGTGTAAGACCAGATTCTTGGCACTTTAAGCACATGTACAACCCAAGATCGACGTCTGCAGGATCTATCATGCCTCGTTACCCTTGGTTAATTACAAGTACGTTAGACAGATCATTAACTAAAGCTAAATTAGAATTGATGAAAAACGCTCTAGATGTACCTTACACTAAAGCACAAATCGATTCAGCAGATTCTTGGATGAATAACCAAGCAGCAGCTATCGTTAAGAATATCTATTCTGAAGCAGCAGACGTTAAAGATCAATTTGCGAAGCAACAACAAGCACAAGGCGCAAACTTTGTACCGCTTGAGAAGAGAGAGATTACAGCACTTATTTCTTACCTACAAAGATTAGGTACAGACATTAAGACAACTGAAGTTAAAACCGCGAGCAACTAATAATAATTACGAATGATTCCGCAAAGTTTTAAAGATATTATTTCTAATGTACAGTATGCAGGATTACTGAATACCCTTTCGCTAATCCTGTTCATCATAGTTTTTGTAGGGATAACATTGTATGTGTTTAATAGACCTAAAAAATATTACGAGGAAGAAGAAAATGCTCCTCTTAATGATGACCTAGACATGGATGATGATGACAATAAAACTTCGCACTAAAACATTTTTAAAATCATGAAAAGAAGAACACCCGTATATATTAATATCCTTATTGTTTTAGGATTATTGCTTGTCGTATTTTACATGTTTGCGCAATCTTCAGATTTCTTTAAAACAAAGTATTTCTGGGCTGCAGCATTAGTAAGTATCATCGTTGTATTTATCCAAGCAGCGATTGGTGACTTAATTGAAAATGAAAAATTCAAAAAGTTAACAGACGAAGAGAAAAAGCTATACTTAGCAGAAACTAAAGTTCCTTATTTCCAATATTTATGGAACTCAGCTTCTAAAAAGCAAACGGCTAAAGAGGAAGAAGATATCCTTATTGACCACGGTTTCGATGGTATTATGGAGCTAGACAATCAACTTCCAAAATGGTGGTTAGGTCTTTTCTACTTCGGTGTTGCATATTGTATCCTTTATATTGCGTCATATAGCTTTACAGACTTTGCACATCCATATGTTGAATATGAAAATGAGCATAAAGCGCAAATTGCTGCTATCGACGAGTACAACAAGAGTGTACCTCCAGTAACTATCGAGACTGCAGTATTCTCAGAAGATAATGTAGCAGAAGGACAACAAATCTTCAATACTAACTGTACAGCTTGTCACATGGACGCTGGTAAAGGTGGTATTGGTCCTAACTTAACTGACAATTCTTGGATTAATCAACCAGAGAAGACCTTATTTAAAAACATTTTCCATGTGGTTTACAATGGTAGTCCACACAACCCAACGATGCAGGCTTGGGGTAAAAATGGTGTATTAACAGGGAAAGATATCGAAAAAGTTTCGGCTTACGTATATCACATTAACCAAGAGCAAGCACCTATTACACCAGCACAAGGCGGAGCAGCACCTCAAGGTACTGAAGCGCATTGGGAGAAATAGATTTTTAACAAAACATACTAAAAGAGATTGTCAAGATGTATCGGTTCAATTATTGCAAATGAGCTGATATACGAAAAGAAACTTCGTTTTTTTTCAGGGCAATCTCTTTTTCTATTTATAAATGAATGATATGAGCAACTCTAACAAACCTGACATTGGAGGCCAAGGCCAAATAATAGAGGCAGAAACATTTAGAGATTCTGTCGGGACAATGGACAATACAGGGAAGCGTAAATGGGTCTTCCCGCGCAAACCAAAAGGAAAATACACCAACTATAGAAATATTGTTAGCGTTATCCTTTTAATTATTCTTTTTGCTATTCCTTTTATTAAAATTAATGGCAACCCATTTTTGATGATTAATATTATTGATCGTCAATTCTTTATCATTGGGCAACCTTTTTATCCACAAGATTTTTTCATACTTGCATTAGGAGCCATCGCATCTTTAGTATTCATTATTCTTTTTACAGTTGTTTTTGGTAGAATATTTTGTGGATGGATTTGTCCCCAAACTATTTTTCTTGAAATGATTTTTAGAAAAATTGAATACGCTATAGAAGGCGATAGAAACAAGCAAATACGACTAGACCAACAACCTTGGAACTCCGAAAAAATATGGAAAAGAGGGCTTAAATGGAGTATTTTCCTTTTGATATCACTTATCATAACTCACTTTATGTTCATGTATATTGTAGGTTATGAAGAGGTTTTCAGAATCATGAAAGAAGGTCCATTTGCACGACCAACCAACTTCTTGGTAATGATAATGTTCACGGCGGCATTCTACTTTGTATTTGCTTGGTTTAGAGAACAAGTTTGTACGCTAGTATGTCCTTACGGTCGTCTACAAGGTGTACTTATCGACAAAGAAACCATTAATGTTTTCTACGATTATCAACGTGGTGAAAACCGATCTAAATGGAGAAAAGGAGAAGATCGAGCTGCTGCTGGTAAAGGTGATTGTATCGATTGTCATCAATGTGTTGTTGTGTGCCCAACAGGTATCGACATCCGTAATGGTCAACAGTTAGAGTGTATTAACTGTACTGCATGTATCGATGCTTGCGACGAAGTAATGGAGAAAGTTGGCTTACCAAAAGGCCTTATCCGTTATGCGTCTATCAACCAAATCGAGAAGAAGGAAAGCTTCAAATTTACCAACAGAATGAAAGCTTCAACTGTAATTTTAGCTTTACTAATGGTATTTTTAGGCTTTTTATTAAATAATCGAGGAACAATGGAAGCTAAATTCCTAAAACCTCCAGGATCAACTTTCTTTGTTAGAGATGGTCAAATTACAAACACTTACAATTACACCTTCCTTAATAAGTCCAACAAGACAATGACAGTTACTATTAAGGTGCTAGAACCTAAAAATGGTGCGGTTAGTATAAGTGGTGGTAACAAAATTGTTCTTAAGAGAGATGCAATGCAGAAAGGGACGATTAATGTTAGCTTCCCAGAAAAGCAAATTACACACTCGAAAGAAAATGTTACAATTGGCGTTTATGATATGAATGGAGAGCTTCTTGACTCTTTCCAAACCTATTTTGAAGGGCCGTTTAAGTTTCAATTTTAAAAATTAAATATGTTCAAGAAATTATCGTGGGGACATGCAGTGGTTATAGCTTTAGGTAGTTTTATTGCATTTATTTTATACTTAATTCTCATCTTCCCAATGGGAAAACAAAATGCAGAAATGATATCTAGTAACTATTACGAAGAAGAATTAGTTTATCAAGATGTTATCGATGCTAAAAAAAGAGCGATGGATCTCGAAGTGCATCCATTCTATTCTCAAGACAAAAACGGGATCAAACTTCATTTTCCGACAGACAGAAAAGTTGACAAAAAAGAGATTGACTTTGTACTTTTCCGTACAGATGATTCGACTTTAGATTTAAAAAAAGTAGAATTTTTGGATGGGACTAACTCGATGCTAATTCCTGCTAAAGTTTTGGTTCCTGGATCTTATACATTAAAAACTAAATGGAAAGAAAATAATCAATTGTATCAAATTGATTATGATGTATTATGGAAATAGCCTTGCTTTTTTCAGCATTATTTCTAGGATTTGCGTCGGGCTTTCACTGCATTGGTATGTGTGGCCCGATTGCCCTTTCCATGGGATTAACGCGCGAACAAAAGATTAATTTCTACATTCAGAATTTGACCTACAATTTTGGTCGAATTATCACCTATTCTATCCTTGGCGCTATTATCGGTATTGTTGGCGAAAGTTTTCAATTTGCAGGATTACAAACAACTTTGAGTATTGTTGTTGGGATTTTATTAATCTTAATGGCGTTATTTTCATTTGGAGGAAAAGACTTCGCAACCAAAATTCCGTTCATTAATAAAGCTTTATTACAAGTAAAATTAAAACTGTCAAAACTCCTTACTAAAGCCGATCTCAGCTCACGTTTTACAACAGGATTACTGAATGGTCTTTTACCATGCGGAATGGTCTATATGGCGTTAACAGCATCCATCGCAGCTGGCGGAATCTGGCAAAGTGCGCTGTACATGCTATTTTTCGGATTGGGGACTTTTCCTTTTATGTTCGCTATCGTACTTATCGGTAATTTTCTTAACCAAAATATGCGTCTTAAAATTGTAAAAATCGTCCCAATTGTTATGATACTTCTTGGTGGACTTTTTATACTTAGAGGTTTAGAATTGGGCATTCCATATTTATCACCGAAAAAAGAAGCTTTACAAATTAAACATCACAATCATGGTGCTGATCCTAACGATCATACAATGTGTCACTAAATAAAAAAACCTCCCGAAAAAATCGAGAGGTTTTATTTTTATTCTTCAATTTGATTAAAAATCGACATCTGCAGTTTCTTTTCCTTTTTGGAAGTTAACTGTTTTTAGATTTCCTTTATAAGAAACATTTACAATATTAACTTGTTTAGGATAAACATTAGTTAAAATTGAATTCTTAATTCTAAGACTTGATACATCACTAACGCCAGTTGCTTCATAATACACGAAAACCGACTCTCCATTAACCTGACTTCCTGTAAAAGTTAAAGTCTTGTTAGCTCCATTAACTGCTACTGCAATGTTGGCATTAACATACTTTTTAACCTCAGCATCAAAACCTGCAGTATTTGGGTCAATACCTACTGCTTTAGAAATATGAGATGTGTTAAGTTTAGTTGTAAATTTTAAGGTTTTACTACCTTCCACAAACTCAACCTTCGTCATCGAAGAAAACATCTCCAATCCAGTAAAACTCATTGCAATAAGCAAGAATAAAACCCCAAAAATGTTGAAATACTTTTTCATAACAATTGATTTTTATATTTAGCTCAAATAACATGCCATGCGGCAGTATTTAGAAATTCACGTTTACAGAATATTTATCATAGAAGGCTTTAATGTGAGCAACCGCTTCATCTGCCGTATCTACAACTCGGAACAATAATAGATCTTCTTCATTTATTAATTTATTCTCAAGAAGTGTATTTTTGAACCAATCCAAAAGTCCACTCCAAAAATCTGATCCTACCAAAACAATCGGAAAACGTCCAATTTTTTTAGTCTGAATTAAAGTTAATGCTTCCATCAACTCGTCCAAAGTCCCGAAACCTCCAGGCATTACAATAAAACCTTGAGAATACTTTACAAACATCACTTTTCGAACAAAAAAATAATCAAAGTCCAAATTGTAACCTTTGTCAATATACGGATTAAAATGTTGTTCAAAAGGCAATTCGATATTTAAACCAATCGAGCTTCCATGTCCGAAAGCGCCTCTGTTACCAGCTTCCATAATACCAGGACCACCACCAGTTATCACTCCAAATCCAATTTCGGTAATTTTCTTAGCAATCTCACTAGCCATTTTGTAATAATAGTCATCTTCCTTTAGACGAGCAGAACCAAAAATAGACACACAAGGTCCTATTCTACCCATTTTTTCGTAACCATCTACGAATTCTGACATGACTTTAAAAACCATCCAGCTGTCTTTGGTAATGGTTTCGTCCCAAGTTTTTCTACGAAAACTGTCATGTAACTTTTTATCTAAGTCTTGATTATCGTCAATCATAAAAATATTTTTTCTGCTTCTGTAATAGATTCTGGTCTTCCAACATCAATAAGATTCGCGTGATGCTCGTAACCAACAATCCTTTCTGTCATCATCATATCGAGATATTCCTCCATGATAGAGAATTTTCCAGTTCTTTTAATTTTATTAAAAATCGCTGAATTAATGCAATGGATTCCACTAAAAGCCAATTCTTTAAAACCTACATTTGTGCTTGCCATTCTGGTTTCGCCAGTCCCAACATTCTTCCATCCTTTCAAAATCATTTGATCGTCGAAAAATAATTTTCGAGAACTTTTTCTATCCGAAACCGCTAAAGTAACAAAATTCTGAGATTCGAGATGTGACTTAACAAAATCCGAAATATTAAGATCGGTAAGGATATCCGCATTCATGATGAGGAAATCTTCTTCTGATGTTAAAAATTCTTTTGCAAAAATCAAACCACCACCAGTTTCTAAGAGTTCATTTCGCTCGTCAGAAATTTCAATATTGGCTCCGAAATTATTGTTAAGTTTTAAAAAATCAACAATTTGTTCTCCAAAATGATGAATATTAATAACAAAATCATTGATGCCGTAAGATTGTAAATACTTGATATTACGTTCTAACAACGGTATTCCGTTAACTTCGGCTAAAGCTTTCGGATGCGAATTGGTGAAAGGTTGCAAACGTGTCCCCTTTCCTGCCGCAAAAATTAGAGCTTTCATCAATACAATTATTTATTAAGTTGTGGTTGCTCATCATGATTGATCACCACTTCAACCTCAGGATATTTTTCTTTAATAAATTCTGAAATTTTTATAGCTGAATATACCGAACGATGTTGACCACCAGTACAACCAAAATTGATTTGCAAATTCTCGAAACCTCGTGCTAAATAATCTTCAATGTTAATGGAAACGATAGATTTAATCGCGTTTAAAAAATCTGGCATTTGCGTTTTCTCTTCCAAATAATCTTGTACTGCAACGTCATTACCTGTCTGGATTTTGTATTCTTCGATACGTCCCGGATTAAGAATCCCACGACAATCAAAGACAAATCCGCCACCATTCCCAGAATTATCTTTCGGTATTCCTCCTTTTTTATAAGAGAAACTATGTATTTCAACTTTTAAAGTATTGGACATCATTTTTTAATTTTTGTAAAAATAGTTTTTTTAATATGCTTAACGCAAAAAGAAATGATGTAATTTTGCAGCATCTAAGCAGCTATATTATGCAAAACATTGCAATATAGTAGATTAACAACAATTTTTGTATATTAGATTTCTAACTAAAAAAACATAGATATGAAATTCTTCCGTTACCTTTTATTTGCAAGTTTAGTCCTTGTGATGTCTTGTAAAAAAACAAGTGTAGATGGTGCCAACAGAAAGGCTTTCCAAGAAAGTATCAACGATATGACCTCATCGTTACCAACACTTAAGCAAATAAAATTCAATGAAGCTTTATATATTCTTAAAACTTTCGGTGTAGAAGCCGATGGCGATATTGCAGAAATTGAAGCTTTAGGAAAACTTCTTAACGGAAAAAAAGTTCCTGACATTTTGAAAATGGCAGACGAAGTGGCTCAAAAAAATAATATTACTTGGTCTAGTACTGCTCCACCATCATTAGGAACCATGAATATCTTTGGTGATGAAAAAGCATCAGAAGTTGACCCGAACGACGTAACTGCTAGCGGACTTAACATTGTTGTTCGACCTGCGATGTCAGACAGCATCACTGGCCCAAAAGCGATTGTTGTTATTCCACAATTGGTTGATCAAAACGGTGAAAAAGTAAGCTTCACAGGAGCTGGTCTAGAAACGACACTTGAAGTTTTCAGTAACGGGAATAAATTACAAACTGCTAAAAACATGATGCAGGACAACAACTTCAAAGGTTTTACTATTAAATTTTCTTCGCTTCCTGTTGCAAGTATTGTTGATAACAAACTAGAAGTTAAAGTCAGTGTAAAAACTGCTAAGAAAGTCTATCAAATGATTAAATCTGGAATTGAATTTAATCCTCGTGCAATTGTACAAGCTGCACCTTCTACAGATATTCCAGAACCAATGGATCCAACTTTAGCAGATCCCAACAACCCAGAAAACCCAACAACAGGTACTGAAAATCCAACAACAGGAACAACACCAAGCACGCCTACAACACCTACTAAACCAGCTGGAGATCCAAAGACAACGGTTTCAAAATTCTTGAGTAGTCTTAATTCTCAAAACTATAAAGCCGCTTTTGACAATGCAGAAAACCCAGCTTGGGGAAGTTATGATAAATTTTCAAATCCAAATTCTGGCTTTGGTTCGGTTAAAAGCGTAAAGGTTAATTCGGTTTCTGCGCCAGTTACAAAAGATAATGCGTCAACCATCAATGCCAACTACGATGTAACCGATAAAGATGGTAACGTGACGTCGCTTAATGTAACTTATGGTCTGAAGTCAACTTCTAACGGTTGGAAAATTACAAGCTATAAAATCAATTCATCTAAAAAACAATAATTAAATGGCATCTTCGGAGCTTATCCACGATTTAGAAAAAACAATAACCAATATCCCTGACTTCCCGATTGAAGGTATTCAGTTTAAGGATATTTCACCAATATTTTTACAGCCAAAACTTTACGAAGCGGTTATTAAAGACTTTGTAGAATTTAGCAAAGGAAAAATCGATGTCGTTTGTGGTATCGAAAGTCGAGGTTATCTTTTTGGGATTGCGATTGCGGTTGCTTTAGAAGTTCCGTTTATTTTAATTCGTAAAAAAGGAAAGCTTCCACCACCAT
>JAEXRP010000026.1:0-15694 GCA_023440705.1 Bacteroidota bacterium
AATGGACAGCAAGCCCAGGCTAAGGCCAGCACTTTTCCTGCCCGCTTTTCCACATCCGACAACAACATCAATAAAATATCACGAAAAAATTCTACTTTTGAAGTGTACTGAAAATGGGGAGCTTACATTTTGTTTGACAAAAGATGATTGGTTATATTTCTCAAGCGAGTATAATGTTCAAAAAATTAATCTGAAAACGATTCTTCGTACCGAGTTAATCAATGTTTTAAAATTGACAAGTATTAAAGCCAATAATGAGAATTTAGATTTTGGAGAAAATGAAATTTTAAAGTTTAAAGAAAAAGAACTCAATCAATTGGATTTTCATTTTTCTGCATTAAATTTTGCTGACAAAGACAAGCTTATCTATCGATACAGAATTAACAATGAAGAATGGACTTATCTTGGCAACGAGCCAAAAATTAGTCTTGTAAAGCCTGTTGCAGGTGATTATCTTGTCGAAGTCCAAGTAGGCGATAACCTTGGGAATATCCAGCCACGAACTTTGAAGTTTAAGTTTGATATTTCGGCACCATTTTATAAAACGTGGTGGTTTTGGTTGTTAAGTCTTTTGTTGGTGGCAATTATGACATTTAGATTCACTTATTTTTTAGTTCAACAAGAAAAACAAAAAGGTATTCTAAAAAAACGCGCCAAAGAAAATGAAAACAAAATGTTGCGATCGCAGATGAATCCTCATTTTTTGTTCAATTCGCTTAACTCTATTAATAGTTTTATCATTCTGAATAAAGACAAGGAGGCGAGTAGATATTTGACATCATTTTCAAAATTGATGCGCAAGATTCTCGATAATTCGCAGAAAGAAACGATTAGTCTGAAAGAGGAATTAGAAGCAACAAAACTTTATCTTGACCTCGAAGCAGTCCGAATGGAGCATAAATTTGATTATAATATTGTGATTTCTGACGACATGGAACCCGAAGATATTTGTCTGCCGCCACTTATTTTGCAACCGTTTTTAGAAAATGCAATTTGGCATGGCATCAATCATAAGAATGAAAAAGGACATTTAGAAATTAGATTTTTTCGCGATGTTGATGATTTTGATTTAATTAATATCGAAATCGAAGATGATGGTGTTGGACGCCAAAGAGCTGCTGAAATTAGAAAATCTTCGACGCACAAATCTTATGGTTTAGAAATTACGAAAGGTCGTATTCTTGGTTTGGACAAAAAAAATCAAGTAGAGATTCTTGATTTGTACAATAATAATTCGGTTGGGATGGGAACAAAAGTATTAATCAAAATAATAAATAGACATGATTAAAACTATTATTTTGGATGATGAGAAGCATTGTCTCATCACCTTAGAACATCTTCTTAAACAGTTTGATGATGTCGAGATATTGGCGATTTTGCAAGACAGCCGCGAAGCGAAAGCTGCAATAGAAACTTTGAAACCAGACATCGTTTTTCTAGATATCGAAATGCCAAATCTTACAGGTTTTGAAGTTTTGGAACAGTTTGAATCTTTTGATTTTAAATTCGTTTTTACAACAGCTTATAATCAATATGCTATTAAAGCTTTGAAAATGAGTGCGTTAGATTATCTTCTAAAACCTATTTCTGTGGAAGATATTCAGGAACTTATAGAAAGATTTCGTCAGGATCAACTTTTTGTTTCAAAAGAACAGCTGAGTAATGTTTATAAATTTGATAAAGACAAAATCCAAGATCGGATTGCGCTGTCGGTGCAAGAAGGCTTATTGTTTGTGATGATCGAAGATATTATGTATGTCGAAGCTAGCGGTTCTTATTGTAATATCGTGATGAAAGATCAAACCAAGCATCTTATTAGTAAAGGGATTTCGATGTTTGAAGAAGTCTTAGGCGATCAACCCAATTTCTTCCGAGCGCATAAATCTTACATCATTAATTTGAAATTTGTTAAACAATATATTCGTGGTGACGGTGGCGAAATCGTAATGAATGACGGAAAATTCGTCAACATCAGTCGTGCGAAAAAGACAGAATTTCTCAATCTTTTCCAAAAGATATAACATGAGATTGGTGGGCAAAATCTCACCATTCGACAACTGAAACTCGCCATTCGACAATTTGCAGTCAAAGAGTTACTAATTAATGTTGACATTTGGATTATCAAATAACAAATAAAACATTAATTATGAAAACAAAAATTACATTATTTGCAGCGATGATGCTGTTTGCATTCTCGCAAGCACAGTATCTAAAAGTTGAAGGCAAAACTTTAAAAACTGCCAACGGAACACCTCTCATCTTAAAAGGAATGAATTATCCAATCTTGGATGATGGTGATGTTGACTTTAATGTGGCTTCTACTTATCAAACCAAAATCAATGAATTTGTAAAAACTGGTGCTAATGCCATAAGAATCCCTTGGAATACCAATGGTGTGCATTGGAGAGATGTAAATGTACCAGGAACATTACAATCTTATATTGACAATGGAAAACTAGCAGCATTTATTGACTATTGCACAAGCAAAGGACTTTACACAATTTTGGAAATTCATGATCTAACATGTACTAATGATTGGGCGACCTTCAACACCAAAATTATGGATTTTTGGAAACAAACTGCCATAAAAAATATTATAAATGCGCGCCAAGATCGTGTGATTATTAACTTCGCTAACGAATTTGGGAGCGATACTGCTTGGGGCGGTAGCACAACAGATTTTACTAACAATTATGCAGCAGCAGTTGCTAGCTTAAGAACTGAAGGTTATAAAGTCCCACTTATGATCGATGCACCAGATTGCGGTATGGCGTCTTCAACTTTGGTTAACAATTCTGCAGCAACTATTTACAATGCCGATAATCTTAAAAATGTCATTTTTTCTGCGCACACTTATTGGGTAGGTTACGCAAATAACAATGCAGCAATTGATGCTAAAATGTTGGAAATGAAAAATAGTCCATATTATTTCTTTCTAGGTGAGATTGCGAATATTCAGGATGCTAATGCTTGTGGAGATACGGATATCAATCATATTTATAAACGAGTTTTGACAAAAGCCTGCGAATATGGCATCGGTTGGTTGGCGTGGAGTTATTATAAAGATTGTGCAGCACAACGTCAAGTGACAACAACAGGTATGTTTGCTAACCTAACCACTTATGGAAATGATATTGTCAACAATTCTGTGTATGGATTAAAGTCAACAACTTGTTACAGTACGCTAGCCGTAGGTAACCAAATGCTGGATATGAAAGGCGTTCGTATTGTTCCGAATCCTGTTAAAGATGATTTCAAAATAGAGTCTGACAAAAAAGTAGTGTCTGTGCAAGCATTTGATTTCAGTGGGAAACTTTTAAAACTAAAAACGACTGATAACCATGAATTCAAGATTCAAGCTTCTACAAGTGTCGTTAATCTAAAAATAAAACTAGAAGACGGCAGCGAAGTAACGAAGAAGTTAATCATTGAGAAGTAATGTTTTCATTATGAGTTTTTTGACTCATCTATTGTGTGTCGCTGCAGAAGCTGTTAAGTTAAAGCTGAAAAATAATTTAATCTCAATCTGCAGCGATTTTCTAAATCATTCTACGAGTTTTCATTAATGAAATTTCAATAATCAATTCAGATTTTTGAAAAGGATGAAGATGCTAGAATTTATTTAAACCTTTAAAAATTAACCCATGAAAAAAAATCAATTATTAATGACGATTGTGCTATTGATTTCTTCCAAAGGAATCGCGCAACAATCGATCAACGCTAGTGGTGGCAGTGCCAGCGGATCATCTGGAAGTATCGCTTTTTCGATTGGTCAAGCTTTTACTAAAAGTGTTTTTACAAGCGCTTATTCTGCAACGGAAGGTGTTCACCAAGCTTACGAAATTTCGAATTTGGGCGTTGACGATAATCCATCTATTGTTTTAGAAATGAAAGTTTTTCCGAACCCGACAACATCAGTTTTATTCTTAAGAAATCCAAGTTTTTCAAAAAATAATAACACGAAGTATGACTTGTTTGACGCATCTGGAAAGCTAATAAAATCGAACAAAATCTCAAACGAAGAAACACAAATCGATTTACAAAAAGAAAATGTAGGTATCTACATTCTACGAGTTTTCGACGACAACAAGATTCTAAAATCTTTTAAAATCATCAAGAATTAAATTTTAAAACCATAAAAAACAAATATCATGAAAAAATTATTTACAAGCTTGGCGATTTGCCTTATAGGTTTAATTTATGCGCAATCTCCTCAGAAAATGAGCTATCAAGCAGTTGTTCGTAACGCTTCTAATGCGCTTGTTGCAAATAAGTCAGTCGGCGTACAGGTTAGTGTCTTAAAGACCTCCGCCTCAGGAACTGCGGTTTACAAAGAGACATTTTCTTCAGTTTCAACTAATGCCAATGGGTTATTATCTATAGAAATTGGTGGCGGAACACCAGCAACAGGTACTTTCTCTACAATCGATTGGTCGCAAGGTCCTTATTTTGTTAAAACAGAGATTGATCCAACAGGAGGAAATAATTATACTATAGTGGGTATCAGTCAATTGCTGAGTGTGCCTTACGCACAGATGGCTATGCAGCTAAATTCAAATGGTAATGGGCATGCAGGACTATATGGAAGTGAGAGTGATAAACTTCAATTTGGAATTTATGAAGCTGGACAATATCGTGGATATTTGGGAAGTTATGCTGGTGCTAACGAAGATGTCGATTTTGGGACAGCTCTTAGCAACACAACTGGTAGTCTACATCTGACGATAAAAGCAGATCCCAAACTAACAATTGATGAAGATGGCAAAATTGGTATTGGGAATACAAACCCAATGTATAAATTCCAAGTTGATGGTCCTACTGGAACTTACTATGATTCAGGAATCAGAATCCAAAATATATCAGTAAATAAAGGTTGGAGTTTTTACCCAGCATCAACTGGAAATATGATAATTGGTGACGATTTTAATGCTGGATATTTTGATGGTGTTACAGGAGCTTATTCAGCAACATCGGATGAGCGTCTGAAAACAAATTTTCAAGCATTGGATTCTGTTTTAAAATCGGTAAGCAATCTTAAAATTTTACGTTACGAGTATAAGAATAATAACCCGACGCATCGTAAAGATATTGGTGTTGTAGCACAAGATCTTCAAAAATATTTTCCAGAGCTGGTTAGCGTAAATTCAACTAACGAAGGAAATCCTAAAGAGCAAAACCAAATGTTTGTTAATTATTCAGGATTGGGTGTTGTAGCGCTAAAAGCTATCCAAGAACAACAAGAAATTGTAAAAAACCTTGAAGCAAGAATTAAACAATTAGAATCAAAAAAATAATCTATTCAGGATAGAGTTATTTTTCATCAGTGTTAATTAAGGTCTTAGCTTTCTAAGGCCTTAATTTTTTTCAAATTATTGATACAGAGATTTATAAAAATTAATACTCGAAAGATTTGTTTTAAAATTGATTTAAAAAATTATACATATCTTTGTAGCAACTATATTTATTTTTAAATTAAATGGACCCCGACAGTTTAGTCAAACTTCTTATTGCGCTATTATTAGTGTTACTCAATGGCTTTTTCGTAGCCGCAGAATTTTCAATCGTTAAAGTACGTTACTCTCAAATCCAGCTAAAAGCGGCGGAAGGTAACAAAATGGCAAAACAAGCCGAACACATCATCAAACATCTTGATGAGTATCTATCAGCGACGCAGCTTGGTATTACCCTCGCTTCACTAGCTTTAGGTTGGGTAGGAGAAAGTGCTTTGCATCATATTATCGAAGATGCTTTTCATTATTTTGGTTTCGACATTTCTCAGACTACTATTACAACCATTTCAGTTGTTTGTAGTTTTATGTTGATTACAATTATGCACATTGTTTTTGGAGAATTAGTTCCGAAATCAATTGCAATCCGTAAGTCCGAACCTACAACTTTCTTCATTGCAACGCCACTTCGTTTGTTTTATAATATTTTCAAACCATTTATTTGGTTAATGAATTCATTATCAAATGGTTTCTTACGATTAATCAATATCAATCCAGCAACGGATCAAGATATCCACTCAACGGAAGAACTGCAGCTTTTAGTAAAACAAAGTGCTGACAGTGGCGAGATCCAAGAGGAGAATTACGAGATTATCAAAAACGCATTTGACTTTACAGATCATAATGCAAAACAAATTATGATCCCAAGACAGAACATCGTTTCTGTGGATATCGAAGATGATCGCGAAGAGATTATCAACCAATTAATGGAAAGTGGATATTCTCGTATCCCTGTCTACGAAGGCTCTATCGATAATATTATTGGTATTTTTTATACTAAAGAAATTATCCGAGAATATATCAAAAGTAAAGGCGAATTGTCGCATGACGATCTTAAACGATTGATGCGTGAAGCTTATTTTGTTGTTGGTAGTAAAAAAATATCGGATTTGCTTAAAATTTTCCAACAGAAAAAACAACATTTAGCGGTTGTTATTGATGAGTTTGGTGGTACAGAAGGTATTATCACGTTGGAAGATATTTTGGAAGAATTGGTTGGCGAAATTCAAGATGAGGAAGATGAAGAAGAGAAAATCGTTGACGAAGTTGCAAACAATGTTTATTGGGTGCAAGCAACGCAACCTTTGGAAGAAATTAATGAGTTTTTACCAAAACCTTTCCCAGCTTCAGAAGAAGCAGATTATAACACTTTAGCTGGATTTATTTTGAAAGAGCTAGAGGATATTCCAGAGGAAAATCAAGAGTTTGATTGTAACGATTATCATATCAAAATTTTGAAAATGCAAAACAAAAGTGTAGAAGTTGTCGAACTAATCTACACACCGCACGAGCCAGATTTTGATGTGGAAGCTTAATAATTTTAAACCATAAAAATTTATTGTAAACTGACGTCACTTCGAGTAAAAATCTGAAAGATTTTGTATCGAGAAGCTTTAATGATAAGAAAATCAACTTGTTTTCGATACAGTTTTCTTCCAAAACCACTCAAACTGACGTTAATTTTCTTATCCCGAACTCAGTTAAACTAAGTTTCAATAATATTTTAAATAAAACTATTTTGTTTTTTGTCGTTTTAAATGAAATTTTAAATTTTAAAAAATGAAAATCTATAATCACGATTCTTTTGATAAACCGCAACGTCAGTACGAAGAAGACGTTTTGGTTTTGGAAAAAGAAGACGAAGTCTATAAGTTGGTGTTGTATAATGACGATGTTAATACATTCGATTTTGTAACCGATTGCCTTATTGAGATTTGCAAACATACCTTAGAACAAGCCGAACAATGTACAATGTTGGTACATTACAAAGGGAAATGTACGGTGAAAACTGGCGATTTGGATTTGTTAAAACCAATGAATCAAATGTTATCCGAACGCGGATTAACCTGCGAAATTTTATAACAGAATTAACTTTTAAACATAAAAAAATCCCGAATCTTTCGGGACTTTTTGTTTTATAAATCAGGAAGTTTTATCGTGTTGGTTCGGTCTTCAATTTTATAATTGAGTGCTTTTGCGAGAACAAAAATTTCGTTAAGATTATCGATCAACTGCTTGTTACCTTCTTGTTTTAGTTTGGTATAATCAATGTTTTTCTCCATGTTTTTCTTCGCAGAATCCATAATGCCATTGATGTCAGCTTGGCTAAAACGGTTGATCGCGTAATCGTCCATAAAGTGGATTTTAACATCAGGAAAAACCTTGATGTCCGCTTGTGGAAGTGCATCAATCACCAATTTTTTATTAACTGTGTCGACATCTATTTTCATCTTTTTTAAGTCATAAGAAACCTGCGCTTTTGCAGTGGTGTAAAGCACCATTTCTTTAGGCAGAACATCATAACCGCCAATCGAAAAGGCCTTGCTTTTATGCGTTTGGAAGCTAGAAAAATCCTGTTCCATAACCACCATTTTATTCATTTTGGTGATTTGGTTGGTCAGTAGATAATAATCTTTGTTGATGACCGCAGCTTCTTCTTTGTGGCAACCTTTCCACGCTAATAGACAAAAAATGGTTAGAAGAATTCCAACCACAAAAGATAATATTGTATTAATATTTTTCATTAACCTCTGGTGCTAATTTGGTTTGACCTTTCTTTTTTAAAATATTTAAGAGATCTTTTTCCAAGAATCCAGATTCAGGATATTCAATAATTCTGCCAACTTCGTTTCCGTATTTTTTAACGATAAAAGTTGGAACTCTTTGGATATTGAAAAGTCCTTCTTCACCGTTTGGAGATTCTTTTTTGCGATTAACAGAGATAATTTGGATTTTGTTATGATTAACACCCGCTGCATCCATAATCTTCATAAAACGAGGGAATTCTCGATGACTATCGCCACACCAAGTTCCTAAAAATATGATGTAAGAATAACCCGAAACTTTCTCTTTTTTAAGCGCTTTTAAGCTTTCTTCATCTATTTTGTAATCGTTGTATTCTTTGTCATACCAATCCGAAAATGGTTCTTTTTTAAACTGTTCCAAAGTCTGCTCACCTAATAACATTTTGCCGTCAGATTGTGTGTCAACTTCACGGTTAACGACAACTTTTTGTGCGAAACAACTTTGCATGCTTAATGCTAAAGCACCAAATAACATTAGTTTTGAAATTGATTTTATCATCTTTTTGTTTTTTTAATTAAGATAGAAGAGACTTAAGGTCAGCAGGTGAGTAGTTGATACTTTTCAAAACTTTGTTGTCTTCTTTACGGTAAACATTATATTTTTCGCCTGATTTTTCGAAGAAAACGTCAACACCTTTGTCTTGATAATTTTTAACTGTCGCTTCTGCTTCTTCCTCTGTAGAACAAGCTTTTGACATGTTAGAACGTTGTACCTCGTTGAAAAGTTCCACAAATTTGTCACCCATCCCGAATTCTAAAACCGCACCAGAAAGTACATATTGAAGGTCGCAAAGTGCATCTGCAATTTCTACCAAATCATTATCAGCAATCGCTTGTTTTAGCTCGTTAAGTTCTTCTTGCAAAAGACTAACTCTTAGATCGCAACGCTCTTTTGATGGGATTTGTGGCGTATCCAGAATTGGTGCTTTAAAGGTTTTGTGAAATTCTCCTACTTGGTTCAAGCTATCTATTTTGTCCATTTTTTTATAAAAGTTTAAGCAAATATAATGATTAAGGTGCAAAGAAAAAGACCGAAACAATTTTCCGGTCTTTATTTTTATTTAAAATCTTTTGGTTTCAGTTTACAATCATAGAATCATAAATCAAAACTCGTCGATAAAAAATGTATTTCTATTTTGTGATATCTCTTCCGATAACCAATCTTTGGATTTCTGACGTTCCTTCACCAATTGTACAAAGTTTAGAATCTCTGTAGAATTTTTCAGCTGGGAAGTCTTTAGTATAACCATAACCACCGAAGATTTGTACAGCGTTGTTAGAGATTCTAACACAAGCTTCAGATGCGTAAAGTTTTGCCATTGCGCCTTCTTTAGTCATTGGTTTTTTAGCCATTTTTAAAGTTGAAGCTCTTTGGATCAAAAGTTCAGAAGCATCGATTTCTGTTGCCATATCAGCTAACATAAAGTTAATCGCTTGGAATTCTGAAATTGATTTTCCGAATTGTTGTCTTTCTTTAGCATATTTAAGAGCAGACTTGTAAGCACCTCTCGCAGTTCCTAAAGATAAAGCAGCGATAGAAATTCTACCACCATCCAAGATTTTCATCGCTTGTTTGAAACCTTCTCCAACTTCGCCCAATCTGTGAGAATCTGGTACACGTACATTATCAAAAATAAGCTCAGCTGTTTCTGAAGCACGCATTCCTAGTTTATTTTCTTTTTTACCAGAAGAGAAACCTGGCATTCCTTTTTCTAAAACGAAAGCTGTAGAATTATTCTTAGCGCCTTTTTCTCCTGTTCTTGTCATAACAACAGCAATATCACCAGAAATTGCGTGTGTGATGAAGTTTTTAGCACCATTGATAACCCACTCGTCACCATCTTTAACCGCAGTTGTGGACATACCTCCAGAGTCAGATCCTGTGTTGTGCTCTGTAAGTCCCCAAGCACCGATAACTTTACCTGAAGCTAGTTGTGGAAGCCATTTCATTCGTTGTTCTTCGTTCCCGAATTCGTAGATGTGGTTTGTACAAAGTGAATTGTGTGCGGCTACAGACAGTCCAATTGATGGATCAACTTGAGAAATTTCGTCTAAAATTGCTACATATTCGTGATATCCAAGTCCAGAACCTCCGTATTGTTCAGGAATAACAATTCCCATAAAGCCCATTTCGCCTAGTTGGTGGAATAGATCTTTTGGAAAAGTTTGACTTTCGTCCCATTCCATAATATTTGGGCGGATATTTTTTTCTGCAAATTCTCTAGCCGTTTCAGCGACCATTTTTAAGTTGTCCATAGTTGTGCTGTCCATATTAATTTATTGAGTCCCAAATATAACTTAATTTAGAAAGGAGACAAAATTTTTCTTTTTAATGCTTAAGTTTTAGTTTATTAAAGTATTAGCAGTTAGTTTATTAGCTTTTAATAATATATTAATAATGTGTTTCAATTTTGCAATAGATAATTATTTATCTTTAACGCCCCTATAATTTTAGAGTATGAAAAAACTTTATTTTGGATTATTAATTCTACCAAGTTTGTTTTTTGGTCAAACAGGTGATTATTACAATGGTACCGAAAATCTTTCTGGTTACCAATTAAAATCAAAACTACACGACATTATTTCTGCCAAACCTATTAGCTGGAATTATGGTGATTTGCAAACTTTCTATGCAACGACGGATGTAGATCGTTATTACGAAAAGGATGGAAGTTTGTTGGATATGTATTCTGAAATTCCGACTGGTCCAGATGCTTATGTATACAATTTTAGTCAAATGATTGGCTCCGCTAACGCTGAAGGTCTTGGCTGGAATCGTGAGCATGTTATGCCTCAAAGTTCCTTCAATAGTAATTATCCAATGTATTCGGATTTATTTTTTGTGATTCCGACGGATGCAAGAATCAATCAGTTGAGAAGTAATTATCCGTATGGAATAGTGGGATCAACAATTTTTCATACTTTTACGAATACTTCAAAAATTGGTAATAGTGCAGTGCCAAACGCAACTTATACAGGTCGAGTTTATGAACCAATTAACGAATTTAAAGGTGATATAGCTAGATCTTTACTTTATTTTGCTGTTCGTTATGAAGGTAAGTTGGGCAGTTTTAATTTTGATACAACCGCAGATCCTACAAAAGATCAAAACCCTTTGAATGGCAGCGAGGAGCAAGCTTTCGAAAAATGGTACATCCAGATGTTGATTAATTGGCATAATCTAGATCCTGTTTCGCAAAAAGAAATTGATCGTAACAATTACGTTTATCAAATTCAGAAAAATAGAAATCCTTTTATCGATCATCCAGAATGGGTTAATTTAATTTGGAATCAAACTGTTGCGGCAACTGCACCACAAACCATTTCAGATTTGGTAGCAACCAAAACTTCTGCGTATTTTGCTAGTTTGCAATGGACGCCAAGTCAAGATCCAACAGTTATCGGTTATGAAGTTTACCAAGACGGCACTTTAATTGGGAAAACTTCTTCTAATAAATATGTTGCCGATCGTTTAACACCGTTAACGACTTATAACTTCAGCGTTATTGCATATAATAATGCTTATTTGAAAAGTCCGCAAAGTAATATGCTGTCAACAACGACTTTGGAAAATGATGCCTACGCGAGCGATTTGATGATTGATAAATATATCGAAGGGACGTCTAATAATCGTGCTTTAGAGATTAAAAACCTTACTGGACACGATATCGATCTCAAAAATTATCGTTTATCTGCGCAATATAAAAGTGGTGCAAACTACTATTTTGAAAAACCATTGGAGTTGGAAGGAATTCTGCCACATGGTCAAAGTTTTATAGCGATTAATCCTAATGCAACTTTGACATGTTATCCAACGGAAAATGCAAGATTCCAATCGGCGTCGCCAGCTTTGACATTTTCGGGTTATAATTATGTAGAGCTTAACTATAAAAATTTCCCGGTTGATGCTATTGGTAACAAAGGGATTGATAATGCGAATACGGATAAATCTTTGTACCGTTTGTCAAGTGTTAAAAATCCGACCAAAACTTATGATGTTGCGGAATGGCAATCTTATCCAAAAGATTATTGTCAGAATTTAGGATCTTTGGCATCGCAAGATGTGAGTTTGTTGGCAAATACAAGCATCTATCCAAATCCAGTTTCAGATAATTTGAATGTTAAATCAGATCAAGTTATTGCTAATTTCCAGATTCTAGATTCTATAGGAAGATTGGTGAAATCAGGAACCTTGAATGCTAAAAATGCTTCTTTAAATGTCGCTAATCTGTCTGCTGGTGTGTATTTCTTAAAATTGGATGACAAAGTTCAGCAGTTTATCAAGAGATAAGTTATTTCGCTAATATCTGATAGATATAAGTTGTTTAGCTAATATTTATTAATTATAATGTTTTTCGCTAATATTTTAATTTATAAGCTTTTTGTATTATATTTTAAAATATTAGCGATTTTTATTATATTTGCATTATGAAAGCGGTCATCACAGGCGATATTATTGACTCTCAAAAATTCGGGGCAGAAGTTTGGTACAAAGCTTTGCAAGAGATTTTTGAAGGGAAAACTTCGCAAGAATGGGAAAACTACCGCGGTGACGAGTTTCAGTATCTTATTCCAAATGCTGAAGATGCTTTTCTAGAGTTTTTAAAAATAAAAGCAGGCATCAAAAAAATCCAAGATTTAGACGTTAGTATTTCGATTGGTTTGGGTGATCAAAATTTTGTCGCTGATAAAGTGTCACAAAGTAACGGCAGCGCTTTTGTCAATTCTGGACGTAATCTTGAACGTATAAAAGCAGAAAAAATTAATCTTCACATCGCTTCCGAAAAGCCAGAACTCGACGCTCAACTTAATTTGATTTTTAAATGGGTGAGTTTAACCGTTGATAGTTGGAGTGTGATGTCGGCAGAAATCGTTGATTTGTTTTTGAATAAAAAAGACATCAACCAAGACGAAGCTGCGAAGCAACTTAACTTGACACAATCCTCAATTAGCCAACGTCTCAAACGTGCTAACTACGATCTTTTGATGGAAACCGAAGCTTATTATCGACAACTAATCTCTCAGCAAAAATGATTTTTTTACCACTCATATTGGCTCATTTACTCGGAGATTTCGTCTTCCAGCCAAATGCGTGGGTTAAAGATAAAGAGCAGAAAAAGCTAGCAAGTCCATATTTGTACATTCATGTGTTGTTGCACACAATTTTGAGTTTCGTATTTCTTTGGAATCTCAATTATTGGTGGATTGCATTGGTTGTTGGCGTAACACATTTTGTGATTGATGCCGCAAAACTTCAGTTTCAAAAACCTAAAAATAAACGATTATGGTTTTTCATCGATCAATTTTTACATATTGCAGTAATTATTGCTTTGAGTTTAATCATTCAACAAAATATAGATTGGAGTATTATTTTTAATGAAACCAATCTCAAACTATTTACAGCAGCCATTTTTTTAACGACGCCTTGTTCGATTATTATTAAATTATTGATAAGTTTTTGGACGCCCAATCCACAAGATAAAGATTCGGTACAGACTGATTCTTTAGCTAACGCAGGCAAGTATATCGGGATTTTGGAACGATTGATGGTTTTCGTTTTTATTGTTGTCAACCATTGGGAAGGTGTCGGATTTATGATTGCTGCGAAGTCGGTTTTTAGGTTCAGTGATTTGGCGCAAGCTAAACAACGGAAGTTGACAGAATATGTATTAATAGGGACTTTATTAAGTTTTGGAATCGCAATTCTAACAGGGATTTTGGTTCAGATTTAAACCAATTATTTCCGTAAATTTGTATTGAAATAAATTAAAAGTAAAAAAGTAAAAAGAATAAATGGAAAAGAAAGAAATGCTTTATGAAGGTAAAGCAAAACAAGTTTTCGCAACAGACAAAGCAGATGAGGTTATTGTAAGATACAAAGATGATGCAACAGCTTTCAATGCACAAAAGCGTGGTTCTTTCGCTAGAAAAGGCGAATTAAACAATGCTATTTCAACTTTAATTTTTGAATATTTAGCAAAAAATGGAATCCCGACACACTTTATTGCGAAGCTTGGTGACATCGAGCAATTGGTGAAAAAAGTGGACATTATTCCGTTGGAAATGGTGGTGCGTAACTATGTTGCAGGTAGCATGGCGCAACGTCTTGGTGTTGAAGAAGGTCTTAAATCGCCAGTAACTATTTTTGATCTTTGCTACAAAAAAGACGAGTTGGGAGATCCGCTAATTAACGATCATCACGCTGTATTTTTGGCCGCTGCATCTTATGATGAGCTCAAAGAAATGTACGCTTTAACGGACAAAATCAACCAATTGTTGATTTCATTATTTGATAAAATGAATATTATCCTTGTCGATTTTAAAATCGAATTAGGAAAAACTTCGGACGGGAAAATTGTTTTAGCAGACGAAATCTCACCAGATACTTGTCGTCTTTGGGATAAAGATACGATGAAGAAGTTGGACAAAGACCGTTTCAGAAGAGATCTTGGAGAAGTTACAGAAGCTTACGAAGAGATCTACGATAGATTACAAAAAGCAGTTAATTCATAAATTCTATAGAAATCAAAAAATGAATTTAGAATTTCAAAACTTCAGTTCGTTACCGAAATATGCGTTTCAGAATCGCTATAACGAATTCGAAGAATTAAAAAATCAACAACCAGAAGCTGGCGCTTATCCGTTTGACAAAATGGAAGAAGAATGCGGGATTTTTGGTTTGGTTTCCGACGAAAATACAGACACGTTTTCGTTATCACAATTTGGACTTTTTGCATTGCAACATCGTGGGCAAGAAGCTTGCGGAATTACCGTTGGTAACGATGGGAAAATGTATTCTATAAAAGATGAAGGTTTGGTTTTGGATGTTTTTAAAACCATCGAAAATCCCGAAACTTTCATGGGAAATTGTGTTATCGGTCATACGCGTTATACGACAGCAGGTGACAAAAAGAAATATAATTACCAACCTTTCTTTGCAAAGAACGAATATGATCAAATTATCCTATCCATCGCACATAACGGAAATCTGACCAATGCCAAACAACTCAAAAAAGAGTTGGAAGAAGAAGGTGTGGTGTTCCGTGCGACTTCGGATTCTGAGGTTATTTTAAGATTAATTCAGAAAAACTTAGATCTTGGACTTCGTGGAGCGATTAAAGCGACGATGGAAAAGATTGAAGGTGCTTATTCTGTAGTTGGTGTTACTCGAAATAAATTCTTTGCGTTCCGTGATTTTAACGGTATTCGACCTTTGGTTTTAGGAGCGATTGACGAAAAAACTTTTGTTGTGGCTTCGGAATCTTGTGCTTTGGACGGTGTTGGTGCGCAATATGTGCGTGATATTCTTCCGGGTGAGATTGTCTACACCAGCGATAACGAAGAAGGACTTCAATCATATTTGGTTAAAGAAAATTGCACAAACAGAATTTGCTCTTTCGAATATATTTATTTTGCACGTCCTGACTCGATGTTGGAAGGCATCAATGTGCACGAAGTTCGTGAGAAATCGGGTATGAAAATCTGGGATCAAGCGCCTGTTGAAGCGGATGTTGTGATTGGTGTTCCAGATTCTGGTGTTCCAGCGGCGATTGGTTTTGCGAAAGCTTCGGGAATCCCTTTCCGTCCTGTATTGATCAAGAA
>JAEXRP010000027.1:0-2894 GCA_023440705.1 Bacteroidota bacterium
AATGGACAGCAAGCCCAGGCTAAGGCCAGCACTTTTCCTGCCCGCTTTTCCACATCCGACAACAACATCAATAAAATATCACGAAAAAATTCTACTTTTGAAGTGTACTGAAAATGGGGAGCTTACAGATACATCTGATTATCAAACGTTTTTGCCTTAATTTCATTAATAAGCAATTGAGCTAAAATATAATATTATGTTTGACTAAATACCGTTTGAGCCTGATCTAATACGGCTATCATAAGAAAAATAGTCTTAGGATCTTAATTCAATTTATTTCTGAATTTGATTTCCATAAAATCCTCCGTATTTTTGCAGCAAATATTTCACATTGCAAACCGATTTAGTTCTTATCACGCCACCTTTTACGCAACTTAACACGCCTTATCCGGGTACGGTTTATCTAAAAGGTTTCTTGAATACGCTTTCCTACAAGGTGTTTCAAGCGGATTTGGGCTTGGATGTAATTTTGAAATTATTTTCCAAAAAAGGTCTGACGGATTTGTTCAATTATGTTGAATTTCAAGAGCTTGAATTAAGTGAAAATTCGCAACGAATGTTGATGTTGAAAGACGATTATATTTCGAGCATCGATGCCGTGATTCGCTTTCTACAAGGAAAAAATTCTACTTTGGCGGATTCTATTGTTCAAGATGGTTATTTGCCCGAAGCGTCGCGTTTTTCGCAATTGGATGACCTAGAATGGGCTTTTGGAGCGATGTCTTTTCAGGATAAAGCCAAGCATTTGGCGACTTTATACTTGGAAGATTTATCGGATTTAATCATTGAAGCGGTGGACGAAAATTTCGGTTTTAGTCGATACGCCGAAAGATTAGGCCGTTCTGCGAATTCTTTTGATGAAATGTATGCTGAACTTCAAAAAGAACCGACTTATATTGACCAAATTACACTTTCGGAATTGGAGGATTTAATTCAGAAAACCAATCCAAAAATGGTCGGATTTTCGGTGCCTTTTCCAGGGAATTTGTATTCGGCTTTTCGATGCGCACAACACATTAAGCAAAATTATCCGAATGCAAAAGTCAGTATGGGTGGCGGTTTTCCAAATACGGAATTACGTTCGTTGAGCGATGTTCGGGTGTTTGAATTTTTCGATTTTATCCTTTTGGACGATGGCGAAGCACCAACCGAACAAGTTTTAAAATATATCAATAACGAAGTCGAAATTTCAGATTTGAAACGAACTTTTGTTCTTCAAAATAATGAAGTTATTTACATCAACAATCCAAAAATTCGAGATTATAAATTTTCGGAAGTTGGAACGCCCGATTATTCAGATTTAAAGCTGAATCAATACATTTCTGTGATTGAAGTGGTCAATCCAATGCACCGACTTTGGAGCGATGGTCGTTGGAACAAATTGACGATGGCGCACGGTTGCTATTGGGGAAAATGTACGTTTTGCGATATTTCTCTCGATTACATCAAGGTTTACGAACCAATTGCGGCAAAACAAATCGTTGACCGCATGGAAGAATTGATAGAATCCACTCAAAATACAGGTTTTCATTTTGTTGATGAAGCAGCTCCACCAGCTTTGATGCGCGAAGTTGCATTGGAAATTTTAAAACGTAAATTAAGTGTCACTTGGTGGACGAATATCCGTTTTGAAAAAAGTTTCACCTACGATTTATGCCGATTACTAAAGGCTTCTGGTTGCATCGCAGTTTCTGGAGGTTTAGAAGTGGCTTCCGATCGATTGTTAAAATTAATTGATAAAGGTGTAACCGTTGATCAAGTGGCGGTAGTAAACCGAAATTTTACAGAAGCGGGAATTATGATTCACGCGTATTTGATGTACGGATTTCCGACGCAAACTACGCAAGAGACGATTGATAGCTTAGAAATGGTGCGTCAACTTTTCGAAATTGGAATTTTGCAATCGGGATTTTGGCATCAATTTGCGATGACGGCTCATAGTCCCGTTGGTTTGAATCCTGAAAAATACAACGTCATCAATCACAGCATAGAAATTGGTGCTTTTGCGAATAACGATATGATTCATGAAGAAAAATCGGGAATTGATCATCAACAGTTTTCGTATGGTTTGAAAAAATCTCTGTTCAATTATATGCACGGCGTTGGCTTTGATTTGTTGCTCCAAGAATGGTTTGATTTTAAAGTTCCGAGAACAACGGTTCCGAAATTTTATATCGAAGATGTTCTCAATAACGAAACATTTTCTGGACATAAACCCAACCAAAAAATCGTTTGGCTTGGCGGAATTCCGAATCTTAAAATGACGACCAAAACCAAAAAAGGGATTACGTACGAAAACGCCATGCTTGAAATTCACACCAAAAATGAAGCAGTTGAAATCAGAGTAGAAAAGGAAATTGGAGAATGGTTTATTCAGTTCATTAAAGGTTTAAAACGAAGTCCAAAAAGCATCACTTTTCAACAAATGAAATCTGATTTTGAAGAAAAACTTGAAATGGATTTTGATGTTTTTGTTTACTCTAAACCTGCAGAAAAGTTGAAAGAAGTGGCGTTGTTAGTGGTGTAATTTTAGATAACGAAATACATCAAAAGTGAAATAATTCCGTTGATTAGCAAAAGTAAAACACTTATGTTTCTTGCCATTTTAACCCGCTCTTTCATTGTTTTATCAAAGCCATAACTCGCTACCAACACAAAAAAGAACATTGCAACGCTAGTTAACGAAATTGCAATAACACTGAATAAGGGTTCAAACTCAATATTGTTGGCGTTCTTGGAGATATCGTTTGCGCTAATCTTTATGGTTTGCCCGATTTTATAGGGATGATTACTTGTTAAATCCAGCTTCTTTTTAGTTTCAATTCCTTTCTCATTTTTATACTTTACTACTGGAAAATAAAGCAGTATTGGGTACGATCCAGATCCTGTGGTAC
>JAEXRP010000052.1:0-10404 GCA_023440705.1 Bacteroidota bacterium
GGCGGCGGCGGTGGCGGTGGCGGTGGCGGCGGTTGGTAGGCGCTATTATTAATTGACAAATAAAATTATCTTATCCTCTTTAATTTTTGCAAAAATACTGTCTTGACGCTGTTCCGAAATTGGATAAACTTCGGAGTTGTAAATAATCTTGTTGTCTTTCTTTTTAAATTTTAAAAATTTTGGAAAGCCTGCTTTTTCTTTGGTTTTAATTAAATCAGATATATCTACTTTTTGAGTTGCAAAACCTTCACTTCCTGAAAATTGAATTTCCGTCAAAAGATTTAACCGATATTTATAAATTTCTTTAATTAAAAAATCTTTATTTTCGAACTTTACAAAATTTGTTTTTGGATAAATCGTCAGATAGTTTGGGTTGTATTCTGCAATGAGAATTTGTTTCGGTTTCGAAAACGAAAATAAGCCTATCAGCAAAATAACTAATAGACTTAGTGTTATTAAAACAAATTTGAAACGTTTCAAAAGATGTTTAATTCAAAGTTTATTTCCAAAAAATCGTACACCAATCAACAAAAGCGGTCATAAATTTTTTAAGATATTCAGTTGTACGTTCATCCAGTGTTCCATTTTCATCAAAAGCTTTTCCGATTTGGCTTAAATAAATTTCTGGCTGTTGCATCGTGTAGATATTGACTGATGTCAAACTCTGACGTAGATGATGGTTAGCCCCGAAACCGCCCAACATGCCAGGAGAACTGCTGATAACTGCGCCAGGTTTTTTGCCCCAAACGCCTTTTCCACCTGGTCGAGAAGCGACATCGATGGCATTTTTAAGAACTGCTGGTACACCGCGATTGTATTCTGGCGTTACAAAAATACAAGCATCCAATTGTTTTACGCTTTCACGAAATTCTTTATAATTCTCAGGTGCTTCATCATGGTCATCAAAATCCTGATTGTACAAAGCTAATTGCCCGATTGGGATAATTTCTAAAGTCAAATTTTCTGGTGATAAAGCAATGAGTTGCTCTGCAATTTTTTTTGAAAAAGCTCCTTTTCTAAGACTTCCTACGAAAATGCCAATATGTTTTTTGTCCATCATTTTATTTTTTTTTATTGATTTAAAATTAATAATTTTTACTGTAACATATTTGTTTTAAAACATAAAAGACATCCTTTTCAGAATGTCTTATGTTTATTTTAGAATTAAATTCTCTTAATATCTGCGCCAAGTGCTTTAAGGCGACCATCGATGTTTTCGTAACCACGATCGATTTGTTCGATGTTGTGGATGGTGGATTTGCCTTCCGCCGAAAGCGCTGCAATTAGCAAGGCATTTCCTGCACGAATATCTGGCGAAACCATCGTCGTTCCACGTAAAGGTGTTTCATGATTTAGTCCAACAACTGTGGCTCTGTGTGGATCACAAAGGATGATTTGCGCTCCCATATCAATCAATTTATCAACGAAGAATAATCTTGATTCAAACATTTTTTGATGTACCAAAACAGTACCTTTTGCTTGCGTCGCAACTACCAAAATAATCGACAACAAATCTGGAGTAAAGCCTGGCCAAGGCGCATCCGAAATATTTAAAATCGATCCATCGATAAACTTCTGAATTTTATAATGTTCTTGTGCTGGGATAAAAATATCATCACCGCTTTTCTCTAACTGAATTCCAAGTTTTCTGAATGTATCAGGAATAATTCCTAGCTGATTCCAATTAACATTTTTAATGGTAATTTCTGACTTAGTCATTGCTGCAAGACCAATCCAAGAGCCGATTTCCACCATATCAGGAAGCATTGTATGTTCTGTCCCGCGAAGTGACGTCACACCTTCAATCGTTAAAAGATTAGATCCAACGCCCGAAATATTAGCGCCCATACGATTCAACATTTTACAAAGTTGTTGCAGATAAGGCTCGCATGCAGCGTTGTAGATTCTTGTTTTTCCTTTTGCTAAAACTGCTGCCATAATAATATTGGCAGTTCCTGTAACAGAAGCTTCTTCTAAAAGGATGAATTTTCCTTGTAGTTCTTTCGCTTTTAAAGAATAATATTGTTCTTCTTCATCGTAAGAAAATTCAGCGCCCAATTCAACAAAACCTTGGAAGTGCGTATCCAGACGACGTCTTCCGATTTTGTCACCACCAGGCGTAGGCATATAAGCTTCGCCATAACGCGCTAGCATTGGACCTAACAGCATAACAGAACCACGAAGTTTTGCACCATCTTTTTTAAACTCAGGAGATTTTATGTAATCAAAATTAACTTCGTCCGCTTTGAAGGTGTAATCGCCGTGACCATTCTTTGTGATTTTCACATTGAAGTCACCCAAAATTTCAATCAAACGGTTAACATCATGGATGTCAGGGATGTTGTTGATTCTGATCTCTTCATCCGTTAACAATACAGCACACAAAATCTGAAGCGCTTCATTCTTGGCACCTTGCGGTGTTATGTCGCCATGTAGTTGTTTTCCTCCTCGTATTTCAAAAGCTCCGTTCATTATTTTCTGTTATTTTTTTGATTGTTTTGATTATTCTGGTTATTGTGGTGATGTCTTTTTTTCGCGTTGTTATTTGTGTTTTGGTTTCTATTATTCTTGTTGTTATTATTACGATTGTTGTTGTAATAAATTTTACTCTTATCCAAAGAATCTATACCTGTCAAATCGAGTCTATTTTGAGATAAATCCTTTAGATGGCGAATAATAACATCATCTTGTACATGTTCTTTATTATAAACATTGTAAGATTTTTTCATGTTATTTGCGATCACTTGTATCAGGGCATCTTTTTCGTCACCATCTTCTAAGACAATAGCACGCTCGATAAGTTGCAAAATACTTTTACCATAGAATTTGTATTCGTTATCATAAGACGGATACGGCATTTTTCTAGGTTTGGTCGTTAATTCTTCCGATGTCAAAATCGGATATGGCGAATCTACATCGAGATCATGATTGGCTAAAATAAATAGATGATCCCAAAGTTTGTGTTTGTAATTTTCTTCGTCACGCAGATGCGGGTTGCGTTGTCCCATAAATTCTATAATGGATCTTGCGGCATCATTTCGCTCTTCTTTGGTTGGTAGTGTTCTACAGATTTCTACCATCTCTTGGATCATTCTGCCATATTCTGGCATCTGAAGCGCATTTCTTTGGGTGTTATATTCCATAACTGCAAATATAGGAAATAATAGAAATTTTTGATAGTTCAAAATTCTATCAAGATGTTAAATTATCGTTCGTTTTTTTAACTAAAACTCGTCGGGGATAAATTTTTTTCGGTCTTTTTCTGACGGAATTCTGCAATGTTGAGACATTAGATTTTTGCGACGTTTTGCAACTTGATCGTATAAGAAATCTCTCACAAAGTAAGGAAGCAATTTTCCAAGAACTGCTGTGCGATAGATTCCGCCTAATGTTCTTGCGATTTTTATAGCGGCATCCGATTTTTTTAGATAAAATGAATTCGGTTTCCAAAGATAAATACTGTCAAAATCTTGGTGCTCGAGTTGTCTTTCTTTTAAAAATTCTTTTCCAAAATTAGATTGTAAAGCAGCAAACAGAAATTGATCTTTCTTATCTCTATCCAAGATCCATTGCACCCAAAAGTTGCAAAATCCACAATCACCATCATAAAAAACAATGTATTTATCGCGGTAATTGTCTGGTAATTTTTCCATTAAAAAATATTAGCTTCTTCGGTATCTTGTTTAACTTGTCGGAAATATTCGATAAGCAATTTTTTCGTTTCTGGCGTTAGTTTCGCTTCTGGATGGCCAAGAAGATAAGACTCCAAAGGCATTTCGTCTTTCTCCAACATTTCTATCGATTCTTCCAATTTGTGAGCTTGGCGTTTTGGCTCGTAAGTCGCCCAAGTCGAGAAGTTTAATTTAATTCTACCTTCGTCAATATGATTTTTCAAAAACCAAGATGCTGGCGCAATGTCTGCATACCACGGATATTTTGTTTCGTTAGAATGACAATCATAACAAGATGTTTTCAGGATTTTAGCAACTGTTATTGATGGTTTTTTCGTGTTTACAAAATCCATTTGCGGATTGATCTCAGGATTAATTTTATCAATTGGAAAAAACTGAATCATGATAAAAGCGACCAAAAGTACCGTAATTACTTTTTTCATTTCCGAAAGCTTTTTTAAAAAAGTGAATTTAAGAAAATTTCAACTAATAGTTTTATTTCTTTTTTTATTAATCATTTTCAAAATTTAATTTGAATTAAATTTAAAATAAATACTTAAAGTATTAATATTCTAACACTTAGTTGATAATTAATATTTAACGCAAAATATTTTATTTGAAAAAGTTTATCTTTGCAAAAAAATTGGGCTCCGAAAGTCGGAGAGACTCATTAATAATCAGGTCCTAATGCAAATACTAAAAGCTAAGGATTATTAAACATTTTTTTATGTCAAATATTGTTGCCATCGTTGGCCGTCCTAATGTTGGGAAATCTACGTTGTTTAATCGTTTACTAGAAAGAAGAGAAGCTATTGTTGACTCGACTGCAGGTGTTACCAGAGACCGTCATTACGGAAAATCTGATTGGAACGGTGTAGAATTTACGGTGATCGATACAGGAGGTTATGACGTTAATAATGACGATATCTTTCAAGAAGAGATTTCGAAACAAGTACAATTAGCGATTGACGAAGCAACTTCTGTCGTATTTATGCTAAATGTTGAGGAAGGTCTTACAGAGACTGATCAAGAGATTTACGAAATGCTTCGTAGAGCGAACAAGCCAGTATACATCGTTATTAACAAGGTTGATTCTTCAAAAGAAGAATTGGCTGCAACCGAATTTTATCAATTAGGAATCGATAAATATTATACTTTATCTTCTGCAACTGGTTCTGGTACGGGAGAATTGCTAGATGATGTTGTAAAGGATTTTCCTACGACAGAGTATAATGATCCTTTCGAAGGTCTTCCAAAAATTACGATTGTTGGTCGTCCGAATGTAGGTAAATCCACTTTGACAAACGCTTTACTTGACAACGAAAGAAATATTGTAACTAATATTGCTGGTACGACGAGAGATTCTGTACAGAGTTTATATAAAAAATTCGGTCACGAGTTTGTGTTGGTCGACACGGCTGGTATGCGTAAGAAGAATAAAGTTTCTGAAGATTTAGAATTTTATTCGGTGATGCGTTCAGTTCGTGCTATCGAAAATTCGGATGTTGTCATCATCATGGTTGACGCAACTTTAGGTTGGGAAGCGCAAGATATGAGCATCTTCGGGATTGCCCAAAGAAACCGTAAAGGTATCGTTATTGTCATCAACAAATGGGATTTGGTTGAGGATAAAAAAACGAATACAATGCGTGATTTCGAAGCAGCAATTCGTCACAAGATCGGTCAGTTTAGCGATGTGCCAATTTTATTTACATCAGCTTTAACAAAGCAACGTATTTTAAAAGCAGTTGATACTGCAATGGAAGTTTATGAAAATCGTAAACAAAAAATCAAAACGTCTAAGCTTAACGAAGTGATGTTGCCGATTTTTGAAAATACGCCACCACCAGCTATCAAAGGAAAATATGTGAAAATCAAATATTGTGTGCAATTGCCAACGCCATCGCCGCAGTTTGTGTTTTTCTGTAATCTTCCACAATATGTTAAAGAGCCTTACAAAAGGTTTACGGAAAACCAATTGCGTAAGGAATTTGGATTTTCGGGTGTTCCGATTGAAGTTTATTTCAGACAAAAATAAAATATCAGCCTTTCGATTTTTCGGAAGGCTTTTTATTTCTTAACTTTAAAGCTAATTTATATTTTTAAAAAGAATTCCTCTTTTATGATAACAGAATTGTCCCAAGAATTTTCTTTAGTTAACTCGTGGATTAATGACCTGCGAAATGTCGATGTACAACAAGATCGCATGAAGTTCCGTCGAAATCTGGAACGCATTGGTGAGATTGCAGCCTTCGAAATTAGTAAAGGTATGGCGCAAGTCGATGTGGAAATTACCACGCCTTTGGATAAAGTTGCGGCTAAAGAAATTGCAGTACAACCAGTTATTACAACGATTCTAAGAGCGGGAGTTCCGTTATTTCAAGGGGTTCTTAACTATTTTGATAAGGCGGATTGTGGCTTTGTTGCGGCTTACAGAAAGCATGATGCTAACGATTATTTTTCCATTAAACAAGATTATTTAACTTGTCCTAATCTAGATGGTCGTCCGTTGATTGTGGCGGATCCGATGTTGGCAACGGGTGCTTCGTTGATTGAAGCGATTAAAGATTTGTTGACCAACGGTACACCAACAGAAATGCATATTGTTGCAGCAATCGCAAGTCAACAAGGTGTTGATGCTATCCAAACGGCTTTTCCAAATGCTAAAATTTGGGTTGGCGTCATCGATGCTTCTTTAACTTCGAAAGGTTATATCACGCCAGGATTGGGCGATGCTGGCGATTTGTCTTACGGCGAAAAACTACAACGTTAATTTTTTGATTTAAAATCGTAAATCCACAATCGTAAATTTCTCTTAATCCATTGCGACCACCAAAATACTAACTTTTGTATTCGGGTGTTTGAGTATTTCCCATGCAATGCTTGCAAGCGTATTGCCAGTTGTATAAACATCGTCTATTAAAAGAATATGTTTGTTTTCGGGATTTCCAATAACTGAGAAAAGACTTTCGGTTTCAGTACGATGTTGTTTGTCTTTTTGAGCTTGTGCTTTGTTATGAAAATTTCTTTTGAGAAGTTGATGATTTATCGGAATCTTATAAAGTTTTGATAATTCGTTTCCAAATAAAGTCAATTGATTGTAACCGCGCTTTTTTAACTTTTTTGGATGAAGCGGAACGCTGACAATTTCGTCAATGTCAGTGATTTCAGTTTTGTCAAAAATCCAATGTGCGAAGTATTTTCCAATGTATTCTTGATCACCGTATTTTAGTCGATGAAGAAGGTTTTGTGCTAAATTTTCTTCTTTAAAAATAAATAAAGCATAAGCATTTTCAATTGGGAAAAGTAGTTTTGCTTTTTGAGCTAAAGGATTTTCTGAATCAAATTTAAAATGACTAAAACTCAATTTTTCTTCGCAAATATCACAAAGTATTGTATTTGCTGAGATAATTTCTTCGCAAGCCAAACATCGATTCGGAAAAAATAAATCCAAAAACATGGCAAAATTCTTTACTTAAATATAACATAATTTCAGATAAGAAAATCATCGTCAGTTTGAGTAGTTTTCGTTGAAAATTGTATCGAAAACAAGTTGATTTTCTTAATATTAAAAAATCTTCTCGATACAAAATCTTTCAGATTTTAACTCGAATTGACGTTTTGCTCTATATTATAATGGTATTAAATATAAACATTTTTAGTAGATGTTTTTTTTAAATTTAAACTTTTGTAGTTTAATAATGAAGAAAGCTGAGGATTTTCTAAAAATTATTTTCCTAAAACTTGATTTCTAATTTTATCAATCGACTTTTTCATATCGTTGTTGAAAAGTTCTTTGTCAAGACGTGTTGCAGGCGCTTGCCTCACGTCGCAGTTGCTAATGCTGCAATGTTCGCAGGTGACACCGACTTCAACAGTCTGTAGATTGGCGCTTTTTGCGAAATTAATTTTCTTGAAAGAGTTGGTGTTTAATAAAATTCCGAGGCAATAACTTCTGTTGCTACCATCAGAAAATGGATTTTTTTGCGAGGTCGAAATCACCAAATAACTCAATCCAAAATCTTTATAATGCGAGATTTGAGCGTTGGTTAATTGCGCATCGCTGCTTTCGAGTTGCTCCATATTTTTAAGCGCAACCCAACGACGACAATAATGCTCGTTCATCGCGTTAGAGCGCGGTGCTTGCTGTTGATTGAGGTGTAACTCTTTTAGAATCTGAACTTTTGGACTGTTTTTCTTTTGTACGAAACATAAATAAAACAAATCTTTAATCCCAAATTCGGATGCCAAAATATTGGTCAAACGATAATATAAAGTCTCTGGCGAGTTGGTGAAATGTTGAATTAAATCCTCAAAATGTGTGGGATTCCATTCTTTATGATCGAAGAAATCTGCTGTTTTTCTAACCAATTCTTTTTTAGGAATAAGCAATCCACCAGCAAAATAAGAGGCGTAATAATTGTTCAATATTTCTTCGAAACTATTGATGTCCACCCAAGAATAAGTGTTGGGACGCGCTTTTAAATCCAAAACCTGAAAGCCAATTTCTTTTGCTAGAATAAAGGTTTTTTGATTTTCGTCTAATCTTTGGTTGAGTAAAAGATTCTTCTTTTCAGGAATGTAAAGCGAGCGAAGATGTTGCAAAGTCCCGAATTTGTCAAAATCTTCAGAATGGATTTGATAACCGAAATTCTCTATTAAAATCTTTTCTAATTCGGCGGATTTTAAATCACGTGGATTGAGGTTGTATTGCTGATAAAAAGCTTCTGCTTTTTCTTCAATCTCAGGAAAATGATTGTTGTATAATTCCTGAAATGATCGAAGTACGGCAAAGAAAAAACGTTCTTTTCCTAGATTGTAATTTTGCGAAATTTCGATAAGCGTTGTGATGAAAGCAGTCACTTTTTTTGGCGCCTCACTTATCATCCCGATAAGGTTGTTACGATTGATTCCGAAAAGATCCAATGGGATTTCTTTGAAAACATCCGATTGCAAAATTTCATTAATTGGTGCTAAACTACGATCAAGTTTTGTCGATACTAAATCATCAAAACTGCATCCTAAAGTTTCGGCAATTTGGATGATTTTGTCGTGTTTAGGATATTTTTTTCCGTTTTCTATTTCGTTAAGATAGGATTTTGACAAGCCAGTTTGGTTTGCTAAATCTTGCAACGACCAATTTTTCTTTTGTCGTTGTTGTCTTAATTTGAGTCCAAAAATTACACGGATGTAGTCGCTATCGGCATTCATATAACAAATATAAAATAATTGCGATTGTCGGCATAATAAATTTTTCATAAAATTAGCGAACGTTCGCTAATTGTGAAAGTTTTTTTATTAGATTTGTCAAATCAATCACAAATAAAAAGTACGAATGACAAGTTTAGAAAGTTTAACAATAGAAATGCAAGATTCTTACAGCCAATTATTTACTGAGGAATTGAAAGCTTTTCTTTTAGCATTGCATCACAAGTTTAATCCTGAGCGTTTACGTCTTTTAAAACAGAGAGAAGCGATTCAAAAAGAATTTGATAATGGTCAATTACCAGGCTTTTTGGAAGCTACCAAAGACGTTCGCGAATCTGCGTGGGTTTGTGCACCACTTCCGCGAGATTTACACGACAGACGTGTGGAGATTACCGGACCAGTTGATAGGAAAATGGTCATTAATGCGCTTAATTCTGGTGCGAAAATCTTTATGGCGGATTTTGAAGATAGTAATTCGCCGACTTGGGACAATTGTATGCAAGGTCAAATTAATCTTTCGGATGCAATTAATAGAACAATCGATTTCGAAACTAATGGTAAACATTATCAATTAAAAGAAAAAACAGCAGTTTTATTGGCTAGACCTCGCGGATTACATTTGGACGAAAAACATATTTTGGTGGATGGCGAGCTGATGTCAGCTTCGTTGGTGGATTTTGGTATTTATTTTTTCAGAAATGCTAAGAAGCTTTTAACAAAAGGAAGTGGTCCATTTTTCTATCTTCCAAAACTTGAACATTATGAAGAAGCACGTTGGTGGAATGATGTGTTTTTATTTGCTCAAGATTATCTTAAAATTCTTTCTGGCAGCATCAAAGCGACGGTTCTTATCGAAACGATTACGGCGTCCTTACAGCTTGATGAGATTTTATTTGAATTAAAAGAACATAGTGCTGGACTTAACTGTGGACGTTGGGATTATATTTTTTCGTACATCAAAAAGTTTAGAAATCTTCCACATTTTTTAGTACCCGATCGCGATCAAGTGACAATGACTTCGCCTTTTATGGACGCTTATACCAAAAGAGTTGTTGAAATTTGTCATAAAAGACGTGTACCAGCAATCGGCGGAATGGCGGCGCAAATTCCTGTGAAAGATAACCCGCAAGCCAACGAAGAAGCTTTCGAAAAAGTACGTGCAGACAAAGAGCGTGAAGTGCGAAATGGTCACGACGGAACTTGGGTTGCGCATCCTGCTTTGGTGTCTGTTGCGATGGAGGTTTTCAATCAATATATGCCGACTTCCAATCAAATTCATAAGTTGTTCGATTACGGAATTTCGGAAAGTCAATTGTTGGAAGTTCCTGTTGGGACGATTACGGAGAAAGGACTTCGTAAAAATATTAATGTCGGGATTCTGTACATCGAATCTTGGTTGATGGGCGTTGGCGCTGCAGCGATTTACAATTTGATGGAAGATGCAGCAACGGCGGAGATTTCACGATCACAAGTTTGGCAGTGGTTAAAGCATTTGGTGAAGTTGGAGAGTGGAGAAGTTGTAAAA
>JAEXRP010000116.1:0-14411 GCA_023440705.1 Bacteroidota bacterium
GGAGCCGACCGAGCATCACAGCGACTGCGCGTAGACCGACCGATAAAACAAAAAAAACGCGGACGACAATGTCGTCCGCGTTTTTTTTGTTTTGAGGGCACGCCCAAATTAAAAATATGTTATGGATTAAAACCTTCGATAATTTTCGAAAAATCTTCGATTTTTAGCGCTGCTCCACCGATAAGTCCACCGTCGATATCCGGCTGCGAGAAGATTTCTTTCGCGTTGTCAGGCTTAACAGATCCGCCATACAAAATCGAAATTTCGTCCGCCACTTCTTGACCGTATTTAGCTGCAATAAGACTTCTGATGTGCGCGTGAATCTCCTGCGCCTGCTCTGGCGTCGCAGTTTCGCCCGTACCGATTGCCCAAACAGGCTCGTAAGCGATAACCACTTTTTTGATTTCGTCCGCAGAAAGTGTGAAAAGCGCCACTTCGGTTTGGTTTTTTACCACTTCGAAATGTTGACCAGCTTTACGCTGCTCCAAAGTTTCGCCATTGCAATAGATCGGCGTAAGACCCGCATCCAACAAAGCTTTCACTTTTCTATTCGCATGACTATCGGTCTCACCGTGGTATTGACGACGCTCTGAGTGCGACACCAAACTCCCGTTAATGCCAATAGAATTGATCATCTGAACGGAAATTTCGCCTGTGTAAGCGCCACTTTGGTATTCTGACACGTCTTGTGCAAAAACCTCAACTTCTCCATTTTTAAAAATATCTTTAGCCGTTGTTAAATACAAAGCTGGCGGCGCGATATAGACTTCGCAATTGGTTGTATTGTTTTTTTTGTATTCTAAAAGCTGAATCATTAAAGCCTCTGCATCTGCAAAGTTTTTGTTCATTTTCCAGTTGCCTGCAACGATGTTTTTTCTCATTTTATTTTTATTAAATTTAATATTAATCCATTTTCCAGATGGTCTTCATCATCGTGTAATATTGATGTTCTACACGTGATACATCTTGATCCGCCTTGATCAATTTCTTCGCAAAAGCACGGAATTCCTCACGCTCTGCTGGCGTCGAATCGTCATAAAAACATCTCGCATGAAACTCGAAATGATCCTTCCAATCGCTTGGCTGAAGACTCGCAATAACATCCAACTCATTGTCCAAATTTAAACGAAAAGGAAATTCTTCCGCCAGATATTCTAAAATGACTTTTTCTTCTTCTGGACTAAATTTGTAATCGACAGCTGACAACAACATCAACATGTGATATCCTGCGATTGATTTATTTGATTTTTGCATTATTCTTATTTTTTATATTCTTCTAAATAATCTTTAGCTCCCAATTTTTCAACGATTTTTCCTTTTTCTAAAACCATGACAAAAGGATTACTTCTGGCAATTGTTTTAATCGCGATTTCGTCCATCATAAGATTCGGAATTTTATTGAAAAAATCTGGTTGCGTCGACACTCCATAGACTTTTACCGCACGCTCATGCATCATCATATTCTGAATCTCAGCAACCAATTGCGTTGACGCTTCTTTTGGTTTATAAACGAATACTAAAATAGCTTTTGGTTCGTTAAGGATTTCGGCGGTTTTATCTTCGCCAGTCGGCGTTTCTAATTTTAATTTTTTGATTTCGGAATCGTAACCTTGCTTAACAATTTCGGATGTAGTTTTACCTTCTTCAATCTGCCAAGTTTCGTCCTTCCAATAGTTTTTGTTGATGTATTCGTCTTGATCAACCTTCTTCACTTCTCCAGTTTTAGAATTTTTAAGTGAATAAAAAGTCTTGTAAATCGATGGATCTTGTTCGATTTTTTGACGCTCAGTATTTAGGTCAGTTCCTATTTTATAAGCTCTAAAATCTATTAAAGGTTCATGTGTAATTCCGCGATACATTACGTAAATCATCACTAAAACAAAAATACCAAGAACAGGCATTTTGACACAACCTAAATCTGTTTTTTCTTGATAATTTTTATTCAATAACAATAAAATCAATAAACCTACAAGTAGCGCAATATCTTTCCAAAAGGACTGCCACGGCGTCATCTTCATCGCATCACCAAAGCATCCGCAATCGGTTACAACATTATAAAACGCCGAATAAAATGTTAAAAATCCAAAGAATACACAAAGCGCAATAAGTGCAATAAGCGTAGCTTTTAGTTTAATCTTCATTAAAAGCATAAAACCTAAAGCCAGTTCTAAAACCACAACAATTGTCGCCAACTCTAAGGCATATTGTTCAAAAAAAGGCAAGTTGAAAACAGACGGGGAAAAATATTCCTCCAACTTAAAAGAAAAACCTTTTAAATCAACGGCTTTTACAAAACCCGATGCAATAAAAATTACCGCAATAATATAACGTAAAAGTCTCTTGATCATATGTTACTAAATTTTATGATGAATATTTTATCAAGCAAAAAACTGCGTAATTGAGCATATCAAAATAGTTAGCATCCAAACCTTCGGACACCAAAGTCTTACCTTGATTATCTTCAATCTGTTTGGTTCTCAAGACTTTTTGATAAATTAAATCTGTAATCGAACTAATTCTCATTTCGCGCCAAGCTTCGCCGTAATCGTGATTTTTGCGTTCCATCAAAGCTTTGGCTTCGTTTGCATATTTGTCATACAAACTCATAATTTCGGTCTCGTCGGCATTCAATTCATCCGAAAAACCTTTTTCTAATTGTATTAAACCAATGATGGAATAATTGACAATTGCCACGAATTCGTCTTTTTCGTCTTCGTCCACCATTTTGATATCCGTCATCTGCAAAGTACGAATACGATTGACTTTGATGTAAATTTGATCCGTAATCGAACTCGGTCTCAAAACACGCCAAGCCGAACCATAATCGTTAAGTTTTTTCTGAAAAAGATCTCGGCAGCTTTTGATAACTTCCTCAAACTGCACCGATGTATTCGCCATAAAAATGAGTTATTGGTCAAAGATACAAATTTTAGCCAATCGCAGAGGATGACAATTATCGCAAAAAATAAAGGAATTTTAATAATTGGTTGGCGTTCCGCATCTTGTTTTATAAATTTGTGAAATGAAGTTTTCTAATTCAGTATTTTCCGCAGATAAACAATTCAGTATCAATTGCAATGGTAGATTAATCGATCTGAGCCAACCCAAAATTATGGGGATTCTAAACCTCACGCCAGACTCTTTTTCTGATGGCGGAAAGTTTAATTCTGAAAAAAATGCATTACTTCACACCGAACAATTATTAAAAGATGGCGCACATATTATTGACATCGGCGCACAATCGACGCGACCAAACGCTGAACATATTTCTGCGCAAGAAGAAATCAAACGAATTGGGAACATTATTTCTTTAATTAAAAAAGAAATTCCCGAAGCTTTAATTTCCTTAGATACATTTTATGGTGAAGTAGTGAAATTCGGTTACAACGAAGGCATCGACATTGTTAATGATATTTCGGCGGGACAATTTGATGAGCAAATGTTAACCGAAGTTGCGAAAACTGGACTTCCATACATTTTGATGCATATTAATTCGAGTTACGACAACATGCATGATAAACCACATTCTGATGATATTATTCTTGAATTAAATAAATTCTTTTCGAAAAAAATTGATGAACTTAATCAACTTGGGATCAAAGATATTATTCTCGATCCTGGTTTTGGTTTTTCGAAAACGCAAGACGATCAATTACAAATCATTAATGAATTAGAATACATTGGTTTTGGCGACTTCCCTATTTTAATCGGAATTTCAAGAAAATCTTTTATTTATAAACCTTTAGGAAAAAGTCCTCTAGAAATCCAACAAGAAGTTGAAAAAATCCATCAACAACTTTTCGAAAAAGGTGCAAAAATTTTCAGAGTTCACGAACCAGCCTTGCTAAAATTTTAAAACATGAAAAAGATGCTTAACACCCTTCTTCTCATGTTAAAACGTTCTTTCGACAACATCCGAAACGAACAACTAAAAAATAATCTTTTACAAGCAATTCCTTTTTGGATTGGATCGGTTATTACTGGATTTTTCGCAGTGATGTATGCCAAAATTTTTGCGTGGGGCGAGAAACTTCTCGAACTCATCATGAACTGGCATGACTGGATGATTTTTATTATCGCACCAATCGGTTTTGTGTTATCATGGTGGCTGGTTAAAGCATTTGCGCCCTATTCCAAAGGATCTGGAATTCCGCAAGTTATGGCAGCAGTCGAAATGGCGAATCCTAAAGAGCACAACAAGATTAAACATCTGTTAAGCATTAAAATTTTAATTTTAAAAATTATCTCATCCGTCGTATTAGTCATTGGTGGTGGCGCTATTGGGCGCGAAGGTCCGACCATCCAAATTGCAGGTTCCATTTTTAGAAAAGTTAATGAATATCTTCCTTCTTGGTATCCGAAAATTTCTAAAAAAAATATGATTATGACTGGGGCGGCTGCAGGTCTAGCAGCAGCATTCAACACACCTTTGGGCGGAATTGTATTTGCAGTTGAAGAATTAACAAAGACGCACATCAACTATTTTAAAACAGCTTTATTCACAGCTGTAATTATCGCAGGTCTAACCGCTCAAACATTAGCTGGTTCTTATCTTTATCTTGGCTATCCAAAAACAAGCGACATATCATTAAGTGTTATTTTCCCTGTGATTTTGGTAGCGTGTATTTCAGGAATTTTTGCCAGTCAACTTTCTGTGATTATGTTAAAAATAAGTGCATGGAAAAAAAGATTAAAAACCGACGTTTCTAATATCATTTTCCTAGTTATTAGCGCCTTGATTATTGCGAGTATTGCTTATTTTATTAATCGTGAAATTTTAGGATCTGGGAAAGAAATTATGGAACGCGTCCTATTTACTGACAACAAACACGAAGAATGGTACGTCCCTCTTCTTAGGATGATTGGCCCTGCATTAGCTTTCACATCTGGTGGCGCAGGCGGAATTTTTGCACCAGCACTTTCTGCGGGAGCAAGTGTAGGATCGGTAATTTCTGGTTTAATTCATCTATCTCCGCACGAGACTAATGTCGTTATCCTTGCAGGGATGGTTGCATTTTTAACTGGAATAACACGAGCGCCCTTTACTGCAGCTATTATTGTTTTGGAAATGACCGATCGACATTCTTTGATATTTTATTTGATGTTGGCAGGTATGATGTCTTCTATCGCATCGATTTTGGTAAGTCGTCACTCTTTATATGAAGAATTAAAAACCAGTTTTTTAAAAGATTTAAGAAGTAAAAACCATATTAATGATTAATTTTATTCTTAAATAAACTTATACATAGGAAATAAAAGCCAAAACAACGGCCTTAAAAAGACATTTTAAACCATCAATAAATATTTTTGAAAATATTTTAACTTTTATATTACAAAATTGTAAATTTTTTTCATAGTTTTGAAACCAAACCAAAACAATTTTAAATAATATGACAAAAAATTTACTTAAGCTAGCCTTTTGTACTCTTCCGTTACTAGGCTACAGTCAAATTTTTCAAGAAAATTTTGATGGCAACGGTCCTGGAATTGGTGCTTGGACGGTAATTGATGCCGACGGCAACGTACCCGCTCAACATGTTTCTTTCATTAATGGATGGACTGTATATGACAGATCAGGTCCAGATGGAGAATTTCAAGAACCAGCGGGCAACAACGCTGCGATGAGTACATCTTGGTATGACCCAGCGAACAGCTCTAACGATTGGCTAATCTCGCCAAGTGTAGCAATTTCTGGAAGTAATCCATCATTAGTATGGCAAGCTAAAGCTGAAGATCCTCAGTTCCCAGATGGTTATAAGGTAATGCTTGCGCCAAATGGAGGTAACACCATCGCAGACTTCACCGTTGAATTATTCAGTAAATCTGCAGAAAATGCTAGCTGGACAACGCGATATGCGGATCTTACACCTTATCTTGGTAAAAATATTCGTTTTGCATTTGTTAACAATTCTAACGACATGTACGTTTTAGCAATTGACAACATCAAAGTGGTTAATGATTTTGTACCGCCAGTTTTACCAAATTGCGTAAATCTTTTAACCCCAACCAACAACCAACAAAACGTCTCAATTTCTAACAATCAATTTAGTTGGCAAGCATCTCCACCTGCACAAAATGTTAGCGCTTACAATTTCTATTTAGGAAATTCGGCAAACGACCTGCAATTTATTGGTTATGCGCCAGGAACAAACATTACCCTAAGTAATTTAGAATACGGCAAAACATACTACTGGAGCATTAGACCTGTTAACGACGCAGGAGAAGCAGCTGGATGTACAGTACAATCTTTCAAAACAGAAGGTAGTCCATTTAACCCGTATTGTGGTCCACTTAAATTTGGTTTTGAAATTTTCGGAACACAAATAAATGGTGTCGAACCAATTACAAAAGTGGAGTTGGCTGACCTATCTAACACTTCACCTGCGGAGATTGGACAAAATAATGCCCACGAAACATTCGTTGACAAAATTGCTCATGTTAACAAAGGGCAATCTTATGATATTAAATTATTTGGAAATACAAATGGTCCTTACGAAGCAAAATTCGCAGTATATTTTGACTGGAACCAAAATGGTAGTCTAAATGATGCAGGCGAAGTATATTTAATAGACAACCCGCTAACTGATTCAAACGGAGAAGACGAAAAATTTGTAAGTCAATCTATCACTGTACCTGCATCTGCATTGCTGGGCAATACTAGAATGCGTATCAAAAAAGTATTTAATGATAATGCAACAGATCTTGGAGCATTAAACGACCCTTGTGCTAGCGCACGTTATGGGCAAGCGGAAGAATATACTGTTAGCGTAGGTAATTTAGCGGTTAGCGATTTACAAAAAAACAAGTCGGTTATCTATCCAAATCCTGTTAAGGACGTAGTAACAATAAACTCAGCATCAAAAATTGAAAACATTAAGATTTTTGATTTTGCTGGAAAATTAGTTTATAACATAGATGTCAATGCTAGTAAAAAAGAAATCAATCTTTCTAAATTACAAACTGGCACATACACAGTAAACATAAAATCTGAACTTGGTATCGAAACCACTAAGATTATCAAGAAATAATAAAATAAAACAATTAAAGGAAAAGACCAGCATATTCTGTTGGTCTTTTTTTTATGAAAAATAAAATAACATATTCACAAAACAACAAATACTTTACCTACTAAATAACTTTAACATAAATTAAAAATCTATTAAAATCTAAAATAACGAATTTTATCAATTATTTTAATTAATAATAAATACAATACAAATTAATCAATAAATAACACATAAAAATAATAAACAATTATAAATATCATTTTTTTCATATCAAATTTGCATTTTAATTTTTTTTTAATATATTTGAAAATCACAAAATCAAAAAATAAATTATTATGAAAAAAGTTTTACTATCATGCTTTGTAGCATTGGGCGTGAGCGCATCCGCGCAAACGGTACTTTTCCAAGACAGTTTCGAAAGTTACACCGACTTCGCAATTGCAAATGTCGGAAGTTGGACCCTTACAGATGTGGATCAGTCTGCAACATACGGCTTCCAAGGAATCCAATTTGCGAACTCAGGAGCAAAAAAGTCCTTCCAAGTTTTCAACTCCACAACCACAACACCTCCAATAACACCAGGTGCTACTTCAGATTGGACCGCTAGAACAGGTAATAAAATGATGGCGGCATTTGCATCAGTCACTCCAAAAAACAACGACTGGATGATCTCACCACAAATCCAGTTAAACAACGGCACTCTAGAACTTAGCTTCTGGGGAAAATCGTGTGATGGCCAATATGGTAATGAAAAATTTAAAGTACACATTTCAACAACAGGTACTGCAGTAAGTAATTTCACAGCTATCACACCTAACGAAGTATCCTCCCCTGCGGACATTACTTGGCACAAATATACATACGATTTAAGCCAATACGCTGGTCAAAATGTATATATTGCTATTCAATGTACATCCAATGATCAATTTGGATTTGCAGTAGATGATTTCATGGTAACAAGTTCTGCAGCACAAACAGAAGCACCTGGCTGTGCAACTCTAACTGCTCCAGCAAATGGAAATCAAGCTGTAGGCGTTAACCCTGCACCAACCTTATCTTGGACAGCGCCAACGACGGGAGGTACTGCTAGTAGCTACGATGTATACTTAGGAACATCTCCTAACCCAACAACATTATTAGGTAACTATACTTCTACATCAACAACTGCTGCTGGACTAAGTCCTTTAACTACGTATTATTGGAAAGTTGTACCTAAAAACACAATTGGATCAGCTACTGGATGTACAGAGTTTTCATTCAAAACTTTAGATACAAATCCACCTGGATGTATTACGAATGTAACACCAGCAGACGGTGCAACAGGAGTTCCTGGAGGAACAACACCATTATCTTGGACTGCTCCTACAACAGGAGGTACGCCAGTATCATACGATGTATATTGGGGAACAGATGCTTCATCTTTAACAAAACTAGGCAATACAGCTAATACAGCCGTTAATATTACTAACACACAATATAGTACAACATATTATTGGAAAGTTGTAGGAGTAAACACGGATGGCACAAGTGCTGCAAGTTGTCCTTCTTATAAGTTAACAACAGGTCCTAATCCATACGAGCCATATTGCGGCCCACTTGCTTTTGGCTATGTTGAACCTATTACAAAAGTAACTTTTGCTGATTTAACAAATGCAACTTCAGCTGCAACCACAGCACCTGCACACGAGACATTCCTTGATAAAGTTGCAACAGTTACTAAAGGAGAATCTTACACAATGACTCTTGAAGGTTATACTGGAGGTAATTATAAAAACAGATTCGTTGTTTTTGCTGACTGGAATCAAGATGGAACATTTGATCCTACTTCTGAAACTTATGTAGTAGAAGGCATTCTAGAAGCTTCAACTGGAGTGGATGGCAAAACTATATCTGTAAGCATCCCAGTACCAGCTGATGCTGCAACAGGAAATACTCGTTTGAGAATCAAAAAGACATACGGTGCAACGCCATACGTTGATCCTTGTGTTGTAGGAACATCTTTTGGTCAAGCTGAAGACTATACATTAAAAGTTAACTCTTCTACGCCTCCAGTAACTTATTGTGAAGTAGCACTTAACTGTGAAGATGGTGATCTTATCACAAATGTAACGTTTGCTGGTATCAATAACGACTCAGCTTGTGGAACAAACGGATACAGTGATTATACTTCTTCTGTAGCCCCTGCAAATGTGATGGCGGGTCAAACTTACCCTATGTCGGTAACTGTAGGAGATGGTTGGTACGAAAGAGTATCTGCTTGGATCGATTACAACAACAATGGTGTATTTGAAGCAAGTGAGTACTTAGGAGAAATTGGTGATGGAGGAACAGGTGTAGTTACATCTAGCGATATCACAATCCCAGCTACAACAGCTGCTGGTACTTACAGAATGCGTGTTCAAGTTCTAGCTGCAGGTAGTAACAACCCAGCTTCTGAAGACCCTTGTATGAATGATCTAGACCAATTCGGAGAATACGAAGACTATAGCGTTAAAGTTGGAACATTAGCAGTTAGCGATATTAACAAAGCAAAAGTTCAGGTATTCCCTAACCCAGTTGTAGACGTATTAAAAGTTACAAGTGCTTCTAATGCTAAATCTATCAAGGTATTTGATATGAATGGTAAATTAGTAACTAACCAAGCTGCAAAAACAACAGCTAACGAAGTTAACATGTCAAGAATGACACCTGGAGCTTACGTAGTAGTTGTTGAAACAGATAACGGTTCTGAAACTATTAAGGTTATCAAAAAATAATCAATTATAATTTAACTTAACAAGAGCTGCTTCAGAAATGGAGCAGCTTTTTTCATTTAATACTTTCTATTTTAAAAAATAATTATATCTTTGCAACTCGAAATAATTAACCAATTAATTAATCATTATGAACAATTACGAAACTGTTTTCATTTTAACTCCCGTTCTATCTGATGCGCAGGTGGAGGAAGCAGTGCAAAAATTTGAAAACCTTTTAAAAGAAAAAGGTTGCGAAATCGTTGCTAAAGAAAAGTGGGGTCTTAAGAAATTAGCTTACCCTATCCAATTGAAAAAGAATGGATTCTACACTTTAATCGAATTTAAAGGTGAAGGTGACGTTGTAGCTGAGTTAGAATTAGCTTTCAAACGTGACGAAAGAGTTATCCGTTATTTAACAACAAAATTGGACAAGCACGCTGTTGACTACGCTGTAACTAGAAGAGCTAAAGTTAAAGCTGCTAAAGCTTAATTATTAATCCCTAAAACAAAAAAGACATGGCAATAGATGATATGGCTAAACAAGCCTCAGCTGGTGGAGAATCTGAAGTAAAATTCTTAACACCACTTGATATCAATACAAAATCTGAAAAGAAATATTGTAGATTCAAGAAATTCGGAATTAAGCATGTAGATTACAAAGATGCTGATTTCTTATTACAATTCGTTAACGAGCAAGGTAAAATCTTACCAAGACGTTACACAGGAACTTCTCTTAAATATCAAAGAAAAGTATCTGCAGCTATCAAAAGAGCTAGACATTTAGCTTTGATGCCTTACGTAGCAGACCTTTTAAAATAAGATAAAATAATAAAAGAAGAGAGCAATCTCTTCTTTTGTTGCTGAATAAATTAATTAATTCTAACTGTTTTAGATAAAAGACAAAAGATAAAAGACGAAAGACATAACTCTTTTTTCTTTGCTCTTTCTTCTTTCCTCTAAAATCTAAACAAGACAACAACAAAATGGAAATTATCCTTAAAAAAGACGTTGAAAACTTAGGACTTGAGTTCGATACAGTAAACGTAAAACCAGGTTACGCTCGTAACTTCCTTATGCCTCAAGGTATCGCAGTATTAGCAACGCCTAAAAACAAAGCTATCCTTGCAGAAACTCTAGAAGCTAGAAAAGAAGAAGAAGCAAAATTAATCGCTGCTGCTAACGCTATCGTTGACAAATTGAAAAAAACAACGACAACTATCGCTGCGAAAGTTGGTACAGGAGACAAATTATTTGGTTCTATCAACAACATTAACCTTTCTGAAGCTTTGGCTAAAGCAGGTGTTGAAGTAGACAAAAAATATATCAAAATCCCTGGTAACACTATCAAAAGAACAGGTAAGTTCGAAGCACTTATCAGACTTCACAGAAATGTTGAGTACAACTATGAATTCGATGTTGTATCTGACGCTCCTGTTGAAGCTGCTCCTAAAGCTGCTCCAGCTCCTAAAAAAGAAGAAGAAACTCCAGCTGAAGAAGCTTAATATTTTTTCTTTAATAAATATAAAACCTCCGAAATTCGGAGGTTTTTTTGTTATTTTACGTCAGTTTGGGATAAAGTACTTATTTATACGAGTCCGTCACTTCGAGTAAAAATCTGAAAGTTTTTCTATCGAGAAGCTTTAATGATAAGAAAATTCACTTGTTTTCGATACAGTTTTCTTCGAAAACCACTCAAACTGATGTTAATTTTCTTATCCCGAAATCAGGTTATTTCGATTTCAACAGCTGTTGATAATCCGTAGGCGAAATGCCCGTTACACGTTTGAAAATATTACTGAAAGACGACAAAGAATTATAACCGACGAGCATCGCAATTTCATACATATTATACTTCTCCTCGCCCATTAATTCTAAAGATTTTGTAATACGCAAGGCACGAAGAAAACGTACATAATTCATTCCTAATTGTTCTTTAAATTTTCTGGATAAAGTGCGGCTGCTAACTCCAAAATTTTTTGCGACTTCTTCCAAACCAAGATTTTTATCTAAATTGCTGTTCAAGAATTTTGCAATTTTTAAAAGCATTTCGTCTTTCGGGAAAGGATGTTGTACAGGAAAAGCCAACTTTCGTTCTCTTCCAGTTGGCAAAATATATTTCATGGCTTTTAGAAAATAAAATTTCTGCTGGTCGGATTCTGTAATTTTGCCATTCCAATTTTTAGTAAAAAGAATCATTTCACGCAAAAGATGACTTACGGAATAGATATTCACTTCCGAGAAAAAATCATCTTCTTCTTTTTCTGGTTTAAAATAAAAATTAAATAAACTCACTTTTGAACTAAAAGACAAAATATAATGCGGAATTCCCGCCGGAATCCACATAAAACAGCGCGCCGGCAAATACCAATGCTTTTCTTCGGTAAAAATGTGAATAATTCCGCCTTCGGCGTAAATCAACTGCGCCGAATGATGAGAGTGCTTTTTCGTTTCTACATTTCCTGTTAAAAGATGGTAAACATAAAAGCTTGCGTCTGCTTCTTCAAGCTCATCGTAATGACTTTTTCCCATTTCGCAAATTTAGTAAAAATATCAATTTGGCGCAAATGCGCAAATTATTTTCATTTTTCACAAAGTCGGTCACATACTTTGCGTCGTAACTTTGTGGCATCAAAATAAGAATCCCTAAAAATACATTTATAAAATTATGAAAATGATATTTCATTTCAGAAAATATCAACTTTTAAGTTTGGTCTTAATTCTTTTAAGTTTAAACATAAAAGCTCAAAACTACAATCAACTTTCTTTGAAGGAAGCTTTAGAAATAGGACTTAACAACAATAAAGCTGTGCAAATTAGTCATTTAAAAAATTCGATTTCTGAAACTAAAGAAAAAGATTTAAAAATGGAAAAATTGCCCAATATTGAGTTTCACACCAATTACACGCAAGTGAACAATTTGCACCAATATCAAAACGGAATCTTCGATAAATCCACAAAATATGACGCAATTAATGCTATGTATGATTTCACATTATCGGCTTCCATTCCAATTTATCTTGGTGGGAAATTAAAAAATAACGAAAAAAAGGCAAAAATTAATACAGAAAATTCAAAGCTTAAAACACAGTTAGATGAACGTAAATTGAAAATGCAAATCATTACTGCTTTTCTACAAATTCATCATTTGAAAGAGCAACAGTCTTTAATTCAACAAAAAATAAAAGAAGACAGCGCCAATATTAAGGAAACAAAAATCCTAAAACAAAATGGCGTGGTGACTTACAATGAAGTTCTGCGAACGTCTTTGCAACTTTCTAATCACAAAATGTCTTGGACAGAATTGGATAACGATATTCAAATTACAGAACATCAACTCAAAACACTTTTGTCTTTGCCCGACAATCAGGAATTGCATGTAGAAACCACAGAACTGGTTTCAGAACAAGTAAAAATCCCGTATTTGGAAGATTTGAATTCTCAAGCCATCACAGAAAATGAAAGTATTGAAGTTTCTAAAAACAATATTCGTTTGGCAGAAATCGACAAAAAAATTGTGAAAGGCAATTATCTTCCGAACATCACAATGGGCGGCGAATATTGGTTAAAATATCCAAATATGATGTTTTTTCCTCCAGAACCTTATGCCTACAGGCTCGGCATGTTGGGCGTGACACTCACCTATCCTATCGAAAATTTGTATAAAAATAAATACAAAATGCAGGAAGCCAAACAACATATCGACTTGGCAAATCTGGAATTGGAGGAAAAAGAAGAACAGCTAAAACACGAGGTTTTTCAGGCTTATAAAAAATATGAAGAAACCGAACAAAAAGTAAATATTGCACAGGAAGCAATTGCTCAAGCTGAGGAAAATTACAGAATTGTAAAAACAAAATATGCCAACAAATTAAGTTTAATCACAGAACTTATCGATGCCGACAATGCTTATTTGGAAGCGGAATCTAATTTAATTTCGGTAAAAATCAATAGACAACTCAAATATTATCAACTACAATACATCATCGGAAAGCTTTAAAATATGGCAACAAAACAACTTACAAAAAGAGAAAAAAGAATCAACAAAAGTATCTCGCTTCTGGCTTGGATTCTCATTATTGCGGGCGTTGTAGGAATGCTGAGCTTTTACCTTTTCAGTAGAAAAAATGTGACGACCAACGATGCACAAATTGAGCAATATATAACGCCAGTTTCTAGCAAAGTTTCTGGTTTTATAAAAGAAATCAAGTTTAAAGAAAATCAGTTTGTGAAAAAAGGCGACACTTTGTTGATTATTGATAATCGTGAGTTTAAAAACCAAGTCATCATTGCGGAAGCCAATCTACAAGCGACAACCGAAACTGTAAAAACCGTGCAAAGTGGCGTGAATACTAAGGAAAGCGATGCAAAAATTATAGATGCAAAAATTGCTTCTGCAAAAATTGACATTTGGAAAACCGAACAAGATTATAATCGTTACAAAAATCTTCTCGAGCAAAATGCCGCAACGGAACAACAGTTCGAAAATATAAAAGCGTCTTACGAACAAGCGAAAGCCAATCTTCTTGCTTTGCAACAACAAAAAAACGCCATAAAAGCAAGTGCAAACGAGCAACAAACAAGAGTTGCGCCAGTGCAAAGCCAGATTCAGCAAAGTTCAGCAAGTCTTAATAATGCGAAGCTTTTTCTTTCTTATACGGTTGTCACTGCG
>JAEXRP010000057.1:0-30142 GCA_023440705.1 Bacteroidota bacterium
CATTTATTGTGATGATTTTGTTGTTTCCATTTGCTGGACTTCGACGCAAGATTATGCAAATTAAAGAAAACCGTGAGTTAGATCCTTTTCTGAAACAAGTTGGGATTTTAACCTTTATGATGGCGATTTTAACCGCTGCTGGACTTAATCTTTTTTAAAACAAAACATATGGAACATCCAATTTTTGTACAATGTCAAATGTTAATTAGAAAGCCAATTGCTGAGGTTTTTGAAGCGTTTATAAATCCCGAAATAACAACCAAATTTTGGTTTACAAAATCAAGTGGAAAGTTGGAAGAAGGGACAACGACAACTTGGACTTGGGAAATGTATAATGTCTCGTCCGAAGTACAAACATTGAAGATTGTTCCAAATCATAAAATCGAAACGTTGTGGGGAAATCCTTCAACCAACGTCGATTACGAGTTTAAAGAAATGAAAAACGGAACTTTAGTAATCATCAAAAGTTATGGTTATACGCAAACTGGCGACGATTTAGCTAAAGTCGTTAATGATAATACAGGTGGTTTTACAACGGTTTTGGATGGTTGTAAAGCTTGGTTAGAACATGGGATTAAATTAAATCTTATCGAAGATAAATTCCCTACTGAATAAGTATAATTAAATTTTAAAATTGAAAAATGAAAATAAAATTCTTAGGACAAAATTGCTTTTTGTTCACACATAACGGGAAAACGATTTTGAGTGATCCTTTTTACAACTTTCAAAAAGATAAAACAGGATTCGATATTACAGCGCAAAAAATTGATTATGTGTTGATTACACATGCGCACGCTGATCATACAGCTGACGTTGCTGAGGTTTTAGCAAATCATCCAGATGCAACTGTTATTGGGCAACCAGAAATTTGTGGTTACTTCAAGCATGCGAACAATATTGATATCAATTTCGGTGGTTCTGCTAAGATTGACGATCTTAAAATTTCGATGGTGCAAGCAAGTCATACGAGCTCTTTTCCGGACGGAACTTATGGCGGTGAAGCAGCAGGATATATTTTCCGTTTACCAGGTAAGAATCTTTATTTAGCAGGCGATACAGGCGTTTCTGCAGAGATGGCTATTTTCCCAAAAGTGTTTGGAAAGCTAGATGTTTCGATTCTCCCAATTGGTCGTCATTATACGATGTGCCCTCGTAAAGCGGCTTTTGCAGCAAAAGAATTATTGTTGACGCCAAAAGTTATCGGTTGTCATTTTGACACGTTTGAGCCAATTAAAATTAATCATGATAATGCAAAGAAACATTTTGCAGATGCAGGCATCGAATTCAGTTTGCCAGAATTAGGTGAAGAATTTGAATTTTAATTAAAACAAAATTGAAGCCTTAAGTTTTTAAAAATGCAGCTAATAGTTTGATTTTAAATAAAGTAAAATTAGAATGTTCAGAAATTTTGGCGAATTTAATGCTTCAGTTTTTAGATAAAATTACGAAACATATAGACACAAAAAATGGCAAGCTACCTACATCACACCGCTACAACCGATTACCTTTGCTGCGTTCCCACCCTGGAGGATTCTCAGGAGCTGGTTGTGTAGGACTTGCCGGTGCAAATATAGAAATTATTTATGAATTTGGAAGAATGTTGATGATAAAATCAAAAATTATAGGCACTAATTAGCCTAATAGCTTGATTTTTAATTTGAAAAAAAACTTTAAAATTTTTAAAATTTTGTCATTTAACAAAGAAAAATCAGTTTTTAAAATGACAAAAATGAAGTTGAAAAGATATAATCTTCCCACATTTTAGAAAATTATGACGAAAAATCCAGTAGTTATTGGTCTTGGTTTATACGGAGTAACGATGTTGTTATTCTTTGGTGTTTATTATTTTTTTGCTGGTCCTAATTATTGGGATATTAGTATGAAAATCAATGCGTTTGGTTTAACTTTTCTTTATGGTATTGCTGCTTTTTTATCAACATATTGGTTAAGAAAAGGAACTCAAATTACTTATCCTCAGGCTTTTAAGCAATCCTTTGTAACGCTTTTTGTTGGCGGGTTTTTGTCGATGGTAACAATGTTTGGATTCCTAAATTACGTAGATACTAATGCACGTGATTTGCTAAATTATCAATACGTGCAAACTGAGCTTACTAATCTTGAAGAAGCTTATCAAAAACAAAAAATTGATGCAGCTAATCATAAAGATGCCAATGTTGTTGTAGAATTAGAAAAGAATTACAAAGAAGCGAAAGAAGCGCGCGAAATAGCTTTAAAGGAAAAGCGTAACTATTTCTCTTTCGAATTTTTAGGAAAACTCTTTGCCGGCATTTTATTATTTTATTTACTTTTGTCGATTATTATTGCAGCCTTTTTGAAAAACAAAAAACGCTACGAATAATCTTATTTTTACTTAAATTTAATTAATGAATCTTTCTATAATTATTCCACTTCTCAACGAAGAAGAATCCATCGAAGAGCTTTTTAACCGTATTGATGCTGTGTGTAAGCAACATCAGTTAAGTTATGATGTTTGGTTTGTCGATGATGGTAGTACGGATCTTTCTTGGAGCATTATAGAAAATCTAAAAGTGCAACATCCACAAATACATGGGATTAAATTTTCCAAAAACTATGGAAAGTCTCAAGCTTTACATGCGGCATTCGAGAAAGCGCAAGGTGATGTTGTGATAACGATGGATGCTGACTTACAGGATTTTCCAGAAGAAATTCCTGAGTTGTACGACATGGTAACCAAAGAAGATTACGACATTGTATCGGGTTGGAAGAAAAAGCGTTTTGACAACGTTATGACGAAAAATCTTCCATCAAAACTTTTTAATGGTGCGGCTCGTAAGTTGTCAGGTGTAGAATTGCATGATTTTAATTGTGGATTGAAAGCCTATAAAAAACGTGTTGTAAAATCTATTGATGTGTATGGCGATATGCACCGTTATATTCCAGTTTTGGCTGCCAATGCGGGTTTCAAAAGAATTACTGAAAAACCTGTACAACACCAGGCTCGTCCATACGGAACTTCAAAATTCGGGACCGAAAGATTTATTCGTGGTTTCCTAGATTTGGTAACCTTGTGGTTTGTAAGTCGATTTGGCGGACGTCCAATGCATTTTTTCGGTGCTGCAGGAACATTGATGTTTATTATAGGATTTTTGTCAGCACTTTGGTTGGGAATTTCCAAATTAATAGATGTTTCCAAAGGTGTTTATGGTCATTTGATTGCGCTAAATCCTTGGTTTTACATTGCTTTGACAATGATGATTTTGGGAACTTTACTGTTTGTTTCAGGATTTTTAGGCGAGATGATTGTCCGTTCCAAAAGAGATCACAAAAATTATAACGTGGAAGAAGTAATTTAACTCTAGTCAATACAAAAATGGAAGATAAAGTTTTCGGACAAATAGCATTGTCTTTTATTTTAATCGTATTTATTAACGCAGTTAGTTACCAATTTTTATTCAAATATTTAGAGCTTGGTCGTACATCGGTGTTTTATTTTAACCCGATTATGACCTTGTTCTTTTTCTTGATTTTATGGTTGTTGACAATGAAGTCAGATCCTATTTACTCCAATTTTTTTAAAAAAGCTTTTAAGTTTTCGGCGATATTTTTCGTGTTTTACTTTTTTGTAACCCAATTTTTAATTGGTTTAGGAAGTGGGAATAAATAAGAATGATGTTTAAAAATCGCGTCAATATCATCAATCTAGGACTTTTTGTAATATTGGTAGGTTTTTGTGTGGCGTTTTTTATTCAATTAAAAAAGGATAAATACTTTGATAAAAAAGTTTGGTATTGGTATTTGACAACAGAAGATGCCCATCAACATTACAAAATTATAGAATATCAGCTCATTTACAATGACAACGAATATGATGGAATTTGGCAAGCAGAATATCAAATTCTTAATCCAAAGAATGCTACCAATTTCAATAATTTAGGAGACGTATTTAGTCCAAGTTTGTATTCTCGACCATCGACAAAACCTTATCCTCATTCTATAAAATTAAAATGGTTTTGCTACGAGGACGAAACTTTTTATGAAGTTGAAACTAAATTATCATCACAAAAAATTGAAGAATTAACTGAAAATCTTAAATCTGTACCTTGCTTCGTTGCTAAAATTCTTCCAAATGGAAAACTAGAATTTGGCGTAACAAAATCTTTGGCGGGCTTTAAATCTGACAGTCCTTTTGAGGATGAAAATAAAATTGAAACAACTTCACTTGGGACTTTCCAAGCGAAGAAAATACCTGAAAACCTTAATTTGTTAAGGATAGATGGAGACAGATTCGAGGATGTAAAAACTTTTGAAGATTATATGTTTGTCTATAAAACCCAAGTCAATTGGGGAATAAAAGTTGATTATGTTAAAAATCTAAATGCTAATATTGTGTTTACAACAGATTTTCTTCAGAATGATTTTAAGTTTACAGATTTTAAAAATAATACAACAAGCTTAGAAACTAATTTGTTTCCGCAAAAACTTCAGTTGCAATATCATGAGAATGAATCAGGTTTTCGCTATGATTTTTTTCCTGATCGAATGCAGTTAATGGAGATTTATAATACTTTATTGCAAAAATCTAAGTCTAAAGATTTTTATTTTGTTTTTAAATTAAATAAAGCCGATAATCTTTTTGATGTTTATCTAGAGAATTCTGGTTCTGAGATTAAACTTAAGAATGTTGTTTCAATTAATAAAATTCAAGAAAATTAATTTTTTTCTGTTTTAAATTGAAAATTTCGTAAAAATCGTCATGATTTTTCTTTGTATTTCTAAATGATATTTTTTTGAAAAAATTTGCCCTTATTTCTAGGAAAAAAGCTAACTTGAAACTTCAAATTTTAAGAATGAAAAACCTAGTTTATTTATTGCTAACTGTGACTTTATTTTCTTGTGGAAATATTAGTCCAAAAGGCGATATCGAAGCTAAAGATGTGGAACTTGCAGAGTTTTCGAAGCTTGATGCAAAGGGGAAATTTCGACTTTTTTATGTAGAAAGTCCGCATAATTTTGTGGCGGTTGAGACGACACCCAATTTGTTTAATAATTTAGAAATCGGTGTTGAAAATAAAATTTTGACCATTAAAGAAAAAAGACCAACCGAAAAAGCTGGTTTTTATAATTTAACAATATACGGAAAACATCCTTTTGATGATGTTAAATTAGCCGATTCAGTAGAGTTAAATATCTCTAGTCAGATGAAAGTCAATGATTTCAAGTTGACGCTTAAAGATCAATCCAAGTTTATTGGTGGCGTTATTTCTACCAAAACTTGGTTAAATATGACGCAAAAAAGTCGTGCTAATCTTCTAGGGAAAACCGATCAAGCTTATGTTAAAATCTCAGATACTGCGAGTATCATTTCGCCATATTGGTTTATCAATAGCCTAGAATTGGATTCTAAAAACGGAAATTATACCGAGGTTAATGTGGATGAAGAAATTAAAGGAACTATCACCAATACAGGCAAATTAGTCTACTACGGGAATCCTTCGAAGAAGATAAAAGTTGAGGAAAAAGCAACGATGCAGCAAAAGAATTTAAACTAAAAACACACATAACTTTTTATGACAGCATTAGAAAAAGCACAATTGTGGCTTACGGATACATTTGATACTGAAACTAAAGAAAAAGTACAACAACTTATCGACAGCAATTCACCAGATTTGGAAGATTCTTTTTATAGAGAATTGGAGTTCGGAACTGGAGGAATGCGCGGTATAATGGGCGTTGGTACCAATCGTCTTAATAAATATACACTCGGACAAGCTACGCAAGGTTTGGCAAATTATCTTCATCAATCATTTCCAAATCAAGATATAAAAGTTGCGATTGCGTACGACGTTCGTAACAATTCTAAAGAATTTGGAAAATTAGTTGCGGATGTTTTAACAGCAAACGGAATTAAGGTTTTGTTGTTCAAAAATCACCGTCCAACACCTGAATTGTCGTTTACAGTTCGTGATAAAAAATGTAACGCAGGAATTGTGTTGACGGCTTCGCACAATCCGCCAGAATATAATGGTTACAAGGTTTATTGGAATGATGGAGCGCAAGTTGTGCCACCAGATGACGAAAATATTATTAAAGAAGTTTACGCAACGAAATTTGATGCCATAAAATTCGATGGAAATGATGATTTAATCGAATGGATAGGCGAGGAGCAAGACGATGTTTACATTGATGCTTGTATGGAAAACTCTTTGTATCAAAATATTGGAAGAGATAATTTGAATATTGTTTTCACGTCAATTCATGGCACAACTTACACAACTATTCCTAAAGCTTTGAAAAAAGCAGGCTTCACAAAAGTTGATTTGGTAACAGAACAGATGATTCCAAGCGGGAATTTCCCAACGGTAGAATCTCCGAATCCTGAAGAGCCTGCAGCTTTGGAGATGGCAATGGATTTAGCGAAAATCACCAATGGCGATATCGTTATTGGGACTGATCCAGACGGCGATAGATTAGGAATTGCAGTTAGAAATTTAGATGGAAATATAGAATTGTTGAACGGTAACCAAACCAACACAATTTTAACTTATTATATCCTTGATCAATGGAAAAAACAAGGAAGAATTACGGGTAAAGAATTTATTGGTTCTACAATTGTAACTTCAGATGTTTTCTTTGATGTTGCTGCGAAATTCGGTGTGGATTGCAAAGTTGGATTAACGGGCTTCAAGTGGATTGGAAAAATGATTCGCGATTTCGAAGGTCAAGAAAAATTCATTTGCGGAGGCGAAGAAAGTTTCGGATTTATGACGGGAGATTTCGTTAGAGATAAAGATTCTTGCGGTTCAATTTTGTTGGCGTGCGAAATTGCGGCTTGGTGCAAAGCCAATGACAAAACGATGTATCAATACATGATTGACATTTACAAGGAAGTTGGAATGTATTATGAAGGCTTGATAAATGTTGTTAAAAAAGGTCGTGAAGGCGCAGAAGAAATTCAGGAAATGATGAAAAATTTCCGTGAAAATCCACCAAAAGAAATCGCTGGTTCGCCAGTTGCAGAAGTTAAAGATTTCAAAGAGCAAACTTGCTTGGTGGTTGCCAACAACGAGAAAAAAGTAATAGATGATATTCCAAAATCTAATGTTTTAATTTATTATACAGAAGACGGAACGAAGGTTTGCGTGCGTCCATCGGGAACGGAGCCAAAAATTAAATTTTATGTTTCTGTGAAAGATAGCATCAACTCGGAAGCTGATTTTGTAGCAAAACTTCCGATTTTAGAAAAGAAAATTGAAGCCGTAAAAGAGAGTCTTAATCTCAATTAATATCTAAATTCGGGATGAGTAAATCCCGAATTTTTCGTTTAATAAAAAGAAAAAAATCTAAATAAAATCTATAAAAAAGAAAATGAAAGTTTCAAAATTAGCTGCCAATCTTATCGGTTCCGAAATCGTAAAAATCGGAAATGAAGTAAACGATATGAAGGCAAACGGAGCACAAATTGCCAACCTTACCATCGGTGATTTGAATTCTCAATTGTATCCAATTCCCGCTTTGTTAGAGGAGGAAATCGAAAAAGCATACAAAAATCATCAAACCAATTATCCACCAGCAAACGGAATTTTGTCTTTAAGAAAGGCCGTTTCTGAGGATTTAAAAAGCCGATGGAATCTGGATTATTCGCCTGCGGATATTTTGATTACAGCTGGCGCAAGACCTTTGATTTACGCTATTTACAAGACCATCGTAGATGAAGGTGACAAGGTAATTTATCCCGTTCCATCATGGAATAACAACCATTACACTTATTTGACTTCCGCTCAAGGAATTGAAGTTGAAACCAAGCCAGAAAACAACTTTTTGCCGACAGCCGAAGAAATTGCGCCTCATGTTTCGGATGCTGTTCTTATTTCGTTGTGTTCGCCGCTAAACCCAACTGGGACGATGTTTACAAAAGACCAACTTTATGGGATTTGTGAATTAATTTTAGAAGAAAACAAAAAACGTTCGGCAGATCAAAAACCTTTGTATTTGTTGTACGACCAAATTTATTCTAATCTAACTTTTGGTGAAGAGCATTTCAATCCCGTTTCTTTGTTTCCAGAATTAAAGGAATACACGATTTTCGTTGATGGAATTTCAAAAAGCCTTGCTGCAACAGGTGTTAGAGTAGGTTGGAGTTTCGGTCCTTCTGAGATTATCGAAAAAATGAAAGCTTTGAATACACACATCGGAGCTTGGGCACCAAAACCAGAGCAAGAAGCAACAGCGAATTATTATCAAAATACCACGGAATTAAATCGTTTTGTAAATCATTTCAAAGGTGAATTGGAAGTAAGTTTGAAGGTTTTGCATGACGGAATTCAAGATTTAAAATCAAAAGGATTGAATGTTGACAGCATTCAGCCGATGGGTGCGATGTATTTAACCATCAAAATGGATTATATCGGCAAAAAAATGTCAAATGGCGATGTTATCGAGAAAACTTCGGATTTGGTATTCTATTTAATTCGTGAAGGTGGCGTTGCATTTGTCCCATTCTCGGCATTTGGATGTTCAGTTACTGACCCTTGGTTCCGCGCTTCTGTTGGTGGACTTTCAGTTGACGAAATCAAAGAAATGCTTCCAAAACTAGAAGCCGCACTTAATAAATTAATCTAACAATATAATAGTCTAACAATGTAATAATCCTATTTTTAGAATTGCTACATTGTTAGATTTCTAAATTGCTACATTTGAAATTATGAAAATCATTGCAGTTATTCCCGCACGTTATAATTCTACCAGATTTCCTGCGAAATTAATGGAGATTTTGGGCGACAAAACCATTATTACAACAACTTATCAAAACGTTTTGGCGACAGGACTTTTCGATGATGTTTTTGTGGCAACAGATTCCGAAATTATTTTTAATGAAATCGAAAAAAACGGCGGGAAAGCTGTTATGACAGGCGAACACGAAACAGGAAGCGACAGAATTGCAGAAGCCGTTCAAAATATCGATTGCGACATTGTTATTAATGTTCAAGGCGATGAACCTTTCCTTAAATTGGAACCATTGCAACAGTTGATAGATGTTTTTAAAACCGATGACAATAAAGAAATATCTTTAGCATCTTTAAAAATTGAACTCAAAGAAAAGTCGGAAATTGAAAATCCTAATAATGTAAAAGTAATTACGGATAACAATGGATTTGCCTTGTATTTTAGCCGCTCGGTTATCCCTTTTCATCGCGAAGTAAGCTTTGATGTTCAGTATTACAAGCATATTGGTGTTTATGCTTTTAGAAAAGAAGCGTTGTTGCAGTTTTCAAAATTAGAGATGAAACCTTTAGAAATTTCTGAGAAAATTGAGTGCATTCGCTATTTAGAATATGGTATGAAAATCAAGTTGATAGAAACCCATTTCGTGGGCGTTGGAATCGATACACCCGAAGATTTGGAAAAAGCAAAGCTGATTATTGGTCAGAATTAACATCTTTTATAATTTTCAAAAGATAAAAGCGTTTTAAAAAACTTATATTTGGAGCTTAATTGCAATTAATGAAGAGATTACTATTAGTATTTGGTGTGGTTCTATCGTGTTTTATTCAAGCACAAACAGCAAAAGAAATTATCGACAAAAATATTGAGCTTTCGGGCGGTTTAACCAACTGGAAACTCTTGAATTCCGTGCTATTACAAGGTCGCGTGACTTTGGGGGTTAATGACGAATATCCTTTTAAAATCTATCAAAAACGTCCTAATTTGACAAAAACCGTGATTATGATTAATCAAAAGGAAACGACGGTTGAAGGTTATGATGGTAAAAAAGGCTATGCGATGAACTATGCGCAAAACAAAATTCAGGAATATCCGAGTTATGTCCCAGAAAGTTTTGATAACGATTTTATCGATTGGGAAAATAAAGGTTTTGAAGCTAATTTATTAGGAAAAGAACAAATCGGAAATAACAGTTATTTTAAGGTTGAATTGACCAAAAACGTTAACAAAACGATTTATTATTTCGATGTTAAAACTTATATGTTGTACAGAGAGATAAAGAAAGATGAGACCTTAACTTATGATGATTACAAGAAAGTTGGAAATCTTGTGATGGCGCATCGCATCGAATCTTCTTCGCCTAAAAAAGATGGAGATTATGTACTTTCGATTTTTAAGATTGAAGTGAATAAAGAATTCCCTGCAAATACTTTTAAGTTTTAATTAAACATAATTGATTATGAAAAAAGTATTTTATCTAAAAACTTGCGGAACTTGCAAAAAGATAATGGCTGAGTTTGATTTGTCAGATTGGGAGCTTCGCGAAATAAAATCCGAACCAGTTACAAAAGAAGAGTTGGCGGAAATGTATAATTTGACGAAATCTTACGAAGCTTTGTTCAGTAAAAAATCAACACAAATTAAGGTGCGAGAAATTGATGTAAAGACCTTGGGAGAAAAAGATTTCAAAGATTTGATTCTCGATCATTACAGTTTTCTGAAACGTCCAGTATTTATCACCGATAAAGAAATTTTTGCAGGTAGCGACAAAAAGAATTTAGAGAATTTAAGAGCTTTTTTTGAAGCGAAATAGAGGAAAGTTTTAGTATAGAATAAAAAAAATCGGCATTCAATTCTGAATGCCGATTTTTTTATTTCTTTAAGTTGTCTAAAAACTGTTCGAGACTTTGTAGATCGGGGATCATAACTTCCCGTGCTTTTGCACCATTAAAGCCTCCAATAATACCTGAAGCTTCCAATTGATCTATGATTCTTCCAGCTCTGTTATAGCCCAGCTTTAGATGACGTTGTAACATCGAAGTCGAACCTTGCTGCGACGATACAATAATTTTAGCAGCTTCCTCAAACAATTGATCTTTCTCATTCGGATCAAAACTGCCAAAAGCAGAAGAGGTTTCTTCACCACTATATTCTGGAAGGATATAAGCATCAGAGTACGCCTTTTGCTCACCTATGAAGTCGGCAATTTTTTCAACTTCTGGTGTGTCGACAAAAGCACATTGCAGACGAGTAAGTTCGTTACCATTAAAGTACAACATATCCCCTTTACCAACTAATTGTTCTGCACCGGTAGAGTCCAAAATCGTACGCGAATCGGTATTTTGAATAACACGGAAAGCAACACGAGCAGGGAAGTTGGCTTTAATCATACCCGTAATAACGTTAACAGACGGACGTTGCGTCGCCACAATCAAGTGGATACCAATCGCTCTAGCAAGCTGTGCAAGACGTGCAATCGGGACTTCAACTTCTTTACCAGCAGTCATAATCAAATCCGCGAATTCGTCCACAACCAAAACAATGTAAGGTAAATAACGATGTCCGTTTTCAGGGTTTAATTTTCGTTCTGTGAATTTTTTATTGTATTCTTTTAAGTTCTTACAAAATGCATTTTTTAGCAATTCGTAACGGTTATCCATTTCTATACAAAGCGAATTAAGTGTATTAATTACCTTGTTATTGTCCGTGATAATCGCATCTTCCGCATCTGGAAGTTTTGCTAAATAATGTCTTTCAATTTTAGAATAAAGTGATAATTCTACTTTTTTCGGGTCAACCATTACAAACTTAAGTTCGCTTGGATGTTTTTTATAGAGTAGGGAAGTCAAGATCGCATTGATACCAACAGACTTACCTTGACCAGTGGCACCAGCCATCAATAAGTGTGGCATTTTCGCTAAATCCGCCATGAAAATCTCATTGGAAATCGTCTTACCAAATACTACAGGAAGATCCATATCCGAAGTTTGGAATTTATTAGAAGCAATCACCGAACGCATCGATACCATCGTTGGATTTTTTCTCGGAACTTCGATTCCTATGGTTCCTTTTCCTGGCATTGGCGCGATAATACGGATTCCTAAGGCCGAAAGATTAAGCGCAATATCGTCTTGTAGTTTTTTGATTTGTGCTACACGAATTCCAGCTTCTGGTACAATTTCGTAAAGTGTAACGGTTGGACCAATCGTTGCTTTAATTTCAGAAATTCCAACATTGAAATTCTTAAGAAGTCCAACAATTTTATTTTTATTTTCTTCTAATTCGTCTTTATTAATGGTAATTTCTTCGTTTCCGTAATCTTTTAATAAATCAAAACTTGGCATTTGGAATTTCGCTAACTCCAATCTATGATCGTACAAACCATATTCTTTCACCAATTCTTGAGATTTAACTTCGGTAGGGTCAAGTTGTTCTTCTTGATTAACTTCGATATTAAATGCAATATCTTCCGTGTTTGAAGCAATGTTTTGAGTTGTAGTAACTGGTTTTTCTACAACTGGAGGTGCGGTGAAATCATTATCCAATTTAATAGAAACCGCTTCCAAATCCTTCTGAGGTGTGACAGGTGGTGTTTCAACACTTTCAAAAGTTGTTTTGTTTGGTGTTGCAATCGGTTGAATCTCTTCAGTAACTTTTATGTTTGGAAGTTCTGTTGGGATTGTCAGTTTCTCAGATACAACTTCTTCGTGATGTTTTTCTAGTTCCTCTTCTAGTTCCTCATCTGCATCGAAGTTTTCCTCCGATTTTGGCATCATTTCTTTTAGTTTTCCAATGGTATTGTCATTAATTTCATTGAATTTATTCTTGATGCTACTTGGTCTTAAATTAAATTCTAAAACAAAATAAAGCAATATGCTTACTAATATGATAAGCCACAGTCCAACCGATCCGACATAGGCTTTAAGATAATCCATGATTTGGTATCCGTACACACCGCTCCATACGCCATCGCCTTTGGTCACAGCGCCTAGGAAAATAGGCAACCAACAGATAAAAAATAAACTGTGCGAAATGGTTTTCCAAGGTTTGAAGTAGTTTTTCTTAAGGATGATAAATCCGAAAACCATCAACAAAAACGGAATAATAAAAGCAGCAACGCCAATACTATCGAAGATGAAAAGATTACCCAGCCAATCGCCTATTTTTCCTAAAACATTAGAAGATTTGATGTGTCGATCGCCCATTGTGCCAGCTTGCGACTGGTCTGCTTTCCAGTTCATAAGGTAGGAGACGAAAGCGATGGTCATCATCCCAGCGATACAAAATAGTAAAATACCTGTAACGATGCGGGATTTGGGAAGGATTTTTGTTTGGTCGTTTGTGTTCGTTGTTTTGCTTTTTTCCATTGATAAATACGGTCAATTCCGTGCAAATTTAATCTTTTTTAAATGAATTTTGAAGTTAAATATAGGGCTTTCTTGTCGATTCTGATGTAAATAATTGAGGCTTTGATATATTTAGATTTAAAAATAATTTTAAAGCGTAATGTTATTTAGATTTAATAAAAATAAAAATTTTAAAAATGAATTTATATCTGATTTTTAAGATTGAATAACATAAAAAAGTGAGTAAATATTTAATAACAATTCGGAAAGTGAATTTTAGTCCTAAATTATTAGTTTAACTAATCAAATTTTAGCCAATTAATAGTCAAAATCGATTATGAGAATTGTCATTAATGCCTGATTTTATGTATTTAATCTAAATAACATCACTATTTTTGCATTCGACTGAATCTAGGCTATTTTTAAGTGTGTTTTTACTGGATTTAGGATCATCGTTTATATAGAATTACTATGAAAAAAATTCAGGATATTCTGATTTCGACGCGTACTATGGCGACTTTGCTATTGTTATACGCTATCGCAATGGCTGTCGCTACTTTTGTAGAAAATGACTACGGAACGCCAACGGCAAAGGCTCTAATCTATGAGGCCAAATGGTTTGAAGCGATTATGTTTTTACTGATTCTTAATTTTATTGGGAATATTGGTAGGTATCGACTTCTGAGAAGAGAAAAATGGCCAGTTCTAATGTTTCACTTGGCATTTATTTTAATTTTTATTGGTGGCGCTATCACGCGATACATCAGTTTCGAAGGGGTGATGCACATCCGCGAAGGTGAAACCAACAACGAAATTGTTACTGATAAAACCTTTTTAAAAGTTAAGGTTGAAGAAAAAGGAGAAGAGCTGCATTATCCTGATATTCCGTATCTTATGTCGCCGCTTCATTACAAAATGAATGCAAAATATAACTTCCACGAAAAACAACTGGAAGTGAAAGCGGTTAACTACATGCAACGCAAAATGGACAGCATGGTCGTTAACCCGAATGGTAAAGAGTATCTACACCTTGTTTCTACCAACGAAAAAGGTGGAAGACAAAATATCTACTTGGCGCCAGGCGATGTTCAAAACATTAATGGGACTTTGGTGAGTTTTAACAGAACTGCTATTGAAGGTGCTGTAGAATTCAGACAAGAAAAAGATTCATTGTTTATTAAAACGCCAGTTGATGCGCAGTTTATGACGATGGCGACGCAAGCAACAGGGACAACGACTAAAGATAAATTCCAACCTTTGGTTTTGAGAAGTCTTTATTCTATTAATGATCTAAAATTGGTTGTGCCAGAAGGTCTTAAAAAAGGAAGTTTGAAAGCTTACGAAGGTGATAAACAAAAAGATAAAGATGTACCAGATCAATTAACTGTCGAGGTAAAAGGTCCAAAATCTAAAATGATGGTTGATCTTTCTGTTGAAAAAGGAAATCCTAATGCATATAAGCAAATCCAATTGGACGGTATGAATGTGATGATTGGCTTCGGTCCAAAAGTTTATAACACGCCTTTTGCTTTAAAACTTGATAAATTCGTGATGGAAACTTATCCAGGAAGTTCGTCACCATCGGCATATGAATCTCATGTACAAATTATTGATGAAGGTAAACAAACACCTTATAAAATCTATATGAACCACGTTCTTAATCATAAAGGTTACAGATTTTTCCAAGCGAGTTTTGACCCAGATAGAAAAGGGACTATTTTGTCCGTTAACCACGATTATTGGGGGACTTTAATCTCTTATATCGGTTACGGATTTTTGTTCGTAGGGATGTTTGTCACAATGTTCTGGAAAGGTTCTAGATTCTGGAATCTTAACAAAATGCTGAAAGATGTCAGCAAGAAAAAAGCTAAAGTAGCTGGTGCTTTATTATTATTTTTAAGTTTAGGACTTAATGCACAAAAAATTGAAACCCATTCGACATCGGATGGTAGCAAAGATAATGTGTCAGCACCTAAAACTAATAATCCTGCGCCAACATCTAAAATGAATACCATTTCTGCAGATGATTTGGTGAAGAATATTCAGATTGATAAGGAACATGCGGAGAAGTTTGGGCATATGTTGGTGCAAAGTTATGAAGGTCGTATACAACCGGCTAACACGCAGGCAATCGATATTTTGCATAAATTAACTAGTCGCGATCACTTCCAACATTTGGATGCTAACCAATGGTTTTTGGCAGCGACAATCGATCCAATGTTTTGGGCTCAGGTTAATATTATTAAAATCGAAACTCGAGGAAAAGTTGGCAGAGATTTAGCAAAAATTACTAAAGCTAATGATGATAGTTTTACAAGTTTAGTAAAATTATTCCCAGCTGATAAGAACGGAAATCTTCGTTTTGTTTTGGAAGACGAATATAATGCGGCATTCCGTAAAAAGCCAGTTGAAAAGACAAAATTCGATGAAGCGGTTATTAAACTAAACGATAAAGTTCAGGTTCTTAATGCGTTAATGTCTTATCAATATTTCCGTGCAGTTCCAGTTCAGAATGATGCTAACCACACTTGGAATTCGGTGATGACAGCGGATTTCGAAATGGATAAAAACGCGCAAGATGTTCTTGGTCCATATCTGTCAAGTGTTCTTCTTGCAACGCAAAACGGAAATTGGAAAAAAGCAGACGAAGAGTTAGCAAAAGTTGAAGCTTATCAACACAAATGGGGAAAACAAGTGATTCCGCCCGATGCGAAAATTGAATTAGAAGTTCTTTTAAATAAATTAGATATCAACTTTAAGTTGTTGATTTTCTATACAATTTTAGGTAGTGTCTTGTTGATTTTTGCTTTTATTGAATTATTTAGACCGAGCAAGGTTTTAAACAAAATTGTAAAAGGATTAATCTATCTAGGAGCAGTTGGTTATTTCTTCCACTTCTTAGGATTAATTGCAAGATGGTACATCTCTGGTCACGCCCCTTGGAGTAATGGTTACGAAGCTATTATTTTCATTTCGTGGGTAGGTATCTCGGCTGGTTTCGCATTGTACCGAAATTCGAATGCATTAATTCCTGCAGCAGGATTCTTAGTTGCGGTTGTTATGATGGGATTTGCGCATGGTGGTGCAGCTTTGGATCCTCAGATTACGCCACTTGTACCAGTTCTTAAATCTTATTGGTTAATTGTGCACGTTGCGATTATTGCATCGAGTTATGGTTTCTTCTCATTATCGATGTTGATTGCCGTAATATCTTTGATTTTCTACATTATTGCATCACCAACAGTTTTCAAAAAACATAATGATACAACTTTAAAAGAATTGGCGATCGTTAGCGAAATGTCTTTAAGTATTGGTCTTGTTGCACTTACAGTTGGTAACTTTATGGGTGGTATTTGGGCTAACGAAAGTTGGGGACGTTATTGGAGCTGGGACCCGAAAGAAACTTGGGCTTTCATCTCGATTATGGTTTATGCCTTTGTATTGCACATGAGATTGGTCCCTGGACTTCGCGGAAGACATATTTTCCATGTAATGACAATGATTGCATTCTGTTCTATGGTAATGACTTATTTCGGTGTTAATTACTATTTGACAGGTCTTCACTCTTATGCTAAAGGAGATCCAATTCCGGTTCCGCTTTGGGTATATTTAGGATTGTTATTTATGGCGACCTTGTCATTTGTTTCTTACTTTAGATATAAAAGTTTACACAAAAGTCTTTTAATTAAAAAAGAGGAACGTACGCAAGATCAACCTTAATTTTAATTAATAAAATAATAAAGGCATATCGTTATTGATGTGCCTTTTTTTGTTTTAAAAACCAACGAAAAGCTCATTAAACAAAGCTTTATCAAACAATAAAAATTTAAAACGCTTTTTTAAGCGTTTTTTTTATGTTTTGTATTTTAAAAATATATATCTTTATGATATCAAATTAATATCAAAATTTCAAACACATGGAAAAAGTTTTAAAACCAATGTCTGGTTACCTTGCTTTATTAATAAGTGTAATCCTGTTTTTTGCAGGCATAGGATTGTTTATTTATTCTATCGATTATAGCGTAGGATTGGCAGTTGTAGCGATTTTGATGGTGTTATTATCATTCTTTTTTATGAAAGGATTAATGATCATCCAGCCCAATCATTCGCGTGTTCTTAATTTCTTCGGAAAATATGTAGGTTCTGTTAAAGAAAATGGTTTGTTTTTTATCAACCCTTTTTATTCCTCACAAAGAATGAGTTTACGTTCCGAAAACTTACAAGGACAAACCCTTAAAGTGAACGATAAAATGGGAAATCCCATCGAAATTGGAGCAGTTATCGTTTGGAAAGTTGGTGATACTTATAAGGCTGCTTTCGATGTAGAGCGTTATTTGGAATATGTGAGAACGCAAAGTGAAGCGGCTGTTCGTCACTTGGCGGTTAGTTTTCCTTATGATAATTTGGAGGATGAAAATGCGCCAATTACCTTGAGAGGCGGTGGGGAAGATGTTAATCATATTTTGGAAAGAGAGTTGACAGAACGTCTTGCTCCTGCAGGAATTGTTGTGCAAGAAGCAAGAATTTCGCATTTGGCTTATGCGTCCGAAATTGCTGGTGCGATGCTACAAAGACAACAAGCAACAGCTATAGTTGCGGCAAGAACCAAAATCGTGGAAGGTGCTGTTGGGATGGTAGATTTAGCATTAAAAAAACTGTCAGAAGAGAATATTGTAGAATTGGATGACGAGCGCAAAGCAGCGATGGTAAGCAATCTAATGGTAGTGTTATGTGGTGAAAAAGCCGCGCAACCAATCCTGAACACAGGGACTCTTTATAACTAATGTAAATGAAGCTTTTGGGCTTTTAAATGAAACGAAATGAGCAAGAAAAGTTTTGTTTTAAGGATTGATGAAGAAACGTATAAATTGATTGAGAAATGGGCAATTGATGAGTTCCGTAGTGTGAATGGGCAAATCGAATTTCTCATTCATCAAAGTCTTACCAACGCTGGACGAAAGAAAAAGGAAACAAAAGAGAAGGAAACAGATAAATCTTAATAAAAAAGCTCAGAATTTTCTGAGCTTTTTGCTTTATTCTAATTAGCGATGTTGATCAATTAATATCATATTTCCATCAGGATCTTGCAGAGTCAAACTTCCTGGACCAGATTCGTTATCGATTTGTACATTGGTTTTAATGCCTCTTTCTTCAAGATGTTTAGCAATTTCGCGGACATCATTCCAATCTTCCATGGCTTGGGCATTTTGGTCCCATCCAGGGTTAAAAGTTAAAAGATTCCCTTCGAACATCGCTTCAAACAGACCAATAAGACTGTCGCCATTTTTCATGATTAAATATTTTTGAGCTAATGCGCCAGCAAAAACCTCAAATCCAAGTGTTTCATAAAAGTTTTTAGAAACTTCTAAATTTTTAACACTCAAGCTTATAGAAAAAGCACCTAATTTCATGTGATAAAATTTAATTTAAAAAAAAGCTCCAAAATCTGGAGCCTCATATTAGTTAGCTTTACGAACAGTTCTTTGTTCAATTCTTTTTTCGTATTTCTCACCTTGGAAGATGCGTTGCACGTAGATTCCAGGTGTGTGGATTTCGTCAGGATTTAGTTCACCAACTTCTACCAATTCTTCAACTTCAGCAATTGTTATTTTACCAGCCATCGCCATCAAAGGATTAAAATTACGAGACGTCGAACGGAAGATTAAATTGCCCGCTGTATCGCCTTTCCAAGCTTTTACAATGGCAAAATCTGCATCAAAAGCATATTCCAATAAATAATCTTTCCCGTTGAAATTTCGGGTTTCTTTGCCTTCCGCAACTTCGGTCCCAACACCAGCAGGCGTGTAGATTGCCGGCATACCGTAACCAGCAGCCATACAGCGAGTCGCCAAAGTCCCTTGCGGGATTAGGTCAACTTCCAACTCGCCACTTAACAATTGACGTTCAAATTCAGCATTTTCGCCAACATAAGACGAAATCATTTTTTTGATTTGTTTTTGGTGAAGTAATAATCCAAGTCCAAAGTCGTCAACACCAGCATTATTAGAAATACAAGTTAAATTTTTGACGTTCTTTTTTACCAATTCGGCAATACTATTTTCTGGAATTCCGCAAAGACCAAAACCGCCTAGCATAATGGTAGCGCCATCTTGGATGTCATGGCAAGCTTCTTCAACGTTTTTTACCGTTTTATTAATCATAATGAGATTCTGTTTCTGAGGTTTAAAAATACTAAAAATTACAGAATTCTACGACCTAATATTGATAAACAAATAAAAAAAAGTGATTGTCGAGTGGGAAGACGTATAGGAGTTTTTTAGATTTTAGATTAAGACTATTATATGTAAATGTAGAATCTTCTCTTGGTACGAATCGATCTGGCTCGCTAGAAACAACACTTATGATATTCATTTTGCGACTTTCAACATAGTTTTTGTAGGTTGCACTATCATTATGTTTTCTAGCCAAAAGCATTGTTGCATCATTCAATCCAAGTCCATCGTAGACCATAGCGTTTGTGAAATAAGCAACGTGTCCAGCGTCCATTATTAGGACTTTATCAGTTGGTTTTATATGTTTTGCCATTTCGCCATAGCTTGTCATGAAGCCATCGTTGTCGATAATGACATTTTTTCGGTCGGTATTAAAATTGAATCCTAAATCTAACATTCTCAGCATGGATAAGGTACAAAGTAATGTGAAAAACCATTGATTGATCTTAAGTTTAAAATCAATAAAAAAGAAATATGCCAACAAAGGAAAAAAGTAACGGATATAGATATTACCCGAGTAACTGTTAATTCCGAATGTGTAATATAAAATAAAGAAAACTAGCGGTGCCAAAAATAGATAGTGTTTTTGCTTAAAAAGACTAACAATAATTGGCATATAAAGGACTAAATACCCGATAGCCACTTTGATACTTACTAAACTAAACTCGCTACTTTGCGATTTTAAAACCAATGGAAGCGGAATGTAATAATCGAAAAAAACTAGGTAATAAATTGCAATTAAAATAAACGCACTGGAAGCCAAGATTACTTTTCTGAAAACAGTTTTAATCTCTTTAAAATCTGAATCTAGAACCCAAAAAACTAAATACAAAGCGAATTCTGGACGAACCAAAAGCATTAGTAAACTCCAATAATTGTTCGGTTTTTTCCAGTTTTTTAAAAACATTAAAAGTATTACCGTCGATAATAATGTTTCTAAACCATGGGTTGCATTTAGTCCCATCCAAAATGAAAAAAATACTAAAAACGCAATTTTGTATATAATCTCAAAAAGGCTCAGTTTATCTTTAAATAAATAATTAATAAATTGATAAATTAAAAAATAACCTAAAAATAAATTAATAATGTAAAAAATGTGCTCAGATGCAACTCCCAAAAGATTAAACACCGACAACAATAACATCCAAAGGATACTCGTTTGTCCATTTCCCTGATAAAAAGGATCTAGATTATACCAAGGTTTGAAATATTCAGCAAAATTGCGAGCATATTGAAATGTAATAAAAGCATCATCAATAATTAAATCTCGATAAAGAATGACAATAATACTAAAGAAAATACTTAGTAAAATCCCAAGTATCAGCTTATGACTAGTTTGAAAAAGATGTCGTGATTCTAGCATAGATAATCTACAATAATCTGCCTGTTAAGAATAATCCTGCTACAGTAAAATAAATAATTAATCCTGTAACATCCACTAATGTAGCGACAAAAGGAGCAGATGATGTTGCGGGGTCAAGGTTTAATCTCTTTAAAACAAACGGTATCATCGATCCAGACAGCGTTCCCCAAAGTACAATTGCAATTAAAGATACCGAAACACTTAATCCTACGTAAACCCAATATTGACCATAATCGAAAAGTCCTAACTCTTGCCACATCATAATTCTTAAAAAACCAATCGCACCGAGAATTAAACCGAGAATTATACCCGAAATAATTTCCTTTTTCATGACGTACCACCAATCTTTAAGACTAAGCTCTTGTAGCGCCATTGCACGGATAATTAAGGTTGCTGCCTGAGAACCCGAATTACCGCCACTCGAAATAATTAACGGAACAAATAATGCTAATACAACAGCTTTTTCAATTTCTTTATCAAAATAGCCCATTGCACTGGCAGTCAACATTTCGGACACGAAAAGAATAATAAGCCAAGTAGCTCTTTTCTTAATCATTTCTGTCCAAGGCGTTTGCGTATACGGCAAATCTAAAGCTTCCAAACCACCAAATTTTTGAATGTCTTCGGTGTTTTGTTGTTCGATTTGGTCGAGGATATCATCAATTGTTACAATCCCAACCAAAACACCCGCCTCGGTGATAATCGGCATAGCACTTCGATCATATTTTTCAAAATATGGGACTGCATCTTCTTTGGAAGTTGTCGTGGTAATCGCGACAAAATGATTATCACAAAGTTCAGAAACCAATTGATCTTCATCTGCTAACAACAAAGTACCAATCGTGATGTCATCGATTAATCGATTTTTTTCGTCTACCACAAATAAATAATTCATCGTTTCTACTTTAGCACCGACTTTTTTAATCTGTTGGAAACAACGCTTAACAGTCCATTCCTTGCGGATTTGGATGTAATAAGGCGTCATCAATCTCGCAATAGAGTCCGAGTGATAACCCAAAAGTTTTAGGGCAACACGACGTTCTTGCGGATTAAGTAGATTGATAGAATATTTAATAAGTTCATCTGGAAAATCCTCAAACAATTGTGTACGGTCATCGGGCGTCATTTCGTTAAGGATGTACGCCACTTCGTTACTACCAATACTACGTATCGTTTCTTCTTGGAAATCGGGATCGAGATGAGCAAAAACTTCCGCTTTATCGGATTTTGGAACTTTCAAAAACGCCAAAAGCCTATCCTTAGCGGGAAGTCCACTTAGAGATTCGGCAATATCAGCTGGGTTTTTTATAAGTTCCGTGTTTTCCAAAGCTTTTTTGTTTAAAGTGCAAAAGTATTAAAAAGTCTATGAATAAAGAAATCTAGCGGAATTCTTATAAAAATGTTAAGTAGATTTAATAAAGAAAATTTGATTGTTTTGTAATTCTTTATTCATGTTTTGAAGTGCGCCTTTTGTACCGATTTTTACAGAGTTGGCAGCGGAACCTAGCATACGACCACCCGCTTTAAAGGTGTCATAACTTGTTTCTAACATCAGGTTACCTTCTGCATCGAAAAGTTTAAGACTAACTTCAACTTGATTAGAAAATACATATTTTCCTAATCCAACTTTAAAGTATTTAACACGAGGTACAACAGCAACGTCCGCATCATTGTTTTTACAAAACTCTCGAAGCATATCGACGTTAACGCTGTCATATTCTACAGGAATATCAATTCTTAAATAATCGCGAGTACCAAGAGACATCATTTTGTCGCTGGCAGCTGTAAAAAATACGTCGTAGGTTGGTTGTTTTATTTCCTCAATATCAGGAATAACTTCAGGAATAAAATAAAGAATCCTTTTGATATCGTTTTTCTTTGCCAATTGTGCAACAGCCATTTGGCTTTTTCCAGCAGTGGAACAGCTTATTACAAGTAAAGAAACGGCAAAAATGCCAATACCAAAAAGTAGTTTTTTATTCATCACGATTACAATGCAAAAATACTACCAAATTTTTTCTCAAATGACTTTTTTTTAAGAAAATTTAACAAATATTTGTTTTTTTATAATATTACTGGTTGTCGAATAATTATTTTTTGAATTTGTTTTAATTTTATTACTGAACATTCACTTAGAATCATCTTGCAATTTTCCTTACTTTTGTTGCTATGACAACAGACAAAAGACTTTTCTTAATCGATGCTTATGCGATGATTTTTCGTGGTTATTATGCATTTATAAAGAATCCTAGACTCTCGACAAAAGGGCTAGATACATCGGCTATTTTCGGATTTACCAACTCTTTGATAGAACTTATTAAAAGAGAGCGTCCTAGCCATCTTGCGGTGGTTTTTGATGTTGGTAGGACTAATATTCGACACGAAGATTATAGCGATTACAAAGCCAACAGAGCCGAAACACCAGAAGCGATTATTCTTGCTAAACCTTATATCCATCAGATTCTAGAAGCCATGCACATTCCGATTTTGGGAGTGGAAGGTTACGAAGCGGATGATGTTATTGGGACTTTGTCTTGCAAAGCTTCGGATAAAGGCTACAATGTCTTTATGGTAACGCCAGATAAGGATTTTGCACAGTTGGTAACCGATAAGGTTAAAATTTATAAACCTGGATTAAAAGGTGGCGATGTTGAAATTTTAGGTGTTGAAGAAGTTAAAACTAAATATGAAGTCGACGATCCCAAACAGATTATCGATTATCTTGGGATGATGGGCGATGCTGTGGATAATATTCCTGGTTTGGAAGGTGTTGGCGAAAAGACCGCTAAGAAATTCATTAAAGAATATGGTTCTATGGAGAATCTTTTGGCGCACACCAACGAGTTAAAAGGTAAATTAAAAGAAAAAGTTGAAGCAAGTGCCGAGCGTGGTTTGTTGTCAAAAAAGCTTGCAACGATTCTTTGTGATGCCCCGATTGATTTTAAAGAAGAAGATTACGATCTCGAAACACCTGATTTTGAAAAGCTTAAAGAAGTTTTTGAAGAACTAGAATTCCGTCGTTTGTATGAGAATCTTTACAGAACGTTCTCTACCGAAACTCTTGCTCCAGCAGAAGCTTCTGAGGTTAAAGCATCAACTTCAGCAAAACCTCAAGTGACGCAACTTGACCTTTTCGCCAATTTTGAAGAATTAAATGAAGCCACGTCTTCCAAATCGAATATTAAAGAAAACGATCATCTTTATCAATTCGTAGATCAGCCGAAAGCGATGCGAATGTTGCTTAACAATTTGTTAGCACAGCCTGCGGTTTGTTTTGATACAGAGACGACGTCGCTTAACGAATTGGAGGCGCAACTCATTGGGATGAGTTTCTCTTACAAAGCTGGTTTGGCGTATTATATTCCGATTCCTGAAGATCAAGAAAAAGCACAAGAAATTGTTGAAATTTTCCGACCATTTTTTGAAGATGATAAAGTTTTAAAAATTGCCCATAATCTTAAATATGATTATAAAGTTTTAAAAAATTACAATATCGAAGTCAAAGGTCCAATGTACGACACGATGATTGCGCATTATCTGCTTAATCCTGATGGTCGTCACGGTATGGATTATTTGTCCGAAATGTACCTTAATTATACACCAATTCCGATCGAAAGTTTAATTGGTAAAAAAGGGAAAAATCAGCTGACTTTGCGTGGTGTTAGTTTGGAAGAGCAAACAGCTTACGCAGCGGAAGATGCTGATATTACTTTTCAATTGTATCAACTTTTTGCGCCGCAATTAATTAAAGAAAACTTAGAAGAGGTTTTCAAAAATATCGAAATGCCATTGATGTTGGTTCTTGCAAAAATGGAATTAATTGGTGTTAAACTAGATTCTGAATGGCTTAAAAAAGAAAGTGGCGATCTCGAAAATGATCTTCGAAATTTAGAAACTAAGATTTTTGAATTGTCAGAGGAAGAATTTAATATGAATTCTCCTAAACAATTGGGAGAGATTTTATTTGAAAAATTAAAACTTGATCCAAAAGCTAAAAAAACCAAAACTGGACAATATGCAACGTCAGAAGATGTGCTGCAAAAGTTGGCTTCAAAACACGAAATTATAGCTTTAATCCTCGATTATCGCCAGCTTCAAAAACTGAAATCAACTTATGTAGACGCGCTTCCTAACCAAATTGATCCAATTGACAATCGCGTGCACACAACTTATGCGCAAACGGTGGCGGCGACTGGACGTTTGGCGAGTGTTAATCCTAACTTGCAGAATATCCCGATTCGTACACTTCGTGGACAGCAAATTCGTGGTGCTTTTGTTGCGGATGAAGGTTATAAGATCATTTCTGCCGATTATTCACAAATCGAATTGCGCCTTATTGCAGAGATTTCTGATGAGCTTAATATGATTGAAGCTTTCCAAAACGGTGAAGATATTCACGCTGCAACGGCTGCAAAATTGTTTAAAATTCCGATTGAAGAAGTTAGCAAAACACAACGTTCTCAGGCGAAAAGTGTCAACTTCGGAATTATCTACGGACAAGGTGCATTTGGTCTTGCTGATCAAACAGGAATGTCGAGATCAGAAGCTAAAGCGATGATTGATGCGTATTTCCAAACTTATCCAAGGCTTAAAGAATATATGTCCGAACAAGTCGAAAATGCAAGAAAAAATGGTTACGTTGTAACAATGTTGGGAAGAAAGCGACATCTTAAAGACATCAATTCTAGTAATTTTGTCGTGAAAGGACATGCAGAACGTAATGCTGTCAACGCGCCAATCCAAGGAAGTGCAGCTGATATTATTAAATTAGCGATGATTAAAATTGATAATATTTTGACCGAAAAACAATTGAAAACCAAAATGTTGCTTCAAGTTCATGATGAATTAATTTTTGAAGCACCATTGGATGAGGTTGATGAGGTTTCTACAATTATTAAAGATGCGATGGAGTCGGCTTATTCTACAAAAGTTCCTTTGACAGTGGAGGTTGGTGTTGGTGACAATTGGCTAGAAGCACATTAATAAATTTTAAAAAAGCAAAAAATAAATTATATGAAGAATTTAAAGTATTTAGGACTTGTTGCGGTTGCAGCTTTTGTGCAAAGTTGTGGCACGAGTTCTAGTGTCGTTGGAGGCAAGAATTATGCTGTGAATGGCGATGGATTCAAAAAAGCCTATAACAGCATCACGGTTGAGGATCTTAAAAAGAATCTTTACATCATCGCATCGGACGAGATGGAAGGTCGTGACACCGGAACTAAAGGTCAAAAGAAAGCTGGCGAATATATGATTAGCCAATACAAAAGTTATGGTATATCATTTCCAAAAGCTTTAGGTTCTTATTATCAAACGGTGCCGTCGGAGTTTATGAAAACTCGTAATGGTCAGCTTCCAGAGTCAGAAAATATTTTAGCTTATATCGAAGGTAGCGAAAAACCAAATGAGCTTATTGTGATTTCTGCTCACTACGATCATATCGGTACTAAAAATGGTGTTGTTTACAATGGTGCGGATGATGACGGTAGCGGAACGGTTGCTGTAATGGAAATCGCAGAGGCTTTTCAAAAAGCTAAAAAAGCAGGTTACGGTCCAAAACGTTCAATTTTATTTTTACATGTAACAGGTGAGGAGCACGGACTTTGGGGTTCAGATTATTATTCTAAAAACCCAGTTTTTCCATTAGAAAATACGGTTGCTGACCTTAATATTGATATGATTGGTCGCGATGATGCCGAAAATAGAGGTAAACAATATGTGTACGTTATCGGTTCTGAAATGTTAAGTACAGAATTAAAAAAGATAAATGAACAAGCTAATAAAGACACACATAACTTAATCCTGAATTATAAATACGATGATCCTAACGATCCGGACAGATTGTATTACAGATCTGACCATTATAATTTTGCGAAACACAATGTGCCGATTGCATTTTTCTTTGATGGCATCCACGAGGATTATCACAAACCAACAGATACGCCGGACAGAATCGACTATCCGTTGTTGCATAAGAGAACTCAATTGGTTTTCACAACGGCTTGGGAGTTGGCGAATCGTCCAGAACGAATCAAAGTTGACGGAAAAAATACAAGATAAATTATTAAAACAGTTTCAGATTTGGAACTGTTTTTTTGTTTAAATATTTTAAAAATGATTATTTTTAAAGACACCTAAAATTTTGAATATGAAAAAGATAATTGCAATTTTAAGTTTAGCCATGATGACAAATATTTCTGCACAAACACTCAAAAATCTTGCTTATAAAGATGGCTCACAAAAGTTAAATGCTTTGGTAACGGATAACACCAATCAAAAACGTCCAGCAGTTCTTATTTTACCCGCTTGGAAGGGTATTGATAACGAAGCAAAACAAGCAGCACTTGATCTTCAAAAAGAAGGTTACATTGCTTTAATCGCCGACATTTATGGAGAAGGGAATATCCCGAAGACCAACGAAGAAGCTTCCAAAATCGCAACGACCTATAAAACGGATTACAAAGCTTATCAACATCGCATCAATTTGGCGTTAGAAGCCTTAATCAAACAAAATGCTGATCCCAAAAAGATTGCAGTTATTGGCTATTGTTTTGGCGGAAGTGGCGCTTTGGAAGTGGCGAGAGCTGGCTTTCCGGTTGAAGGTGTCGTGAGTATTCACGGTGGTTTGGCGAAAGATAAATCGCGTCCAAATTCTATGATTAAAACAAAAATTTTGGTCGAAAATCCAGCCGATGATAAAAGCGTGACTAAAGAAGATTATGATAATTTAATTGAAGAAATGAACGAAGGAAAAGCGGATTGGCAAATTATTACATATGCAAATTCTGGTCATACATTTACAAATCCAGAATCACCCGACTACAACGAAATTATGGCAAAACGTGCTTGGAAACATACTTTGATGTTTTTAGCCGAAATTCTTAAATAATTGAAGTTTAGGAATAGAAAATAAACGTCAGTTTGAGTGATTTTCGCAGAAAATTGTATCGAAAACAAGTTAATTTTCTTATCATTAAAACTTCCCGATACAAAATCTTTCAGATTTTTACTCAAAGTGACGGCTCGTATAAAAAAGTACTTTATCCCGAACTGACTGTAAATAACAAAAAAGCCTTGAAAATCTCAAGGCTTTTTTTATTTCGCAATATTGAATTCTTTTAAAATAGTTTTGAATTTCGGATTCCGAATATAAACATCAAAATTATGTGATTTTTGACCGCTAAAATCTGTTTTCTCTAAGAAATCATAATGTTCCTTCAAAGCATCAAAAGCATCAGATTTATAACCCAAATCAGTTGGTTTTAGTTTGTCCGATAAAAAGCCTAAAAACTTCTTCAAAGTCGGGTCTGTATTATTAATTGTAATATGCACTTTTTTCAGTTGCGGACTGAATTCGCGGTAGCTGTCATCGCCCGATTTTAGATCTTCCGATTTGAAATCTTTCGTCCCAATCGCTGGTGCCAGCATAATGCAATAGATACTGTTGTTTTTCTCTTGTAATATTTTGGAATCGTTGTCGATATCAACATTGTGGTCGTCTTTTCGACCTTCGATTTCGCGTTTGCTAAAAGGTGGATTGCTTAATGAACTAAGGACAACTGATGCACCACGACTGTGCGAAATAATGTAAATGTCTTTGTTTTGATAAGAATTAAGAAGTCGTCGAAGTCCAAATTCTCCAGCCATTTGACTGTTGTTAGTGGCATTAAACCAAATCTTACCTGCCCCAAACATCGACTGCGCCACCAATCCGTCCCAGTAGAAATTGATAATTTGATCTTTGTTTGTTGTGTTAAGTTGTGATTTTATCGCTTTATAACTCTTCGTAACTTCATCCGAACTTGCATTAAAACCATGAACAAAAACGAAAATTCGATTCTTATTTTTTCCACTATTGGCGACTTGCGCGATTTTGGTTTTTTCAGAAGCCGAAAGTTCTATTTCTTTGCCTTTTTCACTAGCTAATTTTTTTAAAGAAAACTCTTTGCTTTTCGCATTTTTAGGAGGTTTTCCATATTGCGAACTCCAATTATCTGGATAGAAATTTCCGTTTTGATCCACGAAAGAATAAGCCATGCTAGAGCTTTCGATTTTATTGGGAGTTTGCGATTTTGGAGTGTTATGTATAGCGCCGCACGAGCTTAATGCGAAGAGGGTGATGAGAAAATAAAATGAGTTTTTCATGACATTCTCTTTTTCAAAATTTATGCCTAACAAAAATTAATTTTCAAAAGCTTCAAAAGTTCCGTCTTCAAAAAAAAGAATAACTCGCTTTACTTTTTTTGTCGTTTTTCCTTGCGGAATTGGAAAATTATCTAATGGCTGAGAATCGATTATTTTTTTTTCTTCTTTAATAGGAGCAGAAACAATCGGCTCTGAACGATTAGTCTTTTCGGGCAATTTGTTTTCAGAATTTTCTTGACCAAAATTTTCGTCTTCTATAATAGAGAAGAGGTCGGGTAGGGGAAGCTTCTTGGCTTCGGGTTTTTCCTCAACAATTTCGATTTTTGGTTTTATCATAGGTCCATTACTATTGATCAACCAGTCCCATTCTATGTCTGGGAAGGCGTTTTTGACTTTAGTGATAAATTCCAAAGATGGTTTGTTACGTCCCGAAGTTATGTGTGAAATGCTCGAACGTTGAACATCAACTTTCTCAGCAAATTCTGAAGGCGTTATATTAAAATGCTCCATAATGATGGAGATCCTCTCATTTATTTCCATGTTACAAATGTAATAAATGTTTTAGAAATGTAAAAACAATCAAATTGACAAAAGTAAATTAAGTTAATACACAAATGTAAATAAGAGTAAATGATATTGGAAATCAATTATTTAAAATGTTAGTAAGTTCTTTTGTGTGAATTATAGGTTATTAAAATTACTGTTTACATTATTATATAACAACATTAGATAATGCTTATAAATGATCTTGTAATAGCACAAATAGTGAATTATCAGTAAGTTAAAGTAATTTTAAGGTCAACTTACAACATTTTCAATTAAATTTTAATAATTTACAAATGTATATAAACTTAATTTACAATGCATTATGCACATTGTCTTTGTTTGGTGAATTCGTCCTTAATTGGGGATAATTCTAAATTTAAACACTTAAAGTAAGTTTAAAAATTAACTTCATATAAATATATTTAAATACTGATTTTCACATAATTACATTTTTGTATTATAGTAAGTGCAATAGACATTAAAATCAACAGACAAAATGACATGTGTAAATGTTTAATGAAATTACATTTGTAAACCGTTAAGTTTTCATTTGAAATCATTACTTTTGACAAACTTAAATTGTTAATAAATGGCTGGAGTCTTTCAATACGTTAAAAACCAAAATTTCTCAGAACGCTATGTTTCCCCTGAAAAATTATTTTCTTACCTACAGGACAATCTCAGCGATTACATTTCTGAAATCGGAAAATCATCTTTAGGGAAACCTATTTATAAACTGAGTTTAGGAAATGGGCCTGTAAAGGTTGCAGCTTGGTCGCAAATGCATGGTAACGAATCAACGGCTACAT
>JAEXRP010000067.1:0-5220 GCA_023440705.1 Bacteroidota bacterium
CCTTCAAAATAATGTTCTCCAGAGTCGGCTACCAAGCATAAAACTGTGATAAAATAAGCCCGACGATTGGTTTCGTCTTTCATTTCGTCAAGAACTTTTTCGATATTCTTTTTGAAATCGTGATCGCCAGCATAACGTGCAGAATAAATACCTGGACGGCCATCCAAAGCTTCTACAACCAATCCGCTATCATCACCAAGACTTGGTTTTCCAGTTTTTTCGAAACAATATTTAGCCTTTATTAAAGCATTTTCTGCGAAAGAATGTCCATCTTCAACAATTTCTTCGTTTAAGTCATAATCTGTTAAACTTAAAACAAAATAATCGGAACCTAAAATCTGTTGAATTTCTTCTTTTTTGTGAAGATTGTGTGTCGCAACCAATATTTCCATCGAGCATAATTTATCCTTCAAAGATACTAGCTTTTCTTCGAAAATAGAAAGTAAACGCCAACATAAATATGTTAAAAATCCCTACACCAATCAAAAAACTGTAGATTGGCTCAATCGGAAGAATGCCTTGTGTTGTATCTGGACCATACTTCATCATGATTAAAGCAGAAATCAAATTATTGAAAGCATGTAATAGTATTGGTAACACGAGAGATTTTGTTTCTTCGTAAACGATTCCTAAAACTATACCCAACAAAAAAGCTCCGACAAACTGCCATGGATAGACATGAAAAGCACCAAAAATAAAAGCGGAAATCAGAATGCTTATTCTAGGATTTAAGCCTGTTTTAATAATTGATTTTTGAATTAAACCTCGGAATAAAAATTCTTCTAAAAGTGGCGCTAAAATCACCGTTAACAAAATCATTGTCACATTATCCATCGCTAATGATGACATTTGATTGGTGAAATTTTTGTACAAATTACCGAAGAAATAACCACTGGTTGGGACCAAAGTCACCAAATATTCGGCAATCAACATCATCCCAAACATCAACGGAAACGCTAATATATAAGTAACGAACGTATTTTTTTTAAAGTCAAATTTTAAGTCGAGACCTTTGGGTTTTAAAACAAAAAAATGATAAAAAATAAGTGGTAAGACCATGCTTAACATATAGCCAATCAGCATAAACCACGATGACGAAGCATAATCGATATGAAAAACATAAATGCATAAAGCGGCCGCAAATGCAATAATTGTTTGCCCAGCCATAAGACCAAGAAACAGCATAACTGCCGAGAAAAAATTAAGAGGTTGAACTGTGGATTTCATCGTTATTTCAATTCTTTAAGATAATAAAGATTCTCTTTCGGAAATAATTCTGGATGGAAAATTTTTATATAATCTTTCAAGACCAAATCCGCACGCACAGCACCACTTTGGAAATAATCGTTTGCCATCCCAACTTCGCGGTTGTTAATCATGTACAATTTTCCATTTTGGAAAACCTTCATTTTCGAATAATTAGGATTGATGTTTAACATCGCTTGCTTCGTTTGATAAGCACCTATATTTACCCAATATTTTGCATTTTCAGATTTTTTGTAAACTTCTTCAAAACTAAGAGGAATTGCATTAACATCTGTATTTTCTGCTAAAATATAATTAGCATTCGCATCTCGAAAATAATTAGCTGCAGCAGATTTTCCACCTGGTAAAAACCATTGACTCCCGTACATTTCGTTGCAAAGAACTACAGGTTTTTCGACACTTTTTGATGCTAATTGTTTCAGATATTGATATCCTGTTTCTATAGATTTGTATTTCTGTTCCGCCAAATCTTTAACTCCGAATAATTCACCAAACAACAAAAGATATTTTGACTTGTTAAGTGGCGTCGTTTCCAAATATTCGTCAAGAAAAATAATTTGAATATTGGCTTTTCTAAGGATCTCGTAAGTATTTTCGAAGCTCGGAACATAGTTTGTAAAAATCGCATCTGGTTTTAATGAAAGAATTCTTTCGACATCGTATTTTTGTTCGTTACCAATATTAGCAATTTTGTTAGAAGCTATAGATTTTCTAATATTTTCATCAAAAACATACTCTGGACTAGAAAGTCCAACAATTCTGTCCACCAAATTAAGCTCTGTAAAGAAGCCTAACAACGAAGAATTGAGCAAAACCACTTTTTTGAAGCCTAATTTTGACGAATCAAAAGTATTTTCGAATTTCCCTGACTTCAGGACAAACTGCTTTCCGTTATTTTTATAACTTAAACGTTCTGAAATAATTACAGCGTTTTCGGCAGTTGGAATTTCTTTTTTCTTACATGATGTTAAACAGAAAAATGAAAATAAAATAAAAAAAAGTGCTTTCATATTTCAAAGAAAAGAAAAAAGTGTTATATTTGCAAACCCTTACGAAACAAGGTAACAATGGCCTCGTGGCGCAACTGAATAGCGCATCTGATTACGGCTCAGAAGGTTATAGGTTTGAATCCTATCGAGGTCACTAAAGCAAAATTCCTAGCAATAGGAATTTTGCAAAAACCAAGGAATAATAGACATTTACGCGCAATAAGGAATACTCCAAAATTTAGCATAAATGTGTTTTATTCCTTTTTTTGTCACTGACATTGTCACTACAAAAAAAATTAGTGACAGAAAATGCTGGTTATAATTTAAAATTTAGATTATGATCATACACAGCCCTATTCTACAGCAGTTTCATAGCCAAGCAATCATCATAAAAGCTATGAAATACTCATTTTTTCTAAAAACTGACTATAAAAATAAAGACGGAAAGTTTCCTCTTTACCTTAATTTATATATCCATTCGCAGCGCAAACGAATTCCGGTGGATATTTTTTTGATGGAAAAAGACTGGGATAAAAAGAAGCAGCAAGTCAAGAACCAGGAACTTGCAGATTACAACCTACTCATTAATGAAATAAAAGCACAAATCAACAAAATTGAAATTCAGTTCCGACTAAGCAACCAAACTTTAACTGTAGATAAGTGCGCCGAACTAATCAAGCGTCCAGACTTATCAATTAATTTTATTTCATTCATGGAATACGAAATCGATTTAAAATCGATGGAGCCAGGAACTGTCAGAAATCATAAAGCAATTCATGCAAAACTAAAAGAATACAAATCGGTTCTATTGTTTGCAGATCTTAACGAAGTTTTTATTCAGAAATACCGTAAATACCTACTTTATACGAAAAACAACGCAGAAGTAACAATTGACAGCAATATAAAAGCAATCAAGCATTATATCAAAATTGCTAAAAAACGTGGCATCATTGTAAATATCGATACTGACGAAATAAAAATAAAACAACATCGATCACATCGGACGAATCTTTCACTTTTGGAAGTTGAAAAATTGAGCAAATATTATTTTTCTGATTTTATTCCAGATCATCACAAAAAAACACTCGGGTATTTTCTATTTAATTGCATGACTGGACAACGGATTGAAGACTTATTAAGAATGAAGCGTGAAGATCTTAACAGCGATTTCTTTAATTTCTGGAATCAAAAATCTAAAAAACAACAAATTTTGATGACGAATGATACTTGCAAAAAAATATTAGAAAATGATCCGCGATTATTTATTGATAAAATAACTGCTAAAACGGTAAATGAAACTATTAAAAAAATAGCATCTTTCCTTGGTATTAGAAAACATTTGTCTGCACATGTCGCACGCCATACTTTTGCGACGAACTATTTACGACAAGGCGGGAAAGTTGAAAATCTTCAAATTCTACTAGGTCACTCAAAAATAGAAACCACAATGATCTATGTGCACATCGTGGAATCTGAAGTCGTAAAAACGATGGAAATATTAACTATTTAAACCACCGTCTCAGTCGTTATTTCGACTTCGTAATGATCTGCCGAAACTTTCTCTTTGCTGATACTTTTTATTATATGAATATTGTTGTAAGCTCGAATCAAATTTTTAATGCTAAATTTTGAAAATAATTCGGCTAAAACTACTTTTTTCCAAATGTATTCTTGACCATTAATCCTAATTCTAAGATAAGGTTCCCAATTATTTGTAAATAATTCTGGAAAGTCGCAACCAGGAGAATAAGTAGCATTATTTTGACCATTTTGCAGACCTTTATATTCGACCAAAGCGACAAGATCCGTTGCATCTTTCAAAACATTGGCAGTGTTGTATCCGCCAGGCTTCGGAAGAATTAACGGCATCGCATAGCCTTTAATCTCTATAATGTTGGTGTCATTTCTGGCACTAGCATTTAGTTGTGGTCCGTTAACATCGTAGAACATTGAATTTTTTGGAGCACGTTCGAATTCGGGAAAGCGAAGCAAAAAAGATTTTTTATTAAGCATGTTCCGAACTGGCGAAAATGGCGACTCCAATTCTTTGAAATCGATAGCCTCGGAGAAATCTTGACCAACAATACGATTCATTATCACTTTCTTGCCAACGATATCAATGTCATAATTAAGGAAATTTCTATAAAAATTGACATATTCACCAAACGTCATGTCTGGAACTGCTCGCGCCAAGTCTATTTCATTTCTATTGGTAATTACACCATTATCTTCTCCAGCTTCTTCTTCAAAAATATCTTGAGAAAACAATTCTAACTGAACGAAAATTTCTTGATCGCCAACACCATAAGACCTTGCTCCTACAACTTCAAGGACTGCATTATCTTGTGTTGTTGTTATTTCGAAACTAGCATTTCTATCAACATTTTCAGAGGCCGAAGTGTAATAAATTTGACTTCCGTTAAGGCTTATTTTGACATCAGAAGAGCTAAGTCCCGACCTATGCGTACCAAGTTTTATAAACGCCACCAATTTATACCTACCAGCTTTTGGAATAGTCAGTTGACTTTGATAAAAACCAATTGGATAATCAAAAAAAGGAAGCTTAATTGTGTCATAGTAATCCATGACATTGATCAAAATACCCAATCGTCTTTGAGTTAACCTTGAAAAATATTCAGTCCCAGAATAAACAAATTTGTCTTGAAGAATTGGATCTGTTAAAATATCTCCTGTCAGTTCTAGCCCAGCATCTTCAAAGCCAACTTTTAAAATATAAAGATTATGCGGACATGGATGAATAATATTAACATTGAAAATTTGCCCAGCTCCATCAATGTAATTTCGGCGCATTTCGGTGCCATCGGCTTTTAAATCATTAAGATAACCATCGAAATTTTTCCAAAGTTCTTGATCGGGCGGATATTTTGTCGTGTAGATTCTCGGAAAATTAAAATTAGTTTGCGGCCATGTTTTTTCGCAAACCGATTTTGCAAAAGAATAAATA
>JAEXRP010000107.1:0-32291 GCA_023440705.1 Bacteroidota bacterium
GCCCAAGCGATACCAAAACCTGCTAAAGCAAATGTTAGAAGTGTTGGTACATTAGACGAACCTGTTACCCCGCCGCCCAATAAACTTCCCAAAATAGGACCTGTACACGAGAACGAACCGATAACCAACGTCAACGCCATGAAGAAGATACCGATAATTCCGCCAGCTTCTTCCGCTTTTGATGATTTGTTCGCAACCCAGTTAGGAAGCGTGATTTCGTAGTATCCAAAGAAGCTGAATGCAAAGAAAATAAAGATTACAAAGAAGAATAAATTCAACCAAATATTTGTTGAAATTTGATTAAAGATATTCCCAGAAATCCCATCAATAATATGGAACGGAATACTTAATAATACGAAGATTAATAAGATAAAGAATCCATATATAAAGGCATCTCTTTTACCTTTTGCTTTGTCTTTGCTTCCTTTTGTAAAGAACGAAACCGTCAACGGAATCATTGGGAAAACACATGGTGTTAATAATGCGATAAGTCCTCCTAAAAAGCCTAATGCTAAGATTAACCAATTGTTGTCTCCACCTGTATTTTCTTGAACAGTCCCGCAATTAGTCAACGGATTTTTGAAGTCTAAAGAATTGATTTTTAATTCTTTTTCGTGTCCCGCAGTTGTTGGTGTTACAACCGCTACTTCGCCATTAGCTTCAGGTACTGCAATAGAAGTTGTATCCATCTGCGCCGTTGTTGCTGCCTCTGGTTTTACTTCTTCTGTCGTCGTTGCCGTTGTACTTTTAACAGCTTTTTCGAACTCTAAAGTTGTTGGTGCAAGACACAATCTATCGTTACAAACTTGATAAGTTATCTCTGCCGCAACTTTAAAATCTTTATCAGGATTTTTTGCTTTGAATTTTTGTTTAAATAAAACTTGATTCGCATAATACACAATCTGAGCACCAAAAGCTTCGGAATATTCATCATGTTTTTTTCCAATTTCTAGGACTTTGCCCATTGTTGTAATACCTTCTTTTGAAGATAATTTAAACTCTGTTGGAAATCCTGAATCAGGTGGCAAATCCTGCGAATAAATATGCCATTTGTCCTCCATTTTGGCAGTTAATACTGCCTCATACTCCCCTTTTCCTAAGTCTTTAACATCAAATTGAAACTTTACAGGATTCTGAACTTGAGCTAAGACTAAAACTGAAAAAATAAAGGAAAAGAATAATAAAACTCTCTTTAAATTCATTTTTAGCTAATTATTAAATTTTCGAAATTGATCTAAAACGTTGTATTGATATTTAGCGAAAAGCCGGTATTTTCCGGAACCATACGACAAACGCCTCCCACACATATTAATCCTCCTCTTTGACGTCCATAAGAAGCCTGAACTCGGGTTGAGTTCTTTCTAAAGACTGCTCCAAAAGTATAATAATGCATCTGCTTCTCCTTGTCATCATTACCGTAATTATACATATCACTTACAAATATAGACCAATTCTTTTTAAAATTAAACTCAGATAGCGCTGCTGCCCAATTTTTGAAAGACGAGCTAGCCCATTGATGCTGAACTTCTAGCTTTAAAGAACTTTTATTAATTTTGAATAAGTTATCCCAAACAGCCGTCGTAGCGTACACATGACCTTCTGTCTCTTGGATTCTATCTGTATTATAATCTTGATAAATATAGATTAAAGCTGTATTCCAGCTTTGCGATAGTTTTTTTCTAATATCGACATTGAAGTCCGAATAATAACGTTCGCCAAGATCTAAGGCTTTGGTTTCAACAGTGTTAAAATCTTCGTAAACACGGTATTTTCCTTTAAGACCGTACCAATTTGCAAAGTTAACCGCGATGTCCGTTCCATATTTTCCACCAAGAGCAGTTCCTTTTTTAAACTGATAATTGATGTCAAATTGAGAACCTATTTCTCCTGATTTTCTTTGTGGGAAAAATGTCAACTGAGGTTGAGCTTGATAAACATAAATATTAGCTAAACTATAGTCAAACTGCTTAGTTAAAGCTGGTGTATAGTTAAGTAAAGCTTGATTATATTGATTACCTATACGCTCTCTGTCCGAATAAATATTAAAATTTTCTAAACGACGTAACGTACCACTAACTCCAAATCCTGTTTTAGCAAAACCTAAAACAACATTAACGGCATTTCCTGAATAGACATTAATTGGATCAACCTCACTTGCCATTTTAATAGCGTCTTTAGTTTTGTAAAGGTATTCTGCATTTAGATAGAAATCTTTATACTCGTTGTTCCAACGTACACCATAGATGTTAACATCAGCGGGCGCATTAACAAAATGAGGATCTTTCGCTTCGTGTTTATTTACAAAACTAAATCCAATATTTGAATCAAATTTATCAGAGCCTAAAGCTTTAGCCAATTGAAACTCTGTATCAACACCAGCAATTGCAGTATTCGACAGATCGAAGCCCATCCCAACGCGTTGTTTACCATACAAAGCTTTAACAATTGCTAGATCATCAGCGAAAGATAATTTGACACGACCTCCAACCAAAGAGTTTGCAATACCAAGTTGTCTATCTTCCCAAGTTCTTAAGGCTAAACCAGATCCAAATTGCTCATAAAAGTGACCAAGAGTCACATCTACACCTTTTTCATTATTATAGTTAACATAGTAAGTCCCAAGGTTAACACTTTTAAAATCAGGAGAATAATTAAGTAATGCTTTCGGTTCGTAAGACTCGACTTGTGCACCAACAGTAAATTGTTTGTACTTATAAGTCATCGTCAAATAAGAATTGGACCTGAATCGTTGATCCGCTTCGTTATCCGCTAATTTTATTTTTTTATCATCTACATAATACTGGTTGTTGGATTCTAAACTTGCGTTAAACTGCGCATATACTAATCCTTGTCCCAATACCATCAATATAGGGAGTAGTTTTTTCTTCATATCAAATAATTACTGTAGTTTTTTTATTTCTTCAAAAAGTGCTACTTCGTCTCCTGGTACATATCCAACATGCGAATACACTAATTTGTTTTTATAATAAACTAAAGTTGTCGGCACATTATTAACATTAAGTTGTCTTTTAATAGACTGTGAAGAATCTAGTAGAACTTGATCAAACTCCCATCCTTTACCTTTAACCACAGTTTTCACTTTTGCAACAGTTCTTGGATCATCGGTAGATACAGCTACAAAATCAAAATCTTTTTCTTTCTTCCACTCTTCTAGCTTTTCATTAACCACATTAAGCTCTTCCATACATGGTAAACACCAAGTCGCCCAAAAGCTCATCACTAGAGGTTTTTCGTTATTAAAATTTTTAAGAGCTACATTTTCTCCTTTGATGTTTTTTGCCGAGATATTCTCGATAGACTGTGCACTTAATAATGCACTACTAATAATTGCTAGTCCAATTGCAAATTTCTTCATAATACCTAATATGTGATTTGTATAATTTTTCAAAGCACTAAACTATTAATAAATATTCAAACCCTTATCTAAAAACTTAAATAATTTTTACTAATAGCCTTTATTTTGCTTTTTTTTTATTTTTTTATGTTTTTATTTCCACTTAAACGAAAAATTATTTAGTTTTACATAATTCTTTTGAAAATAAGTATAAAATGAAAAAACCTTTACTATTATTACTATTATTTACGTTCTTACTAAATTCTTGTGCTGGATCTGAAAGTGATGAAGGTCGCGATGTGGTAACATTTGTTAAACTATCAGCAAGCGAAAACCTAGTTTTACTTGGTAATTCTGTAAAATTCAATTTGGTGGATAACCTTAATAATGATGTTACTGATAAGGCGACATTCTACATTAATGGGAAAATAAATGAATCTGGTCCGGTTTTTAAAACTGAACATTTAGGAGAATATAATATAACTGCTACTTACGAAAAGTTCACAATAAAACCGCTCAAATTATCGGTTATAAAACCTGAAGGTACAATCTACACGCACCGTATTTTATATGAAGATTTTACTGGGACTTGGTGCGGAAACTGTCCGATTGCTGGCGAAAGATTTAATAGATTGATTGCACAAAATGACAAAGCAGTTATTGTTGGTATACATGGTCCAACTGTACAAGCAGATCCTTATACCAATGAAGCATCTATGGCTATTATTTCGGATTTGAAAGTTACGGCATACCCAACCATTTTACTTAATCATACAAAAAATTGGAGTACAGCTAATTTCAGTTTGGATGTTGCTTTTGGATTGGCTGAGATTAAGCCATATAGTAGAGTCGGAATTGGAATTACAACTAAGCTAGATGGTAACACTCTTTCTGGAGAATATAAGGTAGCATTTGCTCAAAATTATGACAACTTAAAATTAATAGTTTACATTGTTGAAGATAAAATTGTCTATCCACAACATAACTACTTCAATGGATCAGGAGGTAAACCAATCTTGTATGGTGGAGTACCAATTATTCCAAACTATGAGAATCATAATGTATTAAGAGCACTTCTGACTCCTGCAAAAGGTGAAAATATCCCAAGCACAAATACTCAAAACAACACTGAATATTTAAAAAATTTCAGTTATACGATTCCTGCTAATTTCAATAAAGAAAATGTAAAAATTATCGTAGCTGTTCTTAACGGACAGAACGAAGTATTAAATGTACGCGAAGCATTGCCTAATACTACAAATGTTTTAGAAGCACTTTAAAAAAACGTAAAATATTAAAATAGAAAATTATGAAGAAGTTTTTTATCCTTTCAAGCTTTTTAGGATTTGCATTATCTAATGCACAAATGGTACTTAAGAAACATGACGGTACAGTTATACCAGACGGGACTGTATTTACTGTTAATTCCTACGATGATTACGCGAGTAAAATGTATTATAGACTACATAATACATCTACAACCGAAAGCATTAAGGTAAAAATGATTTGCGAATCGGTGTCAGATAACTATGTTCCTTTCGATATGTTTCAATTTTGCTTCGGAGGAAATTGTATGATTTTCATTACAGAGAATATGCCCTACCCAGAAGGCGGTGATTTTATAATCGGACCAGGTTCTAACTCTGGCGATGATGATTTCTTCTGGAACCAGACTGACTATGATACGCCGTTGACAGCAAAATTCAAATTTTATGAAGTAGATGCTTTTGATAATGAAATTGGAACACCTATCCACATAACTTATGTATATGATAAACATCTTGCTGTTAATGATGTTAATGCAACTAAAGATGTTTTGATAAAGAACACCGTTATTACAAACCAATTGGATTTGAACTCGAAAATCAACACAAGCTTTCAATTGTTTGATATGAATTCTAAATTAGTAAAAGCAGGCGAGCTAAAGGCTGGCGATAATACTATCGATGTTAATAACTTAGCAGCTGGTATATATATTATGAATGTGAAAAACGCAAATGGCAAAAACCAAACGCAGAAGCTGATGAAGAAATAAAAATTCATACACCAACACACCAAATCACAATACCTATGAAAAACATCTACAGCATTGCAGCGGCATTTTTGCTAGCTACATCCATGAATGGACAAATTCATTATTCAGAAAATTTTGAATCGCTTAATATTAACACTTGGAAAAACAGCGACCTAGATGGAGATGGTCAAAAATTTTTCTTAGCTAATGCAAACGCAATTTATCCTACTTCTAATCTGGGATCGAAGACTTTAGTGTCGTATTCTTATAATAATAAGGTCTTAACTCCAAATAATCTTATTACGAGTACGCCTATTACCTTACCTTCTGGAATGTCTAATTTGATTCTAAAATTTCAAGTAGGATCATATAACGGCGAATACGGTTCTGAGCATTATGCGGTTTACATATCACCAACAGACAATCCAAATGAAGTTATTGCTACAACACCAGTTAAAGAAGAAACACTTCCCTTCGCTGGTGGCATGAAAGAAGTTTCAGTTGATGTTTCTAGTTATGCTGGGCAGACAGTCTATCTTTCGGTAAGACACTTTAATGTGTCTGATATGTATTATTTGTTATTTGACAATATTTCGATAGAAACGTTGCAAAATAACAATGCACAATTAGTATCTGGATCCATTAATAAATATATTGCTGCAAACTCGCAAAACGATCTTACATATAGTATTAAAAATAGAGGTGCTAACCCAATAACATCTGTAGAACTTAACTGGAATGATGGAGCAGATCATATTGCTACTGTCCCGACCAATATTGCAGTTGGTGAGACTGTGACTGTTGTTCATCCAACTAAAGTTAGCTACTCGACTGTCGAGTCAAAAAATCTTAATTTGACTATAAATAAAGTTAATGGTGCGGCAGATAGTGATCCAACAGATAACAATGGTACTGCGGTAACATCGGTTGCATCACAATTTACTCCTAAAATTGTCGTATTGGAAGAAGGTACTGGTACATGGTGTGGCTACTGCCCTCGTGGTATGGTTGGGCTTAACAAAGTTAATACAGACTATCCAAATGATCAAATTAGTATAGCTATACATGCCGGAAACGCTTCAGAACCAATGCGATTACTTGAGTATGAAGTGGGCGCTGCTTTTAGTGGATACCCAGGTATGAATGTTGATAGAGTCCTCAAAGGTGTAGATCCAGGGCCTAATGATATTAACTCTTATGTAACTTCTCGTAAAGACATACCTACGCCAGTTAAGTTGAGTGGTGATTATGCTATTTCAGGAAATCAACTTACAGCAAACGTTAACAGTCAGTTTTTTATAAATAACCCAAATACTAATTTTAAACTGGCAGTTGTTGTTCTCGAAGATGGCGTAAAAGGTACGACGTCTAACTATGGTCAAGTTAATTATTATTCTGGTGGACAAATGGGACCTATGGGCGGATTCGAAAACTTACCTTCTACAGTACCAGCTTCTCAAATGGTTTATGATCACGTTGCTAGAGCATTGTTAGGAGGTTATAGTGGTCAACCAGGCTCTGTACCTACTGCTATCACAGATGGTGCTACTTCTAGCTATACTTTTAGCTATACAATACCGGCAACTTATAAGGCGGATAATCTGCATGCTGTTGTTTTACTAATCGACTCTGATGGGACGATATTGAATGCTTCAAAACTTTCGAAAACGCTTGCTGTTAACGACGCTTCTAATCTTGGTGCTAAAATGTCAATCTACCCTAACCCTGCCAAGTCGGAATTTAATATTAAACTTGTTGATGATGGTATGTATGATGTGAAAATTTATGACATGACAGGACGCGAAGTTAAAAATCTTGGAGAAATAAAATCTTCATCTAAAAAAATTACTATTCCAATTAACTTGACTGCTGGTAAGTACTTGGTTAACATCACAAAAGATGGTGTTTCATATACTAAAGAATTACTAGTTAAGTAATTGTAAAATTAATTTTGTCGATATCATCTAGCCCAACTGATATCTTATAATAAACTGGATATATATATTTTTTTAAATATAAAGTTCAAATTTTATTCAACGTAAAAAAAAGTTAAAAATGAAAAAGATTTACTTATTCGCCGCAGCAATATATTTTTGCGGATTTAGTACAGCTGCAACGCTTACCTCTACAGAGCCAACCTCTAAAAGCACAAAAAAATTTGGCACTAACGACGTTAAAGTTGTAGGAACAAAACTTGATAAATTTTTAGTAGCAGGCTCACAAACGTATATAAAGGCTGTTGTTAAAAACGTTGGTAGCAACTCTATTACATCTGTGGAGATCAACTGGAATGACGGTACTGGTGATCATAAAGAAAGAGTGACAGCCTACATTAGTGCAAATCAACAAAGAGAGGTTACACATCCAATACCTACCTCCTACTCTGACGTTGCAACAAAGAACATAACAGTCTCTATCACCAAAGTAAATGATCAAGATGATAGTGACACCTCTAACAACAGCATGGTTGCAATGACAAGTGTTGTATCAGAGTTTGTTCCTAAAAAAGTTGTTTTCGAGGAAGGTACTGGTACTTGGTGTGGATGGTGCCCGCGTGGTATGGTTGCCCTAAAGAAAGTTAATGAAGACTTTCCGGATGATCAAATTAGCATTGCTGTACACGGAGGAAGTAATACAGAACCAATGAAATATCCAGAATATGTTTCAAGCTTAGGTATCACAGGATTTCCAGGAATGATCGTTGACCGAGAATTAAAAGGTGTTGACATTCATCCGAACACTATTGGTAACTATGTAACGACTAGATCTCAAATGGCTTCACCAGCCAAATTATCTGGAGAATTTAGCATTGACGGAAATCAATTAACAGCAACAGCTAAAGGACAGTTCTACATTAATAATCCGACAGCTAATTATAAAATGGCTGTTATCGTATTAGAAGATAATGTAACGGGTACCACATCTGGCTATAATCAAGCTAATTATTATAGAAACAATTCGCAAGGTGAAATGGGAGGTTTCGAAAGTTTACCAGATCCTGTACCAGCAGCTCAGATGGTCTATGATCACGTTGCTCGTGCTATGTTGGGCGGTTTTAGTGGTCAAGATGGCTCTGTACCAACGGCTATTACTGTAGGTTCTTCTGCTAGCTATACTTTTAACTATACTATACCTGCAACTTACAAATCTGACAAGCTGAATGCTGTTGTACTATTGATAGACAGCGCAGATGGCTCAATCATAACAGGTGCCAAACTTACTAAAACTAACCTAGCTGTTAATGACGTTTCTAAAATTGGTGCGAGTACTAAGATCTTCCCTAACCCAGCTAAATCTGACTTTAATATCAAATTAGCTGACGATGGTATGTATTCTGTAAAAATCTACGACATGACAGGACGTGAAGTTAAGAATCTTGGTGAAGTAAAATCAAATTCTAAAAACATTAATGTTCCTATTAACTTAACTGCTGGTAAATATCTTGTAAACATCACTAAAGACGGTGTATCGTTCACAAAAGATCTATTGGTTAAATAATATCTGTTCTTATTAGAATAATGAAAAGGGAAAGCCAGTGCTTTCCCTTTTTTAATGATAAATCCTAAACATATTACTATAATTTTTAGGCGTAAGGTGATGTTACAATAATCTCTTCTATTAGTCACGAGCTAACCGCTGACTTTATTACACTATAAAAATATTTTTTTCCATTTGGCAACCGTATTTCGACTGATCTTGAAATGATTGGCTAACTGAATATTGTTAAGTTTATGCTTTTTCTGATAATCAAGAATTTGAAAGATATCTGACTTCGAATAAGATCGATGTTCTTGATTGAATTTTTCCGATATTTTATCCGATTTTCCAAATACTTTAGTATTAAGCGCGATGATGTCGATTGCCGACAACTTTCTCTTTTCCAGAAAGACTAAGCATTCTTGTATTTTATGAGGATACTTCTTGTGGATAATATCATTATATATGGCTTTGTAATCGGGTGTCATGATCTATATTTTTTTTGATAGGATTAAGAATATTGTTGAATTGTTCTAATTGTTTTTTGGAGAGAATTCCCAAATTGTAGCAAAAGCTTCGCTCTCCTTTGCACGTCATAATATTTATCGTGAAGAAGTGGTTGATCACATATTTCTCTATTTTGTACGATGTTATTTTTTGCAATGGGACCTCCAGCTTAGGGAATTCGATATGTCTTGAAAAAGGTCCTGTTTGTTTTATGGAAATAAAATGCGGCGAAACTTCCAGAGAAAAAATTTTTAATTTTGATAGTTTTAATACAGAAACAGCGAAGATAAGGAATACAAGAATTGTAATTCTATAGTCAACTTGTGGCATCAAAAAGTAAAATACTCCGATCAAAAATATTGAAAACACTATTAGCAGCATTAACACAAACTGAGTTAACTTTATATTTTTCTTATTGTTTACTTTCATTTTTATATTTGCTAATCCATTTGTAAAGTGTCGTTTTTGGAATTTTGTATTTTTCCATCACCTCAATTTTTGACATTTCTCCAGTGGAAACTTGCTCTATAATAAAATTGATAACTTCTTTGGTGTAAATGTTTTTTCGAAATTGTGGAAGTGCTGTCGCTTTCTTTTCTTTTGTTTTCTCCTCCGATGATGCTGGTGCATATAAAATGAGATGTTGCGAGTATAATCGAAAAAAATCATATTCTAATAATTTGCTCCATTTTAACAAAATATCAGTAGAAAGATTTTCTTGAAGATAGGCCTTAGCGATATCTGCTTCGCTACATTTCAAAAAATTACAGATTCGAGACATTGCAATTCCACTCTCTGTAACTGCTACTTTCAACAATTGCCCTATATGTATTTCTTTGAAATTGCTCATTCTTCTATATTAATTTTAAAAACTACTGACTCTTGTATGAAGAGTCAATAGTCTATTAATCACTCTTTTTTTTAAAAATTTATTTAGACAACAAGCTGTCAATTTGGCTCTGCTGTTTTAGAATAAGATCTTTTAAGGCGTCAAGTTCGTCCTTTTGAGAATCGATTTGCTTTTGTTGCTCAATAGTATGGAGATATAATTCTTCCACCTTTTCTAGAGTCTGTGTTGATAAGCTTGTTAAATCAAAAGAATATCCGTCCGAAGTTTTTTCTAAATTCTTAATAGATGTTACGCCTGGTAAGTGATGATTTTGTTTAACAAATTTTTCGACAGAATACAATGTGTTAAACTTATAATTTGGATTAATACTAGAATTTCCATTGAAGTAGTCCTCAAATACATAATCGGCATAAGTACTTGCCGCAGTTTGTATTCCTCCATAAACCCTAAGTTTTATAGTATTATTTTGACGATCTGGTATTGCAGTATTGCTTCCAATAGCAACCCAAGCATCTTTTACAGTAGTAGCATTAGTTTGATCTACAATTGCGGCAATTAGGTTACTTCTGTTAGAGGTATTAAAACCATTACCGACTGTCAAGTAAGAATTTGTAAAACTCAAATTGTTCTTACCAAATGCAATTTCGGAATTGTTAATACTATTCAAATTTTGCCCAACGACAACGCCTCCATTTCCGGTGATAGTATTACCAGTACCAGTTGTAAAGGTATTACTACTCGAAGTTTTGTTATTAATACCAGCGATGAAATTCCAACTACTGTTACCCGTTATTGTATTGGAAGTTCCAGAGACAAAATTAGTTCCCGCTTGTCCATCGGCATCAGTTAAGACGTTTCCGTACCCATTTACAAATGTTAAGATATGGTTCACTTGGTTAGCTTCTCCAAAAACAGTACTAGCATGTCCACTTGTAGTAACAAGTCCTGATCCCACTGTATTACCTTTACCCGACACAGTACTATAGTTACCTCTAGCCGTATTTTGATACCCTGAAGCAAAAGAACTAATCCCAGCCGAAGTTGTTTGATAACCAAATGCTGCTGTATTAGTTCCTGTTGCAGAGCTTCCTTCTCCTACAGCAATCGAGTTTGCACCGACGTTAACTGCGGTTGTACCACTTGAATAGACAAGTGCATTCCCTCCTCGGATTGCGCCAAGAACATCCAGGTCTGCACCTAATATTCCATTTTGTTTTTTAATAGCGACAGCATTGTTTTGGTATATGGCGTCACTATTGAGTGTTGCCGGAGTTGTACTTCCCTGCACATTCCAAGGTTCCTTATAATCAGTCAAGTTTGAAGGACTTGCAATCTTCATCCAACGACCTGCAGTACCTTGTGTTTTATCAAAATAATAATAACCTATAGCAGTTATATTTATTGTTTTGTCTGTTGTACTTGTTAAAGTTTCCGTTACATAGACGATCGCACCATCTTGTAATGCTGTGTATAGCGCATCTTTAGCTTGTAGTTCGGCAGCTTTTAGTCGTGGTGCAATAAGACCATCAGTTCTGGTTAAATCGGTTGACGATGCCATCACATCTAATGTTGCTGCTGGAAAGGCTGTATTAATACCAACACGGCCTTCTTGTGAAAATGCAAATCCCGAAATTAAAATTGCACCTATTGTAAATATATTTTTATTCATTATTGATTTTTAAATTGATTCATTTTTAGATTTGAACACTTATAAGTATTAATTAATATTTAATCTTATCGCATATAGATAATTTTCCCAATTTCCTGGGCTGAATGTCCAAGGTTGCGTGTTGTTATTAGTATTATCAAAGAATATGTATAACGTAACACTATCTGCAGTTACCGTAAATACTTTAGAACCTTGAATCATATTGTAGCTTGAGAAAATATTTCCGGCACAAAGTGTTAGACCTCCTGGCAAATTTGGTGTAAATCCTACTTGGCTTAAGCCACTAAGATTAGTCTTGTCCGATGTTACACGTGCATGCATCCAAAACTTATTTGTACCAGATTGAGCAGAGATTAATGTCGCACCAAAATTTACAGCCCAAGTTCCTTTTGGTAATGTAATGTAGGCGCCACTATCTTTATAAGTAGTACTAGTCGTTTCTTGATCTGAAGCGATATTGCTCCCACCGAAATTCCCTTTAATACTAGGAAGAGCTATAGGTTTCCAAGTCCCAACTCCATTGGCATCACTTGTAAGAGCTAATGTATTGGCTTGGTTTCCATCTACTAATTTAAATCCTGTAACTGGCGCAATGGCAGTTCCTCCTGTTTGGATCTCCAATTTTTGGCTTGGAGAAGTAGTTCCTACACCCATATTACCATTTGCTAATACAGTAACGTCGTTAAGTTGTTGCGTTGGCGAAGGTGCTCCTGTTGGTGGATTATCTTTACCACCATCTACATTGAAAACGCCTTGAGGATTCCATGTGTTAACTCCTGTTTGAGAAAAAGCGAAGGTCGAAATAAAGAAGGTGCTAGAAATTATTAAAAATTTTTTCATGTTTTTTGTATTAATTTTAAATTTTATTTTACTAAATATCATCCTGTTATAAATTAACTAAATGGTGGCGGACGAATCGAAAAATAGGTTGCAAGCTCATTAAAGTTATTTTTATTTAAAGAATAGCAATTAATTGATTTTGAAATAATTACAATACAATTATTTCGAATTGTATTTTTGTCAAAAATTGCCTTTAGATGAGTATTTGTATTTGAAATTGAAAAATGTTCGTTACTTGACTTTACTTCCAAAACATAATCCGAGTCGCCAGACACAAATTTGAAATCTGGTTTATTATTAAGTTTGGGGATTTTTTCAGTTTTTACTTTCTTCGTCTTCGTATAGGATGCGACATGTTCTTTCGGCACTGAAGACTTTTTGATGGTTTCAAGCGATACAAATTGTCCTGAAAGTGTATTGTCTAGAGTATGTATTAACGTATTTTCCGAAACAAAAATCTTCCCTTGCTTTATTTCGGTTTTGTCAATATCATCATTATTGAACTCAGTAACAGTAGCTCCTTCCGAAATATATAATGTGGAACTAGTGGATTGATAAATCTGAGCTTGAAATGTAATATAGAAGCCTAAAAATAAAAAAGCACTATAATACCTTCTAGAAATAGAAAGTATTAAAAGTGCGTTTCTTGAAAATATAATTTTCATTTGTGTTTAGGTCTCAAATTGAATACAAAGAGACATTATTTAAACACATTATGAAAGCTTAGTATGTATGACTAATCAACTATTCCAATACATGAATTAAACACATGTTGCTGATTATCAAATAGCTTAATTTGTAAAACAATAATTTATGCATGTAGGGATTAAGACAAGTCTATGAATGAGAATAAGTAATGTTAATACTGAAATTACATTTTCACTTAACAAAAAAAAAGATTATCTGGTATGAAAAATTACTATTTTTCGAAATCCTTTTCTAAATAAGTTAGATATTGTGATGGCGATATTTTTGTTTTAGCTTTAAAATTAACAGCAAATTGATTGTACGAATTATAACCGCACATTTCGGCAAGAGCAGCAATTTTGTATTTGCGATACTGCGGATTATCTTTCAATAACTGAGTAAAATAATCAATTCGTAAATCATTCATATAATTATTAAAATCTTGATTATAATATTTTTTTAGCAAAAAACTTAAGTTGCGTGGCGTAATATTAAGTTTCGTTGCAAGCTGGGTTGCTAAAAAATTTTGTTTTAAAAAAAAGTTCTTTTGCTCCAGATTCTTTAGTTGTAAAATGATTTGTTCCTCGTTTTCAATTTCTCTAAAGTCATCATTAGTTGATGCGTGAGATTCTATCTTTACATTTTTTTTCTCTTCAAGACCAGCAATAATCTCCTGAAAAGCAGCAGTCAGTTTTTTGCGCTTTAACCTATTGTACCACACCAAAATAATTAAGCATATAATACAAAACACGACGAGAAGAAAAACAATCCTTGTTTTAGTTTTTTCTTCTTGAATTTTAGTTTTTGATTTTTTCGTTTCGTACTTAGTGAGTTCTTGTATTCTTAACGTCTCGTTATTAGTGATGTCATCAACTTCCTCTGCAAAAGCTAATTGTTCTTCTGGAGAATCTATCTTTGCATGAAGCCGCTCTTTTAAAATAAGTTTGGTCGCCGCAACTGTATTCTTGGCTTTAGATCTCGAATACGCGGATGAGAAAAATTCTTTAGCTTCTTCCTTATTCCCTTTTTTTAAAGATAATAATGCTTTAGCTAAATCATAAATTTCGTACAAAGACGAATTTTCTCTTACGATAACATCACTAATGCTTGCATCAGCTTTTTTTAAATTTTGCTCAGCTTCAATAACATTTCCACACTTCATTTGAGTAAATGCATTTTGAGCATAAATTGCGAAAATGTAATCAAGGTCTTTTTTCTGAATATCTGTAGGTACTAAATCTAAATATTTATTTCTCGCCTCAGACGCTTTGCAATATTTAGCATCAATATCATAAATTTTGGACAAATCATAATAATATTGCGCTTCTTTATATGGGTTTTTGCTTTTATTCTGTAGTTTAATATAGTTTTGCCATGCATCATCAGACTGTTCTATGAGACCTGCTCTTCTATATGACATTGCTAAACCATTAGTATAGGCCATTTTTAGATTTATTGAATCTATATTTTTTCCCATTTTTTCAGCGACTTCATAATAATACACTGCTTGAGTATAAAAACCGGTGCTATACTTCGCACCACCCATAATTAAATTGGCATAAATTTTTTCATAATTAGTTTGAGCATTCTGCAGAAGAGCCTCCGAATTATAATAATAATTGTGAGAGCTTGTATTTACCAAATTTTTATAATATGCAAAATTTTTGGACTTTCCTTCATCCAATTTTTGCTGACCAAAACAGAATGTCGTTAGAAAAAGACAAATGAGAAATTTTATTTTAGAGTAATCCATTCCTAATAAGTATATGCAAAAATAATGAAATATTAAAATTTATCCTCAATCATATAATTGAAAATTTTAATTTTTTTGTAAAAAAATGGATTGTATTATGTTTTTTTTAATAAGTGTATTTAACAATATTTATCAATATGGTTCTAAAAAAAAATTATGATCATCTTATACGAAGTTCCTAACAGAGCTAGAGAACAACAATGTTTTGCAAGAATTGAAAAAACATCAATTCCCTAAAAAAGGCGAAAAGAAATAATACAATGTTAGCTGTAGTTTATTTACTTTTTTATAAATTGAATTATAGCAGTTTCGTAATTTTTAGAAGACAGTTTTAAAAGATAGTTTCCTTTGCTCAATTTTGAGACGTCAATTTGTTTTCCATTTAATTGGTTTACATTAATTATTCTACCATCCAAAGTGTGAATTGAATAATTAACGAAATCTATTTTAGAATTAATTTCTAAAAAATTTTCTGTAGGATTTGGAAATATTTTGACAATGACGACTTTAGATAATTCGGAAGTACCAAGATTTAAGCAAGAAGGTGGATTACTGATTTCACCATTAGTAAAATCATATAAAATTAAACTACCTGCTGGAATTATACCTGAATATTCTGCACCAATGGGAGCAATTGGACAGTTGTTAAAAATTAAATTAGAATGATAAAATGGAGTTTCTTTTTTTGACCATCCTTCGCAATTGGTTGATTGCAAATTCCAATTAGCATCAATAATCATCCCATTGATTGAAACTGGTTCAACCATATCAACCATAACGCAAGAACTTGTCCAATTAGAGGGTGGTTTAAAGAATATTTTCGCTAATGGTATTTCTCCAGTAAAATATTTAAATGTTTTAATTTGAGATGCTGTATTTTGATTATCTACTATAAAAACTTTAACTATTTTATTCTCATCAATGAAAACATTGAAACTATTAACTGCAGAATTTGAGTTTAAAGTTGGATCAGAGCCATCGGTTGTAAAGTAAAGCGTTCCATTTCCATTAAAACTTACATTGTATGCAGAATAATAATGTGAGTTTGGAGCTTCACTGGTATAAATGTCCTGTCCATAATAGGTTGTAAGAAATAAAAGAAGAAAAAAAAGATATAATTTTTTCATAGCCTAATTTTTGAGTGTTATTTTTATTAGTTTTCGTACTTTCGAACCGAAAAAGTATTGGCGAGGTGCGGCCTTTCGAAGAACTAAAAGTTCAGGAACGACCAAATGGAGCCGATGCTTTTTCAGATTGTCTAAATTAAAGAAAAAAACAATATGAAAAGCAGCGGCGGATAAATTTTCCAACGCATTTTATCTTCATTTGTATTGAAAAGTTTCAATCAACATAAAATAAAAAGTCATATTTGATGCGCTCAAATATGACTCTTGAATTATGAAAAGTAAATTTAGCGAATAAAATTATTCAGCTACCTTAATTACAATTTTCCCTAAAGCACCTTTTGCAAGATGATTATAAGCTTCAATTGCTTGAGTGAAAGGATAAACGGTATCAATAACAGGCTTGATTTTTAACAGATCAAAAGCTTTGATCATATCTTCTAAAGCTCTTTTGTGTCCAACATAAATTCCCTGAATTTTTGCTTGTTTAGCAAGTAGAGAAAATAAGTTTACTTCTGCCATCATTCCGTTTAGGAATCCGATAATATAAATATTTCCTTGTAGTGCTACTGCGTTAATTGATTTATTAATGCTATCTCCTCCCACTACTTCTAAAATATGTTCAACACCTTTTCCATTTGTTATACGAAGCACTTCTTCATCCCAATTTGGTGTATCAACATAATTAATAACTTCTTTTGCACCTAAACTTTTTGCAAAGACTTCTTTATCCTTACTGCTTGTAGTTGCTATTACGTGCGCACCCAGGGCTGTAGCCATTTGAATGGCAAATATTGAAACACCTCCTGTACCTAAAACTAAAACTTTATCTCCGGCTTTAATCTTACCATATTCTACCATAGCAAACCAGTTGGTTAAAGCTGCAATTGGTAATGTAGAAGCCTCTTCGTCGGTTAAAGATTCTGGAGCTAATACCGCTGCTTTTTCTTTTAAAACCATATATTCTGCTAATCCTCCATCATTCGGACCGCCAACTGCGGATGGGCCATAATCGATGATTGGTTTTCCATCTAACCATTCTGTATACAAGTGAGAAATAACTCTTTGTCCGATTGCAAATTTTGTCACTTTTTCTCCAATACTTACAATTTCACCAACAGCGTCAGATACTGGTGTAAAATTTCCTGTCATCAGTTCTGGAAGATAGATACCATCGATAATAGCTTTATCTCTGTAGTTTAAGGATACCGCTTTTACTTTTATTAAAACCTCATCTTCTTTTAAGGTTGGTACTTCAACATCTATAAGTTTAATATTATCAAGGCCAATGCCTTGTTTTTGCCACGCTTTCATTGTTTTTTGTTCGTTGTTCATACTATAAAAATTTTATGATGCAAAGTAACGAAGAATTAAAAAACAAGAACAGATTCAAAAATCGTAAAAAAAAAGATATCAGATTATTTTTTCTATCTTTGTTTAAATTTTAGTGCTCATGGATTCAAAAGCTTTTAAATATGAACAGGTGGTCAAATCGATTGAAGATTTAATTAGTTCATTAGAATTAAAACCAGGAGATAAAATTCCATCGGTAAGAAAATTAAGCGAAACCTTAAATGTGAGTATTACAACTGTTTTTCAGGCCTATAATATTCTTGAGGCGCGAGGATTAATACAATCAAAACCAAAAAGCGGCTATTATGTCAGTAATTCAATAAAGAAAATTGAACCCTTTAATATTATTGAAAAAGGCTACATTCCTTTACCGGTTGAAGTGGAAATAAATGAGATGGCAACTACAATGATGAGAAATAGTAGGGAGAATGGTGTGCTCAATTTTTCAATTTTATCTCCGGTTAATGAGTTTTTACCCATCACGAGGTTAAATAAAGCAGTGTCAAACGCTTTGAGAGAAATGAGTAGTGTTAATTTTCAATATCCTCTTGTAGAAGGCGATCCTAAAATCCTTTATCAATTGAGTTTACAAACGATTAGTTGGCCTACAAAATTATCGAAAGACCAGATTTTAGTTACTAACGGGGCAATGGAAGCGATTAATTTATGTCTGGATGCAATTGCCGAACCTGGTGATGTTATCGCAGTAGAATCTCCAACTTATCATGGAATTCTCCAGAGTCTTGAAACGAGAAAATTAAAAGTACTGGAAGTTCCAACCAATCCGTTTACGGGGATTATTTTAGATGAATTGGAGAAATTGCTAGAAAATAATAGTGTAAAAGCATGTGTTTTTATGCCAAGAACAAGTAACCCTACAGGCGCTTCAATGCCCGAAGAAAGTAAGAAAATATTAGCTGATTTGTTAGGCTCAAAAAACATACCTTTAATTGAAGATGACACACTTGGGGAATTGCAGTTTTTTAATAGTCATTCTCTTCCTGTAAAAGCTTATGATAACTATAATAATGTGCTGTATTGTTCCTCAGTTTCGAAAACTTTAGCTCCCGGATTTAGGATAGGGTGGGTTTCGGGCAGTAAATTTCATAAGAAAATTGAAAAATTAAAATTCGGTGCAAATATTAGTACCACAGGCGTATTTCAAAATGCCATTGGGAAATATTTTGAAAGTGGCCAATATCCTTCACATATTCGGAAAATGTCCATATCTGTGCAATGTCAGGTAAACAAATATATTGATGCTATTCAAAAACACTTTCCTTCAACTATTAGAATTGCTGAGCCAGCCGCAGGATTTAGTCTTTGGATCGAGCTGCCAAAAGAGATAGACTCCATTGAATTACAGCGAGAGGCACTTGCAAATGGTATAGGACTTTGTCCTGGTTATATTTTTTCGATGACGGGAATGTACAATAATTTTATCCGAATTAATTGTTGTCCACTTTGGTCTTTTAAAGTTGAAAATGGGATAAAAAAAATAGGCGGGTTGATAAAGAAAATGATGAGTTAAAGAAAGAGCGGCGGGTAAATATTTCCACTTTTTCTACTTTATATTTAACCCCGCATTTTGCCAATACAATGTTAGGCGTAGTTTTTTTATTCTTTGATCCGTTTCTTTAAATCCATTTCTGCTCCAAGAATTCTTTCTACTTCAATTTCGGTTTGACTTAAGATTCTGTAGAAAATAATATGTTTGTTTGCCAGAAATCCATAAAATTCATTATCAATTTCAGCATAATTTTTTCCAATATTTGGATTTTCAGCGAGAAGTTGACAAAAATCTATCAAATCTTCATAGTATTTATCAGCTTGATTTTCTGACCAAAATTCAAATGTGTATTCGTAAATTTTGGAAAGATCCTCAACAGCTTTATTTGTAAATAAGTATTTAGCCATTACTTCTCATTTTGGCTTTTAAAGATTCTAAATGTTTTTTAGGGTTGAAATCTACTGCAATTCCACTATCAATTCCTTCTTGAATTGCATTTTTCAAAATCTGAACCTTATTTTCCTCTTCTTCCAAAAGTCTTAAACCTGCTCTAATAACTTCGCTTGCGTTTTTGTATCTTCCTTGAGAGACTTTATTATCAACAAAATCTTCAAAATAATTTCCCAAAGAAACAGATGTATTTCGTCCCATTTTATTTATTTTTTTTAAATTCTTAATTCAAAGTTACCAAATTTTGGTAATCTGAACAAATTTTTCTATTGGGAACTGCGCTTTTAAAATTACGCCTAACGGAAAAAGTATTGGCGAAGTGCGGGCTGGATTTAACTGAAAGTTCAATTCAGACTGAGCGAAGCCGATGCTTTTTCAGATTGTCTAAATTAAATAAAAAAACAATATGAAAAGCAGCGGCGTGTAAATATTACAAAATGTTCTATTATAAATTTAACCCCGCATTTTGCCAATACAATGTTAGCAGAAGTCTTTATTTTTTTCTTTCAATTTTGACTGGATCTTGTCTTGTATCGAAAACGTCCGCGATTTTCACCAGTTTTCTTTTGTCATCAATTGAATAAATAATCTTACAGTTAGATTCAACCAAATAATGATATTCAATTATACGATTTTCTAATGATTGTTCTTTTTGCCCAATTCTAGGATTGTCAATTAATATATCAGGAGCTAAAAGTATTTTTGTAACAATATTTAGCGCAACATCATAACTTTTTGACAAATCATGATAAAACTCAAAGATTTCGTCAATTTTTTCTTCAGAAAATTTTGACCATACAACTTTGTACTTCACAATTTAGTATTTAGCAAGAAGTTCGGATGTTGTTTTAAATCTACCATTGTCAAAATCATTTTCTGATTTTGAAATTCTATCATTTAACTCTTCTATTGTGAAAGGTTTTAATGTTTTTTCAGTTTTAGTAGATTTTTTCAATAATTTTTCAAACTGAGAAATCATTTCCTCACTTTGAAGTTTTAGGAAAGCTTGTACAAATTCTATTTTTCTAGTTTGAATATCCATTTTGCAAAAATTATTTATTCAAATTTATGAAAATATTTGAAATCTTGTTCGATTATATATTTAAAGTTCTATTTTCACAAGATTTCTGCTAACGGAAAAAGTATTGGCGAAGTGCGGGCTTTCGAAGAACTGAAAGTTCAAGAACGACCAAACGGAGCCAATATTTCAAATTTTTCAATTATACATTTAACCCCGCATTTTGCCAATACAATGTTAGCTGCAGGTTTTTATAGACTCAAACATTTTTACCATTTTTATCTTTAAAAAATATATCATTATTGTCTAACACAAAATAGTACATTCCCGCAGTCGTAAAAAACCACAATAAGTAATCTTCAAAATTTGTAGAATGTCTAATGAAAATCTGTCTAAATAACCAAAACCAAGCATAAAAATTGAATGCTACAACATAAAGTCGTTTCATTACTAAATTTACTTTTGGTTTTATTTTTTTGTATTCATTTTCAAAATTTTTATCAAATTCAGATTTCATTGATTAGTAATTATTGTTCTTAATTTTTCCATGTACTTGGATTATCGATTTTCCATTTTTTTTGTTTTGAATTCCACATTAAATATGGACCGTCAAATCCTTCTAAATATATTAATTCATAAGTTCCTGCATTGTCAGTTTGATAACTAGGTTTAGTTCCTAAATATTCCATTTTAAAACCTACTTTTTCCAAAGTTTTCCAATCATCATTATTTGGAAGTTTATTATTTTCTTTTTTATATTTTTCAATATTTACAATAAGCTTATTTCCAAAATTAATATCAGAACTTCTCGTGATTTCAATTGGCAAATTCCAATAAATTATAAAAATTATTAATGCGAAAATTATTATTGAAGCTAAAGTAATTATTACCTTTTTCATTTATTGACGGGCGTTTTTGCAAACTTGCAGCTAACGGAAAAAGTATTGGCGAAGTGCGGGCTTAATTTGAACGAATGTTCAAGTTCAGACCAAACGAAGCCGATGCTTTTTCAGATTGTCTAAATTAAGAAAAAAAACAATATGAAAAGCAGCGGCGGATAAATATTACAAATCTTTCTATTATACATTTAACCCCGCATTTTGCCAATACAATGTTATTACAATATCTTAATTATTTTTCACAAAATGCTCTTAAACGCTTATTAATAGGTCAATGTTATTTTTTATCTGCGCAAACAAATGCTAAAAAAAGTAGGGAAATGTGTTATTTGTTGTACTAAATGTTGTATCTTTGTTTCAGGTTGCATTCAGATACTTTGTAGGAGTTTCGGCAATCTTCATTCGGTTGCTTTCCTTTTCAAAATTAGTATAACATTTTCAAAAACACAATACCATGGCCTCAGTAAAATTAATCCTCAGAACACAGCAGGCAGACAAAAAAGGCGAATGTCCTCTGTATGTCCGCGTCATTAAAGACCGTAAAACAAAATTCATTGCAACAGGATATAAATTCCGGGAAAACCAGTGGGATGCAGAAGAACAGCGGGTAAGAAAAAACTTTCCGAATTCTGCCAGGATGAATGCCATTCTGATCAAGAAGGTTGCGGATGCTGCCGGCGAAGTTGCCGACCTTGAAAGAAAATCCAAAACTGTTTCTGCAAGAAGATTAAAAGAAGCCATCAACGGAAAACGCTCAGAGAATTTCTTTACCTATGCTTTTGCTAGGTTGGAGAAAATCAAACCTTCACTTTCAATCAAAACGCACAGAACCTACAAATCCCAGTTGGAGAAATTTGAAACCTATATCGGAAGCCGGGATGTGAACTTTGATGATATGACGGTTACTTTCCTGAACGATTATGTAAGTTACTGTCAGAACAAACTGAGAAACACCAATACCACGGCAAAATATTCCCTGCTGATTTTGGCGATATTTTTCAAAGAAGCAATCCGCGAGGATATTGTAGATTCCAATCTGTATCCTTTTGACAAGATCAAACTCAAAAAGGAAGCAGGCAAGCGGATGTTTTTATCGAAAACCCAATTGGAAGAATTCAAAAAAATAGAAGTCAATCCCGACAGCAAAGCGCAGGTTTTTAAGGATATGTTTCTGTTCAGCGTTTCAGCGGGCGGACTTCGTTTGAGTGATGTTATCGAAATCAGATGGGAGCATATAGATTTGGAAAACCACCGTCTTTCAAAAAAAATCAGAAAAACCGGCAGAGTACACAGTTTCAAATTCGGACAGTCGGCCATTGATATTCTGAATAAATACAAACCGAAGAAAATCAATCCGGCGCACTTCGTATTTCCTTTGTTGGAAAATGACGGACTTTATTTGAGCAATGATCTGTTTGCTGACAGCGAATTAGCGCGATGCAGTTCACTTTGCAGTCTGCATTTGAGAGCAATGGGAAAGAAGATGAAACTGCCTTTCAGTCTGTCATTTCATTTGGCAAGACACACATTTGCGACCAATGCGCTGAACAACGGAATGCGTATCGAACATGTATCAAAACTCTTAGATCACACCAATATCGGGACCACACAGATTTATGCAAAAATTGTTTCCCAGGAATTGGATGATGCGGTAGATAAATATGTATACTGATAAAAAATAAGAACATCTGCAGATTGCGGATGTTTTTTTTGCCTTAAAAATTGTTGAAAAAATTATCGCTCTGACTTTCAAAAATTTGCATTAAAAAACTGTCATTGCGGATAACTCACTCTTGATTTTTGCATTCTGCTTCACTATTTTCGTAGTATGATGAAAAAGTAAAAAACTTGCGTGAAATTCGGAAGAATGGCGATTGATTTTTGCTCAAAATCTAAACAATGAGAAACAAACTCCAATTTTTTTTAATAACCAACCAGAAAAAACTTTTATTAAGTTATGGATCGCCACTTGCTGAAGGAAACTGCACCTTTCGTGCAATTATCGTCCGTAAAGGTTACGGATGACTTTAACCCGTTATTCGATATTGAAAAAATTCCCAAACAGTCTGTAGAGGACTACTGTCAGCAGTTACTCATCCGTTCGTTCTCAATTTCCCATTCTCAAATTCCCGACTTTATCTGCCACCACTGTAATTTGGTGAAAGAACCTGTGAAATGGCTCAACAAGTTTGAAAAACTATTAACACTTAATGAGGAACTCTTTTCTACTGCCAGAAACAACAGCCGACTGATGAAATTTTATGCCTGCATTGAAACCAAAAGAAACAAACTCGCAGAAGCATCGGAAAAACCGGAAAAAAAGAATCCTGCTAAAAGATTTATCAATGCCGAGAGTGATGAACGCTATTTCTCCTATAAAGAAACAAGAGAAAAAATGGAATTACTGCCTGATAATAAAGATAAAGTATATTTCTTAACCTGCGAAATTTACGATTACAGGACGGAAGATATTTTTATGAAAAATCAAAAACTACCGGAGTTTGATCAGGAGTGCGAAAAACTGATTGGAAAAATTCAGACTTTGGCAAAAATGCGTGCGGAGATTGAAGCCGCTAGACAGACTGAAAAAACGATTGAAATTACCTCTGAAAAAATAATACTGAATGGTCCTTTGAACATCATTACCAGCGCATTCAAACAAATGATGACTTCCGTAAAACCCAACGGTAAACCCTACATTCAGAAAAGAATCAAAGATGTGGCAGAATTCATTTATGAAAATTTTGCGGATGAAAACGGTAACGAACTTTCAAAAGAAACTCTGCAGACTTATCTATCACCAGGAAGAAATGACAAGGATCCCAATTCTGATATGCAGGTTACTTTTTAGTCCGATTTTCAAACAATAGTTTAATTTTTCAATCTCCTAAAGTCCAGTTAGTTGCAAGGAATTTAGTCCGATCGGACTAAATCGGACTAATCGGACTTTTTTCTTTATTTCAACTTTGCTCCATAATCTTAAAACAAAAATTTTTATGGAAGCAATCATTTTATCCAAAGAGCAGTTCGACCAGTTAATAGCAAAGATTGACGACATTAACGAAAGACTTCAGAACACCAACCCGAAACGGACAGAAACCTATCTGAACAACAAACAATTTATGGAAATGTTGGATGTTTCTCTGCGTACAGCACAGACATGGAGGGACGAAGGTAAAATTACTTTCTCACAGGTCGGAAACAAAATCTACTACAAACTTTCTGATGTAGAAAAATTCATCCAAAATTACCGCAACGCCGCATTCGCAAAACGCTAGATCCAACCGGAAACAACTCAAAAGAACAAAAGCCCATGCTTACGCTTTGGGCTTTTTTCTAGCCTTAAATTTTTAATTTCTAAAATCTAAAAAAATGAAATCCTCAATCTTTAAAAACTTCAACGAAGTCACAGAAAACAAAGACATTCTGAAAATTCTCGACGATATCAAAAACGGCACTTACCAACCTGCAATCACTTATCTCAGAAAGTCCCTTGCCGACAATAAGACAGAAGCAGCAGAAAGAGCCAAAAAATCACTTCCTGCATTCACTCCTTCAGCAACATTCAAAGGAGGAAGAAAAATGGAATTTCTCACCAATTACAACGCTTTAGTGGTTTTAGATATTGATAAGATTACACCCGAAAAACTGTCTGAATCAAAAGAAAAACTCAAAGAAAATCCTTTCGTGTTTTCTGCCTTTACCAGTCCTTCAGGAAACGGACTGAAAATTTTTGTTAAAGTTTCCGGAACAAAGGAAAACCACAAAGAAAATTTTCTGAAACTGCAGGAATATTTTGAAAATTTATTGTCTGTAGAAATAGATAAATCAGGCAAAGATGTAACCCGGCTTTGTTTCTTTTCTTATGATCCTGAGATTTTCGTGAATGATGCGAGTGTTGTGTTCGGCAGTCATTCCGAGCAAAGCGAAGGAAACTCTTACGAAGCAAGGAAATCTTCCAGCATCCCGCTTCCAGTATACGGCAATTATGATGCGCTTTATGCTCACTGCGTTCAGTTCACCGAAAAAAAAGAATCATTCGTGGACGGCAACAGAAATAATTTTGTCTTTCAATTGGCTAACAACCTTAACAGAAAAGGTATACCTGAATCATTTGCAATGGGCTATATTTTGGCTGATTATGACTACAATAGTCAGGAAGTTATGAATGCTGTAAAAAGTGCTTATTCTAACACCGCAGACTTCAATACCGATACTTTCCAACCAAATCAAAAATCAAAAAAAAATGAGAAATATACGAGCGTAAAACAATCTTCATTATCTGATGAAAACGAGGAAGAATTACCGCCACTTATTGACCGTTTAGAAAATTTTCTTAATAACCGTTATCAATTCCGCCATAATGCTGTATTAGGAAAACTTGAATACAAAAGGATAAAGGGAAAAGATTGGAAACCAATAACCGACTTTAAAGAAAATTCAATTCTTCGTGAAATCCAAAAAGCAAAAGTAAAATGCAGCATAAACAGTTTGAGAAACCTTCTCCATTCCGATTTTTGTGAAATGTATGATCCCTTCAAAGATTACTTTGATAATTTGACTGAATACGACGAAAAGAAAGACTACATCGAAGAACTTGCTTTAACCATTACTACCACAAAACCTGACCTTTGGAAAGAATGTTTCAAAAAATGGTTTGTTGCGATGGTTGCCTGTGTGGTAAACGAAAAACAGATTAACCAGACCGTAATTGTATTTTCAGGAAAACAGGGTTTGGGAAAAACAACATGGATTGAAAAACTAATGCCTGCAGAACTGAAACAGTATATCTTTTCAGGAACCATCAACCCCAATAATAAAGATACTCTAATTCATTTGGCAGAATGCATGTTGATTAATCTTGATGAATTAGAAAACCTGAACAGAACGGAAATCGGAAGTTTGAAAGAACTCATTACAAAAACCCATATAAGAATGAGAAAAGCATACGGACATAATAATGAAAATATGCCGCGCCGCGCTTCCTTTGCCGGCAGTGTAAACACTGCACAATTCCTGAATGACACCACCGGCTCACGCCGCTTCCTGTGCTTCGAAGTGGAACACATCGAGTACCAGCATAATATTGACATAAACCTGTGCTACGCCCAGGCTTATAAATTATTTCAGGCAGGCTTCCGCCATTGGTTTAACCAGGAAGAAATCAAAGAAATAAATGCGAATAACGAACAATACCAATTAAAAAGTCCAGAAGAAGAATTGTTGCTTACGTGGTTTGAACCTGCTGAAAAAGATAAAGCTCAATACTATTTTAATACCACTCAAATAGCGCATATTTTATCAAACAGAGCCTGCATTAGTATTAACGACTCTACGATTCGAAAACTTGGTATGGCATTGAAAAAATATGGTTTTAAAAAGATTTTTAAGAATAGAATTTATGTTTACCCTGTAATTCTAAAGGAATATGATGCTGTTGATAAAGACAATAAAACAAGTACGGAAGTATCTGATATAACCTTTAAACAAGGTTCTTTTGATGATTTTACTTCGCCTTAAAAACAAGTGCATTTTGCACTTGTTTTTATTTTTTTTATTTTTTTTCTTGCTCAATTAAAAATAACATCGTAATATTGCGATAATAAAACAACAAGAATGGGTACTACAAAATCGGAATTCTTTACGGAAGAGCAGAACAAAATTGCATTATTGTTCAAAGTGCTTGGTCATCCTGCGAGGATTGCTATTTTACAACACATTATCAACCAAAAAGCCTGTATTTGCAATGATTTGGTAGACGAATTAGGTTTGGCGCAAGCAACAATTTCCCAACACCTTAAAGAACTGAAATCCATCGGAATTATTCAAGGTTCTATCGATGGAAAATCGGTTTGTTATTGTATTGACACTAATAATTGGAAGATAATTCAGAAAGAATTAGAAACATTTTTTAAACAAGATGTAAATGTTAAACAATGCTGTTAAAAGCATTTTTTTATAAATGAACGTATCGTAATATACCGATAATTAAATACTTTAAATATAAAATTCACTATTTGTAAACCTTAAATACAAACAATATGAAACTTTCAAAAATCAAAGAAATCCTTCCTGCATTAAACAATGTAGAATTTCAATTAGAAAACGGAACTTTTGTTCCAGAGCATTTCCACGTAACCGAAATCGGACAAATCACAAAACATTTTATCGATTGTGGTGGTACCGTGCGACACGAAAAAGTGGTGAACTTCCAACTTTGGAATGCCAATGATGAAGACCATCGTTTAAAACCTACCAAACTGCTCAACATTATTCAACTTTCCGAAGATAAATTGGGAATTGAAGATGCCGAAATTGAAGTAGAATTTCAAGCGGAGACCATTGGAAAATATGATTTAGACTTTAATGGCGAAATCTTTATCCTTAAAAATAAACAAACAGCTTGCTTGGCTTCTGACGCTTGCGGAATCCCTGCTGAAAATCAAAAAGTGAAATTAGGAGAACCTCAATCTGCTTGTTGTGCTCCAAACTCTGGGTGTTGTTAATCTAAAATTGAAACGAGTATGGACAATTTTAATAAAAAAAATCATTGGGAAAACATCTACGAAACCAAAGCTTTGGAAACCGTTAGTTGGTATCAACCCAAACCCGAAACTTCACTGAATTTCATTCAGCAATTTAACGTTCCTACAACCGCAAAAATTATTGACATTGGTGGTGGAGACAGCTTTTTTGTTGACCATTTATTGGATTTAGGTTATGAAAATATCAGTGTTTTAGATATTTCGCAATCTGCCATCAATCGAGCCAAAGAACGCCTTGGCGACAAAGCCGAAAAAGTAACTTGGTTGGTTGCAGATGCTGCGGATTTTCACCCTACAGAACAATACGATTTTTGGCATGATAGAGCGGCTTTTCATTTTTTAACCAACGAAAAAGAAGTGCGAAATTATATAGAAACTGCCACCAAAGCTATTGCTCCCAACGGTATTTTAGCCATTGGAACTTTCTCCGAACAAGGTCCAACAAAATGCAGTGGTATCGAAATTCAACAGTATTCTGAAAATTCTTTATCACATCTTTTCTCGACTGATTTTGATAAAGTGGAATGCTTCACAGTGGATCATCCAACGCCATTTGATACGGTACAGAACTTTGTGTTTTGCAGTTTTAGAAAGAAATAAATTATAAATAATGTTTCCACCACTTTTACAAACCATAAAGAGTTTTAATCAACTCGATATTTCAGACGAGCGTAAAGCCATTTTGCAAGCGTTAATCAATTATATCCAACAAAAAATAGATGATAAATTAGCGGTAAATCTCAACTTTATTTGCACGCACAATTCCAGAAGAAGCCATCTGTCACAAGTTTGGGCACAAACTGCGGCGACCTATTTCAAAATTCCAAACGTCGCGTGTTATTCTGGCGGTACAGAAGAAACGGCGTTGTTCCCAAAAGTGGTGGAAATCTTGCAAAATCAAGGTTTTGAAGTGTTAAAACTTTCAGAACCAGAAAATCCTGTTTATGCGATAAAGTTTGATGAAAATGCAAATCCGATAATTGGTTTTTCTAAAAAATTTGATCATTCTTTTAATCCAGTTTCCAATTTTGCAGCAGTGATGACCTGCTCGCAAGCGGATGTAGGTTGCCCTTTTATAGCAGGTGCAGACAAGCGAATTCCTATGACATTTGATGATCCCAAAATATCGGATAATACGCCCAAACAAACCCAAGTATATGCAGAAAGAAGTCAGCAAATAGCCTCCGAAATGTTCTATGTTTTTTCTAAAATAAAGCTTTAAAAGATGCAACCAAAACTAAAATTTCTCGACCGCTATCTTACGCTTTGGATTTTCCTTGCCATGGTTTTAGGCGTTGCTATTGGCTATATTTTCCCTAATATTTCTACGGTTACCAATCGCCTTTCTGTAGGTTCTACCAATATTCCGTTGGCTATTGGCTTAGTTTTAATGATGTATCCACCCTTAGCAAAAGTAGATTACAGCCTGCTTCCAATGGCATTTAAGGATAAAAAAGTGATTGGTATTTCTCTATTGCTCAATTGGGTAATTGGCACTTTGCTAATGTTCGGTTTGGCAGTTTTATTTCTTCGAAATGAACCCGATTATATGAGTGGTTTAATCTTAATTGGATTAGCCCGATGTATTGCGATGGTGATTGTTTGGAGTGATTTAGCCAAAGCAAACCGCGAATATACCGCCTTGTTGGTAGCGCTAAATAGCATCTTCCAAATGCTATCATATAGTTTTTTGGTGTGGCTCTTTATCAATATTTTACCAAGCAAATTAGGAATAGCCAATTTTAACGTAACGGTGTCGGTTACCGAGGTGATGAAAAGTGTCTTAACTTATCTAGGGATTCCTTTTTTAGCTGGATTTCTCAGTCGATATTTTTTAATAAAACAAAAGGGAATGGATTGGTATAACAGAAATTTCGTCCCTGCAATTTCGCCCATAACGCTGTATGCTCTCTTGTTTACTATCGTTTTAATGTTCAGCATGAAAGGTGAAAAAATTATTGAACTTCCTTTAGATGTTCTCAAAATTGCGATTCCGTTGGTCATCTATTTTGTGTTGATGTTTTTCATAAGTTTCTTCATCAATAAGGCTTTGAAAGTTCCTTACGACAAGAATGCATCGATCTCGTTTACCGCCACAGGAAACAATTTTGAATTGGCGATTGCGGTTGCTATTTCAATATTTGGTATTCATTCGTCACAAGCATTTGTGGGAGTTATCGGTCCATTGGTAGAAGTTCCAGTTTTAATATTATTGGTAAGAGCAAGTTTATGGCTAAAGAAAAAATATAACTAAATTTAACTCCATTATGAAACTAAATTTAAAAATGCCTTCCAAACTACAGCCTTTCTATTTGGAAGAACTTAACGAATATAGAACAGCTTTTACAAAAAACGATTTGCAAAAAGCGTGGAAACATTTGGAAAGAGCTCATATTTTGGGACAGCGTTATCCATTTACTCATAATGCGGTGCATTGGGAAATGCTAATTTTCGGATTTAAAATTAAAAGTAGTAAAGAAGTCTTAGGGCAAATACCACGATTGATTTTTGGTGGTGTTAAATCTTTTGTAGGTACTGTTCCTATTGGTAATCCAGGTGGTGCAAATGTTCCGCCTATGAAATCTTTTCCGATTCCAAATGATTTAAAACTAATGTTTGAAAAGGCTGAAATTAAGGCGTAATCTTCCCAACCTTTACTCCGAAAAAAATCTTATTTTAGGCGTTCGAAAATTTCCCTTTATGAAAACAAAAATTTTATTTTTCTTCATCCTATTTTTAGGATTCACAATGTCTTTACAAGCACAACAAAAAGAGTCGGGTAGAGCGGTTATCAAAACAAAAATAAACTGTGATCATTGCAAAGAATGTGAAACGTGCGGCTTAAATTTTAAATCCAATATGTTAAAAACAAAAGGTGTGAAAATGTATACTTTATACGAAGATACCAACGAAATTATTGTGTATTACAATCCAAAGAAAACCAATCTTGCCACCATAAAAACGGCTATTGCTAAATTGGGTTACGATGCGGATGATGTGAAAGCAGATCCAGAATCCTATGCAAAATTAGATAATTGTTGTAAAGCCAAATAATCTTTTAAAATATAAAAAAAACGCTTGCCATCGCAAGCGTTTTGTGTTTTAAGCTTTGAAATTCATCCGTTGAATTCGTATGGCGTTAAGAATTGCCAAGAAAGCAACACCAACATCTGCAAAAACAGCTTCCCACATCGTAGCTATTCCGCCTGCGCCGAGAGCGAGAACAATGCCTTTCACTACAAATGCCAAAATAATATTTTGCCAAACAATCTTTTTGGTTTGCTTCCCAATATTAATTGCCATTGGGATTTTTGATGGTTTATCGTCTTGAATCACAATATCGGCCGTTTCAATTGTGGCATCACTACCCAAACCGCCCATTGCAATTCCTACATCACTTAAAGCCACAACTGGAGCATCATTTACGCCATCGCCCACAAAAGCCACCGATTCATTTTTAGCTTTTATTTCTTTTACTTTATTTACTTTGTCTTCGGGCAACAAATCGCCAAAAGCATTATCAATTCCCAGTTCTTTAGCTACAAACTGAACTACGGTAGACTTGTCACCGCTCAACATCGTGGCTTTTACACCCAATTGATGTAACTTTTCTACCGTTTGTTTCGCGTCTTCTTTTATACTGTCTGCAATGGTAATATAGCCTGCAAATTGCCCTCCATAGGCAACGGCAATTAGGGTGTAAACGATGCTTGAAGGATCAATATCGTATTTGATGTTAAATTTATCCATTAATTTGAAATTCCCAACCAAAAGCTCTTTTCCGTTAATCGTAGCTTTCAATCCGTGACCTGCGATTTCTTCGGAATTTTCTAATTGAATAGTAGTATCAACTTCACCTACATGCTCATGAATAGCTGTAGCAACTGGATGCGTGCTTAAATTTTCCAACGCATTGACCATTTTTAAAAGTTCGTCTTTATTGAATTCGGGTTTTAAATTCACTTCCTGAACTTTGAAAACACCTTCGGTCATGGTTCCCGTTTTGTCCATCACTACGTTTTGAATTTCGGCAATTTTATCCAAGAAATTGCTTCCTTTAAATAGGATTCCGTTTTTACTTGCCGCGCCAATTCCACCAAAATATCCCAATGGAATTGAAATTACCAAGGCACACGGACAAGAAATCACCAAGAAAATTAAGGCACGATACAACCATGTTTTAAACTCATAATCTTGAACAAAGAAATAAGGTAGCAAACAGATTCCAATAGCTAGAAAC
>JAEXRP010000072.1:0-4706 GCA_023440705.1 Bacteroidota bacterium
ATTAAAAGTGTATTGCTCTACCAGCTGAGCTACCGAGTCGGCCACTTCAACAAGTTGCGTTATCATATTCGAGTAACATCCCTTGTTTTTAGTGGTGCAAAGATATAGCTTTTTTTTGATTCTCAAAATTTTTTTCGAAATTTGTTGAAAATAAAAACATGATAATTTCCCTTATCGGCTACATGGGAAGCGGAAAATCACACATTTCCAAACTCTTAAGCCAGAAAATAAATTTCAAATTAATTGACCTTGATCAGCAAATAATTTTGAAACATCAGAAAAAAATCTCCGAAATCTTCGCTGAGCGTGGCGAAATCTTCTTTAGGAAGGAAGAAAAATCAATTCTTGAAGAAATATTAAAACTTGATGATAATATTGTTTTGAGTCTTGGTGGCGGCACTCCTGTCTATTACAACAATATGGAACTTATCAACCAAAAATCTAAAAGCATCTTTCTACAAGCTTCAGTTGGTACATTAGCAGAAAGATTGTTACGACAAAAGGCAAAACGCCCACTCATTGCAAGATTATCCGATGAAGAACTTCCAGAGTTTATTGCAAAACATCTTTTTGAAAGAAATACTTTTTACTCACAAGCGAATTTCACAATCAATACCAATAACAAAGCACCAGAAGAAATAGTTGATGAAATTATTGCGACTTTAGATATAAGATAAAACAAGAAGACGAGAATTAATTATCCTCGTCTTCTTTTATTTCCGTGAAAAACTGATCCCAAGATTCTTCATCCATTAATTCTTCTTCATCTCCTTCTACATCTAGGAAGCCTTCAATCTCTCGGCGATCTTTTTTAGTTGGTCGTCCTTCTCCTCTATTTCTGTAATAGTTTTGGGAGCTTTGACGCATTTTCAAAATTTCGTATTGCTCTTTATCCGTTCTATCGATAACATGCAAAGTCACCAACTTAGCGCCAATTCTACTTTTGGGGATTTGTAAAACTTCAATTTTATAATCGATTTGATTTTTCCTAATTTTTATAATATCACCAACTTTCACCTCTTTAGAAGACTTTACAGGCGATGCACCAATGCTTACACGATTCTTTTTGATCTCGTCAGCGGCAATACTTCTTGTCTTATAAAATCGAACACTCCACAAAAATTTATCAATTCGCATATTTTTTATACTTTTGCTCCGTTAAATAATCGGCAATTTAAGATTAAATTCAAAAATGAAAAAAATATTATTCGGTTTTGCAGTTTGTGCACTAGCACTACAGAGCTGTAAGAAAGACAATGCAGATGACGCTCCAGTCTATACGGAGCCAACAATTGATGTGCAAAATCAATACGATGACCAAGCGATTACCAAGTTTCTAGATACTAACTATTTCGATGCACAAGGTAATGTTAAAGCATTTAGTACAACAAGTACTGATGACGATAATGAAGCTAAACTTTCAACTTACCCAAAAGAAACTCTATCTAACGGTACTATCATTATTAAAAGAGCTAATGCGCAACCAGATCCAGGTAAGACAATTGCACCAACAGATAGTTTGAGAATAATGAGCACAACGATGGCTTATTGGGCAACTAATGAGGATAATGAAGTTAAATTCCGCTACGGAACAGTTTTCTCAAATGATATTTTTGGATCTGGAAACGTACAAGTTGACCCGCCTTACTATTATGTAACTGAGAAATTTATGGCTGACAACAATAATACAGACCGTAATTTTTATCAAATTGAAGGTTTTACAGAAGCTTTGCAACATTTTAAATCAACTGAAGTAGATGATTCTACGACACCTAACCTGCAAGGTATCATTATTGTGCCTTCTAGAGCTGCATTTGCAAGAGATAAATATTATCAAGCGTCAACATATCCTTTAGTTGATATGCGAAACAGAACATTTGTATTTAACTTCCAAGTTTATAAAAGCATTACAAGACCCAAACCTTAACCTTTGGTTTTAAAACATAAAAAAAGAGAGTCAAATATTTGATTCTCTTTTTTATTTATCTAAAATTTTATTTTTAAATCTTTGCTAAGAAATCTTCGAAAGCAGCCTCTACTGCTACAACACCTTCGTCATCGATTTTCGTGAGTTTTAGCATTTCTATTTGGTTAACAGAATTGATATCGAACGCTTTTTTAACACGAACATAATTCTCTGTAAAACCATACATAAAGCCATTTTTATTTTCATGTTCCCAAAGAACTGGCAAGGTCTTACCCAATTGCGTTTGATAAAAAGCCATTTTCTTTTTCTCTGATAAAATACGAAGCATTTTGTTACGTTTTTTACGTTCTGGGATTGGCACAACACCTTCCATATCACTTGCTTCTGTATTTTCTCTTTCAGAATAAGTAAAAACATGTAGATAACTGATTGGCAAATCGTTCAAGAAATTATAAGTTTCCATAAACTTCTCTTCGGTCTCACCTGGAAAACCAACGATAACATCAACACCAATACAAGCGTCAGGCATCATTTCACGAATTTTTGAAACTCTATTTTGATAAAGATTCGTCAAATAACGGCGTTTCATCTTTTTTAAAACCTCATCGCTTCCCGATTGCAACGGAATATGAAAATGCGGAACAAAACTTCTGCTTTTCGATACCAAATCTATGCTTTCGTCTTTTAACAGATTTGGTTCGATCGAAGAAATTCTAATTCGTTCAATACCATCAACTTTATCCAATTCTGAAATTAAATCCAAAAAAGTATGCTCATGTTTTTTGTTCCCGAATTCACCTTTTCCGTAATCGCCAATATTAACACCAGTCAAAACGATTTCTTTAATATCTTTCGCCGCAATTTCTTTAGCGTTATTCACAACATTTTCGATGGTGTCACTTCTAGAAATCCCTCTAGCTAAAGGAATTGTACAATAAGTACATTTGTAATCGCAACCATCTTGTACTTTAAGAAAAGCACGCGTTCTGTCTCCAATCGAATACGAACCAATGAAAAAATCGGCTTCATCAATTTCACAAGAATGAATCTCAGCCGAACTTTCAGCCTTTTCTAAATCGTTGAGATAACTTAAAATATTAAATTTCTCTTTGGCACCAAGCACCAAATCGACACCTTCAATATTCGAAATTTCCTCTGGCTTCAACTGCGCATAACAACCGATAATTGCTACCAAACCTTCTGGATTTGCCTTCATCGCACGCTTTACGTGAAGCTTACATTCTCTATCTGCATTTTCGGTAACCGAACATGTATTAATAATATAGACTTTCGCAGCTTGATCAAACTCCACTTTATCATAACCCGCGTCAGTCAATTGGCGGGCGATTGTTGAAGTTTCTGCAAAATTAAGTTTACAACCTAAAGTATGTAAAGCCACTGTGTTAGGCTGTTGATTTCGTTCTGTCATAAGGCTGCAAAATTACTAATAAATTATAATAGTCACAAAATGAGATTAGACACAAAAAAAGTCAACCAAAGTTGACTTTTAAATTATTTTTTCTTGGTTGTAGAATCTTTTGGAACCTTCAAACCTTCATCACGAGCCTCCGAAATACCAATAGCAATCGCTTGATTTCTATCAGTTACTTTTTTGCCAGAGCTAGATTTCAATTTCCCTTCTTTAAACTCGTGCATCACTTCGCCGATTTTCTCTTGCGCTTTTTTGGAATATTTTCGAGTTGTCATTTTTTTAAGATTTAGGAATTAAAACGCCTAGTTCGTAAACTTTGGTATGCATCAAATAACGCACACGTTCTCTTGATGTTACCTTCTGGATTTCACCTTTTTTATCAATTACAAAAACGCCATCTTCAGAGATTAAAGAATCAGAATCTGACAACAATTCTTCTTCGACGCTTTTGTCGGTAATTTCAGAATCTCTTTTAACATATTTTGCAACAAGCTCTTTGAATAAAGGATTTCCTGAGTGTATAATCTCATAATTCGGGTTAGGTTCTGCCGCGAAATAATCTTTTTTAGCAATTAAACCTGCTGAATCGTCAAATACAGGATTATCATTACCGTCTAAGAAACCAACTTCCTTTAATTTTCCGTTGTTTTCGTTTGCAAATTGTTCTGCCTCAGCATAAGAATTAAATTTAGTATAAAGTACCTCATTGTCAAATTCAAACTTTGTAAGGCGACTTCTAATATCAGTATTTTCCATAGTAAATTATTTTTGGTGTTTTTAAAAACATACAAGAATGTTGCCAAGACTTGCGGAAAAGCATTTACAAATCCTTAATATATTGCCAAAATCTGTATCTTTACGAAAGTTAATTCCAATTATTTATAATGAAAAAGATAATATTATCCAGTTTGGTGATTGCAGCATTCTATAATGTTAAAGCACAAGAAATTACATTAGACAAAATATATTCTGGTTACTACAGAGGAAAAGGCATTGCTGGAATTGCTTCGCTGAAAGATGGCGAAAATTATGCAACGATTGAAAAAGGAGGAATCGCAAAATATTCTTATAAAACATCGACAAAATCAGGAAATATCGTTGATGGGAATTTTGAATCTTACACTTTTTCTGATGACGAATCTCAAATTTTACTTTTAAAAGAAAGCGAACCAATCTATAGACATTCTTTTTTAGGGAAATTTGATGTTAAAAATCTAAAAGACGGAAAAGTTGTTAGCTTAAACAATGGCAAATGGGTACAAGAACCAAAATTTTCTCCTGACGGATCCAAAGTCGCTTTTATTGCAGATATAATTTATTTTATCAAGATCTAAACACTCAAAAAAT
>JAEXRP010000051.1:0-42602 GCA_023440705.1 Bacteroidota bacterium
AACTCGATTAACTCTACAGCTTCGCTCTCTTGCAAAATGAAAGTTGGATCTTTTTTAGTAAACGAAATAAATGGATGGACATAAAAATTGCTAGGCGGAATATAGATCGGAGAAATCTCACGAATAATTCTGATGTAATGCGGATCAATACCCATTTCTTCTGAGGTTTCGCGTTTCGCAGTATCAGCAAAATTAAGGTCTTGCTCTTCCCGCTTTCCTCCTGGCAAAGATATTTGGCCACTATGGCGATCGTGCTCATTTTCGCTACGTACCATCAATGGGAAATGCCATTCATCATTTTTTAAGTACAACAAAATATTAACCGCCGCAAACTTAGGATTCTTGGTCAAAATATCATCGTAAGAAAACAATGGTCGGTAAGCTGGCGAATAGATACAATGCGCATCTTCACCCTTTAAATCAGCATTTTTTAGATTTATTAATAAATCTTTTCCAAACTTTCGCATGTCTCAAATTTAATCAAATAATAAACAAATCAAAAGCTTAAAATTTAACTTTTTAAAGAAATTTATTTATAAACTTAAAGGAATCCCCGAATAGAAATCTAACAATTTTTGACTAAATAAATAATTGAATTTCGCTTGTGCAACGCTTCCTTGTGCATTTGCATAATTATTTCTAGCAATATTGAGATCATAGATGCTTGTACGACCAGCTTCATAGCTTTTCTCTGCAAAATCTAAAGCCAACTTGGTACTTTTCTCAGCTTCTACAGATGTTAAAAAAGTTTGATAGTTAGCATCCGCATCAAAAGCCGCTTTTTGTACATTTTGTTTAACATCCAATTTTTGCTGATCAAGATTATTTTTTGCAATGTCTTGGTGGATTTTGGATTGCTCAACTTGAAGTTTCGTTATTCTTTTATTAAAAATCGGAATGTTCGCAGAAATCCCAACTTGTTGTCCAAAATTATCTTTGTATTGTTGGAAAAAACCATGCTCTTTAATTGGCGTACCATCTGGGTTAATCCCAATTCTATTAGTCGCTAAAGAATTGAAATAAAACGAACCAACTCCTGCATTAGCTGTAATAGTCGGCCAAAACGCTGTTTTCGCAACTTCAGTTTGCGCTTCCGAAGATTTGATACGGCTTTCAGCAGCTTTTATTTGCGGTTGATTTCCGTAGGCTTTATCCAAAACTTGTTCGACACCCAAATCTGGCGCTTGTGGATCAAATAGTATCGGAACATCGGCGACATCAAATTCTTTATAATCGGTCAACATCAACAGTTGAGCAAGTGCAAAGCGACTTCTATCACGATTAACTTCCGCCACTTTTAGATTTTGTTTTTCTCTAGCTAAAGCAGCGTCAGCTTCTGCCAAGATCGTTTGTGCAGTTGTCCCAACATCCGTAGTTATCTTCGCTCGATCACGTAATTTTTGGGCATTTTGCAAGGCGCTTTGGGAAATTTTTACAATTTCTTTATTTAATAAAATACTTAAATATTGTTGTGCAATTTGTAACGAGATATTATTCTGTACCGTCTCCACATCAAACTGCGAAGCTTCGACATCAAACTGAACTTTTCGAATATTCTTTTCTAAACGTCCATTGTTATATACCAAAATATTAGCACCGACATTCGCATTGTTATTAAAATTATCATTACGTTGCGACACTCCAAATACATCTTGGCTTTGTCCAAAAGTCGCCGTATTAGAAATACTTCCGCTAACATTCGGTAAATATTCTTTTTTTGCAATCGTTAAATTCGATTCTTGTACTTTTTTATTGTAAGAATTTTGGATAACCTGAAGATTACTTTTTGCTGCATAGTCCACACATTCTTGCAAAGTCCAAATCTTTTGACCATATCCAAAAACGCCAAAACAAATAACCGAAGCTGCTAATACATTACGAAGTGTCATAATAATAGTTTATACACAATAAGACTCAATAATTGATAAATTGTTACGCAATAATTAAAAAAAATATTTTTTTTGAAAATAATTGTAACTTTTTAACAATCTCAATTACCTATTAGAATATAAGCCGAGAATATGTCGAATTTAATTTTAAAAATTGAAGAACTCAACAAATCCTATGATATTGGTAAGAGCAAATTACATGTTCTGAAAGGTATCAACCTGAATATTTCGGAAGGTGAGTTTGTATCGATTATGGGGTCTTCTGGTTCGGGAAAATCTACATTATTAAATATTATCGGTATCCTCGACGAAGCTGACACTGGTATTTATGAACTAGATGGCGTCCCGATTAAACATTTGACAGAAAGTCGCGCAGCAGAATATCGAAGCAAGTTTTTAGGATTTATATTTCAATCCTTTAATTTGATTAATTATAAAACAGCAGTCGAAAATGTTGCTCTTCCACTTTATTATCAAGGTGTTGGTCGTAAAGAAAGAAGCCAAAAAGCTTTAGAATATCTCGAAAAAGTTGGACTTGGACAATGGGCAAATCACTTACCAAGCGAAATGTCGGGAGGACAAAAACAACGTGTTGCAATTGCTCGCGCCCTAATCACCGAACCTAAACTTATCTTGGCAGATGAACCAACTGGTGCATTAGATTCGCAGACGACACATGATATTATGAAGCTTTTGCAAGACATTAACAACGAAGGAAAAACGATTGTTGTCGTAACCCACGAACCTGATGTTGCCGCACAAACCAAACGTAACGTTGTCTTAAAAGATGGCAAAATCGAAAGCGATGATTTTATTAAACAAATCGTTTTATAAGAATTAAAATTAAATAACTAAAGTAAATATGTTTGACATAGACCGTTGGCAGGAGATATTTAGTTCCATTCGTAGCAATGTGTTGCGGACGGTGCTTTCTGGCTTTACTGTAGCTTTGGGATTATTTATTTTCATTGTTCTTTTCGGCATAGGTAATGGGCTTAACAACTCTTTCGCACAGGCCTTTACAAGAGATGCAGCTAATCTTATTATGGTTTTTACGGGTCGTACCTCAGAAGCTTACGCTGGCTTGCAATCTAACAGAACAATTACACTTGACAATAAAGATTTTGACGATATCGAGAAAAATGCAAAAGGTAGAACCGAATATGCATCGCCGCGATACACTGCCAATTGGATGGTAAAATACGGTCGCGAAAGTGGAACTTATCAAATACAAGGTGTTAATCCTGATGAAAAGTTTTTAGAAAACCGAAACATGATGGAAGGTCGTTATATAACACCTATGGATATCGATCGCAAAGCTTATGTAACATCCATCGGGCGAATGGTGCAGCGTGACCTTATCAAAGATGGAAGCCCAATCGGGAAAATGATTCAGATTAATGGGACGATGTTTCGCGTGGTTGGTGTCTTTTCTGATGCTGGTGGCGACTGGGACGAGCGTCATGTGGTTGTACCGCTTTCGACTTTGCAACAGATGAAAAAAGGATCTGACAGTTTGAGCACCATTATGTTATCCTACGATCAAAAAATGTCGCCTGACCAAGCCATAAAATACGGTGATGAAATTGAGAAAAAAATAAAAGACCGCCACAGTATTTCGCCTAATGACAAGCAAGCGGTGGTTGTGAGAAATAATGCTAAAAACAATCAAGAGTCTTTTATGTTTATGTTCGTTATATCGGCGGTTGTAGGATTTATCGGACTTGGGACGCTTTTAGCGGGAATTATTGGGATTAGCAACATCATGGTATATATTGTTAAAGAACGTACTAAAGAAATCGGAATCCGAAAAGCGATTGGCGCTAAACCTGCAGGAATTGTCGCTTTGATTCTTCAGGAAAGTATTGTAATTACGGTAATTTCGGGATTGATAGGCGTTGGCGTTGGTGTTTTAACATTAAAATTAATTGGCGATAGTTTGGAAGATTATTTCATCACCGATCCATCGGTTGGTTGGGGACTAATTTCGACTGCATTTTTCTGTTTGATTTTTGCAGGTGCAATTGCTGGATTTATCCCTGCTTATCGAGCTTCTAAGATAAAACCAATTGAAGCCTTAAGAGCAGAATAATTTTTTTTAAATAAAAATAAAATCGAATTTTTAAATGTAAAATCTCATCAGACTTTCATTTAAAATTTAATAATAAAAACAAAAAGCTTCGACCACAGAATGAAAATTTTATTCAGTTTAGATACATGGCAGGAGATTTATTATTCGTTGAGTAATAATAAACTTCGGACATTCCTCACCATGATTGGCGTAGGTTGGGGCATGTTTTTGTACGTTAGCCTTTTGGGTGCAGCCAAAGGTATGGAAAACGGTTTCAACAAAGCTTTTGCTGGTTTTGCAACCAATTCAATTTTCCTTTGGGCGCAGAACACGACCATTCCGTTTGATGGTTTTCCAAAAGGACGAAGTATGAAACTTCATCTTAAAGATATTGAACTTTTAAAATCAAAAATCACAGAAATCGATTATATCTCGCCGCAAAGTGCCCGCGGAAATTTTGGAAATCCACCCGAGCAAATCTCTAGAAATGGCAAGTCGGCAACTTATGTATTGACTGGTGACTTTCCTGTAGGGAATTTAATCTCGCAGAAAAAATTACTTTTCGGACGATACATTAACGATGCTGATGTGTCGAGTAGCAAAAATGTTGCGGTGATTGGTGAAGAGATTTACAAAAACTTTTTTGATGCTAATAAAAATGAAAACCCAATTGGGAAATCGGTAAATATCAAAGGCATGTTTTTCACGGTGATTGGCGTTTTCCGTGTTGGGAAATCTGGCGGTCCACTAGAAAGTGATCAATCGGCTTACATTCCGTTTAGCACCTATAACAAAATGTACAATGCAGGCGATGTTGTCGACTTTTTTGCCATTGTGAGTAAACCTGATGCTGATGTTAAAATTGTTGAAAATCTAGCAAAAGACGAGCTTAAAAAAGAATATCACGCATCGCCAGAAGATACCAATGCGTACGGAAGTTTTAACCTTGGCGAAGCTTTCAAAAAGTTGACAGGCTTCTTAACAGGAATGCAATTTTTGACCATCGTTGTCGGAACTTTGACGATTTTGGCGGGCGTTATTGCGATTTCAAATATTCTTTTAATCACCGTTAAAGAACGAACTAAAGAAATCGGAATTCGTCGAGCGCTAGGTGCAAAACCAAGCGAAGTCCGTAACCAAATTTTATTAGAAAGTGTTGTCATCACCTTATCATCGGGACTTATCGGATTTTTGTTTGGAATTTTCCTGTTAATGGGACTCGATTTAGCAACGAAAAACAATGATACTTTCCCATTTTATAATCCAACGGTTGATTACAGCAACGTATTTTCGGCATTAGCGATTATGTTGATTTTAGGCTTGTTAATTGGGATGATTCCTGCACAACGCGCTGTTAAAATACGACCAATTGAAGCCTTAAGAACCGAATAATTTTTAAATAAATAAACTACTATAATGAAAAAGAAGTTCAACATCAAAAAGATTCTTTACATCCTATTTGGACTTATTGTCTTTGCTGCTTTGGCGATGGGCGTTAGCTATCTTATTAAATCGAATTCTTCAGAAAAAGAGCTTTTCTTAACTAGAAAACCATCGATATCGACGCTTGAAGATAAAGTGATGGCAACCGGCAAAATTGTGCCACGCGAAGAAATCGAGATTAAACCCAATATGTCGGGAATTATCACTGCAATCGAAGTTGAAGAAGGCGACAAAGTAGTTGCTGGTCAGCTTTTAGCAACTTTGAGAATTATCCCAACAGTGTCTGACGTTAATGGCGCAATGCAAGATATTAACAACGCGCAGATTCAGGTTAAAAATGCGCAAATCAACGTATCGAATCAGCAAAAGCAATTTGCGATGCAAGATAAATTGTACAAGCAAGGTGTGATTTCTAAACAAGAATACATCACGGCGCAACAACAATATGAATCGACAGTTCAGCAACAAAAAATCGCAAATCAACAACTGAATGCGGCGCAAAAAAGATTACAAATTGTAAAAACTGGAGCTACACCAGAATTGCAAGGCATGGCAACAACACAGATTCGTGCAAAAGCAGCGGGAACAGTTTTAGAAATTCCGGTGAAAGTTGGTAGCCAAGTTATCGAAGCCAATGCTTTTAACCCAGGGACAACGATTTGTTCGATTGCAGATTTGGGCTCATTAATCTTCAAAGGGACAATTGATGAAGCACAAGCCGGAAAACTAAAAGAAGGCATGGACATGAACATCGTGATTGGTGCGCTTCAAAACAAGACTTTCCCTGGTAAATTGACGCTGATTGCACCAAAAGGTAAGGAAGAAACTGGTACAATAAAATTTGCTGTAGAAGGCGATGTTTACAATAAAACTAATGAATACATCCGCGCTGGTTTTAGTGCGAATGGAGAAGTTGTATTGAGCAGTCAAAAAAATGCTTTGTTACTTGACGAATCTTTGATTCAGTATGAAAAAGTAAACAATGTTGACAAATCTTTTGTTGAAGTAAAACAGCCAAACGGAAGCTTCAAAAGAGTCTATGTTAAACTTGGCGCAAGTGATGGCGTGAAGGTTCAGATCCTTTCTGGCATTGATAAAAATGCAGAAGTTAAAGTTTGGAATCCTTCTGACAAAGACAAAGAAGAACTTAAGGAAAAGAAAAAATAAACTTTAGTTTTTATAAAGGAAAAAGCGATTTCGAAAGAAGTCGCTTTTTTTATTTTGTAATGATTAAATAGATTCTAAATTTCCTCAACATCTTCCGCACTTTCCGAATCGCGCGATTGATTATTATACAACAAAGCATAGTAACCATTAAGTGCAAGAAGTTCGTCATGCTTACCTTCTTCTACTATTTTACCTTTTTCCATCACGATGATTTTATCCGCTTTTTCAATGGTCGAAAGTCGGTGTGCGATGATTATTGACGTTCTGTTTTGCGTAATTTTTTCGGTGGCACGTTGTATTAATTTTTCACTTTCATGATCGATCGAAGACGTCGCTTCATCAAGAATTAAAAGTTTTGGATCCGACAAATAAGCTCTTAAAAACGATAAAAGCTGACGTTGTCCTAACGAAATGGAAGAGCCTCTTTCACTTACCACATAATCGTAACCATTAGGAAGACTTTCGATAAAATCATCAACTTCAATCTCTTTTGCCACTTTTTTAATCTGTTCCAAAGTGATGCTTTCGTCGCCCAAAGTCAAGTTTTCAAAGATAGAACCGTGGAACAAAAACACATCTTGCAACACAACACCGATATGACTTCTAAGATTGTACAATTCATAATCTCGGATTTCGATATCATCCAGTAAAATTTCGCCAGAATTAATATCGTACAAACGCGTTATCAAACTAATAATCGTGGATTTACCCGCGCCAGTTGCACCAACAATAGCAACCGTTTCACCAGGATTAACTTTAAAACTGATGCCTTTTAAAACCTCCTGTTTTTCATCATAAGAGAAATGAACATTTTTAAACTCAATTTGTCCAGCGAATTCGTGTTTAATAATTTTACCATCATTCGGCATCGCATTGTTTTCGTCCATCACGCCAAGCACACGTTCTGCGCCAACCAAACCACGTTGGATGTTGTTAAAGCGGTCTGCAATCTGTCTCAACGGACGAATCAACATATTAATAAACTGAATAAATGCGATAATTACCCCAGCTTTAACCTCGATAAAACCGCCATAAAAAAGGATGAATCCGATAAATAAGGACGAAATTAATTCAACAACGGGAAAGAATAAAGAGAAAATAAAAACCGTTCTCAACAAAGCTGCTTTCAGTTGGATATTAATATCATCAAATTTCTTAAACTCGGCTTCCTGACGATTAAAAACCTGAATAATCGACATCCCCGAAAGTCGCTCTTGCACAAAACTATTCTGGATGGCAGTCCAACTTCTTTCGTCACCAAATGCTTTCTTCAATCGTTTTTGGAAAAACCTTGTGATAACAACCATCAACGGCAAAATCACCAACGAAATATAACTAAGTTCCACATTCACTTGAAACATCATAACCAGCACAAAAACCAATCTAAGAATGTCGCCAAAAACCATCAAAAATCCGTCTGTGTAGACCACAGCAATGGTTTCGACATCACCCACGGCGCGCGTTACCAACTGTCCCAAAGCTGTTTTGTCAAAGAAAGAAGTTTTGAAATAAATCAATTTATTGTATAATCGCTCACGAATATCTCTGATGACATTCTGTGAAATAAAATTCGAAAAGTAAACAAGGAAAAAATTCAGCAACATTTCCGCAATCACCAATCCGATAAGGATGTAGACATGCTTCATCATCAAGCCTGTATCTTTCAGGCGTGTAATGTCGTTGTCGACAATTTCCATCGTTAAATAGGGACGATAAGTCGACACCAACGATAGCAAAATGGAGATAATCAACGTCAAAATAAACCATGATCGGAATTTCATCCCAATCATAAAAAGTCGTTTGACAATCTGCCAAGTATTTTGTTTTTCCATTCTTTAATCTAAAAAATCATAGCCAACATCTACTAAAAATAATCCGTGCGCTGGCGCTGATGTCCCCGCCGAATTGCGATGTTGCTCTGTAATAACGCGATGCATATCTTCGGGTTCCAACTTCCCATCGCCAACTTCTATCATCGTCCCAACAATGGCTCTCACCATATTTCGTAGAAAACGATCTGCCGAAACCGTAAATTTCAACAAACTTCCGTTTTGTTCCCAATTCGCCTGATAGATTTTACAAATATTCGTTTTGTTATCGGTATGTAATTTCGCAAAACTCGTAAAATCCGAATACTCAAACAGGATTTTGCAAGCCTCATTCATCGCGTCAACATCCAATTTTTTGCGCCAAAGTTGCCACGCCAAATCTTTCGTAAACGGATCTTTTTCCGTTGATATAAAGTAATTATAAGTTCTGTAAGTCGCACTAAATCTTGCGTGCGCATCACTTTCAACTTCAAAAATCCTTTTAATAGCAATACTTTCAGGCAAAAAACTATTGAGTCGATGTACAAGATTGTCCATTAACTCCCCTTCGAAATCAAAATGTGCAAATATCTTTTTGGCGTGTACGCCAGTGTCCGTTCTGCCCGCTCCTGTTGTTTTTATCGGTTGTCGCAACAAAGTTGACAAGGCTTTCTCCAAAGTTTCTTGTACCGAAATCTGGTTGGGTTGTACCTGATAACCAAAGTATGGTGCGCCATCGTAAGCAAATTCTATAAAGTATCGCATCAGGTGCAAATTTCCTGATTTTTTTTCAATTAACCTTAACTTTTTGGGCGTTCCTTTTTTTGCCCAAACTTTAGCCATCGCAAAAAAGTCGGGCTGTCCGCTATATCTTTAGGCTTGTCGCTCGGACGGCTCCGCTACGCTCCGCCGCCTCACTCCAACCCCAAAGGATGCCGCTTCCATCCCTAACGCAAAATTCGTGGTACAAGACAAGCAGGCTTTCAGGGTCTAGAACCCTGAAAGCCTTTTTAACAAAGACATTTCTGATTATTAAAAATATCGAAAAAAAACCATTTTCAAAACTCAAGAAAAAATAAGACCTTTGCTGTATGAAAAGGATTTTGTTGCTTTCTGACAGTCACTCTTATATCGATGATCGGATTTTATCTTACGCCAAAGACGTGGACGAAATTTGGCATGCTGGCGACTTTGGAAGTATGCAAGTCATCGAAGAACTCGAAAAACTAAAACCACTTCGAGGTGTCTACGGCAACATCGACGAAGCCAAAATCCGAACAATCTTCCCAGAAGTTAACACTTTTATCTGTGAAGAGGTTAAAGTCCTAATGATCCACATTGGCGGTTATCCTAACAAATATACGCCACTTGCTAAGAAACATATCGCAGAAGAGCAACCGCAATTATTTATTTCGGGACATTCGCATATTTTAAAAGCGATGTACGATGAGAAAAATAAATTATTGCATCTTAATCCAGGCGCTTGTGGCAAGCAAGGTTGGCACAAAGTCCGCACGATGATGCGCTTCTCAATTGTCGGATCAGAAATCAAAGATTTAGAAATAATAGAACTCGGACCAAAATGAAAATCGGAGACGCAGTAAGTATTTTGGACGACGATCTTCGTGGGCACATAACATCGGTTAAACCCAATGGTTATGATGTAAAAGACGAATTTGGATTTGTTTATTTCTTTCCAAAAGATAAAGTCTTGCTTTTAGACAAAAGTCTTTATGATGACATCAAAGTTTCTGTAAAAAAGGAAAATACGAAACCAGTTTCCAAAAAGCATAAGAAGGAAGCATTTCGAATCGATTTACATTTCGAAAATCTTGTCAAAAATCCTCACGACTACGAATCTTTTGAACGCCTGATGATTCAAAGAGAGAAGCTACAAGAATCCATCGAGTTTTGTCGAAAGCACAAGCTAAAACGTATGATAATTATCCACGGAATTGGCGATGGCGTTTTACAAAACATGGTCTATGATGTTATCCGCGGTTTAGCCGATGTAGAATATGATGACGACGGATTTTTCTACCATCAATCTGGCAGCATCGAACTTATTTTTAAATAATTCAAAAAATTTAATTCATCGTGACATCATCTGGAGAGTTTGCGAAAATTAGAAAATCGCCACCAAGATTTTGCATTATATCGCGCCAAAGGCCTTTATCATTTGGGAAAGTGTAGTCAAGGTTATAGACATCCACAACCGTCCAATATTTATTTTTGATTTCCGTTTCAAGTTGCATACCACCCCAACCAGAATATCCTGCAAATACCTTCATTTGATTAACTTCCAAATCGCCTTCAACAATGGCAGCGACTACTTTTTGGATATCTTCGGTTACATAAAAATCATCACCGATAGAACTAAAATCTTCTGTCACAGGTTTTCCTTTAATAATAAAGAAAATACGGTCACGCTCCACTGGTCCACCATCATAGACTTCCACTTCAAAACCAAAAATCTCATTTAACTTATCACTCATCAACTTGTTCTTTTTGTTGAGGATAAGTCCAAACGCACCATGCATGTCATGCTCGAGTAGCAACACCACAGAGCGCGAAAATATATCACCCGATGCATCAGGCGTTGAGATTAAAAGTTTACCTTTGTAAGAGTTATTCATAACTCAAAACTAAGTAAAATATAATTTTTTAGCAATAATTTTTGAATCAATTGCTATTCAAATATTAATAATTCGATTATGGAAGACCTCTATCAACACAGAAAATCTTACGAAAAAGCCGAACTTACAGAAGACCAAATCCGCGAAAATCCCATTGAGCAATTTCGTGATTGGTATTTGGATGCAGAAGAAAATCCTTTGGTGGTAGAAGCTAATGCGATGGCAATTTCGACCGTTGAGGCAGACGGTTGTCCTCGCACAAGAATGGTTCTGCTAAAGGCTTATAACGAAAATGGCTTTATATTTTACACCAATTACGATAGTCGCAAAGGTCAAGCGATAGAAGCGACGCACAAGGCTTGTTTGCATTTCTTTTGGCCAAGCTTGGAACGTCAAATTATCATTAAAGCCAATCTCGAAAAAATTGCACCTAATCTTAGCGATGGGTATTTTCATTCTCGACCGAGAGGAAGTCAAATCGGCGCTTTGGTTTCGCCACAAAGTCAAGAAATTCCGAATCGTGAGTTTTTGGAAAACAGACTTCACGAACTTGAAAATCAACTTGAAGGTCAAGAAATCCCAAGACCAGAAAATTGGGGCGGATATCTTGCAAAACCTTATGAAATCGAATTTTGGCAAGGTCGCCCTAACCGACTTCACGACAGAATAATCTACAACTTAGAAAACGAAATGGATTGGAATATTAAAAGATTAGCACCATAGGATGGCGGTCAAAAAACATCGCGAAGCAGCAATACAACAAGTCCCATCAATAATACAAAATATAACATCATAAGATAACCAGCAGAATTGCCAATTTTTATTTTTGATGTTAAAAATTTATGGGCTACAGCGACAAACAAGAAAATTGACACACCAAAGTAGCCCATTCCAAATACAGCAACATAACCCCAAGGCATGCCGAGTGGAATGCGTCGATATGCAAAATATCCCATTACAGTAAGACCAAAAGCAATTGGAAACACAAAGAATGAAAACCACTTCAATGCGGTTTTATTTTTTATAATCGTCTCAAAAGGCATTTGTATAAATTCTAGAATTTTATCGGAAGCAAGGTTCTGCGGTTTATTAGTCATAATTAGCCAACATCTTTGCATTTCAAAAATTAGAAATAATGCAGCAAGGAGAATGCAAAAATTAATAGTAAGTTGCGTTAAATAGTATTCTCTCATTGGTGCTTTGCTAAAACTCTAATAAAACCTAGTCTTGTAAAATTCGTTAGTTCTTGTGATTTCGCAAAATAAAATATTAAAAAATTATATAGCGAATTGAGTTTTAAAAGTAAATAAAAAATGCTTCCGAATGATCAGAAGCATTTTTTTGTGTATTAATTTCTAGAAACTCGCTTTCCAAGCTTCTAGCATTTCTGTAAATCTTGTGGATTCAAACGTTTTATTTCTAATTTTTGAAACGGTGTGAATTCCCTTTTCGTCCGAAATCCTAATGATCTCATCAGATTTTTGAGATTCGAAAGCGATAACTTCTGCTTCTTCGATTTCTGCCAATTTGTTTTTATGAACAAAAGTCACAAAATTCTCCATCAATGGCGAAATATAAGCGCCTTCGGTCTGCTTCGGAACTTTAATCGTGTTGCCTTGTAAAAATAAAAGATTCCCGTAAATACTTCTCGCAATACGTTTGTTCGGATTTAATAAAATCAAATCATCCAAATCGTTATCTCTAGCGTAGATGCTTGCATAGATATTCTCTGGAGAATGCACACGAATGTTGCTCAACAAATTTGAATTGACGTTAATTTCTTTAATCATATCCAACTCAATTGACGATTGGATAGACAAAGGATCTGTCATGGTTTTAACCTCAAAATAAAAAGACGTTGTCGCTTTTGGAAGATCATCAGAATTGTCTTGTTGACGATAGACCATCAGATTAATAATCGCATTCTGAACGTCTTTTTCTAAAACTTCTTTTTTAAATAACTCTTGAAAAAACTCCAAGGTGTAAGACAACGGAATATTGAAACGCATTTTTCGCATCGATGCCATCAAAAAGAAATAAGATTCTTCTGACATAATCAACTCCGAATTTCGAACAAAAAATGACACCCAAACCGCATCTCCAAAAAGAAAAGCGCGGTTAACAGTCTGTAGATTGTCTTCTATATATTCTAACTTTTGCATCATAATAAAAAACAATGAACGATAAAAATCGTTCATTATATAATAAGTTTGTTAGGCTGCTCCTAATTTTATTTTAAGGTTTTCTACGAGGTTTTCCCAGTATAGACGATTCTCTTCCTCGTCGCCATCGTCGCAGAAATCTGTAATATTAAGTGACAAATCTTCAGTAAGCTCGTCGATAACAATAGTCAACTCGAAGAAATACTTTGTCCCTTCGTCTTCTTCCCAACGAAAACGCACAAAACTCTCCGGCTTGTAACGGATTAATGTTGCTTTTTCTGCAGGTCCACCACCCCAACTAAAGAAAAAATCATCTCCTCGCTCAACCACTTCATCGGCAAACCATTCTGACAGACCTTCCGCACTTGCTAAATACTCGTACAATATCTCTGATAGACAGTGCATATTATATTCGTAATGAACTTTCGTTTTTGCCATAAATCGTATATATAATCAGGGCGCAATATATAAATTAATTTCTTATTTGCAAATGCTTTATGTTACTGAAAAATAAAAAAAATGACAAAAAAATATGTTTTTTGTCATCTATTCTTTAATTCTGTAAAACTTTGATTTAATAGTTTTTATCTAATTCTAAAACCTCATCGATAGCTTCCAAAATTATTTGGCATCCTTTCGTGATTTCTTCATTAGAAATCGTCAACGGTGGCGAAATTCTTAAAAACTCATTGCGATACAATTGCCAGAAAACTATTAGTCCTTTTTCCATACAACGTTTGGCTACAGCAAGTGTAAAATCTGGCGTTCCTAAATCTACTGCCAACATCAATCCTTTACCATTTACTTTTTTTATCTGTGGATGAACAAGCAATTTTCTATAAAGTTGCTCCTTTTCGTCTGTTAAAGTCATCAAACCACTTGCTAAAACTTCTTCTAAGGTTGCGAGACAAGCCGCTGCAATTAATGGATTTCCACCAAACGTTGTGATATGTCCTAACTTTGGTGAGTGTGATAAACTTTCCATAATCTCGCGAGAACTCATAAACGCCCCAACAGGAACGCCACCGCCCATACCTTTGCCCATCACCAAAATATCGGGAACAATGCCATAATGCTCGAACGCGAATAATTTCCCAGTTCTACCAAATCCTGGCTGAATTTCATCTAAAATTAAAAGCGCACCAACTTCTTCGCAACGCTTCTTTAGATTAATGAAATAATTTTCGGATGGTGTAATAAATCCTGCCGCACCTTGGATGGTTTCGACAATAACGCAAGCAGTTTTATGAGTTATTTTTTCTAAATCTGCTTGGTTATCGTATTCGATGAAGTCAATCATGGGCAGCAAAGGACGAAATTCTCTTTTGTGAACTTCGTTACCAGCAACACTCAATGCACCGTGTGTATTTCCGTGATATGCATTTTTGAAAGCGATAATTTCTTCTCTTCCCGTATATCTTTTCGCTAATTTTAATGCGCCATCAATGGCTTCTGCGCCACTGTTAACCAAATAAGTCACTTCTAAAGGTTCTTGTGTTGCATCTGCCAAAAGTTGACAAAGTTTAACAGGTGCTTCTTGCGCATATTCGCCGTAGACCATCACATGCAGATATTTGTCGGCTTGGTCTTTAATAGCCTTCACAACTTTGGGATGAGAATGCCCCAATGTATTAGCCGAAACGCCCGCCACGAAATCTAAATAAGCTCTGCCGTCTTTTCCGTAGATGTAACTTCCTTGTGCTCGTTCTACTTCGAAACCTGCTGCATAAGGCGTTGTCTGCGCCTGATATTTAAAAAAATTGTCTTTGATATCCATAGTCTTAATCATAAGTCTTTCGGCTGCAAATTTACGACCTAGTTTTCGGAATGGAAAACGAAGTTTTGGTTTTTAATTGGTTTAAGTTGCTATTAGACTTTTTTTTAAAATCACAAAAGATTTTAAAATAAAATGTAGAATTTAGGTTTCGTCTCAAGTTCAAAAAAGGATAATAGAAAATCTACTTTCGAAAGAAGTCGACTTGCGCCTTCGGAGCATAATGTTAATAGAAATTTCTTTGTTTAGATTACAAGAATATTTGACCGTCCTTTCTTCGATGTTTGTTCGTCCTTTCTTCGAAGGTGAAAAATTGTATTATTTGGATGTTTTACACAAAAGACTGAAAAGGAGTCACACAATTCGAAGATAGAGTTTAAGACCCGAAAAGATTAAAAGCTTCGTTTATAATTTTCAATGATAAATAACCTGTCGGGATAAGAAAATTAACGTCAGTTTGAGTGGTTTTGGAAGAAAACTGTATCGAAAACAAGTGCTTTTCTCATCCTTAAAACTTCTCGATACAAAATCTTTCTGATTTTTACTCGAAGTGACGCCTCGTATAAATAAAAATGCTTTATCCCGAACTGACGTTAAATAACTTTTAATCGTTTTAGAATTTTGTTTTTTGGATTCGGATATTAACTGGGAACACGAATCTGCGCCCCGACGTAGGCGGAACTCCTTTTGCGAGAGGCTATGCCGAGCAAAAGAGTGGGAGCCGAAGTCGGAAATGGCGCCCAAATAAAAATTCGAATTAAAATAAAAAGCCTGAAAGCCTTTGGAAGACTTTCAGACTTGGATTTTATATTCCTAAAACTTATCGCTTTTCGCGAACTGGCGTTTTGGGTTTGTTTTTTTCTTCTAGCTTGAGGCGTTCGGCTTCAGCTTTTTCGTACAAGCTGTTATCCGACTCATAGACCGTTTCGGGATAATTGGGAGTATCTTCGAAGATATCTTTCCACTTTTGTGGTCGGTCTTTTGTGTTCCAATTAAAGTCTGGGAAAAAGCGTTTTTCTTTGGACATAAAACTCATCGGATAGATGTCGGACTGCGCACCAACACGACAAGTTACGGTCTCCACACGCTTCTCGATAAAGTCAGCAATAATCTCGCCACACACCGAAACAGCAACACCAATACGGTTGATTTCTTTTGTTTTTTCGTCCTGATCGTCTGCATAAGCGATGGATTGTGCATTCTCCACAGCGACAGCCTTTTTGATTTGTCCTTTCTCAAAATAGATACCCATCCACTTGCTTTTGATTTGGTTGAACTCGTCTTTCATGTTAAGCGAATCCGCCTTGCTAATCGCAAATGCGTTGCCGATAACCTTGACAGAGTCGATGTCTTGCGTCGTGGTATTCATATAAACCATCACCTCATCGCCCGTAATTTGCTTGGCACCCGACCAAAGAATTGGCTTCTTCATAAGATGCAAAATGCCATCGGTCTCGTTGTATGACAAAGAGTCGGCACGGGCTTGCATATTGGTTTTAAATATTCGGACTTTGCGGTAAGCACGCAAATAGCTTTTCTTCTGTTTGGTAGAGTCGGGTTTTTGAAAACTTAAAAACTTGTCAGCTGCGATGTATAAAGAATCTTTTTCGAAAATCTTAACTGCGTAGGCTTTATCCGTGATCATCGCAGAGTCTTTTTTCTCATAGATTTCGCCATAACCACCTTTGATGTAACGATTTTCTTTTGGATCGTTAAGTGTGACGTTTCCAGTTCCTTTTCCGAAACCTGTGTTACGGTTATATTCTAAATTATCACCTGTAAGTATCTTGTCGTTATAATGGATTCTAGAATTCTTTTTAAGATGCGAAATACCCGTTTTTGCATTATGAGTTCCTAATTCGGTGTAAACGTAGTTGCGAGGATTCTCTTTGCTACGAATGGTTGTCGCTGCTAAAAATTGAGAAATCTGAGTTGTCTGGTTGGTTTTGATGTTATCACTTTCGATGGTGTAATCTTTTGCATCAATGGTCGAATGTCCGATAAAGTCAATATCCTTTGTATTCACATAGTAAGTCGCGGACTTGGTGTACATGATATTTTGACCATCAGAGATTGTTCCGCCAGTGTTAAAATAAGCGGTATTTGGGACACGATCGTAATAAAGTGTTTCTGTCTTGATGGTTTGCTTTGGATCAGTAAGCACGACGTTTTTGCGAGCAATACCACGTTCTGTATTACCATCGTATTCCATCTCTTCGGCAGTAATTTTGGTACCGTCGGCATTTAATAACACAACATTACCAATGGCTTTTAAGAAGTTCTCTTTTTGATACAAAACCACTTTGTCTGCAGTAAGCACAGAGCCTTGATGTTCAAACTTAACATTTCCTGAAAACACCAAGTTACCTTCATATTGATCTGGCTTTACACCCGACTCGTCTGAGTGGATGTGTTGCACTTTTGAAGCTTGTTCTTGCTGTGATTTTGGAGCAAAGAAGGGGTCTTTCGGATTGCTATTGTCAGGTGTCTGCGCATCTATCCGAATAAATCCCAAAAGGATAATTATAAAAGTTAAAAGAAAAGCTTTGTTCATTCCTTATGACTTCTTCTGGCCATAAAAATAAAGTGAATGTGTATCTATTTTTACCCCAAAAGCTTGTTCGATAGATTCTTTAATACCTTGGATTCTTGGATCGCAAAACTCAATAATCTCTTCAATCTCTTTATCAGAACCTTCTTTATATATCACCAAATGGTCATGTTGCTTGTCAAAATATGATTTTTCATAAGATGATGAGCTCAAAGTTTTTTCTCCAAATTGGTGCTTTCTGATAAGTCCCGCATCCAAGAAAATCTCGATCGTGTTATATATTGTTGCTTTGCTAACATGATACTTTTTTTGCATCATGATAAGGTATAGATCATCAACATTGAAGTGATGATCTAGATTGTATATTTCTTCTAAAATAGTATAACGTTCTGGCGTGTTTCTAAAACCTTTTTCTAAAAGATATTGTCTTAGTACATCCTTAATAGTTGTAACGTTTAGGTCTTTCTGTGTTGTATCCATAATCGATTCGATAGGACAAAATTACGATTAATTTTTGTAATGTCTGCCTTAGCTTAATGTCTAGACTTTTTTGATTTTGTCATGTACATAACCTTGCTCCAATAATGGTGCCGACTCGACAACCACGTTGTGTGACGCCACACCATAGGCTTTGAAGTCGCTGCTTCCCATTTTTCTCACAAAATTATAGACATTCATGATCATCTTATCGCGGATATTTAATAAATAATCGTTGATATAGACGTTATCAATAATGACATATTTAAGATCTGGCGGAATGTTATGTGCTCGCAATGACGGATAACTACTCTTCGCAGGAATCATACCATCGTCCATCATATCATCTAATACTTGTCCAAAATAATCACTAATTCTTCGATCTACTTTGAAACCAAGCATGAAGTTAACTTTATAAATTGTCCCTGGCAGAATCTCTTCAAGATGGTATTTGAAGGTATAAGGTTCTTCCTGGTTGATAACACTCAAGATAAAATAATGATCGGCACGCTTCGGCTGAGATTTAATAATAGAATAAATAATTTTTGATTCTACCTCATCTTCTTTTTGAGCGCGACTAAAAAAGGCTAAGTTGGTTGCATATTTGGGAATGGTGTTATCCAACTTCATATCCATAATCGTGGACACATAATTGTTAAGCTTCACAAACTTGACAAATTGCGTTTTTATTTTTCTACCGTTATACCAGCCATACATGCAAATCCCGATAAAGCCAGCTAGCAATACAGAAATCCAACCACCTTCAAAGAATTTAATAATGTTTGCACTAAAGAATCCTAACTCTATTGTTAAATAAACGACTGCAAACAAACCAATCCATATTTTGGGTGTTCTTGTTTTGAAGAACCAGAAAATCAACAAAATTGAAGTCATCAACATCGTTACAGTAATGGAAAGTCCATAAGCTGCTTCCATCCTACCCGACTCTTTGAAGAACATCACAATAATTGCACACATTATAAAAATCCCCCAATTGATTCTTGGGATGTACATTTGTCCTTTAATACCTGATGGATAATCGATTTGTTGATTCGGCCAAAGGTTAATAGACATCGCCTCAGAAAACATTGTAAACGCACCTGTAATTACCGATTGGCTGGCAATAATAGCTGCACAAGTTGCGATAATAACTCCTGGAAGGATAAACCAATCTGGCATTATTCCGAAGAAAGGATTTTTACCATTAAATACTTCATGATAGTTGTTCAACAACCAAGCGCCTTGACCAAGATAGTTAAGAATAAGCATGGCTTTTACGAAAATCCAAGAAATTCTGATATTGCTTTTTCCGCAATGTCCAAGATCCGAATATAAAGCTTCGGCACCTGTAGTACAAAGGAAAACTGCACCCAAAATAACAATAGCAGACGGCGAATTGTATATTAATTTAATCGCATAAATAGGATTAAAAGCTTTTAAAATATACGGTGCATCCAATAGATGATAAAAGCCTAAAGCCCCTAGTGTTAAGAACCAAATCACCATAACTGGTCCAAAAAACTTACCAATAAAGCTGGTCCCAAATTGTTGCACAATAAATATAATAAACAAAATAGTCAATGTAATAGGCACAACTGGTGGTTCATGAACAACCAATTCTAAACCTTCGATAGCTGACATCACTGTAAGCGACGGAGTAATAATACTATCTGCCACCAAAGCTGCAGCACCAATAATTGCGATAATGTATAACCATTTTTTACGAATTCTTTTTACTAACGAATAAAGAGAAAGTATCCCACCTTCTCCCTTGTTATCAGCTCGCAGTGCAATGATGACATACTTAAGCGTTGTCTGCAAAGTAATTGTCCAAATGATACAAGACAATGCTCCTTCGATGTACTCTTCCGAAATAAAACCTCCAGATTTCCCTGCATTGATGATGGCTTTCATAACGTACAATGGTGAGGTACCAATGTCGCCAAAGACAATACCTAATGATACGATAACGCCTAAAAACGATAGCTTCTTGATGTCAATATGACCGCCCGATGTTTGTGACATAGTTTGAAAAAATAAAGTGCAAATTTAATTTTTTTTGAATACTAAAATAGTTTTCGTCTTTGTTTTTATTCAATAAAAATAAGTCTTATTTAAAATAATTAACAAAAGACCATAACTTTCTATTCTTCAGATAATTAAAATCAAATTCATTTGCATAAGCTTCTCGCTCAAAAGATATAGCTCGATAAGCAAGGTAAGGTTTTTTCAAATAAATGAGATGTAAAATGTATTCTGTAACGTACAAAAAGTAAAATGGTAAGATCAACAACTCCAATTGTTGTCGTATGTGGATCCGCTCATGATTAATCAAAATACGATTGTTGCGATCCTCTTTTCTTTGGAGAATAATAAACGGAAACAAAGTAATCCCCGAAATTTTCATACTTTTGAGAAAAGTTCTCATCACGATAATCATATATCAAAGATATATTTTTTTGAAAACAATTTAACCTATGTCTAAAATTGAAATCAAAGAAAATGAAGACTTTTATTATAACGAGCAAGGTTACAAAGTTTTTACAGCAAAATTCCATCTAAAACGTGGCTACTGTTGCAAAAATGGATGTAGACATTGTCCTTATGGTTATGATAAAAAAACGGACACATTTTCTAATGTTAAAAAAAACATCGACCCACAATGAAAAAATATCTTTTTATTCTAGGCTTAGCAGTAGCAGGATTGGTAACATCTTGTAGTCCTTTCCAAGTAAGATCGGATTATTCTGCAACAGCAAATTTTACGGATTATAAGACGTATTTATTCCGCACAGATGATTTAAAGTTAAACGATCTTGACAAAGACCGTGTTCTTAACGAACTTGCAAAACAAGTACAAAGCAAAGGATTGACCTCATCGCAAACGCCAGACATTATCATCAATGTAAAAGCATCTCACAAAAAAGTACAAGATGTACAATCGTCTTCGCCTTATGGTATGTACGGTTACGGCGGACCTTGGGGCTTCGGTGTTGGGATGAACAGAACATGGACCAGCAACTACAACAGCGGAACAATCGTTGTTGATATGGTGGACGCTAAAACTAACAAATTGGTTTGGCAAGGTATCGGAAGTGGTATTTCTGTAGATTCTCCAAAATCTAAACAAAAACAAATCCCAGAAGTAGTTGCCGAAATTATGGCTAACTATCCTCCTCAAAAGGGAAAATAAAATTTTAGCTATTAAACTTTAATAATGCAAAAAAGCCTCGAGACATTTCGAGGCTTTTTTTTAATATTGAATTACTCAGAAATTTTAATAGTCATCAGCTCTTTGGCTTCTTGCAACATCTGTTGTTCTTTTTCGGGGCTTAAATTTAATAGTTTTAAAAACTTTGGATTTTCTACAAATTCCTTTACCAAAATACATCCGCTTTCTAACAATTTTGATTTTTCAACTTCGTTAATCGCTGTTAAACAAGTTACAGGATACAAAACATTAGCGTCCACTAGGTTCTTTAAACCTCTACTTTGTGGATAATCCCAAGATAACATTTTCAGATTATAATATTCTCCAAAAGTCGTCGAATCGCTAGTAAAATAAGCATTCGTCACCAACCAACCATCAGTGAATTGCGTCGTAGTCCCAAATAATTTATAATCAATTCCCGAAATATCTTTAATTCTTGACAATACATACATTGGCGTTGTTACAGAAATTTTAGCATCATCAGTATTTCGGAATTTACATTCCATCCAATAGGTTTTGTCGTCTTTCTTTGCAATAACGTCCGCTTCATGCATCACCGCATGACCTTTGATGTGTTGCCCAGTTTCGGTTTGATAACCCAAAGACTGAAACACCCGCGAAATCCATTGTTCAAAATAAAAACCTGCAGGACCAAGCTCTGACAAAGCTTTCTTCAAACTATAACGCGCAGCAACCGATCTAGAAAGTCCTTTCAAAGCTTCGAAAGCCATTTTATAAAGCTCTTTAGTCGTGATGCCTTCGTAACATTTTGGGGTAATAAGTTTCACAATTTTATCGACATCTTCCGCAGATGCACCAGAGTTTTTGAGAGAAGAAGCAAGCTTTGTAACGTCAAATTCTACTAACTCACCAAAATTATTTTTGATTTTCATTTTTAAAATTTAAACCTAAAGATAAGGATAATTGTAAATCTTCAAGTAAAAGTCTAAGCATTATGTCATGCATTAATCTAAAAAAATGCTTAATTTGCATAGTTAAAAAAATTAAAAAATGATTATCCAACCAAGAACAAGAGGTTTCATTTGTCTAACGGCACATCCAGATGGCGCGTTACAAAGTGTAAAAAACCAAATTGAATATGTAAAATCGAAAGGCGAACTAAAGAATGGCCCTAAGAAAGTTTTAGTAATCGGTGCTTCTACAGGATTCGGATTATCATCTAGAATAGAAGCAGCTTTCGGATCTGGCGCAGCAACAATCGGTGTTTTCTTCGAAAAGCCAGCTTCAGAAGGCAAAATGGGAACAGCAGGTTGGTACAATTCTGCAGCTTTCGAAAAAGAAGCGACTGCCGCAGGGCTTTACGCAAAAAGTATCAATGGCGACGCTTTCTCTGACGATGTTAAAAAAGAAACGATAGAACTTATCAAAAAAGATTTAGGTCAAATTGATTTGGTTGTTTACAGTTTAGCATCGCCACGAAGAACGCATCCAAAAACAGGTGTTGCTTACGCATCTGTTCTTAAGCCAATTGGCGAGCCTTTCACTAACAAAACTGTGGATTTCCACACAGGTATTGTGTCGGACATCAGCATCCAACCAGTTGATAAAGACGAAGATATCGACAATACGATTGCTGTAATGGGCGGCGAAGATTGGAAATTCTGGATGGAAGATCTTAAAAATGCTGGTGTATTAGCAGACGGTGTCAAAACGGTTGCTTATTCATATATCGGTCCAGAATTGACTTTCCCGATTTATAGAAACGGTACAATTGGTCAAGCTAAAAACGATTTGGAAGCTACTGTTCCTATGTTAAATGATTTATTAAAAGACCTTAACGGGACATCTTACGTGTCGGTTAACAAAGCTTTGGTAACGCAGTCTAGCTCGGCAATTCCTGTAGTTCCGTTGTATATTTCTTTACTTTATAAAGTGATGAAAGCGAAAGGAACACACGAAGGAACTATCGAGCAAATGGAGCGTCTTTTCTCAGAAAGATTGTATACGGCAGATGGCGTTGTGCCTTTGGATGACGCTGGCAGAATCCGTATCGATGATTGGGAAATGGCGGCAGATGTACAAGCTGAAGTTGCTAAACAATGGAATCAAGTAACGACAGAAAATCTTGCAGACATCAGTGATATCGAAGGTTACAGAAAGGATTTCTTTAATCTTTTTGGTTTCGAAATCGACGGTATTGATTATGAAAAAGATGCTAACGAGAACGTAAAAGTTCCGAGTATTGCTGAATAATTTTTAATTCTAAACTATATAAAGTCCAATGTTTTTCGTTGGACTTTTTTGTTGAAATTAATTTTAAATGAAAACGTCTAAAACCAAAGTTGATTAATTGAAATCAAATTTTCTTATCTTTAGAGCACAGCAAAACTTTTCAAAACTCCTTTTATGTCGACACTTTCGGAATTATTTATGTTTTACAATGTTGAAAATTTTTTTCCCGCAGAAAATATAAAATACGAAAAATCGATTTCTGGACTTTACAATTGGGACGATTACAAATACGGTCTTAAACTTCGAAAAATAAAAAATGTCTTCAACTGGATTAATGAAGATTTTGGACAAATCCCATCAATAATAGGACTTGCAGAAATTGGTGGCGTTTCGGTTTTGGAAGATCTACAACAAGAAGATTCACTTTTGCGAAATCATCAGTTTCTTTACAAAAAATCCAATGATTCTCGAGGTTTGAGCGTTGCTTTGTTTTATGATGAAGAAAAATTAAAACTTAAAAATTTTTACAGTTTAAGTTTTAGCATTTCCGAAAATCTAGTTGCTGACACGCGCGATATTTTGCAAGCCGAATTCGAATTTAACAATGAAAATCTTCACATCTTTATACTTCATCTTCCTTCGCAGCGACTTCAGGACGAAAAGAAAAATCTACGAAACAAAATCATAGAAGCTTTTAAAAATATCCTTTCAAAAATAATTGAAAAGCAAGAATCCATCATCATTATGGGTGATTTTAATGAAAATCCAAATGGTGAAAAAATCAAAGAATTGTTGCTAGATAATTTTGGAAACAGAATTTTTATAAATCCTTTCGAAAACTTATTTAGTAATAATCAATTTTCGTCTTATTATGGCAGCAAAGGACTTTTGTTTGATCAAATTCTTTACTCAAAAAACTTGCTTGAAAAACTAAACTTTACTTCAAGCTACGCATCCATTTTTCAAAACGAAAAAATAAGAGTCAAAAACTCCAAACATCCGTTGCGTACGTATTCGGGCTCACGATACCTTAGTGGTTTTAGTGACCATTTTCCTGTTCTTTTAAAACTTGAAAAATAACAGCGACCTCAATGGACAAGAAGAAACAAAAGGAAATCAACGCCAAAATTGCGGAAATTAATTCAAAATTAAAGCGTGATCTCAAGCAAAAAGCACCGCTTGAGAAAGGCGCAATTTTACAAATTGTATTGTTTATAATTTGGGGAATTGTCAACATTTATTTATTCAACACCAGATTTTGGGAAGAAAATAATTTTTTCAATTTTTGGGTTGTATTTTTCCTTTTATTGATGAATATTCCTTTGTTTATTATAAAAGATGAACAAACTTCAAAAGCCAAAATTGCGGCATTCGTATTTTTTGTTGCCATTTCGAGCTTATTAGGATTTGGGATTGCTATCGGCTATAACCAAGCGATGTTATTCTCGATTGCAGCGTGGTTGCCCAATTATTTGCTTGTTCTTTTGCGAGGCAGAAAGGAAGATATCGACAACCTAAAAGGAAATACTGGATGTTTTGTGGTGTTTTGGATAGCGATTTTATTAGGAAGCGTCGCGATTTCGATGTCGGGCAATGGTGATTTTCTTGGCAAAAACAAAAACTATGGTTATCTTATCAATACAATCTATTGCGGTTTTAGCGCTATTGCGGTCTATTATGCCAATCGTTATCGCAATGTCAAAAATGATTATAACTAAACATCCTCACGGGTAAAAATGTTGCGATAATCAAGAATCGTATCTAACTTTTGATTTCGGTAAATAAAAATCCTCAACGAATCTTTCTTCTTCACAATTGAGTCGCCAATTTTAAAAATTCCATTTTCCCATTCTGGTGGAACAGTTGTGTTATCTTCTTTATTAATACCTTTTAAAGTAAGCGCATTGTGTCCACGTTTATCCCTGTAAATTTTTTCTATTTTAAAATGAATATTATCTTTTTTTTGCACATCTAAATAATGTTCTTTCCTTGTTTTTTTATCAGTTATGTGAAGCACAAACCAATAACCAAAGAAGCATGTCAATGGTAAAAACGTCATCGTTAGTAAAAAAGCGACAGCTTTCTTGTTCATTTTTAGTAAATTGCAATCGACTTTAAAGATAAAAAAAATCGCTTTCACAAAGTTGTAAAAGCGATTTTTAATTGGAGGTGCCTAGCGGATTCGAACCGCTGTAGATGGTGTTGCAGACCACTGCCTAGCCGCTCGGCCAAAGCACCCTTTATTTGGTTTGCAAATTTAATAAAATATTCTTGATTTCAAAAGGCTTTTGCGTATTTTTTATCTCAACCTCTGATTTTCAAGCTGAAAACTTATTTTTAAAATTTTCAAGCTTATTAAATTCAGCTATTATCAGCATAAATTTAAGAAAAATCCTTTCAATATCCTTATCTTTGCGTAACAAAAAAAATCTAAAGTAAAAATGGAAAAATTCCAACTAAATACAATCTCAGAAGCAATCGAAGATTTGCGTAATGGTAAAATGATTATTGTTGTCGATGATGAAAATCGCGAAAATGAAGGCGACCTTGTTGCTGCCGCAGAACTTATCACAACAGAAACAATCAACTTTATGACCATCCACGCAAGAGGTCTTATCTGTATGCCTCTTAGCGAAAAACGTTGTGATGAGCTTGAACTTCACTCTATGGTAAGCAACTCTACCGATCCTAAAGAGACAGCTTTTACGGTATCTGTTGACCTTTTAGGAAAAGGAACAACCACAGGGATTTCTGCTGGTGATAGAGCAAAAACGATCAAAGCAATTATGGATCCTGCTACCAAACCAACAGATCTTATGCGTCCAGGACATATTTTCCCGTTACGTGCGAAGGAAGGTGGCGTACTAAAAAGAGCTGGTCATACAGAAGCGGCTATTGATTTAACAAAGTTAGCGGGTCTTAAAGAAGGTGGCGTTATCTGTGAAATTATGAACGATGACGGAAGCATGTCACGTATCCCAGACTTGATTGAATTTGGTAAGAAACATGATCTAAAAATCGTGTCTATCGAAGATCTTATCCATTATAGATTAAGAAAAGGAACCATCGTTGAGCGTATCGAAGAGCGTGACGTGAAGACACATTACGGTGATTTCAAATTCTTTGCGTTTGAGGAAAAACCAACGGAGCAAATTCATTTTGCTTTGACAAAAGGAAGCTGGACACCAGACGAACCGGTCTTAATCAGAGTACAATCTTCAAGTTCTTATTTTGATGTTTTGAGCCGTCTCAACAATGGCGAACAACCGCTTTTAGAAAAAGTTACAGACATCATCAACAATGAAGGAAAAGGCGCTATTGTCTTTATTAATAACGTTTCTAACACAGAAACAACACTTAGAAAACTGCAACAATTTTTGAATTTCCAAAACGGGCAAGAACAATTCCCAACGATTCCTGCGAACTTTAGAGATTACGGAATCGGAACTCAGATTTTGAAAGATTTAGGAATCAGCAAGTTTAAAGTGATTTCTCAAAATCCAAACTTAAAGCCTATTATTGCAGGCTACGACGTTGAAGTAACCGAAATGGTACAACTATAAAAAACCAAAATGGCTTAGTGATTACTAAGCCATTTTTATTTGTTCGAAACTACGAAAACCATTTAAAAAATCTTTTAAAAGCATTCGTTTTTTGCCTTGCAATTGCAATTCTTCTGGAAAGTAATAACCATCTTTTGTAGCAATTTTAAACTCATTTTTAGAAATGTGAATTGTCCCAGCTGTTTCGTTGTGATTATTTAATTCAAATTTTCCTTTAAAAAGCTTTAAAGATTTTTCTTCATTTTCGATATTTAAAACCGTAAAAGCTGTTGGATAAGGCGACATTCCACGCACAAAATTGTGGATGATTTCGGAGTTTTGATTCCAATTAATTTTTAAATCATCTTTAAAAATCTTGTAAGCCGTTTTTGGATTTTCCTTTTCTGGTTGCGGATGTTCGGTTAGATTTCCTAATGCTAAACCGTCCAAAGTTTTAACAATTAATCCAGCGCCCATCACCATCAATTTGTCATGAAGGCTTCCTGCATTATCTTCTGGCAAAATATCAATTTCTTCTTGAAGTAAAACATTTCCTTCATCAATTTTTTCGTTGATAAAAAAAGTTGTCGCTCCAGATTTGGTTTCACCATTTATCACTGCAAAATTAATCGGCGCCGCACCACGATAATCTGGCAACAAAGACGCATGCAAGTTAAACGTCCCCATCGGCGGAATCGAAAACAACATTTGTGGCATCATTCTAAATGCAACAACCACAAACACGTCAGCGTTAAGGGATTTTATCTCTTCTAAAAATTCAGGATTTCTTAATTTTTCTGGTTGAAATAATTTAAGACCTTGTTCTTCCGCATATATTTTAACAGGCGAGGCATTTACTTTTTGCCCTCTTCCACTTGCTTTGTCCGTTGCTGTCACAACGCCTACAACTTCATGCTGCGACTGATGAATAGCTTCCAGAGCCGTTTTTGCAAATTCTGGTGTTCCTAAAAACACAACTTTTAAACTTTTCATTTATGAATTTATCGTATAAGTTTTATAATTCAACATTTTGATTCTTCTTAAATCTAAAAGAAAAATCAGGATTTCTAAAATAGTTTTGCGAGAATGAATTTTAAAAATCGCCACCAATTCGTTCAAGGTTCTTGGCTGATAAGTCAACTGTAACAAGATGTCATTAGTTAAGCTATTAGAACCTGCTGGCGCCTTTTTTTGACAATAATCACACTTACCACATTCGTCAGCATTTTTTTCTCCAAAATAGCGTAAAACAAGCTTCATTCTGCAATAATCTTGCGTGGTGACATAGAATTTCATTTGTTTCCATTTTTGAAGTTTATTTTCTTGTATTTCTGCAAACAACTTCCAATAATAACCAAACAATCTATTTTCGTCCCGTGGTTTCAAAAACCGAACTGCATGATTTGCACCATCGAAATATTGGATATGTCCCGCTTTTTGCAAATCTTCTAATCGCTCTCTAAATAATTTGATATCGAAATGATTTTTCTCGCAAAAAGCTCTCTCACTGAAATGAACTTTTCCAGACGCCAAACCTGCAATATTTCTAAACAATAACTCTAAAAAATGAGCGTCTTTTGATGGTAATAATTCGATATCTTGACCATTAACCAGAGATTCGATACTTGATGGACTCCATGTATTTTTGTAATAAATAAGCTCTTGATTATGCAAAAAATTGAGAACATTAACAATTTTAGCACGCGAAGCTTTACTAAGATTTTTAATTCTGTCAAGCTTAAGTGTAAACATCGGCTCGGGCAAATCGTGCTCGGCAATTTGATAAATCGAATACAAGTATCGAAGTATCGACTGATATTCTTCTTTGCTCGGAATTTGATTTTTTAAAATAGCATCAAACTCATTTAGCTCTTGTTGATTCCAAAAAAGATAAGCGATCGATTCCTCTCCATCTCGCCCAGCACGACCGATTTCTTGATAATAATTCTCAATCGATGACGACGGCGACAAATGCATAATAAATCTAACATTATCTTTGTCGATCCCCATCCCGAAAGCATTTGTCGAAATCAAAACTCGAGAATGACTGTTTTGCCATTGTTTTTGTAAACGTTCTTTATCTTGTCGAGAAAGTCCAGCATGATAAAAATTAACATTATCAAAACCTGAGTTTTTTAAGAAGTAATTAAGATCCTCTGCCTCTTTTCTGGTCCGTGTATAGATAATCCCAGCGGTTTTATTTTGGCTTAAAAAATCTTTTATTTTTTGATACTTGTCGGTGATATTTTGACAAATAATATTGAGATTATCACGTTCAAAGCTTTGTTTAAAAATATTGACCTTATTTAATGAAAGTTTGGTCACGATCTCTTCAACAACTTCCGGCGTCGCCGTCGCTGTCAAAGCCAACATTGGAACCTTCTTAAACTCTTCTCGAAAGAATTTGATATTCTGATAACTCGGCCTGAAATCTTGTCCCCATTCTGAAATACAATGCGCCTCATCAACAGCGATAAAGGATATATTAATTTCTGGGATTCTTCGTAGAAATTCTTGATTTTTAAGACGTTCTGGCGAAACGTAAAGTACTTTAGTAAATCCTTCTATACATCTATTGAAAACCGCTTCAACTTCGCCATCATCCAACTCAGAACTTAGAAACTCCGCTTCAACACCAAGATTTTCCAACGCATCGACTTGATCTTTTATTAAAGCTAAAAGCGGCGAAATTACGAGACATGTCCCTTCAAGAATAATTGCAGGAAGTTGATAACAAAGCGACTTTCCGCCACCTGTGGGCAAAAGTGCTAAGGCATCTTTTCCATTGATAACCGATGTAATAATCGCTTCTTGATCCTCACGAAATTCTGAATAACCCCAAAATCTTTGAAGTTGCTCGTGTAAAAGTTGTGATAATTGGACCTCGGTTTTCATATCGTAAAAATAAACAATTACTAAAGTTTAAAAAAATAAAAACCGCTGAGATGTCTCAACGGTTTTCAATTTTATTTAAAAGTAAATTATTTCGCTTCGAAATAAACTCTTCTGTTAGCTCTGTTTTTCCATTCTGGACACTTAGTAGCTGGTTCACATTCTGGATAAAGAAGGTCTTTTTCTCCTCTACCAACAGATTGTAACTTCCCTGCATTTGCTCCATTTTTAATTAGGAAATTTTTCACATTACCTGCTCTTCTCTCAGAAAGTTTTTGGTTATATGCATCAGTACCTCTAGTATCTGTAGCCCCTATAATAAGGTAAGAACCTCCAGATTGATTAATAGTTCTGATCGCGTTTTCAAGAATTGGCGTATTACCTGATAGAATTTTGTCAGAATTAAGATTAAACTCAATACCTTTTAAGTCTAAAACAGTCTCAGAAACGCCATCATTGTTGTTATGCTTAATCGACTCTATTGGACAACCATTGTTTTCTACAGGACCAGGAACCGTTACACACTTATCGTAAAGGTCAATTACACCATCTAGATCAGCATCTAATGCTACACCAGAACCGTCAACTCTTGCACCTGCTGGTGTATCAAGCTGTCTATCCCAATCGTCACAAACACCGTCGTTATCAGCATCTCCTTTTTTACAAACTTCAACATCATCAGTTTTGTCAGCAAGAACATCTAACTTATAATAGATCTCTTGTAATGGATCATGCCAGAATAAATGCGATTGATGTTTTCCAATATTATAAGTTACACCAAGTGCAGCTGTTAACATATTGTCAGATATCTTATTGGTTGTATGTTGATATTGATTAATCGCACCATCAAATGTATTATCATTTGTCACAACATACATTGCACGAGCTTCCAAATCCCAAGATTCTGCCATTCTGTATTTAACCCCTGTACCAAACTGAGCGAACAAAGAACCTAATTTAAAAGGCTTTACCTCTGTAGCTAAACTTTGATTATAAGGCTTACCAGGCTCTTGTAAGTAGGCACGATATGCCAAAGTACCAGCTCCAACATAACCATGCAATGCCCATCTAAAGTTAGATTTATTATCTACTCTTCTTAACAAGTTAGAGATATTAACATCAGCTAGTAAAGAAATTGCATCATATTGAGTACGAGCAGCTTTAACATTATCTAAATGATCTTTAGTACTAGCAAAACCTTGTCTAGTTTCTCCCTTGTCATATTGTAACTTTAACCCAAAAGCATGTGTAATAGCTTTGTCAACACTGAAATAAGCTGAATAGCCAAACAATGTTTTACCAGCACCATTGTTAATAGAGGTAATATTACCTGTTTGAATTAGCGCAGTACCAACACCAGCAGAAACCGCCCAGTCATCAAATCTTTTAGAATCCTGAGTAAATGGTTGATAAGCATCCGTACTAATACTGTCTTTTTGTTGTGCATTAAAACAAGCTGGTGCAAACAAGCCTGTCATAACAACTAATGTGAATATACTTCTTTTCATAATTTGTATTTTTTACTTTGATATAAAATAAACGCGACGATTCGCTTCGTTTTTCCACTCTTCGCAGTTGCTAGCAGGATCACATTCTGGATACTTAAGATCAGATTTTCCTCGACCTTCTGCTTGAAGCATAGTTGCTGGCACGCCTTTCTTAACTAAATAGGAAACAACTGCAGCAGCTCTATTTTTAGATAACTTTAGATTAAGTGGTACAGATCCTCTTGCATCAGTAGCCCCAACAACCAAAAACTGTTGTCCTTGCACACTTTTCAGAACATCTGCAGCATTATCCAAAATACCATATGAAGTTTTTCTAATAATTGCTTTATTTAACTCAAATTCAACACCTTGCAAAGATTTATTAATTTCATCTACTACACTATTGGACACAGCTGGTGTTGTTGTAACGATAGGACAACCATTATTTTCGATTGGTCCTGGCTCTGTTACACACTTATCGTATAAATCGATAACACCATCCAAATCAAGATCTAAAGCTACACCAGCCCCATCAACTCTTGCGCCAGCAGGTGTATCAAGCTGTCTATCCCAATCATCGCAAACACCATCATTATCGTTATCGCCTTTCTCACAAACTGTGAAATCTTTGACACGATTTTCTAGACTACTTGTTTTAGCATAAACATCTTGTAATGGGTCAAACCAAGCTAGATGTGTTCTGTTACTTTTTCCTAATTTGAAACTTAAACCTAAGTTAACTGTAAAATCATTATCCGATCTACTAGGATGTAATTGCATATATGCTGCTGGTGCAAAATTGGGGTCGTAAGCATTACCTCCTTGCTTCCCTGAACCATCAAAAGCATCATCACCAGAAAATACATACATAGCACGCATTTCTATATCAATAAGTCTTGATAACTTATATTTTAAACCAAGACCTGTCGTCCAATATACAGAACCTTGATCTAGATCTTGATGAATATATGCAGGATAACGTTTATACATGCCCTCATCTTGCATACTTGTAGTAAACCCTTGAATACCTGCGCCTCCATAAGCATGTAATGCCCATTTAAACTCAGACTTGTTATCAACTCTTCTCATTAGGTTAGACAAGTTAACGTCTCCTAAGATTGCAATTTGATCATACTTTGTATAGGCACTCGCAACGCCCCATTCGGGTCTAGCCATAGCTTTTTGCTTTGTTTCTCCACGAGAATAGATCAGACTAAATCCAAATGTGTGATTAATTTGTTTATCAACACTTATATATCCGTTCCAACCCCAGTTAACTTTTCCGTCATAAAATGAAGTAAGGTCTCCTGATTGCAAAAAAGCTGCTCCACCTCCTAAAGAGACAGACCAGTCTTTGAATAAGCGACTTTCATTATTAAACTTTTTAGTCTCATTAGAACCAGATCCGTATGGATTAGAATTCTGCGCAAAAATTAATGCTGGTAAGGCTGCGGCCAAAAGAATTAATTTTTTTTTCATATTGTGTTTTGTTATGTTACTATCTCAGCTATCAACTGTTTTGAAAAATCTCTTTCATAAACATGCTTTATATGAGGAATCGATAAACTTTCACATTCAAAAAAAATATTGTCATAAAAAACAATGTCAATATCTATTTCTCGGTCCTTATATTCCCCAAAAAAACGGCTATCTTGTATCCTTCCCATCTCAATTTCTATCGCTTTCATAGATTTCAATAGCTTAAAAGGAGATAAAGATGTGTTGATTCTCAATGCAATATTACAAAAATTATTACTACTGTCAAATTCTATTGGTGATGTTTCCATGATTTTTGACATATTAACAATTGTACATCCAGAATTAACAATTTTACTTATAGCATTCTCAATCTGTATTTTAGGATTATTTTTATTACTACCGAGTAACAAAACGGCAACATGTTGCGACATATTATCAAATATTAATTATTTATGAAATCTTTTTTCAAGTATGTACTAGCAAATATAGTTGCTTTTGTAATCTTAGTAGCTATCTTCATAGGAGGATTTATCTTCTTCGCTATTATGGGCGCTTTCATGGATAGTAGTGGATCTGTTAAGAAAAACTCTATTCTTACCTTAGATCTAAAAACTAAAGTTATCGAAAGTCCTAGTGACGAGCAGTTTTCGATTTTCGATTTTAAACAAGAAGGGAAAACCATCACAAGTCTTGACCTTCAAAAATCTATTATCAATGCGAAAACCGATAATAATATTAAAGGTATTAGTTTAGAACTTGATGATTTTTCTGCTGGCAACACACAGTTAGAAAGTATTCGTCAGGCTTTAATCGATTTTAAGAAAAGTGGAAAATTCGTTTACGCTTATGGTAATAATGTTTCTCAAGCAGCATATTATATAGGATCTGTAGCGGATCAATTCTATCTTAACCCAACTGGCGGTATCGAGCTAAAAGGTCTTTCTGCGGAAGTTGCGTTCTTCAAAGATTTTGCTGATAAATATGGTATTAACATCCAAGTTATTCGTCACGGAAAATTCAAAGCGGCGGTTGAGCCTTTTATGTTAAACAAAATTTCTCCTGAAAACGAAGAACAACTTTCTACACTTCTTAATGACGTTTGGTCAAGAAATTCTTCTCAGATTGCACAATCTAGAAAAATAAATCCAGCAGAGTTTAAAACAATTACAGACAGTTTGTATAGTTTTATCCCAGAAAATAATATCAAGTATAAGTTAGCTGATAAATTGATTCAGAAATCTGAGTACGATAATATTCTTCGTCAAAAAATTGGTATTAAAAAGGAGGATAAACTTAGTAAAATTTCGTTCCCTAAATATTTCGGAACTATCGATCCAGACTCTGAAGATGATAAAGTGGCTGTGTTGTATGCAAGTGGCGAAATCAACTCTGGTAAAGGAACGAATGGTATCTATTCTGAAACTTTGATTAAAGAAATTAAAAAAGTAAAAGAAGACAAAAAAGTGAAAGCTGTTGTACTAAGAGTTAACTCACCTGGTGGAAGCGCGAATGCTTCTGACGAAATCCTTTTTGAGCTAGAACAACTTAAAAAAGAAAAACCACTTGTTGTGTCTTTCGGAGATTATGCGGCGTCTGGCGGCTATTACATCGCAATGGCAGCGGACAAAATCTACTCCGAGCCTAACACTATTACAGGATCAATCGGTGTATTTGGACTAATGACTTATTACAAAGACATCGCAAACAAAAACGGAATCCGTAGCGACGTAGTCCAAACCAACAGCAATTCTAATATGTATTCGGCATTGCAAGGACCAACGTCTGGCACGCTTAACATGATGCAAAAAAGTGTTGAAGGTACTTACAAACGTTTTGTACATTTTGTAACGACCAATCGTAAAAAATCTTTCGAGCAAATTGATGCCATCGGTGGTGGACGCGTTTGGTCTGGGACAAGAGCTAAAGAACTTGGTTTGGTTGACGAACTTGGCGGTATTAATCAAGCTATTGCTGATGCTGCAAAACGTGCAAAACTTTCTAAATACAGCCTAACAACATATCCTGCAAAATCTAACCCTTTCGAAGAAATGTTTGGAAGTATGGATGAAGAAGAGATTTCTGCAAAAATGTTAAAATCTAAACTTGGTGAAAGTAACTATAAAATCTTCCAACAATTGACAGATACAAAACTACAAAATGGCGTAATGATGAGAATGCCTTATATTTTGGAAGTGAAATAAAATACGGAACTAAATTATATTGTTAAAAAAAAGCCTGACATTCTTCGGAGTGTCAGGCTTTTGATTTATTATTAAATATCTTCTTAATTGAGTTTAATATTTAAGAAAAATTAAAACTTATAAGCAATATTCCAGCTAAATCCGAATCCGAATTTCCCAGAGCTACGTCCAAATCCAGGAACAATCATTGGCATAATGCCTTCCTGTTTTGTTGTGTAGAGCAAATATTTTGGTTGAACATTAACATCGATAAAAAAATTGGAATCAAACAATTGCACGCGTCCGCCCAAAACTGCTTCTATCCAATAAGAAGATTGTGAAGATTCGGGTAAAGATTGTGTACCGTCTGCGCCGCCGCCCGTTGCACGAACAGGGATTGCAAAATATTCTTGATTATAAAATGTACCAGCCAATTTTCCACCTCCATAAAAGCCGTTGTAAGGATTTTCTTTATCCATAGATAACATGTAGAAACTCCCAAGTTTGAAGAAAGTTCCGCTTGCTTTCGCGTCGTAACCATTCTTTTGGTAGATATTTTTATCAATACCGACATCAGCAACAAGATGCATCTTTTTGGTTAATCTCGTAGAAATTGTCCCTTGGAAAAGCTTTCTGTCCGAAAATGCGCTAACACCAGCATTAAGAACATCAAATCCTACAAGAAAGTTAGGTTCGTACTTCCAAGATTTTTTGATGGTATCAGCAGGTTTTTTTTGTCCAAAAGCAACTAAAGACAGACTAAAACAAAAGATAGAAATGAGTTTTGTTTTCATCAACAATTTCGGTTTGGTTAGATTGAACTTTTTTAACTGGCGTCGGTTTTACTAAATCGTAAGTCACATCTTTGTAACTCAATTTGTAGCCACAAGCTGGCGATACATAGGCCGATTGCGTTTTGTAATTAATATTAACAATCGAAGTATCTCCTTTTATCCTTGTTTTAAAATATAATTTGGTCGCCGTGCTATTGTCAACACGCAAAGGTATCAGCAACGAATCGACCATAGAACGCTTTGTCAAATCTTTAATTTTTCCATTGCCGTAATCAACGCTCACATATAACGTATCGACGGTCAAAAGCTTGTCGTTAATTTCTGTTTTAAATTTTACCTTCACACGAGGCGTCGCTTCCCCACTTACGCAGATGTCGTCATCGCCACCGCAAGAGATAAGTGCTAAAGTAAAACCAACAGTTAATAATTTCAGAAAACGTCTCATGATTTTGGATCTAAAGTTTTTTCAATTCTAAAAATTAAATCTTGATAATGGTATTTGCTCGATTGATCACCAGCTTTAAGTTTTGACGCTAATCTGGATTTAAGATCGGATAATCTTCCACGTACAAAAGCTGTAATATCGGTTTGATCATTGTTTCTGTTATCCACCAATTTGGATAAACTCGACACATAATTTCGTTGCAAATTACGACTATAAATATCATCATTATTTTTGAAAACCACATTTTCTAAATCTGATAAATAATCTATCACCGAATAATTTGCGCCTCCAACAGCTTCCATTTGATACATATTCTGTAAAACCATCGGACTCAAAATTCTGTTAAATACAGTATTCTGCAAATCTTCAACAGTCTTTACAGGCATTTTTCCTGTTTTTTCGTAGATTGATTTGTTTAATAACCAATTTGGTGTTTGGAAGACATTTTTATCTAAAAAGCTAAGCGCTTCTTTTTGATCTTTTTTAGAAACTGTTTCGAAAATAACACCAGTTTGTTCTGCCGTTTTTGGCGTCACATAACGTCCACCAATATATTTGGAAACGTGACCAATATATCGTTTGAACTGTCCAGTTACTTGGTCATACATCATCCCAAGATTTGTAAAATCTTCATTAGGCGTTGCTGTCCATTGTTCTAGATTTTCAACAATTCTTTTAAGATTTTTAAGTCCGTATTCGCTAGCTAACATTGCGTTATCTCCCAAAGCTTCACTTTGCAATCTCGGATCGAAAGTATCAGACTCGGTCCCGAATAACAATCTTGGATTTTTAGTTTTATCAATAACCCATTGGTTAAGTTTTGATTTTTCAGAATCTGGTGTTTTTAAATCAAAAAATCGTCTATAACCCCATTCGATCGCCCAATTGTCATAATCCCCAATTCTTGGATAGATGCCTTTCTCTGTGATGTTATCTTCTGGTTGCGCAACATAATTAAAACGTGCATAATCCATAATCGAAGGTGTATGTCCGTTTTCGTCCAACCATTTTTTATCTCTAAGTTTCTCAACAGGCACCGTTGCACTCGATATAAAATTATGACGTAATCCCAACGTATGACCAACCTCGTGCGAAGACACAAAACGAATCAACTCGCCCATTAATTTGTCATCAAACTCCATTTTACGAGCTTTAGGATCGATAGGTGAAGCTTGGACAAAATACCAGTTTCTCAACAACAACATCACGTTATGATACCAATTGATGTGACTTTCCAAAATCTCTCCAGTTCTAGGATCCGATATTGAAGGTCCAGACGCATTTGGCACATCTGATGGTTTGTAAACAATCGCTGAAAAACGTGCATCTTCCAGACTCCATTCTGGATCAGTTTTCGCATTTGGGATTTTAGCAACAATCGCATTTTTGAAACCAGCTTTCTCGAAAGCCTTTTGCCAATCATTAACACCGTCCATCAAATAAGGAACCCACTTTGGCGGCGTGGCTGGATCGATATAAAAAACAATCGGTTTTGCAGGCTCTACTAATTCGCCTCTTTTATATTTTTCAATATCTTGAGGTTTTGGTTCGAGACGCCATCTTTTAATAAGGTTAACACGTTTTACACCTTGAGGATCCAAATCAAAATCGGTATAACCAACTGTGAAATATCCAACTCGCGGATCAAAATAACGCGCTTGCATTTTGTCTTCTGGCAACAATACAAAAGAAGAATTAATCTCTACAGTATAATTTCCGCTAACTTTTGGGACAATAGCTCCAGGAACTGGCGTTGCCGCACGACCTGTCGTTTTAGAAAAAGTTTTAGTCGTGTTAATCTCAACATTCGTCGGGAAAGACTTCACATAATTAACGAAAGACATATTCTTCTGGAAAGCACCAACTTTGAAACTATCTTTAGATGTTACACCAAAAGATACTATTTCGTTATCTGCATTTAGAACGTCTGTTACGTCGATAACAGAAGATTTATTTCCCTTTCCATAAGCTTTAACATCGAAAGACATCATAATCTCTTGGACATTATTCCTAACAACCGATTGATACATTTGCGATGTCGAATCTGCAGCATAATCAACATAAGAAACCGAACGCAAAAGGATTTTATCTTTCGGACCTTTTTCGAAGCGAATGACTTTTTGACCAATTTGATCGCCGGCATAACCTGTTGTCCCAGATCGCATACCAGCAGCAGATTTAGTCAATCTCGTTACCATCAAAAATTCTTTATTTAGAACATTATCTGGCAACTCGAAGAAGTACTTATCATTAATTTTATGAACATCAATAACACCGTTGTCGGTCACCGCTTTATCAGTAATTACATCTTTATAAGGTTTAGCCACTGCTTTTTTATCTTTGTCAGCGTCCGTTTTGGTTGCTGCTGGCGTTTCTTTTTTAACGGCTGTAGAATCGGTTTGCGCCGTTCCCGTTTGATAAAAAAATAAAATAGCGGTCGAAATAATTAATGTTCTAAAATTCTTCATATACAATCTTCGTTTTAATTAAGAGTTTGTTTAAAAATAACTTAGTTCGGGATAAGAAAATAACGTCAGTTTGAGTAGTTTTCGAAGAAAACTGTATCGAAAACAAGTTAATTTTATTATCATTAAAAACTTCTCGATACAAAATCTTTAAGATTTTTACTCGAAGTGACATCTCGTATAAAGAAAATTACTTTATCCCGAACTGACGTTAAAATATTAAACCACAAAAGTATAGTATTTAACGACAATCGATAAAGTTCAAAAAAAATAAAGCTTTATACTTTGCATTTTTTGCTCTTTTAAAATTGCGCCTTACTTTTCCTTTTGTGGTCAAATTGATTAATTTTTAAAATTAAACAGACTCTAAGTAATCTTATTTAAAATTATTTTTTCTTCTTGGTCAAAAGTGCAATGTTCTCAACATGATGTGTTTGCGGGAACATATCAACTGGCAAGATTTTCACCAAGTCGTAATCTTCCTTCATCAAAGCAATATCACGAGCTTGCGTTGCCGAATTACAACTAACATACACCACTTTTTCTGGTGAAAGCTTAAGAATCTGCTCCACAACTTTTGGATGCATCCCATCGCGCGGTGGATCGGTTACCAAGACATCAGCTTTTGGATGTTGTGACAAAAACTCTTCTGTGAAAACCTCCTTCATATCGCCACAATAGAAAGTACAATTGTCTAGACCGTTTAATACCGCATGTTCTTCTGCTGCGTCGATGGCTTCTTGCACAGCTTCGATACCGATAACATGTTTTGCAGTTCTAGCGATATATTGCGCAATAGTTCCTGTTCCTGTGTAAAGGTCGTATACCACTTCGTCGCCCGTTAAACCAGCAAATTCTAAAGTTTTACGATAGAGATTTAAAGCTTGTTTATAATTGGTTTGGAAGAAAGATTTTGGACCGATTTTAAATTTAAGTCCATCCATTTCTTCATACAAAAATCCATCACCAAAATAAGTTTGAATATCTAAATCGTAAACGCTGTCATTTCCTTTGGAATTAATTGCGAAAAGCAGAGTCTTAATTTGAGGAAACTCTTTTAAAACAGCATCAAGAAGCAATTTTCTTTTATCTTCATCTTCTTTAAACAATTGGAATAATAACATCCATTCGCCTTTAGAATTTTGACGAAGCATAAAGGTTCTCAAAAAACCTTCTTGGTTTCTAACATCGAAAAAGTCCAATCCATTTTCAACGGCAAAGTTTTTCACAAACAATCGCATCGCATTAGACGGATCTTCTTGTAGAAAACATTCTTTAAGATCAAGAATCTTGCTCCACTGTCCAGGAATATGAAAACCTAAAGCATCTTTGCTATTAAGTTCTACATCACTTTTTATTTCTTCCGGCGTCAACCAACGCGCATTGGAAAACGAAAATTCCATCTTGTTACGATAAAGGAATTGTTCTTCCGCACCCAAAATTGGCTCACAAACAAAATCGTTGAAACCACCGATTCTCTTGATGTTGTTAAGAACTTCACTTTCTTTAAAATAAAGTTGTTTTTCGTAGGACATATTTTGCCATTTGCAGCCACCGCAATACCCGAAATGAATACATTTTGGTTCGACACGATCAGGCGACATTTCCAAAATCTCAATCGCTTGACCTTCGTAATAGCTACTTTTTGACTTTTTAACTTGTACATTAACAAGATCTCCAGGTACGGCTCCGCTTACAAAAATGGTTTTGCCGTCCTCTGCTTTAGCAACAGAAACTCCTTTCGCACCGGCAGAAAGGAGTCTGATATTTTCTAAAATTAAATTCTTTTTTTTCTTCATTAAGAATAAATTTCTATCTATTTAGTTTGTGGTTGCGCTGCTTCTGGTTGAGGCGCTGGCGCAGTTTGTTGTCCATTCCAATCTGGAGCAACTTGAGCTTCAGGCGCAGCTGGTGCAGCAATACCTGTTAATTTACTCAACATTTCGATGAATTTTTGTTCACCAAGATTATAATAAGTAGGACCTGCAATTTTACCATCTTTATCTAGTAATGTAAAGCCAGGAATTTTGAATCCAAACACCGAATAATCTTTAGCAAATTTTGAATTAAGACCACCTTCAGCATATACGTTAACACCAGAAATCCCCTTCATCAAAGTTGGATAAGTTTTATCAAATTGCGCTTTAGTATCATCAAGATTTACTAAAACAATATTCATTTTTGATTTGTAGTATTCAACAACTTCTTTTAGAACTGGAATTGTGCTTTGCGCGATGTAAGGATTCCAAGAAGCATAAGTAACTACCAAAGTTGGTTTTCCTTTAAAGTCCGCAAGAGTCGTAGATTTACCATCCGTTTTTAACAAAGCGCTAGCAGGCGCATCTGTACCTTTTTTAAGACCATACACTGCATCGAATGCGGCTTTCAAATCTTTTTTAACTTCAGCGTTTTTAATATTGTCATCAGCAACTTTAATGATAGCTTCTGTGTTATCAGCAAACGGATTAAGATCAAATTTAGAAATAACAAAAGCCAACAAATAGTCTTTAGTGTCTTGAGAATATTCTGATTTTCCTTTTAAATATTTAGCAAAAATAGAAGACATAGACGCTGTATTCTTATCGCTTTGCGCCAATGCAAATTTTTGGAAGTCGTTACCAATCTTGTTTAACAAATAGTTACGGTACAATGGTAAGTTTTTAATCATCTTATCACCATCAGCTTCCAACGACTTTGTATAATCTTTAAATGCTGTAGACACTTTAAAGTTTGGTTGTTGTACAGCCTCACCATGATTAGCCTCATATTGACTAAGGAAAGTCAAAATATGAGTTTTAAGTTCATCTTTCTTAAGCGTTACAACATCAGAATCAGCTTTTGTTTTAGACGCAGCATCGTCGATATTTTTAGTCAAATCATCATTAATTTTTTTAACTTGAGTTAAGAATGATTTTTCATCTTTAGAAATAATGCTCATATCCAATTTCCCAAGATACTGCTCCATGTAAGCCTGAGTTTCTTTCAAGAAATCATTATTAGCTTTAGCATCTCCTTGGATTGTAAACACGTTCGGGAAAGACATCGCATCTCCCGAAATATTAAGAGACTGTCCTTTTTTAAGATAAACGAACGCCATTTGACCAGCATAAGTCATTGCGTACATTCCGTTCTTTGGAGCCTCAAATTCTCCAGTAAAATTACCCTTAGCATCAACACCCATATTAATTAATGGCAAAGTCGCAACCCCTGAAGCATCGATAAATTCTACACGTTCCAAAGGCGAACCATTTTTGATAACACCGCTAACTTTCACTTTCTTAGAACAAGAAACCGCGAACAATGCAATCATACATAAGAACAAAATTCTTTTCATAACTTAATTAAAATATTTGATTGCAAAAATATGCTTATTTAAAAGAAAAAAAAATAAAAAAGCTGATTTTCACAAATATTAACAACATTTACATCAAAATATGATTTAAATAAAAACTTAAAACGGCACCAAACCAAAACATAAGAATAATAACGTCAAAATCTACGGACTTTATATGAACTAAATAGTATTTTATTAGAAGCTTATTCCCGCTTTCACTACTTGCTTTTTTGTGCATGGCTTTTGGCTTTTGGCCATCACTTACAAAAAGAGCTCGAACATGACGTTCAATCGGGGCTAGGTTTTTTAGTTAGGAGTTATAAGTTATGAATTATGAGTTGAGATCTAAGGATTCAGGTGTTAGTGTTTAGTGTTTAGTGTTTGGTTTTTAGTTTTTAGTTTTTAGGGAAAACTAAGAGAGAAGTTGGAGTTTTGGCCTATGGCTAATGGCTATTAGCTGCTAGCTAATTCCTAGTACCTGACTCCTATCGGTATAAACCAAAAAAAGCTCATCAACTAGTGTTGATGAGCTTTTAAAAAAACTGGCGGCGACCTACTCTCCCGCGTTAGCAGTACCATCGGCGCTAGAGGGCTTAACTTCT
>JAEXRP010000097.1:0-16403 GCA_023440705.1 Bacteroidota bacterium
CTTATACGGTTGTCACTGCGCCTTACGACGGTTGGGTTGGCAAAAAAACCATTCAGGAAGGTCAATTGATAAAAGAAGGTCAGGCTTTGGTGCAAATTGTTTCTAAAGAAAAATGGATTATTGCCAATTTTAAAGAAACGCAACTTGGAGAAATCGACCAAAATAAGGAAGTTACGATAACTGCCGACGCATTCCCAAACATTGAATTTAAAGGAAAAATAGAAAGCATTTCGCCAGCTTCGGGTTCGCAGTTTTCTTTGGTAAAACCTGACAATGCAACTGGAAATTTCGTGAAAATAGAACAACGTTTTCCCGTAAAAATTATTCTTGAAAACAATCAAAACAACGACAAACTCCTTTCTGGAATGAATGTTTTGGTAAGTGCTAAGAAAAATGAATAGTTGTTGGTTGATGGTTGACGGTTTTTGGTTTTTACCTTGAAACATGAAACTTTAAACGATAAACCTAAAAACTTTAAACCTAAAAACTCGAAACTTTAAACCTCGAATCCCGTATCCCGAATCCCGAATCTCAAAACATAAATCCTTGTCACACAATACAATATATCACAAATGGATTCCGCAATGGTTGAAACTTCCGTTGCTGATTATGGCGATGTTTCCGCATTTGATGCTGATGTCGTTGTTTCATTCCAACAGTGCGTTTACATCATCATTTTTAGCTGTAGATTCAGACGATTTGCAATATCTTTTGATGTTAATGTACGGTACAATCGTGGTTACACTTTTGGTTTTACCAAGATTTCTAGCCTATTTCAGTGTCAAATATTACATTTTGTTGATGTCATCGGTTTCCATCATTATATTATATGTGGTCTCTGTAACCAATAACTATCATGTGATTTTGGTAATGCGATTTTTGGAAGGAATTTTTGGAGTTTTGGAAGGCGCTATTTTTTTACCATTAATCACCGCCGAACTAAAAACCAAACACGCAAGAATCGTCGCTTATCTTTTTCTTTACGCCATAATGTTGACTGGTGGCACGATTACAACAAGTTTACTAAAAACCAGCATCGAAAATTACAACTTTCAACACATGGTTTTAATGATTGTTTACTTCCATATTTTTGTGTTGATTGTTGCGTTTTCAATATTTAATACCAACAGATTTTTTGCTAAAATTCCGTTATACCAATTGGACCACGTAAGTTGTTTTTTACTTTGGTTAAGTTTACAATCTGGCGCTTATGCCATTATTTACGGGAAAAGATTGATGTGGTTAGAATCCAATCAAATTGTTTTTTGTCTATTCCTTTTTATGATTTCGTCAGGTTTATTTATTTTAAAACAGAAATACAGCAAAAGACCGATTTTTCATTTAGAAGTTTTTTCTTACGTCCATATTTTAGTCGGAATTTTGTTATTTTTTATATTTTATATTATTCGTGCTGGTCTTAATAATGTGTACAGCATTATGGCAAATGTTTGGAAATGGCCTTGGGAATACATCAATAATATTCAATATTTCAATGTTGGAGGAACAATTTTGGGTATTTTAATTTCAGGAATTTTGTTGATGCGCGCAGTTTCTTCAAAAACGATTTTCGCTTCTGGATTTGCAATTTTAGCCATCGATTGTGCTTGGTTTACTTACGTATTTTATCCTGACACAACTTTATGGACAATTGCGCCGCCTTTATTTTTACAAGGCATTGGACAAGGTCTTTTGTTTACGCCGCTCGTTATGTACATCATCACGGGACTTCCTCCAAATCTAGTTTCAAATGGCGCTGTAATGGGAACAACAGTTAGGTTTTGGACGACTGCAATTGGATATTCAATTATGCAAAATGCTATTTTGTATTTAAGTTTAAAACACGCCGATTCTTTGAGTACGAATTTTTCGCCAACCAACCCTATTTTTAGCAGTTTATGGAATAATAATTTTAATGCAAATCTTAGCAAATTAACTTATAATGACGATGTCAGCGTAACGATTGGTGGTTTTAAATCTAAAATTTCTGCACAAGCACTTTTGCTTTCAAACATGGAAATCTTCACAGTTTTATTCTGGATTGCTCTTGCAACAGCAATCATTATTTTGCTTTACAAACCAGCAAAAATTGGCGTGAGAAATATTTTTTATTGAAATTAGAATTTCATCGTTTTAAATAAAAAAGAGGTTGTTCCACCTTTATAATCTTTCAATTTATCTTGAATATAAAACTCAAACCAAATCCAAAGCGAGAAATAAACAATCCAAAAATACATTACAGTTTGCGGTTTATCAACGAGCATTCCTCCAGTTTTGGCGTTTTGCCATCTAAAACCTGATGTGTTAAGGTAAGCTTCTGTCAATCCAAATTGCGGAATCCACTTTTCTAATAGTGCCATGCTGATTCCAGCGACCAAGAAAAAGAAAATTCCAACAAATGAAAACGCTATATTTCTAACGAAAAATAATGGATTGCTTCCTGCAAAACCAGCACGCATTCGGTTCATAACAATTAGCAAATAAAAGTAAAAATAATAGTTGTTATGAAAAGATTTTGCCAAGCCATAAATAATAAATCCATACAGTAAAGCAACAAGAATGAATTTTTTACTTCTTGCAAAAACTGACAGAAAAACGCCAGAATGAATCATTAGAAACTCCACAACAAAAAGCTGAATGCCGTTGGTAATAAAAGTTGCATCACTTTGACCGGGAACTAGCCACACTTTTATGTAAAAAAATAAGGATAAAAAATAATTTAGAATTTGTAAATTCTCAAACCTTAAATCATATTTCTGTAAAAACTGACTTAGCTTCTCCATTAGTTTCTTCCTTTAAAATCCTTCATCGTATCATAAATCCCGAAAACATTACGCATCGTCCAATCAAAAACGCCTAAAGGCAAAATCCCTTGACTTAATCGGATAAACCAATACGGAAGCGGCATTGCTAACATTTTGGTTTGCTTTTCGATGGCACGAATGATTTTTTCTGAAGTTTTTTCGGGGTCAAGAATCGGCAAAAGTTTAGATTTTACGCCATCAAACATTCCTGTATTAATGTAAAAAGGCAAAATGGTAGTCACAGAAATATTAGTTTTAAGTTCTTCCATTTCTAGTCGAAGACTGTCGCTCCAGCCAACCGCTGCCCATTTGGAAGCCGCGTAAACAGACATTTTCGGATTAGAAATAAGACCAGCCGACGAGCAAATATTACAAATAGAACCCGAATTATTACGCATCATTTCAGGAAGAAATTCTAAAGTAATATGCATAATTGCATCGGCATTTATCGCCATCGATTTAGAAATATTCTCATGCGAATGTTCGTGAAAATACTTTCCAACCACAATTCCTGCATTATTGATTAATACGTCGATTACACCAACATTTTCTCTGGTTTTAGAAGAAATTTTAATCAAATTTTCAACATTAGAAACATCAACTTTATAACCAATAACATTTCCTCTTAAAGAAGAAAATTCTTGTTTCACCACTTCAATTCCAACTTCGTTGATGTCCCAAATTATCAAAGTTTTAGCACCTCTTTCGAGGACTTTTCTACCCATAATTTTTCCAATACCCGAAGCGCCACCCGTTATTAAAACCGTTTTCCCATTGAAGTTCATAAAGTGAATTCTATTTTCAATAAATATAATTAAAACCTATAAAAAGAAAGTCTTATTTCCTTATTTTTATATTCGAAAAATATCAGTTAAAATGTCCATCCAAAATATTCTAGAAAAGCAACGTGAGTTTTTTAATAGTCAAGTTACCAAAAGTTTAGACTTTAGAAAAACACAATTAAAAAAGCTGAAACAAGTTATTTCTGCTAACGAGAATCTTTTCTACGAAGCTATTGATAAGGATTTTGGAAAATCACAATTCGATACTTACACAACCGAATTATCTATTATTTATGGTGAAATCAACTATTATTTGAAGAATTTAAAAAGTTTGATGAAACCAAAATCGGTAAAAACAAACTTACCGAATCTTCCAGGTTCATCAAAAATTTTTCAAGACCCTTTGGGTTGCAGTTTGGTGATTGGCGCTTGGAATTATCCTTATCAACTTTCCATTTGTCCGATGATTTCTGCCATTGCTGCAGGAAACACTTGTATTCTAAAACCAAGCGAAGTTGCTGAAAACACCATGAAATTGATGTCGGATTTGTTCAACAAAAATTTTGATGAGCGAGTTTTACACGTAGAAATAGGCGGCGTTGCAGAAACAACAGAACTTTTAAAATTAAAATTTGACAAAATATTTTTCACGGGAAGTCCGCAAGTTGGAAAAATCATTTACGAAGCAGCAGCAAAAAATCTAACACCTGTAACTTTGGAATTGGGCGGAAAAAGTCCAGCGTTAGTCACCGAAAACGCCAATTTAGAAATCGCTGCAAAAAGAATTATTTGGGGAAAATTTCTAAATGCTGGACAAACCTGCGTGGCGCCAGATTATATTTTGGTTGATAAAAAAGTCGCCACTAAGTTTATTGAAATTTTAAAAAATCAAGTCAATAAAAACGATTATCAGCCGAATAGTTCGCATTTTACAAGAATCATCAACGAAAAGCATTTTAATAGACTTCTAAATTTAATTGATGACACAAAAATAATTTTCGGTGGAAAAACAGATTTAGAAAAGCTTTACATTCAGCCGACGCTTTTGTATCCTATAAATTGGAATGACAAGATTATGCAAGAAGAAATTTTCGGACCTCTTCTTCCGATTTTGGTTTATGATAATTTTGATGAAGCTTTGAATCAAATCCGAAATAACGAAAAACCTTTATCAGCTTATCTTTTCAGTAATAATTCAAACGAAATAGAAAAATTCACCAACCAAATTTCGTTTGGTGGCGGTTGCATCAACGATGTCGTCATGCATTTAACCAATGAGAATCTGCCATTTGGTGGCGTTGGCAACTCAGGAATTGGAAATTATCACGGAAAATATGGCTTTGAAGCTTTTACGCACCAAAAATCGGTGTTAAAAAGAACAACTTGGGGCGAACCTAACATTAAATATCCGCCATATTCAGACAAAAAATTGAATTGGATAAAGAAATTGATGTGAAAATTTAATGATGGACATTTCTAGGTGCGGTTTTCAAATAATCTTCAAGCACTTTTTCTTGTGCACTTGCGCCAATTTGTAATTGCTTTTCGCGACTTGCAAAACGGAAAAACAATCGATTTCTTAGTTTTAAAAACTTTGCAAACGCAAAAGGAAACTTAACCTCTTCAATTCCGAGGCGCTTGTTAGTCTCGTCATCCAACAAAAACCAGTTAAGTCCAACATGCAAGTAACGCAAATTTCTCCTTTGAAATTGGTACTTAAGTCCAGGAGATTCTAGATTTTCGTCCAACAAAGATTTTGCAAGATGCTTAGAATCTTCATCAGATGCTGGTTGGGTTGCCGTCCACATATAGAAAAATTCCGTAGCTTCTTTTTTGTCGTTTGGTAAAATATCATTTGGAATGCCGATTAGATAACCAATGTATTTCCAAAGATGAAACAAGCCAGCTTCATCTTCATCGGTAATTTGAACTTCCAATTTTTGTAATCCGTGCAAAAACATCAACGAGAACCCAATATAAGTCGCCATCATATCCCACGAATTAATCGGAAGGCCCCAGTTTTTGGTATCCCAATTTTTGGTTTTTTCTAAAATCATTAAACGAGAATACGAATGAATCAATCGCGTCGTAATACAAAATCCGTAACCTTTCTTATGAACTTGCAAAGCATCTTTTCGAGTGACATTCACCCAAAAGTTAAGCGTGTCTGCTAATCTTTTGACCGCACCTTTTTTTAATGCACCTGTTAAAATAAGAGGTTTGTTAAGATATGCATAATCGTAACCGCCCATTAATACGTAATCGCGAAGAATTATCAACGCATTGAGTCCAGCAATTTGACACAATTCCGAGCCTTTTTCGATGAGATTCCAATCAAGCCAATCAGGGATGTTTTCTGTTTGTTTAAATAAAACTTTTAGACTTTCTGCAATTTCGGGATCATTAAAATCAACACCATTCTCGATGTAGTTTCTTATGGTCGATGTTGCTTCAGCAAAAGAAGATTTAAAATAAACATCTTTTACAACTTGATCGCCAACTTCGTCACATTGATAAAAATATGGCGCAAATTTATCCCAATATTTGAAAGATAATTCTGCTCCACTCCATTCTTGAAGTAACTTCCCATTGCCTTTGCTCCAAAAGGTTTTGAAATGTTCTGAATCTTTAAAATTTGGTTTTGCTTGATAATCTTGCATGACTTAAAAATACTAATTATCACGTTATCAAAATTTTAAATCGGTATGATTTTAATCTTGATTTTATTTAATTAAACAAAAAAGCCAAGAAAAATCTTGGCTTTGTATCTAACTTTTCGGTTTCCAACTATTGAAAACCTCCTTGACTTTCTCCAATCCATAACCTTTATCAGCTTCTAAAACTGAACTATCTTGTACATGAATCATTTTTCCGTTTTTATCTAAAATAATGAAAACAGGATAACCGTATTTGTCACCAGGATTTCCGTACGCTGCAAAAACCTTTTCATTTTTATTATCTGGCGAATAATTGAGGTGATAATACAAATAATTGTCATCAACAATTGACTTCAACTCAGGTGTTTTTTCAACAAAATCGTTGAACCTCAAACACCAGATACACCAGTTACCACCAGCTTGTAGAATAATATTTTTATTTTCTTTCTTCGCAATTGCCACCAAAGCTTTTATATCTTTTGCAGCATCCGCCTTTGGATCATAAGGTTTTTTGAGACGTGCTTTTTCCTCATCCGCTGCTTTCTTTTTTGCCGCTGCATCTTGAGTTACCGCAGCTTTTGCTGTGTCGGTAGTTTGCGCTTTGAAAACTGTGCTTCCTAACAACAACACACCAACGCCAAGCACTAGACTTTTTACTTTTCGCATAATTTCAGTATTTTAATCGCTTTACATTTACAAAACTAAAGAATAAATCGATAGCTTTTCCTTAACTTTGTCGTTATTCTTTTTTACAAATTTTGAACCAAATATTATTCAGCATATTATTATTGTTATCAAAACTGCCTTTACGGGTTTTGTATGCTTTCTCGGATGTGATGTCATTTCTCAATTATCACATCGTTGGCTACAGAAAACAGGTCGTTTATGACAATCTTAAAAATTCTTTTCCAGACAAAACGCACGAAGAATTGGTGAGTATTCAAAAACAATTTTTCATCAATTTCTGCGATTATATTGTGGAAATGTTAAAAGCATTTACTATTTCTGAAACCGAGCTTAAAGTTCGCGTTCAGCATCTTAACCGCGATTTGTTTTCAGAAATACAAGCTGAAGGCAAAAATATTATTTTACTTTCTGGACACGTTTTCAACTGGGAATGGTTCAATGCTTTGGCGACGATGGTTCCGCAAGAAAATTGTCATCCCGTTTATCGAAAAATGAATAGTAAATTTTGGGAAGAAAAAATTAAATTCGTTAGAAATCGTTTTAACAACAAATCTCTCGAAGCCAACGAAGTGATTAAACAAATCCTGAAAAGTCCTAACGATGGTAACTCGATCTACATGTTTGTTGCGGATCAAACACCACATTTCTCGCATGTAACTTATGGTTTAAAATTTCTAAATCAGCCAACGCCAGCTTTTATCGGTTACGACAGATTATCTCAAAAATTAAATTTAGCCTTTATCTATTGCGATATGAAAAAGGTGAAACGCGGTTTTTATCAAGTTAATTATTACAGAATTTATCCTGATGGTGAAAAATTTGAACAATATGAAGTGGTTAGAAAATTCCATAAATTGTTAGAAAACACCATCCAAAAACGTCCTGATAATTGGCTATGGTCGCACAGACGTTGGAAATATCAAGATTCTATCAAACAATACGAAGCAAACCCATGAAATTAGCAATTGCAATCCTTAATTGGAACGGAAAATCATGGCTAGAAAAATTCTTACCAACTTTAATTAAATACAGTCAGCAAGCAGAAATCTACGTCATTGACAATGCGTCGACAGATGATTCTGTCGCTTGGATTTCTGAAAACTATCCGCAAGTAAAACAAGTTTTAAATAAAGAAAATTTCGGCTTTGCTGGTGGATATAATGAAGGTTTAAAAGAGATTTGTGCCGACATCTACTGTCTTCTTAATTCCGATGTTGAAGTGACCGAAAACTGGACAGAACCGATTTTGGATTTATTTAAAAAAGATGAATCTATTGCGGCGATTCAGCCAAAAATTTTAGATTTTAATAATAGAAATAAATTTGAATTTGCTGGTGCTGGCGGTGGTTTGATTGACAATCTTGGTTATCCGTATTGTCGTGGTCGCGAATTTGAAACTATTGAAGAAGACAAAGGACAATACAATGATATTGCAGAAATATTCTGGGCTTCGGGTTGCGCATTGTTTATCAGAGCTAAAGATTTTTGGAATGAAAAAGGCTTTGACGAAAGCTTTTTTGCGCATCAAGAAGAAATTGATCTTTGTTGGCGATTAAAAAATGATGGTCGCAAAATCTATTATTGTGGACAATCGACCGTTTATCACGTTGGTGGCGGAACTTTAAAAAAACAAAATCCACAAAAGACTTACCTCAACTTCAGAAATAATCTAAGTATGATGTTGAAAAATCTTCCGTCTAACAAATTGTATTTAATCTTTTTCCGTCTTTGTTTAGACGGCATTGCGGGAATATATATGATGTTTAAAGATGGATTTTCGCATACTTGGGCAATTGTCAGATCACATTTTGGATTTTATGGACAATTTGGAGAAACTTTGAAACGTCGTCAAAAACATCAAATTAAAGATTATTATCAAACTAAATGGCTTATTTTTAAACACTTTTTGAAGTAAGGATTTTAGTTGATGGTTGTTGGTTGATGGTATTTTATTTAAAAGAATAAGAATTGATTTGTATCGACAAGTTTTTAATCACTAGAAAATTAACTTGTTTTCGATACAATTTTCTTCGAAAATCACTCAAACTGACGTTAATTTTATTTCTTCAAACTTAGGTAAAGTGGTAACAGATTTTTAGTTTAAAACGTAAAATTTAAAAAAGATAAAAATGGATTTTGTTGCAATAGATTTTGAAACTGCTACACACGAACGGAATTCCGCTTGTGAAATGGGAATTTGTGTGGTAGAAAACGGCGAAATTGTGACAACTAAAACTTGGTTAATAAAACCGCCAAGCTTCCCCTACTTCCATCCAAGAAATATCGATGTACACGGCATTACGCCAGACGATGTTGCTGACGCTCCCGTTTTTGAGGATATTTGGTACGAGGCTGAAGAATTAATGTATGGCAATTTGATGATTGCGCATAATGCGTCTTTCGACGCTGGTGTACTAAGAAGTTGTCTCGATTATTATGGTTTTTTTAAACCGAAAATCAATTATTTGTGTAGTATTTCTTTAGCTAAAAAATCTTGGAAAAACTTAAAAACTTATGGTTTGCGGAGTCTAGCTGATCATCATCATATAAGCTTTAATCATCACAGAGCTGGCGATGATGCAGAAGTTTGTGCTAAAATTTCGTTGTTAGGTTTTGAACGTTTGATGTTGACAAGAAATGACGAAATCAACGATTATTTCTTAAAAAATATCAAGCAACTTTAATTACTTAAAACTTCTGAAACCAAACTAAACTTAGGAATTTCTACCTCAAATTTTTCGTTGGTGTTGACATTTAGGAAAAGATATTGACCTTTCATATTGCCCATCCCTGACAACAAAACCACATTCGAAAAATACTTAAACGTTTGTCCTTTTTCAATAACTGGTTGCAAGCCAATAACACCTTCTCCTTCGACTTTGGACTGCCCATAACCTAAATCATAAATCTGCCATTTACGACTAAGAAGTTGTACAGTTTCTTGACCTATATTTTCGATAATAATGTAATAACGAAACGTGAAACGATTATCCAATGGAAAACTGTTTTTGAAATCGTACTCTGTATGAACCGTAACCTGAATCTGAGAAGTCGTTTTTGAAACCATGGCTTAAGTTTATAAATGCTATAATACAAAAATCCCGCCGAAATGGGCGGGATTCTGTATATCTAAAGTTTGATATTAAAGTTCTAGGGCTTTTCTTTCGTCGCCACCCATTAAGAATTCTACTGGATTGTCAATTGCTTCTTTAACAGCAACTAGGAATCCTACCGACTCTTTACCATCGATAATACGGTGATCGTAAGACATTGCAACATACATCATCGGACGGATAACTACTTGACCATCAATAGCAACTGGTCTTTGGATAATATTATGCATACCCAAAATTGCAGATTGAGGCGGATTGATAATTGGCGTTGACATCATCGATCCAAAAGTACCACCATTAGTTACTGTAAACGTACCACCAGTCATCTCGTCAACCGTGATTTTACCATCTCTAACTTTAGTTGCTAAATCTTTGATGTTAGCTTCAACGCTTCTTAAAGTCATATCTTCAGCATTTCTCAAAACTGGTACCATAAGACCTTTTGGTCCTGAAACCGCGATAGAAATGTCGCAGAAATCGTAATTGATTTTGTAATCGCCATCGATAGAAGCGTTAACATCTGGATACAACTTAAGCGCTCTAGTCACAGCCTTTGTAAAGAAAGACATGAAACCAAGACCGATGCCATGTTTAGCAGCAAATTCTTCTTTGTATTGTTTTCTGATTCTGAAGATTTCTGACATATCAACCTCGTTGAACGTTGTCAACATCGCCGTTTCATTTTTAACAGAAACTAATCTTGCAGCGATTTTTCTTCTTAATACAGATAATTTAGTTGTTGTTTGCGCTCTGCTTCCGTTAGTTGAAGATGCAGAACCCATTGCAGGAACAGCTTTAACAGCATCATCTTTCGTGATTCTACCATCGCGACCGCTACCTTGTACTTGTGCAGGTTCCATTCCTTTTTCGTCAAGAATTTTCTTAGCAGCAGGAGACGGTGTATTGCTAGCATAAGTTGCTGCAACTGGCGCTTCTTTCTTAGGTTCTTCTTTTTTCTCTTCTACTTTCGGCGCTTCAGCTTTCGGAGCTTCAGCAGAAGGAGCAGCACCTTCTGGTTTAGCAGCACTCATATCGATAAGACAAACCACTTGTCCTACTTGTACCACATCACCTTCTTCAGCTTTTAGAGTAATAATACCACTTTCTTCAGCAGGAAGTTCAAGCGTCGCTTTGTCCGAATCTACTTCTGCGATAGGTTGATCTTTCTCAACATAATCGCCATCTTTAACTAACCAAGTTGCAATTTCAACTTCTGTGATAGATTCTCCCGGTGAAGGGACTTTCATTTCTAATATTGACATAGGAGTAATTTTTTTGTTTTAAACAGAGTTAAACTCTGGAAATATCGTTAGTTTTTAATATTAAGCTGTTACTGGTCTATTACTTGGTGCGTCATCACAGTTAAATACTTTGTTGATAATCGCAGTTTGATTTCTTTCAAACATTTTATGGCTACCCGGCGCTGGTGTTCCTGATGCAACTGGCGAAATAACTTGGATGCCTGTATCTCTAAAGTTTCTCAAGATATAGCTCCAAGCTCCCATATTTTCAGGTTCTTCTTGCGCCCAAATAAGATCTTTTCTATTTTTATATTTTTCAAAAATAGCATCAATCTTTTCAAAGTTAAGCGGATACAATTGCTCTAATCTTACCAAAGCAACAGACTCGTCGCCACTTTCTTCTTTCTTCGCTAATAAATCGAAATACAACTTACCAGTACAAAGAACAAGACGTTCTACTTTGTTAGGTTCAGCCGTTGGATCGTCCAAAATTGGTTGGAATTCTCCGTTTGCCATATCTTCTAGACTAGAAACCACTTTTGGATGTCTTAACAATGATTTTGGTGTAAATACAACCAATGGTTTTCTGAAATTAAATTTCATTTGTCTTCTCAACAAGTGGAAATAATTAGCTGGCGATGTGATGTCTGCAACAATAATATTGTCGTTAGCACACAATGTCAAGAATCTCTCCATTCTTGCAGAAGAGTGTTCTGCACCTTGTCCTGCTGATCCGTGAGGTAACAACATTACTAGACCATCTTGGATTTTCCATTTTTCCTCTGCAGCAACTAGATATTGGTCGATGATGATCTGTGCTCCATTCATAAAGTCACCGAACTGTGCTTCCCAAATCGTTAATGTATTAGGAGAAGCCATCGCATAACCATAGTCAAATCCTAGTACCGCGTACTCTGATAAATGTGAATTGAAAATATCAAATTGTGCGTCAGAAACATGCTTAAGCGGTGTGTATTCTTCCTCCGTATCTTCAGTTTTAACAACTGCGTGACGGTGAGAGAAAGTTCCTCTTTCTACATCTTCACCAGAAATTCTGATTCCGAATTGCTCTGTCAAAAGTGTTGCATAAGCCAACAACTCTCCCATTGCCCAATCCAAAGAATCGTTATCTACCATTTTGATACGGTTATCAAACAATCTTGTGATTTTATTCAAGAATTTTTTATCAGCCGGAAGTGTTGAAATTTTAATAGCTAATTCTTTAAGCTTCGCTAAATCATATTTAGTATCAAAATCTTTAAGAACCGAACCTTTTGGTGCCATTGGGAAATCTACCCAATCTTCTGCCATAAAAGGTGTCATTGCATTGCGCGTAATTTCCTTAGAAGCATCAAAATTTTCATCCAACAACTTTTTGAAATCTTGCTCCATTGTTTTAAGAACTTCGTCAGAAACAATGTTCTCCTGAATCAACTTTTGCTTGTAGATTTCTCTTGGGTTAGGATGTTTAGAAATGCTTTTATAAAGATTCGGTTGCGTAAATCTTGGTTCGTCACCTTCGTTGTGACCATATTTTCTATAACCTAAAAGATCGATGTATACGTCTTTTCCGAATCTTGCACGGAAGTCCGCAGCAAAACGAATCGCATGTACAACTGCTTCTACATCGTCAGCATTAACATGCATAACTGGAGATTGCGTTACTTTAGCAATATCTGTAGAATAGATCGATGATCTCGCGTCTAAATAATTGGTCGTAAATGACACTTGGTTGTTAACAACGATATGTACTGTACCACCAGTTTTATATCCGTCCAAAGTCATCATTTGTGCAACTTCGTACACGATACCTTGACCAGCAATCGCACCATCACCATGAATGATGATTGGCAATACTTTGTTATAATCTTTGTATTTGTGATCAACTTTTGCACGGCAAATACCTTCTACCAAAGCTGCTACAGTCTCTAAGTGCGAAGGGTTAGGTGTTAAATTAATAATCACTTCTTCGCCGTTAGCTGTTGTAATAGTTTTAGATGAACCTAAATGGTATTTAACGTCTCCAGAAAACACATCTTCTTCGAATTCTTTTCCTTCAAATTCTGAGAAGATTTCTTTGTATGATTTTTGGAAAATGTTAGTCAAAACATTAAGACGACCTCTGTGTGCCATCCCTAATACAACCTCATCAACACCAAGTTGAGATGATCTTGTAATTAATTGATCAAGCGCAGGAATCAAAGATTCGCCACCTTCCAATGAGAAACGTTTTTGACCAACAAATTTTGTATGTAAATAATTTTCAAAAGCAACCGCTTGGTTAAGTTTGAAAAGGATTTCAGTTTTTTCTTCCGCAGATAACTTCGGATGATTTTCGTTAACGCTAACCCACTCTCTAATAAATTGCTTTTCATCAACATCGTTAATGTGCATATATTCTACACCGATAGAGTCGCAGTAGATCTCTTCAAGATGCTTGATAATGTCAGCTAAAGTCGCTGGACCAGACATCCCAGTCGTTGTTGCAGAATTGAATTTTTTAGAAAGGTCAGCTTGTGACAATTCAAAATTTTCAATATCCAAAGTTGGCACAAAGTGTCTTCTTTCTCTAACCGGATTGGTTTTTGTGAAAAGATGTCCACGTGTTCTGTAGGCTTCGATTAGGTTAAGAACTTTGAATTCTTTACTAATATCTTCCGAAGCTTGACCATTGTTAACACTTTGCTGTGCATATTGTACCACTGGAGACACGTCAGCATAGCTATCGTCATCACCATAATATTCTCTTGCAAAGTCAAAACCTTGGAAAAAAGCTTTCCAAGATGGTTCTAAAGAATCTGGGTATTTCAGGTACTGCTCGTACATGTCGTCAATCAACTGAGCATGTGCGGCATTTAGAAACGAAAATTTATCCATTATTACAGATTATCTGTTTATAAAAATTATCAAATATTGCCAACAAATTTACTAAATTTTTATCTATTAACTGGCAATCGAATTTGCTTTTTAACAATATGTTAAATATCAGTTTTTCAAGTCTTCAATTATCGATAAACGGGAAGTTGCAATTTTAGTTTTACGTCAGATCCAGCATCTGGTTCTTCCAAAAATTGTTCTTGAAAATCGTTATATCGCATGGTATCTTTTTTGGCTTTTTGCATCAACTGTTGGACGCTTTTTATCCTACCAGCATAACTTCCTTGATAATAAATAACATAAGTTTTCCCGCCATTAACTGTACGGAATGTATAATTATTATCCGAAACGCTTATTCTTTTTGGTAAAGCAACGCCATAATAATACGACACTTCTTTATCCTTAAAATTATTCGGATTGGTGATTAACATTGGACTTCCGAACTCGTCATCTTTCTTGCCCAAATCTTGTTTAACAAAATTCACGACTTTATTATGGTTAATCACAATATTCTTGATAAGCGCATCTTTTTTGTTAGATGTACTTACGTTAACACCCAACAATAAAGCACTTTCCTGATTTTCGACCATAATACTATCGTATTTAATAGACGCAATCAGGTTTTCTTTATCAACTTTATTTCCTAAAATCGCAGTCAAATGTTTGATACTTTTATCGATTTTATCAACGAAAACACCTTCCGTCATTAAGTTAATCGAACGCTTCAACAAAGGTTGCTTTGGCGTTTGTATCATCCAAGTAATGTCCGTCGATTCTCCTTTACCAACAAATTTAACATCGATTAAATATGGATAAGATTCGTCCTCCAAAAATAGTTGATAGCGCAAAGTTCGCATTGGGTTTTCGTACCGAACAAACATCTCGCCAAACTGATCTTGTTTCTTTTTATTATAAAATTTCATCGATGATCCTTGCCCAGAATAAGGCGTAAAAAAACTGAATCCCAAGCTTTTATCACTCGTGAAGAAATCATTCCAATGGGAAAAATTTTGCAAATTGTTAAACTGCGGAAACACCTTGTCAATCGGATAGCCGACTTTAGATTGTACAGTGTACTCTTTTCGTTCTTCAACAAAAGTCATCGAAACGGCGTAAATCCCGAAAAGTATTATTAAAATTAAAACTCCAAATTTTATCCAGCGCATATCTACGAATGATTCAAGTGCAAATATAGGAATTGTATGTGGTCTATATTTCTATGTTTGCAAGTTTCTTTAATCGAACAAATCTATTTTTTGGTTTAAACAAAAAGCATTAAATATCAATGTCGTTATCCTCCGCATATTGTCGCCATTTCTCATAAAGTTTAGGATTTGCAAGCTCCCCATCCTCCGAATAATAAGCCAAAAGTCGCTCGGTCGCATAAGGATACACGTCATAATTATTGGCTTTTTCGTAGTATTTAACGGCTTTTTTAGAATCTTGTTTTACACCGTAACCAAAGTCGTAAAGAATCCCATAATAAATATTGGAGTAAGAATCTTCGTAATCTTTTTTAAGATGCTTTAGCAGGTTTTCATAATCTTCCTTTTCGTAGTAGATTTTAACAACTTTATCATTATTGCTGTACAATTTTTTACTAGCTTCCTTGTAATATTCCAAAGCTTTGTCATAATCTTGATCGACATGCTCCGCATAAAAATACAAATCTCCGAGATTGCTCATCGCCATTCCTTCGCCTAATGCTGCGGATTTTTCGTACATCTCAAACATTTTCGAAACATCAAAATCATAACCAATTTCACTTTGATAAAAATAACCAAGATTGTTAAACGCGACAGCATTATTGGTTTCAGCAGCTTTTTCCGTCCACATTACCGCCTCTTTTGGTCGGTAATAATCGGCGTCTTTATCACTTAACAACAACCCCAATTCTATCATCGAATCTATGTCACCCAATTTTGAAGTATGCGTGTAAAGTCGTATAGCGTCGTCAAACTGAGCATTTTTCGCATAATTAATAGCCAACTTAAAAATCGTTAACAAATCAAATTTTAATTCATAATCTTCACCATAATTTTTACTCCAATTTTCAAAAAACTGATTCCAGAAATTAAGATCTTCTCCACGCAAATTGTAACGTTGCTCGTTAATTTCACCATATTTTTCTTCGGAAATCAACTGCATATCATGATTTTCTAAAACACGAAAAACTTGATTATCATTAATTAAGACAAAATTTTCGCCTAAATCGCCATCGTCTTTTAAACTAAAAAATGGCGTA
>JAEXRP010000031.1:0-14645 GCA_023440705.1 Bacteroidota bacterium
ATCATAAACAGTGCTAAATTAATTTTACAGAAAAACAAAATTTCAAAGCTAGTTAAAGAAGATAAGGAGTTTTATAATACATTAATTTATCACGAATTGGTTTTTAGCATTTTCCCTGCGAAAGAAATTGAAAATGAAGACCCATTAGCATTAAAAAAGTGTACCATTTGCGAAATTTATCATGGAAATTTTCCTCCTTTAATCTTTCATAAAATACAAGAACTTAAAAAAGAATTTTAATACTAAAAAATACAAAATGATAGACAAAAAAGAATTAAAAAAGTTTTTAATTGAAAACGAAACGCATACTATAGAAAATACAGAAGAAAAGCTATTAGATTTTGTAAAAGGTACTATGCTTAACAGAAATGATGTTATTGACCAAGATGACCAATCGCATCATAGGCAAGAAGAAAGATTAAGAAAACAATTAGACAAACAGGTGCATGATCACCATCATCATCTTGAAGAAATTGAAGCATTAAATTTTAATCCCTCCCAAGTGGTTGAACCAGGAGCCGTTATAAAAGTAAATGATAACTATATGGTAATTGCAACTGCTGATGGAAATTTTACATTTGAGGGTAAAAACTTCATCAGTATATCGACAAAAGCGCCTATTTATCAATGCATGATGGGCAAGAAAAAAGGAGACGTGTGTAGTTTTAATAATAATGATTTTAAAATCGAAGAAATTTACTAATTATGAAAGCAATATTTAACGGGGAAACTATAGCGGAAAGCAATGAAACAATAGTTATCGAGGGGAATCATTATTTTCCACCAAATAGTTTAAAAAAAGAGTTTTTTAAAGAAAGTAATACCCACTCTACTTGCCCATGGAAAGGATATGCATCTTATTTTATAGTAGAAGTAAACGGAACAACAAATAAAGATGCTGCTTGGTATTACCCAGACCCTTCTGATAAAGCAAAAGAAATAAAAGACTATGTTGCATTTTGGAATGGTGTAAAAATAATTGAGTAATTCTATTCTGTATTAAATGTATACTAAAATATCCTTAAATGATTTCGAAGTATTAGTGAGGCTTCCAGTAGATTTTTCCGATGAAAATGAATATCCCATTTTTATTGGTATTTCTGGAGGAAATCAATCAGTTGAAACTGTAATGTATAGTGCAAATGTATATTTTAATACATCCTACTTTCAAAACTATATTCAAATAATTCCTATTAATAATAATGATCGCAATTTTAAAGATTATTCTACCGATGAAATAGACGGTTTTATTAATGCAATTATGAATTATTTTCTTTGCACAATAAGTAGCTGGGTTGTTGCGGGAAGTTCTAATGGAGGGAGAGCGATTTTTAATATTGTGGCTCACAAGCCAAAGCTTTTCCAGTATGTAGTTGCGTTCCCAGGAGGTTTATTTGCAAATATTCCGAATGAGAATTGGTCGCACTTGAGTGTGGTATTAGCCAATGGGAAAAAAGATAGCTCTAGTTGGCTTTTAGAAGCAAAGACGTCTTATGATAAATTGGCTCCCATTGTGAAACATATTGAATTGATGGTGATATCTGGACAAAAGCATATTTTTTCAGAGAATTATGATATAAATGAAGTTTATTCTAAACTGTTTCTAGCGACAAAGAATGATTGAAAAATTAAAGGATACTATAGCTGATTGTATAATTTGTGCAAATTTTTTACCAAACAGACCGCGGCCGATTGTTCAGTTTTCAAGCAAGAGCAAGCTACTAATTATTGCGCAAGCACCAGGACAAAAAACCCATGACAAAGGAATTCCTTTTGATGATTTAAGTGGAGAAAATCTTAGAACGTGGCTCGGTGTCTCGAGGGAACAGTTTTATAATCCAGAATTGTTCGCTATTATGCCAATGGGGTTTTGTTTCCCTGGTAAAGGAAAATCTGGAGACTTGCCACCAAGAAAAGAATGTGCACCACAATGGCACAATAAAATAATGGAGCAGATGAAAAACCTAGAACTTATCATTCTTGTTGGAAAATATGCTCAAGAGTATTATTTAAAAGATAATCCATATAAAAATTTGACTGAAACAGTCATTAGCTATCAAGAATTTCTACCAAAATATTTTCCATTAGTTCACCCCTCTCCACTTAATTTTAGGTGGCATGGAAATAACAAATGGTTTTTGGAAAGTATAACCCCCGAATTAAAAAAAATGGTAGCTACTATTTTAATGGAAACAGAAGAGTAAAACTCAATGTGTTAAATGTTTAAAACCTGGGTTAATCTATTATTATTTGCCTTAAATTATGCAAATAAACACTAATGAAAACAAATAATTAGCTATAGATCAAAATAAAACTATATACAAATACATGAATATTTTACACTTACGAAAAAAATTTATAATGGTGAGAGCCAATTTTGAAAAATTATGCGCTACATTGTTAATTGAAGATTATTCTGTACAACCTATTGATTTTGTTTCGCCACCCAAATGGCATTTGGCTCATACCACTTGGTTTTGGGAAACCTTTGTTTTGACAAGATATGTAGCAGATTATAAAGTTTTTAATGATGATTTTTCTTATTTGTTCAATAGTTATTATAATAATGTTGGAGAAAGAGTTTTACGTCCCTTACGAGGAGTAATGACAAGACCTTCAGTTGAAGACGTATATACTTATAGAGACTATGTTACTAAGGCTATGGAAACATTTTTAGAGCGTGATTTGGAAAAAGAAATCTTAGACATTATCGCTGTAGGAATCAATCATGAAGAACAACATCAAGAATTGTTTGTCTATGATATTAAATATATTTTAGGACATCAACCCACTTTCCCTATCGTTTCCAGCATTGTAGGCACGGTTGAAGATAAGGTTGAGCCAAATTTCATAAGAATTGTAGAGGGAATATATACTATAGGACATCAAGAGCAATCTTTTTGTTTCGATAATGAGCTCGGTGTTCACAAGGTCTATATAAACACTTTTGAAATTGCAAACCAACTGGTTACCAACGAGTCCTATATCGCATTTATTGAAAATGGAGGGTATCAGAATTTTAATCTATGGCATGATGATGGGTGGCATTGGATTAATAATAACGGGATAACAGCTCCGCTGTACTGGCACAAAATTGATGGAGAATGGTATCATTATGACAAGAATGGGTTAGAAAAAATTCCGCTCAATGAACCTGCAAAGCATATCAGTTTTTATGAAGCTTTTGCCTATGCGGAATATATGGAAATGCGCTTGCCAACCGAATTCGAATGGGAAATAGCTTCTGAGCATCTTAATTGGGGAACACTTTGGGAATGGACAAATAGTGCATATTTACCTTATCCTAATTTTAATAAAATTGAAGGTGCTTTAGGTGAGTACAATGGGAAGTTTATGATAAACACTATGGTAATGAGAGGTGCATCTGTTGCGACGCCTAAAGAACATAGCCGGAAAACCTATAGAAACTTTTTCCATCCTAATATGAGATGGCAGTATAGTGGAATTAGACTAATAAAAAAATAAATAATTATGAAAACCTTATATAGTGGCGAATATTATGAAGTAATGAATATTAAAAATATTCTTGAAAACGAAAATATTGAAACCATCCTAGAAAATGAAATGATGGCAAGTATTGAACCTGTTGCAATTACTTCTGGAGGATTTAGAGCATTAGTATTAAAAATACAAGATGAAGATTATGAAAAAGCAACAGAAGTAATAAACCATTATAAAAGCGGAAAACTACATGTTACTATGGAGATAGGGAAAGAGGAATTTATTGGCAAATTAGAAGAGGAAGGGTACGTTTTAAATTTAACATTAGACGACAATTGCCTATATTGTTCAAATACTGACACTTCCTATTTAATAAACTCTTTTGTTATAGAAAAAGAAATGATGTTCCTTACAGAAGAAATAAGTGAAACAATAAGAGCAGTAAATTCTCCAGAATTTAATATTAAAGGATATTATATTTTTTAAATATATAAAATGAAGAAAATAAATCTGAAAATAAAAAACAAAGATGAAGCATTATTATCTGCTCAATTAATAACGCCTTTAAATGGAGAAATTAATACAATTGCAATTTTTGCACATTGTTTTACCTGTTCTTCAAGTTTAGCCGTGGTTAAAAACATTTCTAGCGAGTTAACCAATTTAGGGATAAGCGTACTTAATTTCGATTTTACTGGATTAGGACATAGTGATGGCGATTTTAGCGAAACCTCTTTTTCTAATAATATTTCAGATATTATAGATGTTAATACTTTTTTAACCAAAAATTATGTCGCTCCATCCATTTTAATTGGTCATTCCTTAGGTGGAGCAGCTGCCATAATAAGTGCTAATAAATTACCAAATATTGAAGCATTAGTTTCCATAGCTGCACCTTCTTTTGTGAAACATGTTACAAAACATTTTGGAAATCTAGAAGATACTATTTTAAATAAAGGAGAAGCTACACTATCTATAGGCGGTAGACCTTTTAAAATAAAAAAACAGTTTCTTGATGATTTGGAAAAGTACACTTTAGAAGAAGAAGTGAAAAAATTGAGAAAACCAATATTAATAATGCACTCTCCTCACGATTTAATTGTAGGAATAGAAAATGCAGCTTCCCTATATCATAAAGCGATACATCCAAAAAGTTTTATTAGTTTAAACGGAGCAGATCATTTGATTAGTAAAAAAGAAGACGCTTTCTATGTGGCTCAAATTATAGGAAGCTGGGTAAAAAGGTATGTAGAAATTAAAGACAAACCTTCGGAGGGTCTGAAAGACACAATTGGAGAACAAGTACTAGTCTATCATGAAACTATGGTGCCTTTTACTAACCATATTTACACAAAAACACATCACATACTTGGAGATGAACCAAAAGATTTTGGAGGCGATGATCTTGGATTATCTCCATATGAGCTTCTAAATGCGGCTATTGGCTCTTGTACTGTTTTAACATTAAAATTATATGCACAAAGAAAACAATGGGATTTAAAAGAGGTTTTCGTATATTTAAGCTATTCTAAAAGACATTCTTCAGAATTAAATGTGAATATTGAAGATATGGGACAATTGGACCATATATTTAAAAAGATAAAACTAATTGGGAATCTTACTGATGAACAAAGAAACAAGTTAAAAGAAATCGCCTCAAAATGTCCTGTGCATAAAACAGTGGCAAACAAAGTGTATTTTGAAACCGAACTAATTTAACAATTAAGGAAATTTTGCTATGGAGAGTATTAAATTTATAAATACCAATTTTGACCCTTCTAATTCTGAATTCATGACTGCTGCTGTCGCTATGGCAAAAGCCTATGGCTATACCGCAGATTTGAAATTAGATAAAGAGCTAGCACAACTCATTAGGCTTAGAGTGGCAACGGTAAACAAATGTAGTTATTGTGGCATTCTACATCAGGAAACAGCGAGAAAATTGAATATTCTACAAGCAAAAATTGATAATTTAGGAAGTTATTGGCACTCAGAATTGTTTTCTGAAAAAGAAAAAGCAGCATTAGAATATACCGATGTGCTGAATGAAGGAACAAGTTCTAATTTTAATGAATTTCATCTAAAGCTTACAGCTTTTTTTACAGAAGAAGAAATCGCAGAAATTGCCTATATAACCATAAATATGAATTTATGGACAAGAATTAAATTAGCCCAAGGACAAATACCAACATTAAAATAATAGTAAAAAACGCTTGTTAGCAAGACAATGTTTTGATGTTAAAAATGGAAGAAAATAAATCTAAAAAAATCAAAAAAAGAACAAGAATATAATAATGGGTAAAGAAAAAATTGGCATTGGAGGAAGTTGTCATTGGTGTACAGAAGCTATTTTTCAATCGTTGATAGGTGTTGAAGAAGTGCTGCAAGGTTGGATACATTCTGATGGGGAAGCCACCACATTTTCTGAAGCAGTAGTAATTACTTTTGATACTAATTTAATAACACTTGAGGCACTTATTGAAATTCATTTGCATACGCACAGTTGTACTGCAATGCATTCCATGAGAGGAAAATATCGTTCTGCGCTGTATTATTTTGATGAAGCACAAAAAAACACTGCGATTACTACTTTACAGCTATTGCAAAAAGATTTCAATGATACCATAATTACACAGGTGCTTCCTTATGTAGCTTTCAAATTGAATATTGAAGACCAATTAAATTATTATCATTCCAATCCAGAAAAGCCTTTTTGCGAAAATTATATTAACCCTAAATTGAAATTGGTAATAGAAAAATTTTCTAAATCGGTAAATCATACAAAATTACAACATTTGAAAACATCTAAAATTGGTTTAGGAACAGCGGCTATTGGTAGACCTATTTATATTAACATAAATGAAAACAAGGTTGACTCTTCGGAAAAATTTGATTTAGAGCACTATAAGCAGCAAGGATTGGATTTTTTAAAAGAAGCCATGTCTTTAGGAGTAAAATATTTCGATTCTTCTCCTGGCTATGGCATTGCAGAAGATATTTTAATTGAATTAATTAAAGAAAAAAATGCTAATGAGGTTAGTATTTCTACAAAATGGGGATACACCTATATTGCAAATTTTGATTTTAATGCTACAATTCACGAAGATAAAAACCATTCTTTAGAAAAATTAAATCAGCAATGGGAAAAATCTAAACAGTTACTCCCTAATTTAAAATTGTATCAAATACATTCTGTAACTCAAGAAAGCGAAGTGTTGGAAAGTACTGAAGTTTTAAAAAAATTATACCTAATTAAAAAAGAAAATAATATAGAAATTGGCTTATCAACTAGTGGAAGTAAACAAATTGAAGTAATTAAAAAAGCATTAAATATAAAAATAAACGACGAACCGCTTTTTACTTCATTTCAAGTAACATTTAATGTTTTAGATCAAAGTTTATTAGAAATTAAAGATAAAATCAAAGATAAAAAAATCATTATAAAAGAAGCTTTGGCAAACGGTAGAATACTTTCAAATCAATACCTAAATTATAGTGCATTACAAAATGAAACTGCAAAATTAGCCACAAAATATAAAGTAACAATTGATGCTATTGCAATTAGATTTTGTATGGATTGTTTTAAAGGAAGTACAGTTTTAAGTGGTGCAAATAATTTAGTCCATTTACAACAAAACTTAAAAGCAAACGAGTTTGAGTTAGAAAATATCGAACTTGAAAAATTAAAATCTTTTGCAATTAATCCTTCCTATTATTGGGAAGAAAGAAAAAAACTAAAATGGAATTAAAAAAATTACTAATATGAAAACATTCGACTTTATTATTATAGGTTCTGGACAAGCAGGAACTCCGTTAGCATTTTCTCTTTCTAAAAAAGGAAAGGTAGCACTTATTGAAAAAAGTAAAATTGGAGGTACTTGCCTAAATTATGGCTGTATTCCAACTAAAACTTACATAGCAAGTGCTCGCAGAGCATGGGACGTTCAACATGGGGAAAAATTTGGAATTGAAATCCCTGTTGGTACAAAAACAAATTTAAGAAAAGTAAATCAAAGAAAAGAGAACCTAATAGATATTTCTAGAAATGGTATTGAGGATGGTATTCAAAGCAATGAAAACATTGTTCTATTTAGAGGTGAAGCCAAATTTACTAGCGATTATGTAGTCGAAATCAACAACGAAACTATTACTTCAAAAAAAATATTTATAAATGTAGGTGGAAGATCATTAGTCCCAGAAGAATATCAACAGGTTCCTCATTATACAAATGTTGAGTTATTAGAAGTAAAAGAAATACCTAAACACTTAATTATTATTGGAGGGAGTTATATAGGGCTTGAGTTTGGGCAAATGTTTCGCAGATTTGGTAGTAAAGTCACCATAATAGAAAGGGGATCGAGGTTAATTGGAAGAGAAGACGAAAATGTTAGCCAAACTGTTAAAGAAATATTTGATGCTGAAAAAATTGATATGATTTTTAATGCAGATACTATTAAAGCATATAAGAATGATGATAATACCATAACCGTTACAACAACAAAAGATGGGGATAATGTAACTGGTACGCATTTGTTGTTAGCTATAGGAAGAGTTCCTAATACAGATTTACTAGGACTTGAAAACACTTCGATTGAAAAGAACAATAGAGGATTTATTAATGTAAATGAATATTGCCAAACCAATGTTGAAGGTATTTATGCAATGGGAGACTGTAACGGGAAAGGCGCATTTACGCATACTTCATACAATGATTATCAAATTGTTGAAAATCAACTTTTTGGAGAAAAAAATCGTAAAATTAGCGATAGAATAACAACCTACGGGTTGTTTATAGACCCTCCTCTAGGAAGAGTTGGGATGACAAAAACAGAAGCTATTAGTAATGGTCATAAAATTCTAGTAGCTCATAGGCCTATGGATAAAGTTGGAAGAGCAAAGGAAAAAGGAGAAACTTTTGGTTTTATGGAGGCTATAATAAATGCTGAAAACAATCAGTTTTTAGGCGCTTGTGTTTTTGGTGTTGGCGGTGATGAATTAATAAATGGGATTACAAATTTAATGTATGCAAAACAACCCTACACAGTTTTTAGAGATGGAGTTCACATTCATCCTACAGTTAGTGAGCTTATCCCTACGATGTTAGAAAAACTAAAACCATTAAATTAATTGATAGGAAGGGGTAAACATTTTTATAAAAGGGAATTACTTACAAGAATACATGTAAAATAAACAAAGTGCTAAACACAAAATAAGTATACCTTTGAACAATAGATTATTAAATAAAAATAAGACATGAGTACATTAAAAAAAGCATATATAGCGGGTGGATGTTTCTGGGGAATGGAAGATTTATTTAGAAAAAGACCAGGTATAAAAGACACAGAGGTAATTTATTTGGGTGGTACAAATGAACATCCAACTTATGCTTTTCATCCAGGCCATGCTGAAGGTATAGAGTTAACATACGATACTACTGAAACTTCGTTTAAAGAAATATTAGATTATTTTTTTAGAATTCACAACCCAACAACAATAGACAGACAAGGGAATGACATTGGTAGTAGTTATCGGTCTGCAATATTCTATCAAAATGAAGAAGAAAAGAACACCGCACTGGAGGTAATTGATATTGTTAACAAATCGAATAAATGGAACGGGAAAGTTGTAACTACATTAGAACCATTTACAAAAGCTTGGCCTGCAGAAGAACATCATCAAGATTATCTTGTAAAACACCCAAACGGTTATACTTGCCATTTTGAAAGGTTTGAGACTTTTCTTTAATCCGTAAACTTTTGTAAGTTAAATATTTTGCAATGTTCAACTGTAAACTTTATAAACATTTTACGTGAAATGGAAAGAACTATATCTAACATTCAACAACCCCAAATTTTTAATATAGAAAAAATCGTTTCATATTTATCCCTTTACAAAGATAATCTGGAGCAACTATATGCCTGGGATGCAAGTTTTAAAAAATTGGTAGAATTAAATATTCTAACACCAGAAGAACTTACTGAGCTTGATAACCAAACTCCATTTATTCGCACTTTAGAAGTCAAAAATAAAGTCGGCGAAGCAATGCGAAGCACTAGAACTAATAATCCAGTCTACTTTAAAAAATTAGTCCAATGGGTTATCAAAGATTGGGGCGGAGTAATCGGATTGAATGATGAAAATATAGAACCATTAGTAAACAATTTTATCGGTTCAGAGAAACCACCTTTTAAAGCCATCTCAAGCAGTTCCAAAGTGGGAGCCTATTTGTATCCTGAAAAAAATGCCATATACGATTCCAGAGTTGCCTATGCGTTAAATTGGATAATATTATCTCAAAATGCGGGTAATAAGTTTTTACCAATGCCTCAAGGGAGAAATTCAAAACTAACAGCTTTTGATATCGATGTGCTAATTCGGTTGAAAAATGTAGAAAAGTATAAACCCAATTCATTGTCGGACTTAGATACAAGGCAGTATATAAAAAGTAGAGATAACAATAATTACATTAGCGAAAAAAATGCATATTATGAAATGAATAAGCTAATGTTAGATATCAGCAGTAAACTTTGGCAAAATCCAAAATATGAACCATTGTTTTTGACAGGAATGTTATTGTTTTCTATTGCAGACACCATAGTGTTTCAAGATTTAACATCGAAAATTTCAATAAATATTTAAAATAAAAAAATGAAAGAAGTAAAACATCCTTTGCCTCCATTCACATTGTGTAAGTCTCCCCGAACGTTGGACAGTATTAAACCCTCATTTTTTGTAAATGTATAAAATATTTCATTTCGGTGTTGTTGGTGTTGCGAAGATTTGTTGAAAAGGAGAAAACTCGGTGCTGGAATCTGGTTTTGGGGAGTTTTCCTTTTTCAATAAATACTGTATTGGAGAAAGGTTTCCTAAACTTTCGTGCGGTCTTTTGTTATTGTAATGTTCCAACCATTCGGAGGTAATTTCCCTTACTTCCACCAAGTTGTTAAAGATTCTTGCATCCAAAACTTCAGTTCGGTAACTTCTGTTAAATCTTTCGATAAAAGCGTTCTGAACAGGTTTTCCCGGTTGGATGTATCTAATCTCAATTCTATGTTTATGACACCAGTTCGTAAAAACACTACTCGTAAACTCAGGACCATTATCTGTTCTGATTGCTTTAGGTTTGCCTCTTTCTTTTAAAATCCATTCCAATAAATCGGTCATGTGCACTGCACCAATGGAAAGTCCAACCTCAATCCAAATGGCTTCTCTGTTGTAATCATCAATAATGTTTAGTGTCCGGAATCTTCTCGAGTTGAACAATGCATCGCTCATAAAATCCATGCTCCAAACTTCATTGCACTCGCTCGGAACTTCAAGATTTTGCCGTTCTCTTGAAGCCAATCTTCGTCGTCGTTTTCTTAAAAGATTCAAACCCAATTTTTTGTAAACTCTGTAAACTTTTTTGTGATTCCAACCAAAACCCTGATTCCGAAGACTGTGAAACATTTTCTTAAAACCATAACTCGGATGTTTTTCGGAAAGTTCATTCAGACAATCAATTAGCGTGGTATCTTCTTGTCTTTTGGGTTGGTAATAATAACTGCTTCTTTCCAATCCGACGCAACGACACGCCTGCCGAATGTTAAGCGGATGCTGATTGATGATATACGCTGTCATTTCTTTCTTTTGGGCAGGCTTTACCACTTTTTTGACAGAACGTCTTTCAGTGCTTCATGTTCCAAACTCAAGTTGGCAAACATCTTCTTCAAACGGTTGTTCTCCGATTCCAATTCCTTGATTTTTTGAAGCTCTTTCGTAGAAGTAATCCCACTAAATTTCTTTTTCCAATCGTGCAAGGTTTGATAATGGAAACCATATTTCCGAGATAATTCTTTTGCAGTCTGTCCTGACTCATACTCTTTTAAAATTGCCAAAATCTGGCTGTCTGTAAATTTGCTCTTTCTCATTGCCTAAAATTAATTGTTTTTTATTGTTAATCTTAGGGTTATAATGTGTCCAGTTTTTGGGGAGACTTACAATTGGAAACGGCAAAACAAAAAATTCAAATGGCCGAAGACGGTTGGAATAGTCAAGACCCAGTAAAAGTTTCTATGGCTTATACCAAGCATAGCGAGTGGCGTAATAGAAACGAATTTGTAAATGGCAGAGAAGAAATCCAAGTGTTCCTCAAAAACAAATGGGAAAATGAACTAGACTATAAATTAAAAAAAGAATATTGGGCTCATACAGACAATAGAATTGCGGTAAGATTTGAATACGAATACCGCAACAAAGATGGAAAATGGTTTAGAGCATACGGAAACGAAAATTGGGAGTTTAATGAAGATGGTCTAATGCAAAAAAGATTTGCTTCTATAAATGACCTTGAGATTGAAAAGGCGGATAGAAAATTCAAATGAGATTTGGTAAGGCAGAAGATATTAGTGCTATAGATTTTAGCCTACCAAATGATGTTCCCTCTACTAAAAGAGTACTAAGTAATGTATTAAATTCTTTATATTCAACAAATGTAGGCTGTGGGCATTGGGGAAAGAATTACCTCCACAATTTTTATCCTAAAGGGACTAAGGATGAATTAGCATACTATTCTACCCAGTTTAATAGTATAGAACTAAATGCTAGCTTTTATAAAAATTATGAACCTGAACAGTATAAAAAATGGTATGATCGTACAGAAAAAAATTTTAAATTCTTTCCTAAAATTTATCAGGGAATATCGCATTTTAGAAGGCTGAATAATGTAGAGGATTATATAAACAATTTTCTACTATCTGTTGCCGCTTTAGAAAATAAATTAGGTACTATATTCTTGCAATTAAGAGAAGATTTTACCACAGCAAAATTCGATTTGCTTAAGTCTTTTATTGAAAATTGGCCAATAGATTTACCCTTAGCTATAGAGTTTAGGAATGCCACTTGGTACACAGACAAAGATAATCATGAAAGGATTTTTGATCTTTGTGAAAAAAAAGATATCAGTATTATTTTTACAGACTCGGCAGGAAGGCGCGATTTGCTTCACATGCGTTTGAGCAATTCGAAACCATTTATTCGCTTTATTGGTGCAAACCATAAAAGCGATTATGAGAGGATAGATGATTGGGCAAAGAGAATTTCTAAATGGATTGATGATGGTGTATCAGAAATTGCATTTTTTGTACATCAAAACGAGGAAATGGAATCTCCCCGACTTGCTAATTACTTTAGTCAACAATTAAGTTATTATCAAACACAAATAAAGTAAAACTATGTCATTTGAATATTCTGAAGGTAAGAAAAAAGTGCAAAAACACGCAGGAGTGGAATACGAAGCACAAAGATTAACGGGCATGGTAAAAAATTATGTGGCATCTCACGGGCAGCAGTTTATCCAAAATCAAACGTTTTTAATTATATCATCTGTTGATGAAAATGGTGCATTGTGGACATCTATTATCAAAGGAAATCAAAAAGGGTTTGTACATTTTCTATCCCCAGAAAAAGTTGAAATTGATATAAAACATATAGATTTTAATCCAAATGATATTCTATATAAAAACATAGTAAAAAATGAAAACATAGGTATTCTGTTTATAGAATTTGCCAATAGACGAAGATTTAGAATAAATGGAAAAGCACAATTTAGCAAAAACAAAATTCAAATTGAAATTCAACAGGCATTCCCTAATTGTCCAAAATACATTCAAGCTAGAGATTTTCTAAGTGTAGAGAGAGAGAGAGCAATAACGGACCCTTCAAAATTAGATTTATCTTCTATACAGAAAATAGTAACAAAAGCAGATACATTTTTGATGGGAACTCAAGCGAAAGTTGGCAGCGTAGATACTTCTCATAGAGGTGGTATGAACGGTTTTTTAAAATTTGTAGCTGAAGATACTATTCGTATTCCTGATTACTCGGGCAATAATATGTTTTTAAGTTTGGGCAATATAATAGAAAACCCAAACACAGGACTACTTTTTATTGGTTTTGAGGCTGGTTCAATCTTGCAGTTGTCAGGAAAAGCCTATGTAAAGTTAGATGAAGATGATTTTGAACACGGCATAGAAAGATTTTGGTATTTTAAAATTGAAAAAAACATCTTTACTCAAAATGCATTGCTATTAAATTGGAGCGCCCCTCACTACTCACCCTTTAATCCAAAGCTGTAACAAAAATGATAAAAGCAATAAACGGAATAGTATCAAAGGAAACAGCAATTTATAGAATTACTACCTTATGGGCATTTAGTGAATGTGGTTTGGGAGGCTTAATGCATGCCTTTAAATTTCCATTCACCGGCATTTTTGTTGGTGGATTGTCAGTCTTATTCATTACCCTTATTGCTTTAAACTCTCGAAATCTAAAACAAGATATTTTTAAAGCCTTAACCATTGTTTTGTTGATAAAACTGGCCGTAAGTCCGCATTCGCCAATTGCAGCTTATTTTGCCGTTAGTTTACAAGCTGTTTTAGGCTTTTTAATATTTCGATTGTTTAGTACAAATTTGGCTTCCATTTTAATATTAACAGTAGTAACTTTTTTGGCCTCAGCCATCCAAAAAATTATCATTTTAACCATAATATATGGCAATTCGTTATGGCATGCCATAGACCAATATATTTTTTGGGTTGCTAAAAAATTAGATTATAATACTTTTAATAGTGAAACATTGGTATATCTATATATATTAATCTATGCAGTAAGCGGAGTAATTGTAGGGTTTTTAATAAGAAAAATTACTACTAATGTTGATAAAGTAAATCTTGAAGATATGCCTAAAAATATTCAACCATCTGTTTTAAAAACCACAAAGGGAAAGAAAAGTAATCTGTTCTTTTTTGCAGTACTCTTAATTTTTATAATTATTGCGTTATATCTTTCAAATAATAGCAATTCTCCGTTTTCAGATGGTTTATATATAGTTGCAAGAAGTATTATAGTTATTACTATTTGGTATTTTGTTTTATCCCCTTTGCTCTTTAGTTTGTTAAGGAAAACTCTTACCAATAAGGAAACGCAATTATCTATCCAAATAGATAAAATAACTAATTTTTTCCCATTGTTAAAATCAATTTTCATCATATCATGGAATCAAACGTCACACTATAAATTGTAAGCTCCCCCGAAAACAGTACGGTTTAAAAGTATAAAATTATTAACTTTAAATCGTAATTAAGACAATGAAAAAGAGCACATTCAGTCCTGCAAAGATTGCAGGTATTTTAAAGGATTTTTCC
>JAEXRP010000039.1:0-12800 GCA_023440705.1 Bacteroidota bacterium
TGAAGTATTTGAGTATTTTAGTTTTAGCAATCTTTATGAATTTCACGGCCTTACCTAGTGTGGCTGCGGTTTTCGGATGGGATTTACCTACAACTAATGTCTCGATTGCTGAAGAAGAAGTAAAAACTAGCACGTCATCTTTTAATGAAAAGGTAACGCCTAATCCACTTTCGATACACGACTTTATTAAGTTTTTCGAATCTGACCTTGGCAAAAAATCTTTCACCCTTATTGATGACAATGCGAGTATCTCGCCGTATATCCCTATTTTTTCGCCACCTCCGAATCAGATTTAATTTTAATCAAGCTTCCCTTTATCAACTATCGGGAAACTCCTCTTATTCAATAATTAAAATTAAATTTTCAACGTAGAAAACTTCAGTTACGTCAGTAATGAGGTTATATACTTATACTTTTTCGGATATGAAAAAAGCAAAAAACTTCATGGGATTATTCAAGGAGAATTTCCCATCAGGACTAGTCGTCTTTTTAGTTGCCTTACCACTTTGTCTTGGTATCGCATTAGCATCTGGCGCACCACCATTAGCAGGAATTATCTCAGGTATTATCGGGGGCTTGGTTGTCGGATTTATTAGTAACTCACACATTTCGGTATCGGGACCAGCAGCAGGACTTACAGCCATTATTATTGCTGCTATCACAGACCTAGGCTCTTTTGAATTATTTTTAGCAGCTGGTATTATCGCTGGTGTTATACAGCTAATCTTAGGTTTTATTCGAGCTGGTAGTATTTCCAACTATTTCCCAAATAACGTTATCGAAGGTATGTTGGCAGGTATTGGTATTATTATCATTATTAAACAAATTCCGTTGGCATTAGGCTACAACAGCAATATGGCAAGTGAATCAATTTTTGATAACGGAATTAATCCAGCCTTTTTTACTAATTTACTTTCAGCGGTACATCCAGGAGCAATCGTGGTAACTTTAGTTTCAATAACAATTCTACTCATGTGGGATAAAGTTAAAGCTTTAAAGAAACTAAAACTTCTGCCAGGCGCTTTGGTAGCTGTTATTGCAGGTATTGTTTTAAATCAAATCTTTTTAGCGAGTGGAAGTTCCTTAGCGATTTCAAAAGAGCATTTGGTAAATCTTCCTGTTCCTAAAACGGCAGATGATTTTAAAGCGATGATTACTTTCCCAGCATTCGAAGGTTTTTTAAACTATAAAGTTTGGATAGTTGGCGCAACGATTGCGATTGTAGCTTCTATTGAAACGCTTTTGTGTATCGAAGCTTCGGACAGACTCGATTCTAAAAGAAGAATCACGGACACCAATCTAGAGTTGCGTGCGCAAGGTATTGGTAACATTTTGAGTTCTTTTATTGGTGGACTTCCGATGACTTCGGTTGTCGTGCGAAGTTCTGCAAATGCTAACGCTGGTGCGACCAATAAAATCTCAACGATGATACATGGCGTTTTGTTACTTGTATGTGCACTGAGTATTCCATTTTTGTTGAATATGATTCCGCTAGCGACTTTGGCTGCCGTTTTAATCTTAATTGGTTACAAACTAGCAAGTCCTAAAAACATCATGCATTTTTGGCACAAAGGAAAATATCAGTTTATCCCTTTTATAGCAACGATTATCGCAATTGTAGCAACAGATTTATTAAAAGGTGTGGCGATTGGTTTAGCAATTTCGATCATCTACGTTCTTCAGGGTAATATGAAACGTGCTTATTATTTAAGTCGAGAAAAACTTAATGCTGCCGATGAAATTAATATTAAACTTGCAGAAGAAGTTTCATTTTTAAATAAAGCTGCGATCAAGAAAACCTTGAAAAATATTAAAGCAAATTCTATCGTAACCATCGATGCTAGAGGAACATCTTACATTGCGACCGATGTATTGGAAATGATACAAGATTTCGCGAATGTAAGAGCTGGAGAAGAAGATATCGAAGTAAGATTAGTTGGTTTTAAAACCTCTTATAAAGATTATGCAATCGACGAAGATTCTCATGTAATTATTGAGCATCGACGCGCGATTTAATTATAAAACTCTTTTTTCACTTATATTCTATCAAAGAAAAGCGAACCAAAAATTGGTTCGCTTTTCGATTTTATTTACCATTAAAAGCTGTCATCGTATTACCCACACCAGCAAACACAAAAGACAAACTAGCATTCGCAAACTTATCCAATCGTTCTGATAGTTTTTCATTTTCTTCGTCGGACCATTTCCCGAGCACATAATCGACTTGTTGTCCATCTTTAAACTCAGCAGAAATCCCGAAACGAAGTCTAGTATAATTTCCTGTATTAAGAACTTCTTCAATATTTCTAAGTCCGTTATGACCACCTGCGCCACCTTTCATTTTCATTCTTAAAGTTCCGAAAGGTAAAGCCAAATCATCGGTAATCACCAAAACATTTTCCAACGGAATATTCTCTTTTTGCATCCAAAATCTAACCGCATTTCCACTAAGATTCATGTAAGTATCAGGTTTAAGAACAAAAACTCTTCGGCCTTTGTGCTTTCCTTCTGCCAACAATCCAAAATTACTAGATTTGAACGGTGCTTCAATTTTTTCAGCGATTTTTTCAGCAACTTTAAACCCGACATTATGTCGGGTCTCAGTATATTCGTCACCTTTGTTGCCTAAGCCAACAATAAGATATTTCATAGTTTAATAATATTCGAAAGTAATTTTTCCACCATTATCACTTCTTGTACCAGCAACTGGATAATTATCAGTGTTGTAGGTGTATGTCATATCATAAGAAACACTATCACCAACCACTTTAATAGTTTTGTAATTGTTTTGAGAAAACATAGCGACAGGCGAAGATGAACCTAACATGAAATTCATAGAAAAAGCTTTAAAAGCTTCAGGAAAATTTGCAAACGGATTCTTTTTATCATCAAAATTAGACATCAACATTTCCACTTCCGGAAAAAACGGAACAGTTGAAGTCAACTTAAACGAAGTAAGATTTGGTCCTGTAAAACCTAATGCGCCATCCAAACTGCCCATCTCGGTCGTGCCCATTACGAAGGTAGATTTAGCACCAGCAATATTACTTGGCGAATATCTAAACTGAGTATCAATTTTATAAACCTCAACATCACTAGATTTTGCGACAGCTTTCATAGAAGTCACCTTTCCTCCAGTGTATACCAAATCATAAGTTGTATCCACTTGCGACTCGCCCTCTTCTTTTTGAGTTTGCTTTATTTGCGATATCTCTGTTCCATTATAAACAAGAACATACGTATACTCATCTCCAAGACTAGATTTCGAATATACTTTGGTAAGCTTATCTGCATCGTATGTATAAGTTGTTGTTAAAACATCCCCGTCTCCATTCGTATCTTCAATTTTTTTAAGCTTTTTGACCGAAGTATTTGTATCGCCATCGCCGTCTGGCATATCTATATCGCCATAATCAATCCCAACTAATGAGTCGCCATTTGCATCTCTCGTAGAGTCACACGCATTAAATGCGAAAATGGCACCTGCCAAAAATAGAGCTTTGAAACTTAATTTCATCTTTTAAATTTTTACAAAAATACTATATTTCAATTAATCCTAACTTGCTAAAATCTTCTGCAATAAAATATTAACGGCATCCACATCATTAATATTGTCAATACGCATCATGAGCTGACTTCCTTCCTTGCCGGCTTTCTCTTTTAGTTGTGCTTCGGCAGGATTAAGTTGAAGATAAGATATGATCTTTCTAAACTTTTCTGTTTGATAAAACTTATCTTGTGGATTGCTTGGAAAATAACCTAAAAAGACACGGTTTTTCATAACAATTTTATCAAAACCAATATCCGCAGCAAGCCATTTAAGACTAACACTTTTCAATAAATTAATCGCTTCTTTTGGTAACGCACCAAACCTATCAACCAATTCATTTTCAAATTTTTGCAAATCTTTTTCGTTGTCGATATCCGCTAATTTTTGATACAACAAAAGTCGCTCTTCGGTACTCGATACATAATCGTCTGGCAACATCAAATCCAAATCGGTTTCAACATTAACTTCTTTGGTAGATTTAATTAATTTTTGACGCTCTTCTTCATTATCAAACAATTTCTCAAATTCTTCATCATCTTTTAATTCCTCCAAAGCTTCTTGCATAATTTTTTGATAAGCCTCAAAACCCATTTCGTTGATGAAACCACTTTGCTCTCCACCCAACAAATCTCCAGCACCACGAATTTCTAAATCCTTCATCGCAATCTGAAATCCACTTCCCAAATCCGAAAACTGCTCGATGGCTTCAAGACGTTTTCTCGCATCTGATGTCATCATATCCATAGGCGGCGTTAGAAGATAACAAAAAGCTTTTCTGTTACTACGTCCAACACGACCACGCATTTGGTGCAAATCTGCCATCCCAAATCGGTGCGCATCGTTAATGAAAATCGTATTCGCATTAGGTACATCTACTCCACTTTCTACAATAGTTGTCGACACCAAAACATCATATTTGCCTTCCATAAAGTCGAGGACATTTTCTTCAAGTTTTTTACCATCCATTTGTCCATGTCCAGTAATCACTCGAGCATCTGGAACCAGTCTTTGGATAAGTCCCGCGATATCTTTTAGGTTTTCAATTCTATTATTAATGAAATAAACTTGGCCATCACGTTGCAGTTCGTAAGAAACCGCATCTCGAATCAATTCTTCATCAAACCCGATCAACTGTGTATCAACAGGTTGACGATTCGGTGGTGGTGTTTTAATAACCGATAAATCTCGAGCAGCCATCAACGAAAACTGTAAAGTTCTCGGAATTGGCGTCGCAGTTAAGGTCAGCGTATCGATATCGCTTTTCAATGTTTTAAGTTTATCTTTTACAGAAACACCAAACTTGTGCTCTTCATCAATAATTAAAAGTCCCAGATCTTTAAACTTAACATTTTTGCTAACCAATTGATGTGTACCGATGACGATATCAACTTTACCTTCTTCAAGTCCTTGTATGGTTTCAGACTTTTGTTTCGCTGTACGGAACCTATTGAGATACGACACGTTAACTGGGAAATCTTTAAGTCTTTCTTTAAAGCTTCGATAATGCTGAAATGCCAAAATTGTCGTTGGTACCAAAATCGCAACTTGCTTCCCATCTGTCGCAGCTTTGAAGGCAGCACGAATTGCAACTTCCGTTTTACCGAATCCAACGTCACCACAAATCAAACGATCCATCACGGTTTCGGCTTCCATATCATGTTTAACATCTATCGTTGCTTTCTCTTGATCTGGCGTATCTTCGTACAAGAAACTCGCTTCCAATTCATTTTGCAAATAAGAATCTGGTGAAAAAGCAAATCCTCGCGCCATTTTTCGTTGGGCATAAAGCTTAATCAAATCAAATGCAATCTGCTTAACTTTAGCTTTAGTTTTTTGTTTTAAAGTCTTCCAAGCGGGAGATCCTAACTTGCTTAAAACAATCTCGCGACCATCAGGTCCATTATATTTCGAAATTTTATGTAGCGAATGAATACTCACATAAAGTAAGTCGCCATTCTTATAACTTAGCTTAAAACATTCCTGAATTTTGCCATCATTAGTAACTTTTACCAAGCCCATAAACTTTCCAATTCCGTGGTCAATATGGGTAATATAATCACCAATTTTTAAAGATGTTAAATCCTTGAGTGTCAATTGCTCACTCTTAGCGAATGAATTTTTTGCTTTAAAGCGTTGGTAACGATCAAAAATCTGATGATCTGTGTAAACCGAAATTTTATTTTTACTATCGACAAAACCTTCATGAAGCTCAGACAGAAATCCTTTGTAAGGCACTTCTTTTTCAAGTTCTTCAAAAATAGATTCGAGTCTTTCTTTTTGTTTTTCTGTTGAAAACGAAATCCAAGTATCATAGCCTTCTGCTTGCTTCTCCATTAAATCTTCAATCAGAAGTTCAAAATTTTTATGGAAAGATGGCTGTTGCGTTTGGAAAGCATCAACTTGGTGAAATTTAATCCTATCCAATTTCAATGTGTCTAAAGTAAAATCAACTAAAATTTTATCTTTTAGAGATTTAACAAAATCATCTTCCGAAACAAAAAGCTCTTTTGGACTTTGATGTTTAATATCTTTATTAAGACTTTCAAATTTTGTTTCTGCTTTTTCGTAAAAATTCTTAACCTGAATTAATGACATAAAAGCATTCTTCGCTAAAACAAAACAATCTTTCGGCAGCAATTCGAACAACGAAACCTTACTTCCAGTAACACTATAATTCATGTTCGAAACCAATTGAAAATCTGCTACTTTACCAACAGAAAGTTGCGTTTCTATATCAAAAGTTTTTATGCTTTCAACTTCATTTCCAAAAAATGTTATTCTGAAAGGTTTTTCGTTCGCAAAAGAAAAAACATCGACAATTCCACCACGAACAGAAAATTCGCCAGGTTCGGACACAAAATCGGTTTGATTAAATTGATAATGATTTAATAATTCATCAACAAAATCAAAATCCAATTGATCACCAACTTTGATGTGATGTGAAATCGCTTTGAAATCTTCCTTTTTTAAAACCTTCTCCGAAAGCGCACCAGCATAAGCCACAATTATTTTAGCTTTTTTACTGGAATTCAATTTGTTAAGAACCTCTGTTCGAAGTACAAGATTGGCATTTTGCGTCTTTTCGATTTGATACGGATCAAGATGTGTCGCTGGAAAATACAGAACATTTTCTTTCCCAACAAGATCTTCGATTTCCGCATTCGCGTAAAGCGCCTCTTCTTTATCATTAAAAACAAAAAGAATACTTTTCTTCTGAGTAACAAATAGTTCCGCAGCAAAAATAGAAGCAGACGATCCCGCCGAACCTTTAACAGAAATATGCTGATTGTGCTCCAAAGCTTCGAAAATGGATTTTCCAAATTCGTTTTTCAAAAGGTCTGGAAGAAGATATTGTTGAATGGTTTTTAGTGACATAAATTCTAAAGTCTATAAACGACATAACGATTCCGAAAGTTTTCCGGAATCGTATTCAATATGCAAATATAAGAATTTCTAAAATTTTTCTAAACCACACCTTGCGCTAACATCGCTTCGGCAACTTTAACGAAACCTGCAATGTTTGCTCCTTTTACATAGTTAACATAACCGTCTTCTTCTTTACCATAATCACGACAAGCTTTGTGGATGCCAATCATAATTTCTTTAAGACGAGCATCAACTTCTTCTGATGTCCAGTTAAGACGAATGGAATTTTGCGTCATTTCTAGACCAGAAGTTGCTACACCACCAGCATTAGATGCTTTTCCTGGAGAGAATAAGACTTTATTTTCTAAGAAATAATTAATCGCTTCCAAAGTTGAAGGCATATTAGCAGCTTCTGTCACGCAGATACAACCATTAGCAACCAACTTTTTAGCATCATCTAGATCTAATTCATTTTGAGTAGCGGAAGGAATTGCAATGTCACATTTCACTTCCCAAGGGCGTTTCCCTGCAAAGAATTTTGCGTTAGGATATTTTTTAACATAATCTTCAGCTCGGTTGTTTCCGCTTGCTCTTAACTCCAACAAGTAGTCAATTTTGTCACCAGAAATCCCTTCTTCATCATACACATAACCATCAGGACCTGAAATTGTAACTGTCTTACCTCCAAGTTGTTCAATCTTTTTGATAACACCCCAAGACACATTTCCGAAACCAGAAACTGTGACAATTTTTCCTTTAATATCTTGATTAATCGTTTTTAGCATTTGCTCTGTGAAATACACAACACCGAATCCTGTTGCCTCTGGACGAATCAAAGATCCACCATAAGCCAAACCTTTACCAGTCAACACACCCGTAAACTCGTTACGGATACGTTTGTACTGTCCGAAAAGATATCCGATTTCTCGCGCACCAACACCAATGTCACCAGCTGGGACGTCAGTTTCTGGACCGATATGCTTGCATAATTCTGTCATGAAGGATTGGCAGAAACGCATCACTTCCATATCGGACTTACCTTGTGGATCGAAATCTGAACCGCCTTTACCACCACCCATCGGAAGCGTTGTCAAAGAATTTTTGAAAACTTGTTCGAAAGCCAAAAACTTAAGAACACTTAGGTTAACAGTCGGATGAAATCTGATACCGCCTTTGTACGGGCCAATTGCAGAGTTCATCTGGATACGGAATCCGCGGTTAACTTGGATTTCGCCTTTGTCATCTACCCATGGCACACGGAAGATAATTGCACGTTCTGGCTCAGCCATTCTTTCTAGCAACTTCATGCCGTCGTACTCTGGCCTTGTTGCAATAAAAGGGATAACCGTCACAGCAACTTCTTTCACCGCTTGGATAAATTCTGGTTCGTTTGGATTTTTCGCTTCGATATTGGCGATAAAATCTTTAATCTTTTGATCGATTTCGTGTTGCTCCATAAAGCTTTAATGTTATGTGACAAATTTAATTTTATTTTCAAAAAAGCAAAACAATTATTGAGTTTTTTTAATGCTTTTTAGCTTAAACAAAGATTTTTCTTAATGTTTTCATAAAATGCTTTTCTTTTTGAAAATTTATAACTAAAAATAAAATTTTCTTATCAAGTTAACAATATATTAATAATTCGAACAAGTGTAATTCTTGCCAGATTGCGATTTTATGTATCCCAAAAGTTCCAATTCTAATAAAATATTAAGAAGTTCTTGCGGATTTTTATCGATTTTGTTTAATAACTCGTCAAAAGAAATGCTAATCTTTTCTTGTATTAAACGATAGATTTTCGATTGTATTGGATTATCTATAGTCGGAATTTCGAATTGTGAAAAGAGATTTCCAACTTCAGCTTGATTAGTAAAACATGTTTGTACCAAATCTGCAATAGAATGGATAATCTGCGCTTTGTTCTGCGAAATGAGAAGATTGCAACCTTGGCTGTATTTATCAGTTAATTTTCCGGGAAGTGCAAAAACATCGCGATTGTAGTCGTTGGCGAAGTTGGCTGTATTCATCGAACCTCCGCCAAATGCCGATTCGACAATAATACATTGTTGCGAAAGTCCAGCAATAATACGATTGCGTTGGAGGAAATGTTCGCGATCGGGTTTTGATTTTGAAGTATATTCTGAAATAAGTGCGCCGCCGTTTTCGATAATTTGATGTGATAAACGATGATGTTTTGAAGGATAAATCATGTGTAAACCATGCGCCAAAACTGCAACAGTTGGGATGTTGAGTTGTAAAGATTTTTCATGAACTTGAGCATCAACACCATAAGCCAAACCGCTGATGGTTGATACTTTTTTAGATTTTAATTCAGATAAAAAATCGTCGATAAATTGCTTTCCATAACTCGTGATATTTCTGGTACCAACAATGCTGACATTATGAGTATTATTAGGAATTTGCCCTTTTACAAACAATAAAACTGGCGCATCTGGACATTCTCGAAGAAGTTGCGGATAATCTTTGTCTTGGAAAGAAATGATTTTAATATCATTTTTCTCACAAAACTGTAACTCCGAAGTCGCAAAATCCAAATGTTTTTCGGAACCGATTTCCTCAGAGCGTTTGTCCCCAATACCAAAAATCTGTTTGAGAGAAGATTTCGGAAGATTCCAAACTTGCTCGGCAGATCCAAATTCGTCAATCAGTTTTTTATAATTGAGATTCCCAAGTTGATGGCAACTTCGTAATGCAATAGCGTATAGATGCTCAGTGTTCATCAGTTTGGGGTTTAGAATGGTTAATTAGATTCGCGACGTCTTATTTCATCAAGATGATCCCAAATATTATCTTTTGGTCTGTGAGGGAGCTCCAAAAAGTCATCTGGAAATTTCTCTTTATATTCTTGCCACATTTTGTCATCTTTCTCGCTGTAATAGTTCGGGAATTCCCAAATGAATTTTTTCTTTTTTTCTCCTATTTTTCTGAACAAAAATGCGAGAATTATCCCAACCAATCCGCCAGCAAGGTGTGACTGCCAAGAGATCCTGCTTGGCTCTTGTAAGTTACTAAATAATTCTTCTGGTAACATACCCCAAACCAAACTTCCGTAATATAAAGCTACTAACAAAGAGATTGTTAACAACTTCATGTCCCAGCGGAAAAGTCCGCTAAAGAACAAGAAAAATGCTAAAACATAGACTAGGCCGCTGGCGCCGATGATGCAAGCGTAGTTCCATTGTCCTGTAAAAATATCGATTGGAGGAAGCAGCCACACCAAAAGTCCAGTGCTAATCCAACCTGTTATTAAAACTTTGTCGGCAATTGTTGGATAAAATGTATACAACAAAAATAAAAGTACAGCAATCGGGACGCTGTTCCCAAAAATATGTTCGAGGCTTCCATGTAAAAATGGAGACGTGATAATCCCTAGGAGTCCGTCCGGCATCAACGGAATAATAGCACCTGTACAATTGCTGAAAAAACCTAAGTTTTGTAATGCATAGCCAATCCACATTAATGCAAGCATTATGATAGGAGCAACAAGTGCTTTGCGGTTGATACTTTTTATAAACATGCTTTTGGATTGTCAAATTGGTTGCCAAAAATAGAATTAGGAAATTCTGTCCAGATTTTTGTATAGAAGATTTTAACTTTTAAAAAAAAGTGAAATTATTTATTTTGTCTTAATTTTGCAGATTGTAAGATTGAATTAAACGATGAAGAAATTATTTTCGGTAGTATTTATAGGATTAAATTTAATATTATTTTCTCAGACAAGACCTGATCTTAGCAAAATCATTGATTCGATAGCGCAAGCTAATTGGACGACCGCTAATACGGTTTTGGATAGTATTGATACAGAAACGCTATCCAATATAAAGGTTATTAAAAAAGGTGATACAATTATCTTCAAAGATCGGCCACAACTATCACTACAAGATATGCCAATAACGCCTTATAGTATGTTTAACACTGTTGAAGCACAACGTTGGTTTATTTTTGGACAAAATAGCCTCGTATTTAACCAATCGTCGTTTTCGAATTGGTATGCTGGGGGCAACGATAACATCGGTGTTATCGGAAAAGTGAACTATAATTTTAATTACAAAACTGGAAAACATTTTCTTGAAAATAATGTGCAGTTAGGTTATGGTTTTGTATCGTCAACGGGACAATCGACCAGAAAAACCGAAGATTATATCAACCTTTCTTCCAATTATGGTTATGAGTTAGGCTCTAATTATTATTTATCAACAGGTTTCCAATTTGCGTCGCAGTTTGGGGCTGGATATAATTATTCTTTAACACCTGATCCTACCTATGATGATCGCGTTTCAAAATTTATGGCGCCAGGTTATCTTAACTTAGGTCTTGGTATTTCGTACAATCCTAATGATAATTTCCAATTGGTGATGCGTCCTATCAATGGTAAATTTACTTTTGTCTTAGACCCACATCTACAACAAGCTGGTAAATTCGGTCTCGAAAGAGATGGACAAAGCATGAGAACAGAGCTTGGGGCGATGGTTAATGCGACCTATCGTATTAATATTATGAAAGACATGACGCTCCTTAACAAACTGAATCTCTTTTCCAATTATTTAGAACATTTTGAACGTGTTGATGTAGCTTATTCAGCAGCTTTAAATATGAAGTTCAATAGATTTATAACAACTGTTGTCACATTTGACATGGTGTACGATCATGACCAAATTGCGGGTTTACAAACCAAACAGACTTTAGGTGTTGGTTTAACTTATAATTTTGGATTCAAACTTGAACGTGATAAAAACAATAAAATAATTAATCCTTTTATTAAATAATACAACATGAAAAAACTTTTATTCGCCTCTTTGTTTTTGACAGTTCTTGCAAAGGCGCAAAATAACAAAGAAGTTGCGGTTGCAGACTCTACAAAAGCATGGTCTATCGTTGGTCAAAATACGTTAATGCTAAACCAAGCGGCTTTCTCCAACTGGGTTGGTGGTGGAGCTAACAACGTTGGCTGGATCGCGGGTGTTAACTACAATATGACTTACGAAAAAGATAAAGACCTTTGGGAAAACATCGTGATTTTAGGTTACGGGATGAACAATACAAAAGGTCTAGGAAATCGTAAAACACAAGATATCATCAACCTTTCTACTAACTATGGTAGACAGATTTCTGGTCATTGGTATGCGTCAGTTGGTGCAAGCTTGTTAACGCAATTTTCTGCAGGTTATGAGGATGGTAACAATCCTGATGCTAAAAAGATTTCAAACTTTATGGCGCCGGGTTATGTTAATGTTGGTGCGGGTTTCACATACAAGCCAAATGATAATTTTACAATGTCGCTACGTCCAGCCAATGCGAGATGGACTTTTGTTGGTGATAAAGATTTACAATTGGCAGGGAATTACGGGCTTAAGCATGATGGCGATTCGTCATTATTCCAGTTCGGTTTCTTGGGAACAGCGCAATACAAATTGCAAATTATGGAGAATATCAGCTTGATGAACTCGGCTTCAGTATTTTCGAATTATCTAGATCATCCTGAACGTTTGGTGCTTTCTTATGGAGGTGTGCTTAACATGAAGATTAACAAATATATTTCTTCGTTAATCACTCTAGATCTTATCTACGACCATAATCAAATTAAGAAAACTCAGCTTAAACAAACTTTGGGGATCGGTCTTGCGTATAACATCGATAACGGTGTTAAACGTTCTGATAGAAAAGATAACCAAACTTGGAAATAGTTTTTATTATTAAATAAAATCTTACTTGGTTAACGTCACTTCAAGTAAAAATCTGCAAGATTTTGTATCGAGAAGTTTTTAATAATAAGAAAATTAACTTGTTTTCGATACAGTTTTCATTCAAAACCACTCAAACTGACGTTAATTTTCTTATCCCGAGCTTAGGTTAGTAATTCCAG
>JAEXRP010000087.1:0-5478 GCA_023440705.1 Bacteroidota bacterium
CTCCTAGTCCTACTAAGATCACACCTTTCAAAACATTATTCTGTTGCATAATTTCTTTTTAATCCAATGTCTTTTTGATATTTAAAAACAAAGGGCGACAAAATTACGCCTATTTTTTGAATCCTAAAAACATCCCACAAAAAAAACCGCTTCATTTCTGAAGCGGCTTAGTATTTAAAAGTGGATTAAGGATTATTTACCTTCTTCCATTCTCTTTTTCAATTCTGCTAGAGCGTCGATATCTCCAAGAGTTGATTTTTCTTCGTTGCTAGAAGATCCAGCAACTGCTTTGTTAGATGATTCTCTTACAGCTTTTTTCTCCTCATCTCTGAAGATACCTGTGTGAGATACAACTACTCTCTTGAATTCTTTGTTGAATTCGATTACTTTGAACTCAGCAGTTTCTCCTTTCTTGATTTTAGATCCGTCTTCCTTCTCTAATAATCTTGATGGGCAGAATGCTTCAACTTCAGCATCTTCGAATTGTACAGAAGCTCCTTTATCATGAACTTCTACTGCAGTACCAGTGTGTACAGTTCCTTCAGCATATTTAGTTTCGAATTTATCCCAAGGATTTTCTTGAAGTTGTTTGTGACCTAAAGAAAGTCTTCTAGCTTGAGTATCTAATTCTAATACAACAACATCTAACTTATCTCCTACGTTGCAGAACTCAGATGGATGTTTGATTTTCTTAGTCCAAGAAAGATCAGAGATGTAGATAAGACCGTCGATACCTTCTTCTAACTCTACGAATACACCAAAGTTAGTGAAGTTTCTTACAGTTCCTACATGCTTAGAACCTACTGGATATTTAGTTTCGATATTTTCCCAAGGATCTTTAGATAATTGTTTGATACCTAAAGAGATTTTTCTTTCTTCTCTGTCAAGTGTTAAAACTTCTGCTTCAACTTCATCACCAACTTTCACGAAGTCACCTGCAGATCTTAAGTGAGTTGACCAAGACATTTCAGAAACGTGGATAAGTCCTTCTACACCTGGAGCGATTTCTACGAAAGCACCATAATCAGCAAGAACAACTACTTTACCTTTAACTTTATCACCAACTTTTAGGTTAGCATCTAGAGCGTCCCAAGGGTGTGCTTCTAATTGCTTCATACCCAATTGGATTCTTGTTTTCTCATCGTCGAAGTCAAGGATAACCACTTTAACTGTTTGTCCATCTTCAAGGATTTCTGATGGGTGGTTAACTCTAGACCAAGAAAGGTCAGTGATGTGGATAAGTCCATCAACACCTCCAAGATCGATGAATACACCGTAAGAAGTAATGTTCTTAACAGTACCTTCAAGAACTTGACCTTTTTCAAGTTGAGCGATGATTTCTTTTTTCTGTCCTTCGATATCAGCTTCGATAAGCGCTTTGTGAGATACAACAACGTTTTTGAACTCAGGGTTGATTTTAACAACTTTGAATTCCATTGTTTTACCAACGTATTGATCGTAATCTTTGATTGGCTTAACATCGATTTGAGAACCTGGTAAGAATGCTTCGATACCGTGTACGTCAACGATCATACCACCTTTAGTTCTTGACTTAACAAAACCATTAACGATTTCTCCAGTTTCGTGAAGCTCATTAACTTTATCCCAAGCTTTAAGCGTTCTAGCTTTTCTGTGAGATAATTGTAATTGTCCTGTTTTGTCTTCTCTTTTGTCAACCATTACTTCAACCTCGTCACCTACTTGTAGACCTTGGTTGTAACGGAATTCGTTAAGAGAGATAACACCTTCTGATTTGAAGTTGATATCAACGATAGCTTCTTTATCTGTTAATCTTACAACTTTACCAACGATAACGTCGTTTTCTGCAAGATCGTTAAGAGAACCATTGTAGATTTCTTCTAATTCTTTTTTCTCTGATCTGTCTTCTGCGTTAAGACCTGATTCGAAAGAATCCCAATCAAATTGTTCTGGTGCTACGTTTTGGTTTAATAAAACCTCTGCTGAATTTGTCTCTTTTGACATAATTCTAATTTTAATTTGTATTCCGATTTCTTTTTAGTTTCAGCTAAAATGGACTAAAGAAATTCGGAAGATGTTAATTTATAATCATTTACCCCGCTGAAATCACTCCATAAAAAGTGGTGCAAAAATACAATTTTTTTATTGACATAAGAATATATTTTATTTAATGTTTTAAGTTTTTTTGTTTCGGTTTGAAAACATTAAACTTTCAAGCTTAAACTTAAAACTAAACACGAAACCTTATCTTTGCAGCATGAATTTAGAATCTATTCTTAAAAACTTGCAGATTCAGGAACTGAATCAAATGCAAAAATCCACATACAAAACAACGGAAAATAACCAAGATACGGTGTTGCTTTCTCCTACAGGTTCGGGAAAAACTCTGGCTTTTTTACTTCCTGTTCTTCGAAAACTAAAGCCGAAAACCAAAGGTGTTCAAACCTTAGTTTTGGTTCCTGCGCGCGAATTGGCTTTGCAAATTGAGCAAGTTTTTAAAGCCATGAAAACCGATTTTAAAGTAACGGTTTGCTACGGTGGACACGATAAAAAAATTGAAGCCAACAATCTGATTGAAGCTCCTGCTCTTTTGATTGGAACGCCTGGTCGTGTTGCAGATCATTTAAGACAAAATAATTTCGATCCTTCAAGCATTAAAACCTTGATTTTGGATGAATTTGATAAATCTCTAGAGTTTGGTTTTCAAGAGGAAATGAGCTTTATAATTTCGAATTTAGAAAATCTTTCACAAAGAATTTTGACTTCTGCAACTGCGATGGAAGAAATTCCAGAATTTACAGGCTTGCAAAACGAAAAATACATCGACTTTTTGAAATTGGGTGAAGCAAAACCTGATATTCATTTCAAAAAAGTGATGACAACTGCCGAAGATAAATTGGATACGCTTTTCCATTTGATATGTAAAATTGGAAATAAAAGAACCTTGATTTTCTGTAATCACCGAGAAGCTGTCGATCGAATTTCTGAACTTTTAAAAGAAAAAAGAATCGAAAGAGAAACCTTCCACGGTGGAATGGAGCAAGACGAACGCGAACGTTCTTTATTGAAATTTAGAAACGATTCGGCGAGAATTTTAATTACAACCGATTTGGCGGCTCGTGGTTTGGATATTCCCGAAGTGGAATCGATTGTTCATTATCAACTTCCTGCAAAAGAAGATGCGTTTATCCACAGAAACGGACGTACAGCACGTATGAATGCGAAAGGTTTTGCCTATTTAATTATGAAAGAAGACGATAATTTTCCGTTTTTAGAGAAAGATATTCCAGTGGTTAACGTCAATGACGAAACTCGAATTCCAGTGCCAACACCGTTTGAAACTTTGTACATCAGCGCAGGGAAAAAAGATAAAATCAACAAAGTGGATATCGTTGGATATTTGATGAAGAAAGGCGAATTAGAAAAGGATGACGTTGGTTTAATTGAAGTGAAAGACACGACTTCGTACGTTGCAATTTCTAGAAAGAAAATAAAAGATTTAATTAAAAAATTAGCCAATGAAAAACTCAAAGGCAAAAAAGTAAAAATGGAAATTGCTTATTAAATTTTCTTAATTTTGTAATTATTTACTTGTTTCATGAAAATTAATCTACCGGACAAACTTTATTATTCTATTGGCGAAGTTGCAAAAGCTTTCGACGTAAATACTTCTTTAATAAGATATTGGGAGCAAGAATTCCCTATTATAAAGCCTAAAAAGAATAAAAAAGGGAACCGATATTTTACGCCAGAAGACATCAAAAATTTAAAAATGATTTACCATTTGGTGAAAGAAAAAGGCTATACGTTGGACGGAGCACGCATCGCGTTAACAACGAATACCAAAATTTCTGAAACTATAAGTATAATCGACCGTTTAGAATTTGTAAAAGCTGAACTTAAAAAGCTGAAAAAATCTTTAGACACGATTCCTGAATAAAAAAATGCTAACTTTTTGGTTAGCATTTTTGTTTAAAAATTAAATAGATTTCTGTGTGGTTACTTTTATTTCTACCCGTCTATTTTTTGCTCGCCCGTCAGGATTATCCGATCCATCGGGATTCGTATTAGGTGCTATTGGATCTTTTGCACCTTTTCCTTCAGTTAAAATTTGATTTTTAAGACCTTTATCTTCTAACCATTTTTTAACCGCCATCGCTCGCTGATCCGATAATCTTTTGTTATAATTATCAGAGCCTTTTGCATCGGTGTAACCTACGACCAAGACATTGGCTTCTGTTTTTCCATTGATATCGTCAAATGCTTTTTGCAATTCTACGTCAGCTTCAGGTTTTAGAACCGCTTTATCAAAATCAAATAATTGATCGGCAGACAAATTTATTTTAATATTAAGGTTACTAACACTTCCCGTCAAACTACTTCCTCCATTGTCAGAAGATTCCGTTGTAGTCGTCGATTTTGTTTCGCCAACAATTTCGCTTTGGTTTTCCGTCAAAACATTTTGTTGGACAGAATCTGATTTGATAACAACTGTTGTTTTTTCAGTTTTAGTACAAGCCATAAAACCTAAAGTAGACATTGCTAATATATATGAAAACCTCATGACTATCGTGTTATTGGGATGGAGTCAAACGAACCAAAATCTGGAATATTTAACGTAATCGTTTTGCTTGTTTCTGGCGGCGGTGCAAATTTTAAACTAACTAAAACAGCATTTTTCTTATAACTTGTTGAGAATTGTATTCTGCCAGAACCTGAAGATTGTAATGGAGATGCTTGATAATTTCCTTCATCATCTTTTAGAACATCATGTTTTTTTGCTTCAGCATCATCAACATAATTAATTTCGCGGATATTGATTACGTGAAGAGGAGTATGCTCATCACCTTCTTTTTCTGCCTTAGCAATTAATTCGACATACAGAACTTTACCAACAACTTTTGCCTTTGTCACAGAAATTACCTCACCATTTAAGGATTTTGAACTTAAAGCAGCAGGCGCTTCAACTTTTGGTTTTGCGGTATCCTCTGTTACTTTCTCTTCAGATTTTGTAACCTCAGAGCTTGATGTACTTTCCATCGACTCCTCTTTTTTCGCCTCTTTACATGCAACAAGTACAAGAGAAGCAAGGACAAATACTAACTTTTTCATAATTTTTTATTTTTTGGTGTTTGTAAATTTTATTTTAAATCATCACAAGCATTTCGATGAAACATTCGTAATTAAATTTAATCTTAATTAAAAAGAAAGTAAAAAAGTAAAATATTCTCTATAAATATTGTAATTTTAACAGTAAACACAAACAAAATGAAAACGCAATTTTCCTATCAAATGAGACGGAAACAAATAATTGCTTTATTAATAAGTAGTTTGTTTCTTTTAAGCCTTCAAATTACATTCCATTTTTACAAAAATCAATTTTCTAGATCCTCAGAAAATATTGAAAATCTGACTTTTGCACCAATTGAAAAGACACAAAAATCAATAACGCCGTTTAACCCGAATGACTTAAACATCGAGGATTGGGAAGATTTGGGG
>JAEXRP010000007.1:0-5952 GCA_023440705.1 Bacteroidota bacterium
GTAAGCCTCTATCTGTTTGTGTTGCTTTTTTCCCCATTGATGTTGGCCCCCATTTAACAAGGTTTCCGTATTCGTAAACGCCAAAAGCTTGGATAGGATATGAGAAAAACACGAATTTTTTAACATCTTGTAAAACAGGAACATTTCCTGGAAAAGGCGAATATTTTAGAAAATCTTTTTCAATAACACTAGGCACCACCAAGGTATCGGGACGATTCATATTTTTACGATCCAGTCTATTAATTGCTAAAATCGTATAAAGTTCGTCCGCCGAATATTTCTTTTTAAACTCTTTAACCAAAGAATCGTTTTTCTTCATGGCTAAAGCTGTATAATGAAAATCTTTGTTCGGAATAACAGTTTTAGGAATTTCTTTTTTAACCTCAACTGGCTTTCCATCGATAACAGTATCGACTTTTACGACCTGTTTGTTAGGGTCGGTTGTAGTTGCTGTCGGTGTATTCGAAGAATTATCTGTCGGGACTTGGTCTTTTTTACATTGAATCAATACAAAAACTGGCACTAAAAGCCATAATTTTCCATTAAAACTGAATTTCATAACGTGTTTTTTAACGCTTTTTTAACTTTCAAAAACTAGACCAAATTTTCTAAAAATTACTTTGTATTAAGGATTTGTAATATGTTCTATAATTTTTTTAGCATGAATTCTCGAATTCTCTATAAACCACAAATGTGTATTGCGACCACCACAAACAACGCCCGCCAAATAAAGACCTTTTACATTAGTTTCCATCGTTTCGGGATTATGAAATGGAATTTCGGCGTCGCCTTCTAAAATAATTCCTGCATTTTTTAAAAATTGAAAATCTGGCAAATAGCCCGTCAATGCTAAAACAAAATCATTTTCGATTTGATGGATTTCATTATTAGTTTTAAACAAAACATCAGAAGTTGTTATTTCTGTAATTTCGGAATTAAAATAAGCTTTGATACTTCCTTCGGCAATTCGGTTTTCGATATCAGGTTTCACCCAATATTTAACACGATTTCCAATTTCGGAACCACGGATAATCATTGTCACATCGCCACCTTTTCTATAAATTTCTAAAGCCGCATCCACCGAAGAATTGCTTGCCCCAACCACGACAACTTTTTGTTGCGCGTACGGGTAAGGCTCGGTGTAATAATGATGTACTTTCGGGAGATTTTCGCCTTTAACATTCATCAAATTCGGGATATCATAAAATCCAGTTGCTATAATCACTTGTTTGGTTGTATAACCCGTTTTCGAAGTGGTCACTGAAAATTCATTTCCATTTTTTTGAATTATCAAAACTTCCTCATACAAGCGAATATTGAGTTGGCGTTGGCGCGTGATGCCTTGATAATATTCCAAAGCATCTTGGCGACCAGGTTTGGGAGCGGTTGTTATAAAAGGAATGTCGTCAATCTCCAAACGTTTTGCCGTGGAGAAAAACCGCATGTACAAAGGATAATTGTAAAGACTATTTGCAATCGTTCCTTTTTCTAAAATAACATAAGAAAGTTGGTGTTTTTCCGCTTCTATCGCACACGCAATACCAATCGGACCTCCACCAACTATGATTAAATCTAACATTTTTAGACTTTAGTTTAAAAAATTTAAAGAATCTCGTCACTTTCTTCCCAATCGAATCGTTTCACTTGGAGACGTTGCATTAGGTTTCTGTTTTCGGTTTGTAAATGTCGAACTTTTCGCAGCATATCATTGATAATTTCTATGCCTTGCAAGTTGACTTCTAAGTCGTAATGCCAATTCATAAATTTTTCAAAATCCGACAACTCGTCATGGATAATGTATCGAATGCTGTTTTCGGTCTGCGGATGCAACAACTCAGAGTCTATAAGCGCATTCACAAAACTGTAATCAACTTTATATATTCTAATGATTTCTTCTATGGATATTCTTTCGTTCATCTTAGCTGTTTTTTAATTGTTCTACCAATTCTTTTTGTTTGTCATTAAGTTCTTTCGGGAAGTCAACTTTATAAGTCACAAACAAATCGCCGAATTGTCCTTCTTTTTTGTAAACAGGAAAACCTTTTCCTTTCAAACGAACTCTCGTATTCGGTTGTGTCACAGATTTCACCTTAAGTTTAACCTGACTATTAAGCGTCGGGATCATAACTTCTCCGCCCAAAAGCGCCGTATACAAATCGATGGTAATTTCCGTTTCTAGGTCGTCGCCATTTCTTTTGAATACAGAATCTTCAGCGATATTAAACGTGATAAACAAATCACCATTTGGACCACCATTCATTCCGGCATTTCCGTGACCTTTTAACTTAATTTGTTGGCCATCGTAAACACCAGCAGGAATTGTAATTCTTACTTTTTTACCGTTAATTTCAAAAGTCTGCTGATGTGTTTCCGAAGCTTGTTTTAAAGTCAAACTAAGCTCTGCCGAAACATCTTGTCCTTTGAATTTTCCTGAAGAACTGCCACGACTGCTTCTTCCAAAACCGCCGCCAGCACCACCAAACATTGATTGAAAGAAATCTGAAAAATCTTCACCTTCCCCAAAATCAGCACCAGAGAATCCACCGCCGCCGCCGTAATTTTGAGAATATTGTCTTTGTTGCTGTTGTGCCTTTTCGTACTCTTCACCATGTTTCCAATTTTCTCCGTATTTATCGTACTTAGCACGATTTTCGATATTGGATAAGACTTCGTTGGCTTCATTCAATTCTTTGAACTTTTTTTCAGCTTCCTTGTCATTAGGATTAAGGTCTGGATGGAGTTTTCGAGCGAGTTTTCGGTAAGCTTTTTTAATATCATCTTGGCTAGCTTTTTTGTCTACACCAAGTATTTTATAGTAATCTATATAGGCCATATTGTTCTATGATTTTCTTAGATTTTAATCGCTATTGAAGTGCAATAATTGTTCCTTACAAAGCTTTTTTGATTATAAATTTAGTTAGCATAGCTCAATTTTCAAAAACATATTTAACTTTACTTTTACAAAAATTTTGACAATGCCATTTTTTCAATCCACTTTTTGGAATAGCTATTCTAACATTATCCTTTTGTTAATCGGCATTAGCGTCGGTAGTTGCATTGGTATTTTCTTTCCGCAGACGATACATTTTCTAAAGCCTGTTGGTGATATTTTTCTCAACTTATTATTTGTGACAGTTATTCCGTTGGTGTTTTTTGCCATTGTGACTGCCGTATCATCTATAGAACAAGAAAGCAAATTGGGGAAAATTCTATTTGCGATGATGTTTACTTTTTTAGCATTCGTGCTAATTGCTGCGGTTTTTAGCTTGGTAGCAGTTTATCTTTTCCCGACCGAAAGACCAACTGGAACTACGGCTGCAAAAGTGGTTGAAAATATTACCGACACCGAATCTTGGGGCGACAGAATTGTACGCTTCTTCACAGTTGGCGAGTTTTATATGTTATTGTCTCGCCAAAATATGTTAGCGCTTTTAATATTTTCATTTTTATTAGGAATATCGATTCGAAAAAGTGATCCAAGCAAGGTTAAAACTTTTAAAAGCTTTATTGAAGGTGGCAACGAAATCATGAAAAACCTTCTACTTTTGGTTATGAAAGCCGCACCAATCGGACTTGGCGCTTATATTGCTTACCAAGTTGGGACTTTAGGTCCGCAATTGGTTGGTTTTTACGCTAAACCTTTGGCTGTCTATTACGGTGCTGGCATCGTTTATTTCTTTTTATTTTTTAGTCTTTATGCTTTTATTGGTCGCGGTCCGCAAGGCGTTAAACTTTTTTGGAAAAACAATATTCTCCCAAGTTTCACCGCAATAAGTACTTGTAGCAGTCTTGCAACGATGCCCGTCAATCTAGACGCAGCAAGAAAAATCGGAATACCAGCTTCGGTCGCGAACGTAGTAATCCCGATTGGGACAACGATTCATAAAAATGGTTCGTCGATATCTTCGATTGTGAAAATATATGTTGCGTTTTTACTTTTAGGTTGGGACTTTTTTACGTTTAATAATATCATCATTGCGCTCGGCATCACGGTTTTTGTGAGTGTTGTTGCAGGTGGAATCCCCAATGGTGGTTATATTGGCGAAATGCTGATGATTTCGGCTTACCAATTACCACAAGAAGCCATCCCAGCAGTCATGATTATTGGGACTTTGGTAGATCCGCTCGCGACAGTTCTTAACTCAACTGGCGATACGGTTGCAGCAATGGTAACTGCTAGACTTATTGGCGAAAAGTATAATCTACCTCCCGAAGAATAGCGTTTATTTTTAAATTTAACTAAAAAAAATCCTTAAGATTCAAGTAAGGTGGTTAAGATTTTAATTCAAATATTAAATTATCCTCGTTACCATCGTCTTTTCTGGTTTCGTTTAATTCAAAATTAAATCGCTCTAGCAAAGCAATAGATGACTTATTTTTAAAACTTGTGAAAGCTTCAATTTGATTTAATTTTAAAACATTAAAAGCATAATCAATCACCGCTTTCATTGCTTCGGACATCAAACCTTTGCCGTGCAATTCGTGTCTAAGATCGTAGCCAACTTCTGCCGTTTTTCTATCTTCCGAAAACTTCCAAAGGCAAATCGAACCCAACAATTCGCCACCGTCTTCATAACGCAAAGCCCAAGTTATTGATTGATCATTTTGGAATTGTTCAAAGTTCATATTAATAAAGTCAACAGCTTGCGAAACATCGGTATAAGGGGCTCTTTTGATATATTGCATCACTTCATGACTCGCACGCTGCACAAAAACAATTGGCGCGTCACCTAAAGTGTAGGGCGACATTATTAATCGATCAGTTTTTAAAATAGGAAAAATTTTCATATCCAAGAAAAATATTCGTTAAAAATACAAATTCATTTAAAATAAAAAGCATTCGTTACAAACTTTGTAAGCTCACTTTATATCCTTAACTTGAAAGCTTAAATGTATAAAAGAAAAGTGTATGAAACTTAACATGAAAATGACACTTGCGGCTCTGCTTCTTTCTTCACAAGTTGTAGTAGCACAGCAAAGTAATGCAACGGAAAAACTTGATCCAATTGTCCAAAGTATCGTTAACGAAACCAACAACAATTCGCAATTAGAAAACCTTGCTTTTGAATTACTTGACGTTATTGGACCACGATTGGTCGGTACGCCAGAAATGGAACAAGCTAATGATTGGACGATCGACAAATTCAAATCTTGGGGCATCGATGCTAAAAAACAACAATTTGGAGAATGGGCATCTTGGCAACGTGGCATCACACAAGTCGAAATGACTTCTCCTCGTGTAAAAAGCCTAGAATCTATACAACTGGCTTGGTCACCTGCGACTAAAAAAGCCATCGAGGCAGAAGTAGTCGTTCTTCCGAACGTTAATAATCCTGCCGAATTCACCAATTGGTTAAAAAGCATTAAAGGTAAAATCGTACTGATGTCGCAATACCAACGTACAGGTCGACCAGATTATCAGGTTAAAGAATTTGCACTTCCCGAAAATTACGAAGCTTATAAAAAACAAAAAGAAGAAGATACTGAAGCTTTCAAAACTTTAGTAAAAAATACAGGTTATGATAACACAACGCTTCCCGAAGCTTTAGAAAAGGCTGGCGCAGCTGGTATTGCTATTTCTAACTGGACTGGCATTATGGGTGCTAACAGAATTTTTGGAGCTAAAACCAAAAACATCCCGATGATCGACATCGCTTTAGAAGATTACGGCATGCTTTACAGATTGGCTAAAAATGGGAAAGCCCCAAAAGTGAAAATCAATACACAATCTAAATCTCTTGGGACAGCAAAATCATTTAACACCATTGCAACAATTCCAGGAAAAGAAAAACCAAATGAGTATGTGATCCTTTCTGCACATCTAGATTCTTGGGACGGCGCGCAAGGTGCAACAGATAACGGAACAGGGACTATTACAATGATGGAAGCCGCTCGTATCCTAAAAAAATATTATCCAAACAATAAAAGAACCATCATTATTGGACTTTGGGG
>JAEXRP010000024.1:0-67889 GCA_023440705.1 Bacteroidota bacterium
TCGATTATACCAGTAGCAATATTATCGGAAAACCAGTAGGTATCGATATTAAAGAGCAAAAGATGACTTTGCCTTTAATACATGCACTCAAAACTTCAACACCTGAAAATTACAAAAAGTATTTTAACACGATAAAGCGTTACAACAACGATCCTAAAAAAGTTCGTGAGTTGGTTGATTATGTAAAAACTTCCGGTGGGATGGATTACGCCATCAAAGTCATGAAAGATTATCAACAAAAAGCTTTGGATATTCTTTCCGAATTTCCTGATTCTGAAGCTAAAAAATCATTAGAATTAATGCTGGATTACGTCATTAGCAGAAAATTGTAATTGTGTAATTTAATCAGATATTTTGTAAATACTTATCTCAGAAACGCTTCCACTAAGAAGATTTAGTGAGATTCCGCCTCGATAATACTCAAAAGAAAGTATGTCATCTTTGTTCAATTTGTGGATTGAATTTATTTCGGTATCGCTTATTAGTAAACTTAAAACTAGCGGCAAAGTAGCACCACTAAAGTCTTTTTTATTAATTTCTGTATAACCGCCAGTTGTCAAATGTTTTAGAATACCAATTTTCGGCGTTCCTCCAAAATTTAATAACGATAACTGTACACCAGTTCCGTATCTGAATTTAAAATTTATAGCATAAACGCCATTTGCAGGGGCTTTGTAAGTGGATGTCGTCTCATTAAAGTTGCTGGTAAAATTTGGATCTTTTGTGAAACTCAATCGATCCCATCCCGTGAAAAGATTTCCGCTTATAATTGTGCCACCAGACGAAGTCGCCTTTGCAATTGTTGTGTTGACGTAGGCTTGTATTAGAGAGAGGTCCGCTTTTGTTACTTCGGAGGTTGTTTGGTTGTAAGTTAATATTTTGGTATTGTTGAGGCTTGTAATTTCTTGAACAGTATTTATTTTTGTGTTTCCGTTAATGTGTAAAGTTGCTTCAGGATTTACGGTATTAATACCAACTTGTGCATTTAGTGTAATTGTAAAAATTACACTAAGATTAATTAGCAATTTTGTTTTCATGGTGGTTTTGGTTTTTAGTTTATAGGTTTTATTACATTGGTTTGAATTGTTTTTATAAAATTAATAATATTTTTGGTTATAATATATTAATGTTTATTTATTTTAGCAATATGTTTAATTAATATTGATTATAATTTAATATTTTGCATTTTATTCTTTGGTTTTTAGTCGTTTTTAAATTTATTTTTCCTTTTAAATTAATATCTGAATTAAATTGCGTGATTTTTGTTAAAATTGAATTCGTTTTCTATTTCGTAATTTTGAAATATGAATAATAATTCGCCTTTAGCAGAAATTTTACGCCCTAAAAATCTTGAAGAAGTTGTTGGTCAAGAACATTTGACTGGTCCAAAAGGTCCTATCCGTCGTATGTTGGAGAATGATACCATTAATTCACTTATTTTCTGGGGACCTCCAGGAACGGGCAAAACGACCTTGGCAGAAATTATTTCTGAACAATCAAAAAGAAAATTTTATAAGCTCAGTGCGGTGACTTCTGGTGTTAAAGATGTGCGCGATGTTATCGACGATGCTAAAAAACAAAATCTTTTTTCTGGAAAATCGCCGATTTTATTCATTGATGAGATTCATCGGTTTAACAAGTCTCAACAAGATTCTTTGTTACACGCTGTCGAAAAAGGTTGGATAGTCTTGATTGGCGCCACGACCGAAAATCCTAGTTTTGAAGTGGTTTCGGCGCTTTTGTCACGAAGTCAGGTTTATGTTCTTAAAGCTTTGACTTTTGAAAAGTTGGAAGAACTGGCAGATATAAGTCTTCAAAAATACAATGAACTAAACAAAACTGAGTTTGTCCTCGATGACAAAGCGGCTTTTATACAGTATTCTGGTGGTGATGCCCGCAAATTAATTAACTCGATTGAGTTGGTGCTTAATCAGTTTAAAAATTCGAAAATTACACACATTACCAATGATGAGGTTTTGTCGGTTTTACAAGAAAACATGGCGCTTTATGACAAAAATGGTGAACAACATTATGATATAATTTCGGCTTTCATTAAGTCGATTCGTGGAAGTGATCCGAATGCTGCGGTCTATTGGCTGGCGAGGATGTTAGTTGGTGGTGAAGATATCAAATTCATAGCGCGACGATTGGTAATTTTGGCGTCCGAAGATATTGGTCTTGCGAATCCAAATGCCTTGGTGGTGGCGAATAATTGTTTCCAAGCGATTAATGTTATTGGAAATCCTGAAGCACGAATTATCCTTAGCGAAACTGCAATCTATCTGGCGGTTTCTCCAAAAAGTAATTCGGCGTATATGGCGATTAATGAAGCGATGACTTTGGTTAAAAAAACTGGAAATCTTGCGGTGCCGTTACACCTTAGAAATGCGCCAACCAAATTGATGAAGGATATGAATTATGGAAAAGACTATCAATACGCCCATTCTCACGAAGGTAATTTTGTGGATCAAGAGTTTTTGCCAGCAGATATTTCGGGATTGCTATTTTACCAGCCTGGGCAAAATTCCACTGAACAAAAAATTAAAGACCAGCTCAACAAAAAGTGGGGAAGTCGCTACGAATAGTTCTAGATTTTTTAAAATATAATTAAACGCTTCATTCATAGTAATTTTAAAATTATCATAAATGAAGCGTTTTTATTTTTAAATTAAATCATATTTTAATCTTCGTTATTCTCAGTTTTATTATTTTCAGTTTTGGTTTCCACCATTTTAGAAATGATTTTTTTAAGCCTTTGGAACAAGAACGAACTTAATAACAACAAGACGCCAAGTAGGATAAATGCGACAATTCTTGATACATTATCCAACTGCCAAACATCGTACAAATATAGTTTTGCAATCGTGATACCTATTAATACAAAACCAATTTTGTTGATTTCTGGCTTTGATTTTTGTAAACCATAATAGATAAAACTCGCTGCCAAAATTGTCCAAATAATAGGAAGATAAAGTACAATAAAATGACTTTGTAACCAATCGTAATCTTTGAGTTGATTCAGTTTTAGTAAAATGTAAATATGATAAATTTCAAAACTTATTAAATACACTAACACAAATCCTATCGCCCAATACGCCAATTTTTCGTTCAGGAAATTCGTTCGAGGAATAATACCAAGTAAACAAACCAAAACTGGAATCCAATACAATAAGTAAATTATATAAAAACTTTTGCTGACCTCATGTTTAAAAATACTAAAATTAATATCTGTCACCGAAACATGGATGAGCGCAAACAAAAATAAAAGACCAATCAAAATGTTGACGAATGTAGGTTGGTAGTTGAGTTTTTGTCGTAAAAGTAACATTGCGAACAAATAATAAATCGTGTAAACAAGGATGATACAAGAGATAAATGTATCCGACTGATATTGGATGTGATACCAAATCTCAAACGAAATCGAGAAATAAATGACAACATAACTTAGTCCTGCAAAAAACTTCACATATTGGAATCGACTTTTTTCATCGACATCTTCACTAAGGTTTTTAATGTAAAATAAATTGAACAAAAATGACGCGATTACAACCAAACTTGTCAGAAAAATTGGATTGAAGATTACTGCTAATTGTGTTTCTGAAAAGTAATTGCTCCATGTATAGATTTGCGAAATAATCAATATCGGAAACAAAATATTAAAACATTGTTTGAAGATTTTTTGTTCCGTTTTTTTCCAAATAAATAAAAGTAAACTCGCTTCGATCGCCCAAATGATTGTCACAAAATAAGTTTCTAATTCTAAAGCGACAGCTATTGTAGCAAGACTTATGGCGATACCTGTAAATACTGCAAAATTGAGACTTTTTGTACCTGCTTTTTTGTCTCTAAGAATGAGTAATGCATTAATAATTGCAAAACCAATTGGAAGTAAGCTAAATCCTTTGATATTCTCGCTCCAAAGAACATAGATTCCCCCTAAGACAGCGAAAATATTGATAAAAACTAAAAGTAATATTTCTGCACTAGAAATAATTTTTGTTTTGAAATAATTTTGCAACGCAAAAGCATAAAATATCAAATACGATAAAATAATAAAGTAAATAATCTTCGTACTTGGTGCGTCAATTATCCAGGTTAAAAAATAAATGGAAGTGAAAGTAAAGGCGAGCCAGCCGAGACTTTTCCAATTTCTAAGGAAAGCAATAACTAGCATTCCGATGTTGAGAATACTTAAGTAACTGAATAAAAATAGATAATTACTTTGCCCAGTACTTACTAAAATTGGTGCTAAAAAACCGCCAATTAATGCGACGATATTTAAAACTTCACTTTTATAAAAATTAGCAAGAAGAACCGATGCTAGCGTGATAACTGCTAAAATCCCAAATGCAACATTTTGTGAAAACATGGCATATTCTTGAAAAGCAATTGTAATCGTCAGATAGAAAACGCTGATGCCGCCACCTGTAATAATTGATCCAAAAATTGAATAGTTTTTTCTTAGCCAATGTCCGATGCCTAAAAGGATTGCGCCAGTTATCATCCCAATTGCAACGCGTCCCGATTCACCAATCCAATTGCGATCGATAGCGTATTTTACAAAATAACCGATACCTAAAACCAATGTGAAAATACCAATGACACTTAATGCATTTTGTTTTAAAAAAGACATGAGTTGTTCTAGTTTTCCTTCAAAAACATTGGGCTCTTTTGGGATTATTTTCTCCTCAAGACTAGGTTTAGGAGGTTCAGGTTTAACAACAAACTCTGGTTGTAAAGTTGTTGGGGTTTCGATAGGTTTTTGTTCTGGTTTTGCTTCCTGAGGAATAACGGGTTTTTCAAAAGGAAGATTGAGGTTCGCATTTTGACCTTTTAGTCGCGAAACTTCTTCTTCAAGCTCTTTTATTCGTCCATTAAAATGGTAATAAATCCAAATAACGATGACGATAAAAAATAGGAGTAATAATTCCATTTGTTCTAATATTACTCAAATATATCAATTTTCGTTAAAGTAGATTTTGTATTAAGAACCAACAGCCAAGAACCCAAAACTAAATTTTAACTTTCCAAAAGATATTCGTTATAGTTGCCTAGGAAATCGACTTTTGTTCCAAGTGCTTTTAATTCTTCTAAAGCATTTTCATGAAGAATAGGATGCCAATCGCCAACAACATTTAGGAAAAAGAAATAGTTACCCAAACCAGTTTTTAAGGTGCGAGATTCTATTTTGCTAAGGTTCATGTTGCGCCAAGCAAAAACAGAAAGTACTTGGTGCAAACCTCCGGCGTGATCTTCGGGTAAGCTTACAAGCAATCCAGATTTTCGACCAATATTCTCTAAACTCGAGTTATCGTAAGAGTTTTTCGATTTTGAAATGATGATAAAACGCGTATGATTTTGTTCAAAATCGTGGATGCTGCGTTGGATGATTTCTAAATCATAAAGCTTAGCAGCAAACTGATTGGCAACTGCCGCAAGTTTTCGGTCTGGATTTTCAGAAACATGTTTTGCTGCTGCCGCTGTTGACGAAAAATCTTGCTTTGGAATTTTTTTATAATGCGCATCCAAATAATGGAAACTCTGTGCTAAAGCTTGCGGATGCGAATATATTTTTTCTAAATCAGTATTATTGATCTGCGATTTATGAATCATGAGATGATGTGCAATCGGCATGACGGCTTCGGCTTCTATTTGTATTTCAGGTGTTTTATAAAGATAATCCAAGGTCATAGAAACTGTTCCTTCAATCGAGTTTTCTAACGGGATAACGGCTTTGTCAACAATTCCGTCTTCGACCGCCTTGAAGCAATCCAAAATACTAAACTGCGGAACTTTAGTTTCTGTCGGAAAAAGTTGCGTTGTTGCCAATTGTGTGAAAGAGGCTTCTGCCCCTAAGAATGCGATTTTCATATGGTATTAAAACAAGGTTTTGTTTTTATGTAAATTAATTTTTAGCATAGTTAATATTTTTACTTCTAAGTAATGGTCTTTTTTATAGAAAATTGATTTTTTGTATATTTTTTTAAAAAATAGAAAGTGCTGAAGTTAACTAGATGATCTAGATGTAATGCTTAGAATAGCATCTTTTGATTGGATTCTTAAAAAATTCTTAAAATAAGATTTTAATAAATCTATAATTTATAGATGCTTGCGAGAATTAGCTAGCTATTAATGGGTATGTAAAGGGGTAACTGAAAATAGTGATGTCCAAAAATCATATATAAAAGCGATTTTTTTTTGAATTTAGGGGATATATCTTTGGACTGTTAAACAATTAAAAACAATTTATCATGAAAAAGTTAATTTTAACTGCATGTGCAGTTTTCGCAACAAGTTTTGCATTCGCTCAATCAAACAATGATGTTACAACACAATTAGGTAATGGTAACTCTGCTCAAGTAGATCAAGTTGGCGCTGTTAATGACAACTCTATTATGCAACAAGGAGATGACAACATTGCAAAAACTGACCAAAACGGAATTGGTAACATGAATGAATCTGAAAGTTACGGAAATCGTAACGAAATTGATGTAACACAACTTGGTTATCAAAATGACAGCTATTCTGGACAGCTAGGAGATGATAACTATGCTTGGGTTTCTCAAACTGGTTTCTGGAATGAAAGTGCACAATATCAAATTGGTAATGCAAACGATGCTCAAGTTCTACAAGTTGGTTTGGCAAATATGAGCCAACAAGTTCAATTGGGCGATGGTAATACTGCATGGGCAATTCAGGATGGAATTCTTAACAGTAATGACCAATGGCAAGATGGTGATGGCAACTTTGCGTACGCTAATCAATCTGGAATTTTGAATGAATCTATCCAAACGCAATTAGGCGATGGTAACATTGCACTTGTTTATCAAGATGGTTTAGGAAACTATGCTGATCAATGGCAACAAGGTACTGGTAATGGTGCATTAGATACACAAACTGGTAACCTTAACAGTTCTATTGTTACTCAGCTTGGAGACGGACACATGCATGTAGGTACTCAAACAGGAGATAATAACTCAATGGTTATTAACCAAAGTAACTAGGGAATTAGTTTAATTTTTGAGAGGAAGACTTGTTATCAAGCCTCTTCCTCTCTTTTATTCTTTTATTCTGTCAAAAATGAAAACAAAATTTCTTTTGATAATCTGCTGTCTTAGCTCTTTTTTAGGGGTTAAGTCACAGTCATTTAAAGAAATTAACTCAAATAATATCTTTAGTTATCTTTCGAATGTTAGTGTGGATATGCAATCTAAGCAGAGTGCTAGTAATATTATCCAAATAGGAAACAATAATGTTATCGAAGCTACTTTAATTAATGATCAACTTATTAGTGTACAGCTTGGTAATAATAACCAAACCAGTTACAAGGATTATGATCCAACGCAATCAGCAGGAATGTTGATACAATCTATTGGCAATAATAATCTAATAATGGTTGACGGTAGCAATTCGATTTCTAATAACATGAGTGTGGAAGTTATTGGCAATAATAAAACGATATTTATAGAAAACAGATAATATATTTATCATGAAGTATTTTAATTTCTTGTTTTCTTGCTTTTTAATTCTTTTCCCGATATCTCTTTTTTCTCAAATTGAAAACGTATTCAACGTGAAGGCTGTTATTGAAGTTAAAAATGCTGAAGATATCTCATCGATTTATGCTAAAGCTATTAATAATGATGAAGTTGTACACGATCTTAACTATTTACTTATAAGTATTAAGCAATCGTCAAATGGTAATATGACAAATAATAAGCAAGAAGGCAAGTTTGTTATTAGCCCAGATGAGACTAAAGATTTATCACATGTTACGATTAACCATGCAAAAGATGATCAGATAAAGATTTATTTATTCATTCGAAATGAAAAAGAGAATAAACTAATTTCTAAAGATTCTTTATTTATTAATGTAACTGATGGTGTCCAGATTAGTACAAATCGATCGATTAAAAATCCAGATACCGAAATTACCGAAGAAGATTTTGAGCTTAAAGGACTTGTGGTTGATAATACTAAAAGTAAAGTAGGAAAAGACTTTTTCGAAACATTTTATAATACTTATAGAGATTCTACTGAGCAATATGCTTTTGTAATTAATGTTAATGAGTTGCCATCAATTGGAAGAAATGGAATTATCAATATCGATACTAGTGATCAAAATATTTATAGTTTTCGAGTAGTCCCAAATGATGAATATATCACTGCTCAAGCTCAAATGACCATGCGTTATCTTAATAAGTATTATAGGGAAAGTAAACTATTAGATAAGGAGTTAGGAGCTCCCTAAGACATGAAAACAAATTATAATATCCTGAAATTTTTGCTAGTCTTACTTTTTAGCTTTAGTTTTTTTTTACAATTAAAGTCTCAGCAAATGGCTTATAAACCGATTAACCCAGCTTTGGGTGGTGAGTATTTTAATTATAGTTGGCTACTAAGTTCGGCTAATGCGCAAAATCAGTTTGACGATAATAAAACAACAGGTTTTAAAGCCCAAACCGCGATTGGTGGATTTCAAGAGAATCTTAATCGACAGATTCTTAGTCAAATCTCAAAAAACTTATTTGGAGGTGAGTTTGGAGAGGCAACATTAACTCCTGGTGTTTATAATATGGGATCTTTAAATATATCGATCTCAGACTATTTTGGAGGACTAAATATCAGTATAGTTGATATCAAAACTGGTGAACAAACTAATATTAATCTTCCTAATACAAATTGAAATAAAATAATGTAACCCAAAAATCTGAAAAAATGTATTTTAACCGTAACCTAAAAAAAGTACATTTTCTTCTTTCGATTTTATTTATTTTTCTTTACAGCTGTAGTGCTTTATTTAAAGCTCCTACAGGTTACCAAAGTTCTACATTAGGCGAAGTGACACCTTATACAAAGTTGTTAAAAACTTTACCGGAGCCTAAAGAAAAAACGGTGGTAGCTGTTTATAAATTTAAAGACCAAACTGGTCAATACAAAGCTTCAGAGAATATTTCTAATTGGAGTACAGCGATCCCGCAAGGGACGACTTCAATTTTATTAAAAGCTTTGGAAGACTCAAAATGGTTCACAACAATTGAAAGAGAAAATATTAGTGATTTGCTAAACGAAAGACAAATCATAAAATCTACTCGTCAAGAATATGTAGCACTTCAAAATCAAACAAGTGCTCAGAAAAGTTCAGCAACTCCTTTGCCTCCGCTCTTGTTTGCAGGGGTGATTATTGAAGGTGGTATTGTTTCATACGATACTAATATCATGACAGGAGGAGCTGGTGCACGTTATTTTGGTGTTGGAGCAAGTTCTCAATATCGACAAGATCGTATCTCTGTCTACCTACGTGCTGTATCTACCAATAATGGTAAAATTCTCAAAACCATTTATACTTCAAAGACAATATTATCGCAATCTCTTAGTGGAAGTTTTTTCCGTTATGTTGATCCAGAGCGTCTACTAGAAGCCGAAATTGGGGTCACAAAAAATGAACCTGTGCACCTTGCTGTAAAAGAAGCAATAGAAAAGGCTGTTTTCTCTTTAGTTTTGGAAGGCGTTAAAGATGGACTATGGGAATCGGAAGCCTCAAATAAAAAGGTAATTGATAGTCTTATTGCGAACCAAAAAACGGAGGAGGAAATTAATGATAATTTCAGAGTTGATAATCGGATAATGGCTGATAAGCGTGGAAGTTTTGCCATTAGAGGAGGATTGCAATCGAACACTATAAAAGGTGATTATGTTAACGCTAAGGCTAAAGTTGGATTTAATATCGGAGCTAAATTATTCATCAATAAAAGTTTTAATATAGACGCTTCTTGGTCAGATTTTTATCTAGAAAATTCTGGAATCTTCAAAAGAAAATTCAATAGTTTAGATTTTAATTTAGAATATATTCTTATGCCTTCGGATAATATAAGTCCTTATGCATATGGAGGTGTGGGCTTGATTGGATCTAGTTATTCCTATTTTAATAATATTAAAACTAAGATTAATGCTGGAGTTGGTGTCGAATATATGCCGCTGCCTAAGTTTGGGTTGAGGTTGTACGGTGAATATGACTTTGGAATGAATGACGATTGGGACAACTTTGTCAATGGGAAAAGGAATGATAATCTATTTCGAGTTGGCTTTAGTCTTAATTATTATTTTGGAAAACCTAAAAACTAATGTAACCTAAAAACTTTGAATTATGAACTTAAATAAAATTCTGCATTTCCTTTTGCTATTCCTGCTCGTATTTTCGGTAGGTTGTAGTGAGGATCTTGTGGAAAAAAGCAATAAAGCAAGCATAAAAGGCACGGTTGTTAAATACAAATCAAATGAGCCTTTATCAAAAGTGAAAATTACGACGGCACCAACTACAGAAACTGTTTTCACTGGTGCGGATGGTAGTTTTATTATTAACGATGTGCCAATTGGAGATTATTCTGTTAAAGCAGAATTAGATGGTTATATTATGGAAATAAAAGGTGCGAACCTCAAAGATGATGGGCAAACAGTAAGTGTGGTGTTCGAGATGAAGGACGATAATGCACTTAACTCACCACCATCGGTTCCAGATCTTATTACCCCTGCAGATAATGCAGAAAACCAGGCTTTGTCCGTAAAATTAAGTTGGAATTGTACAGATGCGGATAGTGACTCTTTGACTTACAAAGTAATTTTGAAAAATAATAAAAACAACAATGTTAAAACTTATAAAAACTTAGTTGATAAAGATTTAACTATTGATAGTCTTGTGTATGGTACAAGTTATTTTTGGCAAGTCGTAGCGTCGGATAATATTAATCCTGAGGTTTTTAGCAAGATTAATAAATTCACAACTATTAAAACACCAGAAAATCGTTTTCACTTTGTTAGAAATATAGGTAATAATTTGGGGATTATGTCCTCTAATGAAGCTGGTAACAGTTTTCAACTAACTTTAGATAATACAAGTGCGATAAGACCAAGGAAAAGTAATGCCGCTGGTGTTATTGCTTTTATAAAAGTTGTTGATGGTAATCCCAATATTTTTACTGTGAAACCGGATGGTTCAGATTTGTTTAAAGTCACAACAATACCTATATCTGGATTTAATATCAATGAGTTGGACTTCTCCTGGAGTGCAAATGGTAAAGAAATTATGTATCCTAGTTTTGATAAGTTATATCGTGTAAATAAAGATGGTAGCGGAACACAGTTGGTGTATCAAACACCTGATGCTAGTTTTATTTCGGAGTGCGCTTGGTCAGCAGATGGGACAAAAATTGCTCTAAAGACTAATAATATCAATGGTTATAATGTGAAAATCTATGTCATAGATATGTTAGGGAATGTAATTAAAGATATTATAAGCGGCGTGACAGGTGCTGCTGGTGGATTAGACTTTTCGGTTGACGGAAGTAAAATTTTATATACAAAAGATATTTCAGGTTTTGAAAATAGTGATTATAGACAGCTTAATACTCACATTTTCATTTACGATTTAGTTACTGATACAACTTTAGATGTATCAAGTAAAACGAAAATCCCAGCCGGCTATATTGACATTGATCCTCGATTTTCGCCAAACGAAGCAGAAGTTATTTTTACTCAAACTTCCAATGACGGTATATCTAGGAAAGATGTTTATAGGCTTTCTATATCAGATGAGGATTCTAGAAAGTTGCTTTTCAGCAATGCCTGGATGCCCGACTGGGAATAGGTTACATTTTTTTCAGAAAGAACCTCTTCAATATTGAAGAGGTTCGTTTTTTTTAAACTAATTAATGATCAATAAGATTGTGTTGAATGGCAAAACGTACTAATCCGGTAGAGTTTCTAATATTCAACTTTTGAAAAATATGTCTTCGATGTGTTTCGACAGTATTGAAACTAATAAATAATTTATCAGAAATTTCTTTACTGTTGCAGCCATCACATATAAGTTGGATTACTTCCAATTCTCGATTAGTAATGCTGTCGAGTGTATCGCCAAGACTTAAGTTTTTTTGAGAATTAGGAGAGTTAAGTAAAGACTGCATGATTTTTTCACGAAGTTCTTCACCAACATACTCTTTTCCATTTTTGATGCAAGTTAATGCCTCAACTACTACTTTACTATCATTGTGTTTTTCGACAAATCCATCGATACCAAGTTGAAAAAGATCGGTAATTCTTTTAATCTTGTTCTCACCAGTTAAGATTAGGATTTTCGTATTTTGATGAAGTTTTTTTATAGATTTGATAAACTCTGTAGGATTTTCGTTTTCAAATACTATTTCAGTAATTATTAAATCGACTTGGTTTTTTTCTAACCATTGGCTAGCTTCATAATGAGAGTTTGTAAATCCTGCAATCTCAAATCCTTTTTTTCGAGATAGGAGTGATACCAAACCATCAATAACGATTTGATGTTGGTCAATAATGTAAATTTTCATTTGGTTATTTAGTTTTAGTTTAAAATTATTTAGTTTTTATGGTGACATATTGATGTGTATTTCAATTGTTTTTTGTGTTTTAAAATAAGAGTACTGCAAGATACTGATTTTAAATAAAATATAACTGATTTTAAAACATTATTTACTCCATTTTGTATCAATTAAAGCCATAAGAAATTCTGGACATTTAATAATTTTATTATTTTCGGCATTCAGAAAGAATAGAGTAGTACTGGCTTCTGTAATTTTTTCATCATTTTCATTATATATTTCGTAATCAAAGATGATTCTTACGCCAGGTTTTGTTTTAACATAAGTTTTAATATTCAAAACTTGGTCATATAACGCAGGTTTTATATATTTGATTTGATATTCCGACACGGGAAGAAAAATACCTTTCTTTTCGATCTCATCATAAGATATTCCAAGTGAACGAAATAGCTCTACTCGGGCTACTTCTAAGTAGGTTGCATAGTTACCATAATAGACATATTTCATAGGGTCAGTTTCGGCGTAACGTACTCTTATTGAGGTTTTTGTGTGTATCATTTTAAGTGATTATTAATACATACAAATATATTTTTTAATAAGCAATAGAGCAAAAATTTTTTTTATTAAATTATAATTAGATATTTGTCACCCCTATGAAAATTAGTGGTCTAACCTGGAAAAAGCAGCAAGAAAAATGAATGAAAATTTAGTTTTGATATGGGAAAAATGTCTTCAGTTCATGCGAGATAATCTCAACGCTGCGGAGGATCATTCGGACCTTAAAAAATTAGAAAACTCTTTTGATTTATTATTTGATAAAGTTAAACCATTATCTTTAGTTAATCATAATTTGACTTTATTAGTTCCTAGTGACTTTTATAAAGAATATATCGAAGACAATTATTTGTCTTTGCTATCTGCTGCGCTTAAAAAATACATTGGTAAAGGAGTTAAGCTTTGGTATTCTGTTATGGAAAACAAACCAGTTGGTAAAGAAGCTCCAATTACTGTTAATGTAAAAGGTAATAGTACGCAAACGCCAAAAATCCAAGAAGCTCTACCAATCCAAAAAGAAACGAACATTAATCCGTTCGTGGTTCCAGGTATCAAAAAAGTTAATATAGAATCTAACCTAAAAGCAGATTTATCGTTTGATAATTTTGTAGAAGGAGAGAGTAATAAATTGGCTGCGACGGTTGGTAAAACTATTGCTAAACGTCCTGGTGCAACGGCTTTTAACCCATTGTTTGTACATGGTGGTTATGGTGTTGGTAAGACGCACTTAGCGCAAGCTATTGGTCTAGAAGTTAAAAATTCTTGTCCTGATAAAGTGGTTTTATATCAATCTTCAGAGAAATTTATTCAAGATTTTATTAAAGCTGCAAAGTCTCAAAACAAAACAGATTTCCAAAATTATTATCAGTTAGTTGATGTTTTAATAATTGATGATATCCAGTTTTTATCAGGAAAAGCGGCAACACAAGATAGTTTCTTCCATATTTTTGATTATCTACATCAAAACGGAAAACAGATTATTTTAACGTCTGATAAAGCGCCAGCTGATATTATGGACATTCAGGAACGTATTGTTTCTCGTTTCAAATGGGGTTTAACAGCAGAAATTAAATCGCCTAACTTCGAGACACGTCGTCAAATTATCGTTGATAAATTAAGTCGTGACGGTATCGTTTTAACAGACGATATGCTAGATTTCTTAGCAACAGAGGTTAAAACCAACGTTCGTGAGTTGATGGGTGTTATCAATTCGGTGATTGCTTACTCAACAGTTTATAAGTCAGATTTAAGTTTAGAATTACTTAAAGAAACGATTAATAAAATCGCGACAACTCAGAAGAAAACAATCAATATTCCGTACATCCAAGAAGTGGTTTGCGAATATTTCGGGATCAACAGAGAGTTGTTGTTATCAAAATCTAGAAAAAGAGAAGTAGCTTTGCCAAGACAGTTAGCCATGTATTTTGCAAAAGAATTAACCAATTCTACCTATACCAAAATCGGTGAAGAAATGGGCGGAAAAGACCATTCGACGGTAATCTACGCTTGCGACACGATTCGTGATGTTTCGAAAATCGATAAAGAAATCAAAAAATATATCAAAGATTTGAAAGAGCGTATCAATCATTAATCGATGATAAATAATATAGAAAAGGCTTTAATTTATTTTAAAGCCTTTTCTTTTTTTAATAAATTCACAACATGAAAATTTTAATGCTTTGTTTAGGAAATATCTGTCGTAGTCCATTGGCAGAAGGAATATTGAGAAGTAAATTATCCTCTGACTTTGAGGTTGATAGCGCCGGAACAATCTCGATACATGAAGGTGAAAAAGCGGACAAGCGTTCTATAAAAGTGGCTGCTAACCACCATGTCGATATTAACGAACATCGCTCGCGCCCGATTACTGCTAAAGATTTTGAAAATTTTGATAGAATCTATTGTATGGATTTACATAATCTTCAAGATGCATTATCAATGGCGAAAAATGATGAACAACGTGCAAAAGTTAGTTTAATTTTGGATGTTCTTAATTCTGGAAAAAGCAATGAAGTTCCCGATCCGTATTGGGGCGACTTATCAGATTTTGAAAACATTTATCAAATGTTGGATGAAGCCTGCAATGTGATTGCAAAGGAAATTAATTTTAATTCAAAAACAATATAAGATGTTGTATTTGTTACCAGCATATTTGTCAGAAAATTCGCCGATTGATTATTTTGCGCCAACCATTCGTGAGATTATTATGAATGTTGATCATTTTTTTGTAGAGAATGAAAAAACGGCTAGACGTGTTATTAAATTTTTTGCGCCTGAAAAAAAACAATCTGAACTAAAATTATATTTACTCGACAAATATTCTGAAGCCTCGGATCTCAAAGAAGCGCAAGACTTGATGAAGTCGGATGTGGATTTTGGATTGTTGTCAGAAGCTGGCTTGCCATGCATTGGTGATCCTGGAAATATTATGGTGAAGTGGTCGCACCAACACAACATAAAAGTTGTTCCAGTTAATGGACCTAGTTCTTTTGTTTTGGCTTTGGTGGCGAGTGGATTTAACGGACAACAATTTAGTTTTAGTGGCTATTTGGCGATCGATAAGCAAGAAAAGAAAAAGCAAATTCAGCATTTAGAAAGCCTGATGCAGAAGACTGGTTTTACTCAAATTTTTATGGAAACGCCTTATCGCAATAACCAAATGTTGGAGGATTTAATTAAATATCTACAACCAAACACTCAGCTTTGTATCGCGGCAAATATCAACGATCCTGAGCACGAATTTATCAAAACAAAATCTGCTAAAGATTGGTCAAAATCTAAACCAGAATTACATAAAATCCCTGCCGTTTTTTTAATCGGAAAATAATAAAATACCAAACACAAATACTATGAAAACCACATTTCCATTTTATCTAAAACTCTCGAGTGTCCTTGTAAGTATAGTGATTTTAGGTTTTTTAGCTAAACTTGGCGAACGCATTATTGTACCCATGATTTTGGGTTTGTTATTTTCAATTTTGTTAACGCCCGCTAGTCGTTTTTTAGAAAAGAAACTAAGGTTTTCTAGAAGTATGTCGTCGATATTTGTTAGCATTTTAGCAATGTTAGCGATTTCGGGAGTTGTTTATATTATGGCGGTTCAGATTGGTAAGTTATCCGAAGATTGGCCAGCTTTCCAAAAGCAAATTACAGATCTGTTTGATCAGTTACAGAGCTGGTTTTACAACACATTTGGTGTTAAACGTAGTGAGCAATTAACTTATATTAATGATACCGCCAAAAAAAGCATTAGTACAGGAACAGCTATTTTGGAAAAGATTGTCAGTTCGGTATCTTATGTTTTGATGATTTCTGCATTTACATTTTTGTTCACTTTATTTTTCTTGTTGTATAGGACTCGATTAGTTCACTTTTTAGTCTTAAGTTTTAGCAAAGACGAACATAAAAATGTTGTGTACGAAGTTGTTGAAAATATTCAATTTATGGTAAAGAAATATCTAGTAGGTTTGTTTTTACAAATGATAATAGTGATGATTTTATCCTTTATCGCGTATACAATTATTGGGATTAAATACAATGTCATGTTAGCGGTTTTAACAGGAGTTCTCAATATTTTACCATACATCGGCATTTTTACGGCTTTGCTTATTGGCGTTCTCATCACATTTGCAACCTCAAGTTTATCGAGTGTATTATTCTTAGTGATTTCTATAGTTGTTATCCATGCGATAGATGGCAATATTATTATGCCAAAAGTTGTCGGTTCTAAAGTCAAGATTAATTCACTTATTGTGATTATTGGTTTGGTAGTTGGAGAGATGCTTTGGGGGATTTCTGGGATGCTGTTAACGATTCCGATTCTTGCCATTGCAAAAATTGTGTTTGACCGTATCGACAATACCAAAGCTTGGGGTTATCTAATGGGCGAAGACGACGATGATGAAACCGAAAAATAGTAATTATAATCTCAGAATATTCTGAGATTTTTTATTTGTGAAATCTTTGTAAAATATTTAACCTTTGTTAACGTATGACTTGCACCAACTTTGCAAATACTGTTATTATAAAACACAGTATCATGTTAAATAAAAAAGTAGCCGGTCTTTGGATCGATGGGAGAAAAGCAATTGTTGTAAGTAATCATAATGCCGAAACTATCTCTGATTTTGAAGTAAAAGGAAATCTAAAAGTTGAAGTACAAGTCGGTAATTCTAACGAACATACTGCCAACAATGTCGAAAAAACCAACAGAGTAAAATTCTATAAAGAGATAGAAAAAGAAATCACCAACAGTACAGAGCTTTATATTACTGGTCCTGGCACTGCGCAAGAGGAACTTAGAAACTACCTTCTAGAAACGCCTCAATACAAAAATCTAAAGATAACTTTAGGCACAGATTCGCAGCTTAACGATGCAGAAGTTCTTAATGAAGTTAAAAGTCACTACGGTGTCTAAGTCATTTATATCAAATTAAATTTTTCAATATTAAACCATTCGCAAGAGTGGTTTTTTTTTGTTTTTGTAGGATTAAATTTTAAATGAAATTAACACTTTCTAATCGCTTTTCAATCGTTGTGTTGATGGCTTTTTTTGTACTTTTGTTAAAACTGAAAAGTAGAAAATTATGATCTCTAAAAAGTATCTCGAAAATTTACAAAACGAATTACAAAATATCGATAACGAAGGTCTCTTCAAAAGAGAACGTATTATCACCTCACAACAATCTGCCGAGATTGAAGCTAATGGAAAAAAACTTCTTAATTTCTGTGCCAACAATTATTTAGGATTATCCAACAATCCAGAAGTGATGAAGGCGTCGCAAGACATGATTGCATCACATGGTTATGGGATGTCGTCGGTTAGATTTATTTGTGGAACGCAAGATATTCACAAAGAGTTAGAAGCTAAAATTTCTAAATTTTTAGGACTTGAAGACACCATTCTTTATGCTGCATGTTTCGATGCTAATGGAGGTGTTTTCGAACCATTATTCTCGGACGAAGATGCAATTATTTCGGATGAGCTTAACCATGCTTCGATTATTGATGGTGTTAGATTGTGTAAAGCTGCGAGATACCGTTATAAAAACAACAATATGGAAGATCTAGAAGCACAATTAATTGAAGCTTCAAAGAAAAATCATAGATTCAAAATTATCGTTACTGACGGCGTTTTCTCGATGGACGGTATTGTTGCTGATCTTAAAGGTGTTTGTGATTTAGCTGATAAATATGATGCTTTGGTGATGGTTGACGATTCTCACGCAACTGGTTTTATTGGTAAAACAGGTCGTGGAACACACGAAGCTAACGATGTTATGGGTAGAGTAGACATCATTACATCAACTTTAGGAAAAGCTTTAGGTGGTGCTTTGGGTGGATTTACTTCTGGTAAAAAAGAAATCATCGATATGTTACGTCAACGTTCTAGACCTTATTTGTTCTCAAATTCTTTGGCGCCAGGTATTGTTGGTGCTGCGATGAAGGTTTTGGATATGATTTCTGATGATACAACTTTGCGCGATAAAGTAATGGACAATGCAGAGTATTTTAGAACCGAAATGAAAGCTAAAGGTTTCGATATTCCTGATGGTGACGCTGCAATTGTTCCTGTAATGTTGTACGATGCGCCACTTTCTCAAAAAATGGCGGAAAAGCTTATGGATGAAGGTATTTATGTAATCGGATTCTTCTATCCAGTTGTGCCAAAAGGTAAAGCGAGAATTAGAGTTCAGCTTTCTGCAGCGCATACGAGAGAGCATTTGGATAAAGCGATTGCTGCTTTTGAAAAAGTTGGAAAAGAATTAGGCGTTATCTAGTTTTAAAAATATTAAAATACAATTAAAATCCTACATCAACTGTAGGATTTTTTATTTATTGGCAGTAATCTTGCTAATAGTTTGATGTTTTTAATATTTAATAAAAATGAAGAAAGTAAGCCTTGGATTTTTTGCAGTTTTAGTGTTGTCTATGTTGACAAGTTGTGAAGCAGTAAGTACCGTTTTTAAAGCCGGAATGTGGTGGGCTTTTATCTTAATGTTCGCTGGTATTGCCTTAATTATTTGGATCTTATCCAAATTTATGGGAGGAAAGAAGTAACAATTATAAAAAGAAATCCGATGATTAATCATCGGATTTTATATTTATTTTTCGTCGGCAGATGGTCCGTAGATTCCTGGTAGAGGAAGATCTAGCATTCTCATATAGACTGTCAATTGTCCTCTGTGGTGGATCAGGTGATTGGTGATAATGTAACGCACCGCACCTATTCTTGGCAACTGCGAGATAACATGATCGCCAGCTTTCAAAGTCCAATCTTGTAACCAAAACGCTTCGTCTTTAGAATTTACAAAATCAATATTCTTTTGTAGATTCTCGTCCAACATTGTTTTTAGCTCATCAAGACTATAATTTCCCATTGGCTTATAATCTACATGAAAATCGAAAACATCTTTATCCGCAGCTCCAGCAACCCAAGAATGTAATTCTACAATGTGGCTAGCCAACTCTCCAACTGACATCGATTTTTCGTGAGGTTTCCAAGTCCAATGATCTTGGTTTAGGTTATTAAGAACACGTTTTGTATTGTTAGTTTCGTGTTTTAATTCTGCTATAATTCCGTCTTTAATGCTCATTTTTTATAGGATTAAATAAAATTATTTTTTTAAATTTTCCAAAACTTCGCTTAGATCGTTATAACCACCGCCGTTGTACACGTCAGTGAGACCTTCTGCTTTAAAGTATTCTGTAGCTTTTCCACTTCTGTTTCCGCTTCTACAAAAGAAAATTTTTGTTCCACTAAGGTTTAGGATTTCTTGTTTACGATCTTCAAGCTCGCCAAGTGGAATATTTTGTGCTTCCTCGATGTGTCCATCCATTTCTAATTCCATTGGTTCGCGAACATCGATTAGGTGATAATTACCAGCTAATAATACATCTTCTATAGCCATTTTATTTAATTTTTTTGATTCTAAACAAAACTACAACTTAATTTTTGGATTCATCTTTTTAGAAATTATAATTTTTATTTAAAATTTCTATACTTCTTATTAATGCTTTAGAAAACTTAACTTTGCAATCGTGAATTCATCCGAAAAACTGACGAGATTAATTAAAGATAAAGCCAAGAGTTTTGGCTTTCAGTCTTGTGGTATTTCAAAGTCAGAATTTTTGGAAGAAGAAGCGCCAAAGTTGGAAGCTTGGCTAAAAAATAATTTCCATGGCGAGATGAAGTATATGGAGAATTATTTTGACAAACGGCTCGATCCGCGCTTGTTAGTTGAAGGTTCTCGATCTGTTATTTCGCTTAGTTACAACTATTTTCCGAAGCAAGATTTATTTAAAGATAAGTTACAGAAAATTTCCAAATATGCTTATGGTGAAGATTATCATGAAGTTATAAAAGATATTTTGCGTGAAATGATTTCGGAGCTTCAAGACGAAATTGGAGAATTTAGTTTTCGTGTTTTTGTTGATTCGGCGCCAGTTCTAGAGCGTGCTTGGGCTAAAAAATCCGGTATTGGTTGGGTTGGTAAAAACGCGAATATCATCACAAAACAAAGTGGTTCTTTCTTTTTTTTGGCGGAGATTATTTGCGATTTAGATTTAGAGTATGATCATGCAACAACCGATCATTGTGGGACTTGTAGAAAATGCATCGATGCTTGTCCAACGGATGCGATTGTCAGTGATAAGCTAATTGACGGCTCCAAATGTATTTCGTACGCAACAATAGAATTAAAGGAAGAAATTCCAGATTCTTTTAAAAATAAAATGGAAAATTGGATGTTCGGTTGCGATATTTGTCAAGATGTTTGCCCTTGGAATCGCTTTTCGGCACCGACATTAGAAGAGAAATTCCACCCGAATGAAGCCTTGCAAAACTTCACCAAAACGGAGTGGAAAGAAATGACCCAAGAGATTTTTTCTTCGGTTTTCAGAAAGTCACCAGTTAAAAGAACCAAATTTGCTGGTCTTAAGCGCAATTTGGATTTCCTGTCAGATTAATATTTTTTCTGGAATCTTTTTGGTGCTACTTTTACTCGGAATTTGAATCGACGGTTGTTTTTCTGATTTTTTTGCATAAATATTTGCTTGATTGGTTTCCTAAATTTAATCAAAAGCTTTTAATATCAGTTAATTCCGATGTTAAATTTTTGTTTCAATCATCTTAAATTTTATCCTATATTTAATTTTTAATTTAATAATTGATGAAAAAAGTACTTTTCAGTATTCTAAAGATGATAGGCATTATTATCGGAATCGTTTTGTTGTATGTAATTGTTGCGTATTTTCTACCGATGATTCCTGTTAAAGCCGAACAAACCAACGATCCCAAAACCATAGAAGCATATATTTTGACCAACGGTGTACACACCGATATCGTGGTGCCAACCAAAACAGAACAGATGGATTGGAGCACCAAAATTTTATATGCCAATACCAAAGGAAAGCAAACAGATTTCAAATACACCTCATTTGGTTGGGGAGACAAGGGCTTTTATTTGGACACGCCGACTTGGGCGGATCTCAAATTTTCAACTGCTTTTAATGCTGCATTTTGGTTGAGTGACTCGGCGATGCATGTCACTTTTTATAAGCAAATGAAAGAAGGCGACGACTGCAAAAAAATAATGTTGACCGAAAAGCAATATCAAAATCTTATTAAGTTTATTGACGCGCGATTTGATCATGATGCTAACGGAGATTATGTCTTGATTCCGACAGATGCAGTTTATGGAAATAATGATGCGTTCTACGATGCAAAAGGCAGTTACAGCTTTTTGTACACTTGCAATACGTGGGCAAATAATGCGCTAAAAGCTGCTGGACAAAAGGCTGCAATTTGGTCGCCATCAGATTTCGGAATTTTCCAACATTATAAATAGAATGAGGACACTCTGTTTCGTATTTTTATTGGTGTCATTTTTTAGCTGTTCAAAAGAAATTTTAGAACAAAAAAAATTGATGATTACGGACGAAACTTCCATTAAACAAGAGAAACCAGAACTCGATTTAGAAAAAACAAAACTAAAAGCCGACGAAGCTTTAGCTTTTTGTAAAGCGCAAAATTTTAATACAGATTTTTGCATTCTTATTGACATGAGCTTGCATTCCGGAGTCAAACGATTCCTCGTTTATGATTTCAAAAAGCAAGAGATAACCAACAAATATCTTGTCGGTCATGGCTGTGGCGATGCATCTTGGAGTGCCGACGAAACCAAAGATAATCCCACATTCAGCAATGTTGAGGACAGCCATCGTTCATCGTTGGGCAAGTACAAATTGGGCGCTCGCGGTTACAGTAATTGGGGCGTCAACACCAAATATTTAATGCATGGTTTGGAAGATTCCAACAGCAATGCGGTCAAACGAATTATCGTGTTCCATTCGTGGGAGAAGATGAGCGACGAAGAGGTTTTTCCGAAAGGTTCGCCCGAAGGTTGGGGCTGCCCAACGATTTCTAACAACGCATTTCGCGAAATCGATCCACAACTTAAAGCTTCCAAAAAGCCTGTTCTCATGTGGATTTACAATTAGTTTAATTTTTATTTTGGCGGACAATTCGGGCTATTCAGGGGTTTCGTCTTCAGAAAGCCAAAGCTTTTCCAATGCCTTTTCTTCAGACCGCTCCTTTCAGTCGCGCCCTTACTATCCCGGCCGCGATTTCGGATTTGTTGAGGATTTTGTTTTTTTAGTTTTATTTCCATCGAAAAGCTCATTTTTTCTAACCAAAAAGATGATAAAATTCACTAAATTTGCATCTTGTAAAATACAGCGACAAGAGTCGAGAGCCAAGAACCAAGTTAAAAAACTTTAAACCTAAAACTCAAAACTCCAAAACTTGAATAAATATGACTTCACAAGAAATACGCCAGCAATTTTTAGACTTTTTCAAAAGCAAAGAGCACCTTATTGTGCCTTCTGCGCCAATTGTTTTGAAAGATGATCCTACTTTGATGTTCTCCAATTCGGGGATGACGCAGTTTAAAGATTATTTTTTAGGTTACAAAGATCCAAAAGCCCCAAGAATTGCCGACACGCAAAAATGTTTAAGAGTTTCTGGAAAGCACAACGATTTAGACGATGTTGGTCGTGATACGTATCACCACACGATGTTCGAAATGTTGGGTAACTGGTCTTTTGGCGATTATTTCAAGAAAGAAGCCATCGATTGGGCTTGGGAATTATTGACGAAAGTGTACGGAATTCCAAAGGAAAATCTTTATGTAACTATTTTTGAAGGTGATGCTTCCGAAAATTTGGATAGAGATACAGAAGCTTACGATTTTTGGAAATCACATATCGACGAAAGTCGCATTATCAACGGAAACAAAAAAGATAATTTCTGGGAAATGGGTGCAAGTGGACCTTGTGGACCATGTTCGGAAATCCATGTGGATTTAAGAACTGCTGAGGAAAAGGCAAAAGTTTCTGGTCTTGAATTGGTGAACAACGACCATCCGCAAGTTGTGGAAATTTGGAATCTCGTTTTCATGCAATACAACCGTAAAGCAGACGGAAGTTTAGAAAATCTTCCTGCAAAACACATCGATACTGGAATGGGCTTCGAGCGTCTTTGTATGGCTTTACAACACAAAGAATCAAATTATGACACTGATGTTTTCACACCTTTAATTGCAAAGGTTGAAGAACTTTCAGGAAAAAAATATACTGGAATTTTAACGGACGAAAAAGACATCGCAATCCGTGTTGTTGTGGATCATATTCGTGCGGTTTCGTTTGCGATTGCCGATGGACAGCTACCTTCTAATAACGGAGCAGGTTATGTTATCCGTAGAATTTTGAGAAGAGGAATTTCTTATGCTTATCGTTTTTTAGGCATGAAAGAAGCTTTCCTTTATCAATTGGTTGATGTTCTTAAAAACCAAATGGGTGCAACTTTCCCAGAAATCGTGAAACAAGAAACTTTGGTGACGGAAGTGATTAAAGAAGAAGAAATTTCTTTCTTAAGAACAATTGAAAATGGTTTGGTAAGAGTTCAGAAATTAATTGAGCAAACGATTTCAAAAGGAGAAAAAGTGCTTCCAAGTGAAGAAGTTTTTGAATTGTATGATACTTACGGTTTTCCAGATGATTTAACGAGAATTATCGCAGAAGAAAAAGGCTTAACCATTGATGAAGCAGGTTTCGAAGCTGAATTACAAAAGCAAAAACAACGTTCTAAAAAAGATTCAGCAGCAAAAGTTTACGACTGGGTTGTTTTAGAAGAAAAGCCAGAATCGTTTGTTGGTTACGACAAAACGGAAAACGAAGTTGTCATCACGCGTTACAGAAAAATCGAAAATAAAGACGGTGAGTTTTATCAAATCGTTTTAGATAATACGCCTTTCTATCCAGAAGGAGGTGGACAAGTTGGTGATAAAGGAAGTTTGGAAAATGCAGTTGAAAACATCGAAGTTTTAGAAACTAAAAAAGAAAATAATTTAATTATTTCTTTGATTAAAGAACTTCCAAAAGATGTTTCTGCGGTTTTCTATGCTAAAGTAAATTCGGCTGACAGAAGAAATTCTCAAGGGAATCACTCGGGAACGCACTTGTTGCACGAAGCTTTGAGAGAGGTTTTGGGCACGCATGTTGAGCAAAAAGGTTCTTATGTTGGTCCAGATTATTTACGTTTCGACTTTTCGCATTTCAGTAAAATGAATGAAGAAGAATTGGCTTTGGTTGAGGAAAAAGTAAATGCTAAAATCAAGGAAAATATTGCGTTACAAGAATTCAGAAATATTCCGATTCAGGAAGCTTTGGATAAAGGTGCAATGGCTTTATTTGGTGAAAAATATGGTGATAATGTTAGAATGATTCAGTTTGGAAGTTCGAAAGAACTTTGTGGTGGAACGCACGTAAAATCAACTGGCGAAATCGGACAGTTTAAATTGGTTTCTGAAGCTTCTGCAGCAGCTGGAATTAGAAGAATTGAAGCGATTTCTGGCGATAAAGCTCAAGAATATTATCAATCTTTAGAAAATCAAATTTCTGAGCTTTCTCAATTGTTGAAATCAAAAGATGTTTTGAAATCTGTTGAGAAATTAATGGAAGAAAATCACCTTTTAAAAGTTGAGTTAGACGCTTTCAAAAAAGAAAAAGCAAAAGGCGAGATTTCTGATTGGAAAAATGCTTACGAACAAAAAGGCGACAAACAACTTTTAGTTAAGAAAACCTCATTGGACGCAGCTTCTGTAAAAGACATCGTTTTCGAGTTAAAGCGTGAAATTCCAAATTCGGTAACGATTATCCTTTCGGATGCGGATGGAAAACCAATGATTACGGTTGGTGTTTCAGCAGATTTGGAAAAAACGTACCAAGCTGGTGCAATCGTAAAAGATTTAGCTAAAGAAATTCAAGGCGGCGGCGGCGGAAATCCAGGTTTTGCAACTGCTGGAGGTAAAAATTTGGATGGATTGGAAAATGCTTATCAGAAGGCTTTAGAATTGTAAGATTGTCTAAAAGCTTATTAAAAATAAAGAATCGGGAGCAACAAAGTTGCTCCCGATTTTGCTTTTCAGCGAACTGAAAAAAGGTTAAATATATTGATGGTTTTTAGCGTTTTTTAATTTTAAGAAAAGAAAAAGTAACAGATCATTCGACTTCCAAAAGAAAACGATAAAGCAAGTAGAAGTTTTCCAGTGAATTTGATTTTAAAAGTCATTTGTAAGTTGGATTGAAATACTGAAATCTATGTTAAAATCGCGTGTTCAAAGGCAGACATAGAGATTTTACAAATGAAAATTATTGTCGAATGATTGTTACAGTTTCCTTTTTCAAACAATACAAATCATCTACCTGCTTTTTTGTTATCTGTGCCAATTCGGTATGGGAAGTAGTTAACCACTTTATCCATAAGATTATTCATTAGTTTGTCAGTTTCATCGATTAGAGAATATTTAGAACCAGCATTCTCGTCCAATTTCCAAACCCAATCCCCAGAAGTACCGTCGAATAAGGTGATTTTAATGATACCTGATTTACTTTCTTTGTTGTTCATTTTTTGTACATAATCGCCAGCGATAACAGCGTCAACACCTAATGCTTTCGCAATTTCTTCTTTGCTCGTTGTATAAAGCGTCGACATAATGCCGCTATTTTTTAGTTTAAGATTAGTTGTGCTAATGTCTTGAAATTCAATAGAATAGTTGTTTTGGTTTCTTAGCAAAAATTTATAAAGACTTTCTTGTACTTTTTCTTCTATTTCTTTTTCGTTACGCACACGTTCTTTTTTACTGGTAATTTGTTTTTTATTTTCCCCTTCTATGTCTACAGAAAAAGGAATAATTGCTACTGTCTTATGTGTTGTAATATAATCGTCATAACGCTTTGAAAGGAAAATATTTTTGTTTTTCGATTTATCCAAACTCGTTTGAAGATCAGTACTTTTTTGGAATAATTTTCCTGAAGTAAAAGGATCAGTACCAATAATTCCATTAGTTGCAGCGCCCAAAATCATACTTCCAAGACCAGGTTTTTTCTTTTCTTCAGTTGCTTTTGTCGTAACTGTACCAGTCGACTCAACCATCATATTACCTAGATTAGCTGTAGAACCTGCGATTTGGCTAATTGTTTTTGGTTTTTTAACCAAGCTATTAATTAAAGCTGGATTGCTATTTAAAGTATTGACAATACTTGGATTAAGACTAAGTGCTAAAACAACATCTTCATTTTTAGTCAACAATTTTAAAAAATCTGGACTTGCATTAATTGTATTGATTATGTTAGGATTAGCAGTTATTAAATTTAGAACTTGAGGTTCGTCAACGACTGCATCCAATAGTTTTTCATTCATGTTTAATGAATTGATTAACTGTGGATTAGCGTTAATTGCATTAAGGATTTGTGGATTTTTCTTAATAGCTTTGGTAACAGCCTTTGTCGGAGGCATCGCCATTTGGGCATTAACTTGTGACGCTGCTACAAGGAGAAGCGCAGAAAGTAAAATTTTTTTCATGATGTTAAGATTTGTTTGTTAGTTATTGTTGAAATAAGGGAAATTCTTGTTGAGTCTCTTGATAACATTGACTACTGTTTTTGACATGTCATAAATTCTGGTTTTAGAATTCTCGTTGATGTATTGCCAAAGCACTTTGTCGCTATCTTTTCCGAAGACGTTAATGGTAAATTTTGATTTGTCTTTCGGATCTAATGTTGGATCAAGGATAGAAGCCGTCGTTTGCGAAAATGTTTTTTCACGGAGGCTTACCGTATCATATTTGTGAGATAATGCATCTTTTCCAAAATCAAAGAATTGTAAATCGATCATGTCATTTAATAACATTTGGTTGATTTTAGAATTCACGATAACTTCGGCAACGGTTTTTTGTTCTTGCGTTAATCCTTTAGAAATTTGTGCAAACAAGTTTTTATCAATGCCTAAATTGTCATTAGCATAACTTGCCATAATCTCCTGATGATCACCTTTTACAATACCATTAAGGACTTCTTTGGTATCAGATAATCTGTACGCAAGCACTTCCAATTCTTCTGGTGTTTTATTAAGAATTGTAAAATCTTCGTCGGCTGCAATACCTAATAATTGATTAATTTTTGAACGGTTTTCAATTAAAATATTTGCTGTGGCTTCGTCATTACCAAGAAGATTTGCGAGTTGGATTTTATCACCTTTTAGAAGAGACAAAATACCTTCTTTATTATTAAGTAACAAGTCCGAAGCTTTGGAAATAGCATTGTCGTTAAGCCCTGTTTTTAGCCCTGAAAACCAAACTTTAAGTGTTCCTGACGGCGAATTGTCATTAAGTAAATCGCCTAACAAAGTTGTAGAACTGCCGATAATCTGCGCAAATTGTCCAATCTGGCTGAAGTTAAGTTCTGTACCAAAAAGACTTCTGTTTTGCTGTAATAAACCAGTGATAATATTTTGAATATTTCCACTGTTGATATTGCTGATGAAATCCTTGTTATTACTGATAAATAGACCAAGTTGCTGGATGTCGATACCTTCTAATTTGTTTCCGAAAAGTTGAGTTCCGTTTTGTGTAAGATTATTAATAATTGATTCTTGATCAAGATCTATTAAACTGCTGATGTTGTTTTTATCCGTTAATATTGAAGCATATTTTTGTACGCCATCTGTCGACAATTTGTTACCGATAATTTGACTGCTATTCGCTAGTGCCATATTCACCAATTCAGAATAATCACCTTTGATGATACCTCCCAAATGGTCTTTATTTTTTAAAATTAAATTGGTATAAAATGACGTTGACTCGTCTCCGAAACTACCTACCAATCGCCCAACATTATTACCCAAAGCTTCTTGCCAAGCATTCGACGTATCTCCAGATGCTAGCTTACCGATAAGCTCTTGGTTGTCAATTAAAATATTTCCGAATTCGCCCAACTGGTTTTTGTCCAATACAGTTCCTAAAAGATTGGCGTCTTTGCTAAGTAAGGATGTCATCATACTTTTAGCATCGCCATTCATTGCATTTCGTAAAAAGTCTTTGTTGTTGCCAAGTAGTTTTGCAAATTTCTGAATATCAACATTTTGTATTTGATCTCCGAAAATTTTCAAACCATTTTCTGTCAAATTAGTTACAATCATTTGCGTATCACCAGATAAAAGTCCGGTAATAGCTTCTTTGTTTGTAAGAAGAGAAGCGTAATTTTTTGCTTCTTCCGATGGTAAAATTTCGCCAATTAAAGAAGCATTGTTACTTAGTAAATCACTTGTGAGAGAAGAAAAATCACCACTAACAGCTTTCGCAAAAAGATCTTTATTTTTTAAAATTAAATCTGTGTAAAAATTAGAAGAAGTGGTCGGTACCATTCCTGATATGGTAGAAATGTTCTTGCTTAACATATCTTGCAAAAGATTAGAAGTATCGCCAGAAGCTAGTTTGACAATAATATCAGAATTGTTACTTAGGATTTCTCCAAATTTTCCCAATTGTGCTGCGTCTAGTGCTGTCCCAAGAATATTACTGTCTTTACTTAATAAAGAATTCAGCATTTTTTTTGGGTCACCATCGATAGTACTTTGGATAAATTCTCTATTATTTGCAATGAGTTTTGCAAATTTTTGTACATCCGCATTTCCTATTTGATCTCCGAAAAGTTGTGCTCCACTTTGTGTTAAAGTCGAAATAATAGATTGCGTATTACCAGACAATAAGCCTTTAACAGCTTCTTTATTGGTTAGTAAGGCTGCATATTTTTGAGCTTCACCCAGAGGAAGTTTTTCACCAATTAAAGAAATATTATTAACTAATAAATCTGTTGTCAACGCTGTGAAATCACCCTTCAATGCTTTACCAACTAGTTCTTTATTATTCAAAATTAAATTAGAATAAAAAGACGCATTATTACCGCCAATCATGTTGGTTACATGACCGATATTTTTGTCAAGAACATCATTTAACAAATTGCTAGTGTCACCCGTCGCTAACTTTGCAATAATACTTGCATTGTTGCTAAGAGCTGTCGTCAAAAACGAATTTTGTTCACCTGCATATTTGCTCGTAATACTCGTTACATTACTTGAGATAATATCGAACATAATCCCTTTCGTATTGCCGTCAATTACGTTTTGTACAACCTTAGTGTTGTTTTGTATCAATTTGACAACTTGTGGATTAAGGTTAAGTTCGCTGCCTAATAAATTGGCGTTATTGGAAACCAAATCACTAAATAAATTTGAAGTATCGCCTTTTGTAAGTTTAGTTATCGTTTTTGAATTTTTTGCTGCAATTTCTGCTACTTTTTGCCAATTACCTTCGGGAAGAAGAGATCCTGCAATCGAGGTAATTGCGGCAATATCTCCAGATTTTAATTTTTGATAAAACTCACCAGGCTTTGTAATAGCATCTATTAAAGCATTTGGATTTTTTATAAACTTAAGCGCTTGTATCCCAGGAATATTTCCTTTAAGTTGAGATATTGCTAAATCACTTAAAGCTTTAGAAAGGTTCTGCCAACCAGTTTTTTGATTATCGACTTCTAGGTCATACGTACAAATAAGTACGGCGTCGACATTTAACAATTTAGCTAAATATGATGGTGGATAATCGCCAGGATGTAAGAAGTAGCCAATATCCTGAAGAAGTTTATTGGTTATTCTTATGTCTTGTAAATAAATTTCGGATTTGTAATTATCAAATACATCCCAAAACTGTTCTTGCAACAATTTACCAATCATCTGTTGGTTTTCAAATTGTTGTTCAGCAATTTCTTCGGTGTAATCTAAAGGTTTGATGTACGATATAGCCGTATTAAAAGGGATAATCGCAATCTTGACATGCTCGTCGATTTCATCTTTGAGATTCTCATCAGCGTATATAACGTCATTTTGGTTAGACTTCAGTAAGGTTGCATACTTGCTTGCAATACTAATAACTGATGTAATCTGGCCAAGTTGAGCGTTAACTAGTGTCATGGGAAATAACGTCATCCCAAACAGGAGGAGAATTGAACATTTTCTTCTCAGCATAATTTTAGTTTTTCGTTAGTTGGTTAATGGTTTTGAGTTAGACATTTATAAGTACTTAACTCAGGTGTTTCAATCTTGGTGACAAAGATGTTTTATTTAAAAATGAAAACTAAATTTTACTGAGGTAGTTATAAGGTAGTTCCGTCTACTACCTAGAAGAGTAGTTTATTTAATGCTTTGAATATTAATGGTTTAGAAGTTGTTTGTAGACGGTTGATTTTGTATTTGTAGACAGGTTTTCAAAAGCTTTTTTTGATATTTTGGAAGATTGTTAGAAATATTATTAATGGTAATGATATGGATTTTTGTGTTCTTTTGATATTAAAATACTTGCGTTTTGTTTGTTAAAATTGGTAACCTAAAGAAATTTTAATAAACAAATAGCTCCCATTATACTTTTCAAAATTATTTTCGTAATTGGTTGAATATTAGTCTTGTATTAAATTTTTGTTTAAAAATTCATGCATTTTAAAATAGCATTAATTGTAGCTTGTTGAAGCTTGTTTTAATATTGCTGAGATAAATAACAACTTAAATAATATGAAAAAGAAAAATTTACTTTTACAACTTTGTGGAGCAATGCTTCTTGTATCTTCTACAATGAATGCTCAAGAATATAGAAAGATTACACAACCTAATTCGGCGTTTCAAGATGTTAACGATAATGGCGTAGCAGTTGGTTTTGGATTAATGTATGATTGGACTACGAAGGTGGTAACGCCTAAAGAATCAGTAGTTTATAGATTGAGATCTATTAATAATAATGGCGATATGACTGCTGGTGTTACTGTTGGTAATCAAAAGGTTGCGTCTTACAAACTTAATGGCAGCACTTCTTGGACTTCAATACCGCTACCACCAAATACAGTTAACTCAACTTTATATACAGAAGGGGTTCCGTATCAAATTTCAGAAAACGGAAAGTATATTGTCGGAAGTATGGGCTTATTTGATAATCAATTACAAAAAGATATTGTAATACCTTTCATATTCGATACAACTACAGGCGTGACCAGTAGAGCTTCGAATTCTGATTTCGTAGACGGAACTTTTTTAACAGTTAATAATGCTGGAGATACTGCGGGATGGATTGATATTCCGCTGACAAGTACGAGAAGAGTGCCAACTTTATATAGTAATTCGGGTGTTTTTAAATACATCAAAAATAACAACGGAAGTTTACCGCAGGTTATTAATAACGAAGTTAAAGCTATTAATAATAATGGGGTAGCGGTTGGGCAATTTGACAATTTACCATTTATTTACGATCCTGCTACAGATACATATACGGAGTTTGCAAACCCTAATCCTGCTAAATATTTTGGAGGTGCATTTTCAAGCATTTCGGAGGATGGGACTATTGTAGGAATGTGGTATACTGCTGGACAAAGTAACCGTTTTGCAACGATATATCATCCGAATTTGGGGACTACACCATTAGATCTGAAAGCATATTTAGAATCAAGAGGCGTAACAGTTCAAAGTGGTGGTACTGCTAACAATATGGGGCCAGCTTTAGCCATTTCTCCAAATGGAAAATTTATCATCGGTTTTGAAGATGGACCTGCAGTTGTTGCTTACGGATGGATTGTTAATATCCCTGAACTGGTGCTAGCTAACAATGAGGTTCAGGCCAGTAAACTGACAGTTAATGTATATCCTAACCCAGTTATTGATGACATTAATATTGACTTGAGAACTTCGAAAGCTGGCGTTGCAAAAGTTGAGCTTTATTCGCTTGACGGTAAACTTATAAAATCTGAAAATAAAAATTTATCAAACGGTATTAACCACATTAATGTTAATGTTGCACAAGCTGCAAAAGGAACTAAGAATCTTATCTTAGTTATTAATACACCTGAAGGTAACAGGATTTCTAAAAAGTTGGTAATTAAATAATTACAAGTGTGCGAAGATAGAGGCTTTCAAATTAAATTGAAAGCCTTTTTTATCAAATATTTTTGGGAGAGTAGAAATACAAGAATTTTTTATTAGCCATTTCAAAATCTGACCAATCTTCGCAATCTACTTGGTAAGCTGCAACACCGCAAGTTGGGAGATTTATAATTTCGTCCGTTAAATAATTTGCAAAATTCGAAATACCATTATTGTGCGAAAATATTGCAACACAATTGCTATCTTTTGGAAGTCCGTAGATTACGTTTTCAAAATGTTGTTCTCGAGCGTTATAAAGTTGATGTTCAGTCGAAAAATTTTTGTCGAAAACCTTAGAAAATAGAGCGCAAGTATCCTGTGCTCTTTTAGCTGGACTACTAATAAAAGTATCAATGTTAACGGATTTATTTTTTAGGAAATTCGCCATTCTTGGGGCATTTTCCTCTCCTGTTTCGGTAAGTGGGCGGTCAAAATCTTCCACGCCTTCTGGCCAGTCGCTCTTGGCATGTCTTATGAGCAAAATTGTTTTCATGTGCTTTTTTTCTTCAGAAATAAAATTAGGAAAAAAATCATTTCAAAATTTAATTAATTTGAAAATCAATCTGATATGCATAAAATTTTCCTGATCAGTAAGTCCAATTCTTTGTTCAGTAATAGCCAGTTATCGTTTTAACTCTGTTTTAAAGAGTCAAAAGTTAGAAAAGTAGACATTTTTTTAAAACTTTGAATAATATAAATAAAGATACGATAAAGGAAACATTGCTATAAAAAAGCGCAACCAAATATGGCTGCGCTTTCCCGTTTGTAAAATTAAATAATATAATTCGAAATACTACTTTCTAATTATCAATTTTTGAGATTGGTCAATTCCAAATCCTTCTACTTTAACAACATATACGCCGTTAGTAAGTTTTGAAGTGTTGATACTTTGGTTAGAACCAGATGCGATTTTGCTTTCAGAAACAAGGTTACCAACCATGTTATAAATTTTAACAATTAGGTTGCCTTTCGCATTTTTAGTGTTTATGAAAACTTGGTCTTTTGCAGGATTAGGATAGATGCTAATGTCTGTTTTAGAAGTAGTTTCGTTAGTCGCTAACTTACATTCTGCAGGAACTTCGAAGTCTTCAACTTGATCTGCTAAATCTGGATTTGGTGTTCCATCTTCTGTTACCCAAAGACCGTTCAAACCACCTGGTTCCGCATTAACCCCTAGTCCTCTTTTAGCAAAAGTATCCCATATAAGGCATTTGTTAGCACCATTATTGATTTGTTGGTCGGCTTCTAGAATTGCATCACGACCATCTTTGAATGTTGGATTACAAGGCTGCAGCTTCATACCATCCATTACCAATTGTAATGTTTTTGCAGTTCCACTATTAGGATCAGCTAGTACATCATAATTGTAACCGTATTTGTCAACCATATTCCAAGTAAGATCCCAAAGCATTGTTGCCCAAACAAAGCCGATAGAATGTACATCTGGCATTGTCCCGAAAGTCACCCCAAATAGAGAACCTGGAACTTCCATACCATTGGTTTTTCCATAAGTATAATTGTTAATACTAAAATCGGGCGAGTATTTTGCTGGTCGGATTCCTACTCCAGTAGTTGTTTCGCTGATTGCGTAATTACCAATACCTCTTGGGATGCTAGCATTGTCTGTAGGTTTTAATGTTAACATTAATGCTAAATAATCTGACCAACCTTCGCCCATTTGTTCATTATCGCTCATTGCATTAAGGCAAGTACCATCACCCTCACCTGTAAGTCTGTTAGATATACCATGCGTGTATTCGTGTATTACGATAGCATTATCAAGACTTCCATCTGGCTGTGTTACAGTAGAATAATCTTTGTTAATTGTAACATTAACGTTTTGGTTTTGATCAACTTTATTTTTTAGAATTAGACCAGATGCATTATCTATCAATACACTATAAAAAGGTTCATCAGCAAAGTTTGGTCCGTACGCAACGATTGGCTCTGATGGACTTGCATTATAGAATATTGCTCCCAAAGCTCCAGCAGCCTGTGCATTAGCTGATTTATCTGTAAACTGACAATTACCACGTTGTACAAGAAGCATTTTTCCAGCGACATTGTTGGTTAGGTCGGTACAAGCATCTAAAGGTTCCGCAAGTACAAGATCTCCTGTGATGCCGTTAGCAGGCCAAGTCGGAATGGTTACAGGGAAGCTTGTATTGGTAGAAAAATTTGTTAAATCTCCAGGAGAATTTACTTTTACACCACTATAGAATGCTGGTGACCAAAGGTACATTTGCATAGTGCCAGGGATGCCATCACCTGGAGGCGAAAAATTGGCGTTGTCCAAGCCTCCGCCGTCTTGTCCTTGAGCAACAACAAAATCCTTGTCTTCGCCGCCACGGCCGAGATTGTTATATTGGAAGTTTCGAGCTGTTTCTGTAAAACCAAATTGATACGAAATATCATGCACCATATTATTAATATAGAAAAGATTGGCCAATGCAGCATCTCGGAAAGTATGAGCAGGTAAGCTTCCATCATATGGGAAATCAAAATTTCTGTCAGTACCACCATAAGCCAATTGGTCAATATCTTGGAGATCATTAATGTTATTAGGATCAGAGAAAGCTATAACATTGTTACCAACTGTATAATCTTTAAAAGGTTCAAAATCTGGATTTTGTGTATCATGCCAACCAAGTGGTGCGTAAGTTGGGTTAGTAGGTTCGTTAACTATCGAGCGTCCACCGTAGATTGGTGATTCCACAGGAAGTTTAAAAACATTATATTTTGCTGCACTAGCTTTTAATAGAGAAGTAGTTGCTGTTTTGTTTAATGGATAGGCAACTGTTTTTGTAGCATTGTCATCGTTGTAATCATGACCTAAAAAATTCGCATTATCATGGAAGTGGTCTTTAACTGTTAAATTGCTTTGTAACAGGATCTCTGAGTTTTGAGCATCAACCAAAGTCAACCAATAATTTGCAGATCCTTTCTCTGCAAATCTAATTTCGTGAGCTAAGCGCGCTTCAGATCCTTTGATGAAATATACAAGTTTGTCCGTAACATCATTGATAGATTTAGTTTTTAAAAGTCCTTTTTTCTCCGTCAAGTTTTTTGCAAATTGATAAGATGATTGGTCTTTTATTTTAAGTTTATTAGCCGCAATTGTAAAGGCAGCTTCTGGTGACAAACTCGCTTTAGCGTCAGCAACTTTAGAAACACTAAGTACAGATGTTGCAAAAGAATTGGTCGCATATACTATTTTGTTATCCTTTATTAAGAAGTTTGCGGATTTTCCAAAAACAGGGATGTCGTTGATTTTTTGTTGAGCAATGACAACATCGGCCTTCATCGATTTAGAATTGTCAACATTGATAATGTTGAAATCCGTTAAAGCTGTTGGTACAGCTTTCATTTGTATATCCGTTTTTAGATACTGTGAAATTTGTTCTTTATAAGATTGTGCGTTTCCAAAAATAAATGCGAAAACAGCAGGAAGAATTAAAAAAGCTTTTAGTTGATTTCTTTTCATAGTAACTCAGGTGTTGGTTAAAATTTTCAGTTAACTGAATAATTTCAGAATTAAAATTGTTGTTTGGTTTATTGTAATTTTTAAATATAAAATCCTTAAAATTTTATATAAACAAAAAGATATTTTGAAAATTATATAAGATTTAGAAAATATTACTGTTTTTGTTCGGTTTTAAATATACAAACATTTGTTAATGATGCAAGAGAAATTTAATGTTTTTGTAATATACTAGCAATCAATACATTGCAAATGATTATTGTTGAATATAGTACGAAGAACAGATAATTTATCTATCGAATAACTAACTAACGTTAGTTAATTTTTTAAAATGCAGTGATTTTTTATAAATTCAATTTATGAAGAAAGTGGATTTTTATTTACTTTATTAAAAAATAAATTATTGCATTATTGATAAAAAATGTATTGATATTTTATTAATTTAATAAATAAAAAAACGTCGACTTCTAGAAAGAAATCGACGTTGTCAGTATTGTATTTTTAAAACCTAGATTGGTTTGAACTCTAAATGTTGCTCTGCTAATAGTTTTTCAGCTTGTTCTTTATAATGTCCGCTAACCAATTTATCATGGATTGCTTCAAAAGCTGCAAGTGTTTCGTTGATTTCAGCATCGGTGTGAGAAGCTGTTGGGATTAATCTTAATAAAATCATCCCTTTCGGAATAACTGGATATACAACAACCGATGTAAAGATTCCGAAGTTTTCACGAAGATCTTTTACTAGAAGTGTTGCTTCAACTGGCGTACCTTGCATCATAACAGGCGTTACACAAGTGTTGGTGTTACCAAGGTTAAAACCTCTTTCTGTTAATCCGTTTTGTAGTTTATATACGTTTTCCCAAAGTTTAGCTTTAATCTCTGGACGCGTTCTTAGTAATTCTAATCTTTTAAGACCACCAATAACCATCGGCATTGTCAAAGATTTAGCAAAAATTTGAGATCTTAAATTGAATTTTAGATATCTAATGATGTCTTTGTTACCAGCGATAAATGCTCCAAAACCAGCCATTGACTTAGCAAAAGTTGAGAAATATACATCAATCTGATCTTGACATCCTTGCTCTTCACCAGCTCCAGCACCAGTTTCTCCTAAAGTCCCGAATCCGTGCGCATCGTCAACCAATAATCTGAATTGGTATTTATCTTTTAGCGCGCAAATTTCCTTTAATTTACCTTGTTGTCCTCTCATTCCGAAAACACCTTCAGTAATTACTAAAATTCCACCGCCTGTTTCTTCTGCTACTTTAGTCGCTCTTTTTAAGTTTTTTTCTAAACTTTCGATATCGTTATGCTTGTAAGTAAAACGCTTACCAGAGTGCAATCTTACACCGTCAACGATACAAGCGTGAGAATCCATATCATAGACAATAACGTCATGACGATCAACCAAAGCATCGATTGTAGAGACCATACCTTGGTAACCAAAGTTAAGTAGATAAGCCGATTCTTTTTGAACGAAATCTGCTAGCTCTCTTTCCAATTGTAAGTGCTGGTCAGTTTCTCCAGACATTGCACGAGCACCCATCGGGTAGAACATACCATATTCTGCTGCTGCTTTTGCATCGGCAGCGATAACTTCTGGATGATTACAAAGTCCTAAATAATCGTTGGCACTCCAGAAGATAACTTCTTTACCTTGAAACTGCATTCTTGGTCCGATTGGTCCTTCTAATCTTGGAAATATAAAATAACCTTCGCCATAATCTGCAAATTGTCCTAATGGTCCAGGGTTTTGTTTAATTCTGTCAAAAATATCCATGTACTATTTCTTTATAAAAAAATAAGCTCCCGATAAAAACCGGGAGTATTTTTATTTAATTATTTCTGTTTTAAAAACTTCTTCGTAATTGTGAAAGCAATTGTTGACGAAACCTTGTTCTGCCATCCATTTGTCACTATACACTTTAGTAATGTATCGAGAACCGTGGTCTGGGAAAATAACAACAACAACATCGGTCTCTTTAAGAGGGTTGATGTTAGCATATTGTATTAATCCTTGTACCGCAGCACCAGTTGTGTAACCGCCCATAATAGCTTCTTTAAGAGCAATTTCTCTTGTACGGTAAGCACTCATCTCATCATTAACTTTGATAAAACGATCCACTTTTTCAAATAAAAGTGCAGAAGGAATTAAGTTTTTCCCCATGCCTTCAATCTGATAAGGATGAATCTGAGTTTTATCTATTTTACCAGTCTCATGATAAGTTTTAAGAATAGAACCGTCCGCATCAACACCAATAATTTGGATGTCTGGATTTTGTTCTTTCAAATACTTAGCCGATCCAGTTAATGTTCCGCCAGTACCAGTACAAGCCACAAGATGAGTTATTTTACCTTGTGTTTGTTCCCAAATTTCGGGACCAGTTGTCTGGTAGTGCGCATCAATATTTAATTCATTAAAATATTGATTGATATAGATTGAATTAGGCGTTTCGCTAGCAATACGCTTAGCGACTTCGTAATAAGATCGAGGATCGTCGGCTGCTACGTTAGCTGGACAAACGAAAACTGTTGCTCCTAAAGCTTTTAGGTAGGCGATTTTTTCAGGTTTTGTTTTGTCACTTACAGCCAGGATACATTTGTAACCTTTGATAATACACACCATTGCTAGAGAGAAACCCGTATTGCCCGAAGTAGTTTCTACAACGACAGAGTCAGGCTTCAATAGTCCTTTCTTTTCGGCGCTTTCTATAATATGAAGCGCTATTCTATCTTTGGTAGAATGTCCAGGGTTATAAGATTCCAACTTAGCGTATACAGTCGCAGGAATGTCCTTTGTAACTTGATTTAATTTTATAAGGGGAGTATTCCCAATTAAACCAAGAATGTTATCGTATACATTAGTCATTATTTAACATTTTTCTCACTAAAAAACTGTTTGCAAAAATACAAAAAAAATAATAGCGAAGTTAGTCTTTATCACTAAAAAATATCAGCTATTGCTTTTTCATGGTTTTTTAAAGTATTATCAAACTTTCAAATATTGCGCCAAAAATTAAAATTCTGTTAAAAGACGAATGAAAATCAGTTAAAAGTCTTATTTTCGCACTAATTTGTGTAAAATATGAAGAATTGGACTTTTAAACAATGGAATACCATCTTGGGTTGGGTTGTTTTTGGCATTGCTTTAATCACGTATTTATCAACGATGGAGCGTCGTCTCAGCTTCTGGGATTGCGGAGAATATATTTCTTCCGCGGTTAAACTGGAAGTTACGCACGCGCCTGGTGCAGCATTATTTCAATTAATTGGAGCTGTGTTTGCGATGTTTGCGTTAGGTAATTCCGAGAATTATGCTTTAGTAATTAATGCTTTGTCGGCAATTTGTAGTGCGTTCACCATTTTATTTTTGTTTTGGACGATTACCCATTTCACAAGAAGATTATTTAATAAAGAATATTCTGATCTGTCAGTAACCGAACAAATTGGTGTATTGTTTTCTGGAGCAATTGGTGCTTTGGCTTTCACATTTTCTGATACTTTTTGGTATTCTGCAGTTGAAGGCGAAGTATATGCGATGGCAACGATGTTTATTGCATTATTACTTTGGTTAAGTACCAAATGGGAAAACGAATATCACGACCGCGGTAGTGAGCGTTGGATTATCCTAATCTTCTTTATAGTAGGACTTTCTGTTGGGGTACATATGATGTGTATGTTGGCATTGCCAGCAGCTTGTTTTGTGTATTATGCTCGTAACTATAAATTCACTTGGAAGAATTTTATCATCGCAAATCTTGTTACCTTATTAATATTAGGTGTTGTTTTTAAAGGTATTTTCCCTTTGATCATGACTTTATTTGGTAAGAGTGAAATCTTCTTCGTTAACGGAATGGGACTGCCTTTCAATAGTGGGACAATTTTCGCTTTTGCAGTTTTGGTATTGATTTGTTATTTCTTAATCAATTATTCAAGAAAAATAGGGAAGTCGCTGTATCAAACGATTGCTTTGTCGATTGTATATATGGTGATTGGTTTCTCTTGTTGGATGGTGATTCCGATTCGTGCGAACGCTAATCCTCCTATGAACCTGAATGATCCTGATAACGCAATTGGGATGTTAGATTACTACAATCGTGTGCAGTATGGTGATTGGCCGACAATGTATGGTCAAAATTATACAGCTTATCTAGATTATAACGGAATTCTTAAAAACGAAGACGGAAGTTTTAAAACTGACAAAACTGGCGATATTTACGAAAAAGATGAAAAATCTGGTCGTTATCGTGTGGTTGGTGAGCGTTTTAATTATGTTTTTAATCCTGCACAAGTTAGCTTCCTGCCAAGAATGTTTAGTGAAGATAAAAGCGTTATTGCTAATTACATGTCGATGTATGGTGCGCCAGATTTTACATTTAATTATGATAACGAGGACGCTGCAAATAGCCAAGAAGCACAACAATATTTCGATGGTTTAAGAAAAAAATTCGAGAACGGAAGTTTAAAATACAGCGATTATAACGAGGCTAAACAGTTTGAATTAATTAATGTTCAGCGTCCAAGTTTAGCGCAGAATTTAGATTATTTTATCACATTCCAAAACTATTATTATTTCGTTCGATATCTACTTTGGAACTTCTCAGGAAGACAAAATGACCTTGAAGGAAATATGCAAAACACGAATGGTAACTTCATTACAGGGATTTCTTTTATTGATAATAATCTTTGGGGTAATCAAAATGATATGCCTGCGAAATTCCGAAATACAAGTACAGTTTACTTTTTCATGTTGCCATTACTATTAGGATTATTAGGATTCTTCTTCCAACTGAATAGAGATTTTGGAAGATTCTACGCGATTTTATCCTTATTTATATTGACGAGTGTCGCTATTGTTTTCTACACGGGTGTTAAACCTTTCGAAGTTAGAGAACGTGACTATGCGATGGTTGGTGCTTTCTATGCCTTTGCGATTTGGATTGGTTTGGGTGCGGCAACGGTTTTCCATTTTGTACAACGAAAAGCGGATAGCAAAAATATAAACTGGGCTCTAGGTGCGGTATTAATTGCAATTCCGTTAATGATGGGCTTTCAGAACTATAATTCGCATGACAGAAGTAAAAGAAGTGCGGCCTACGATTATTCTTATTCTTCTATTAAATCTTTACAGAAAAATGCATTATTGTTTGTATTTGGAGATAACGATACTTACCCAGTTTGGGGATTACAAGAAACGGAAGAGATGCGTCCTGATGTTAAAATCGTAAACTTTACGTTGTTAGCAACGCCTTGGTATCTTGACCAAATGAAGCGTAAAACTTATGATGCAGCGCCTGTTCCGTCAACATTTGTACACGAAGATTATAGAGATGGCGCGAATGACCAAGTCTATATGATGACCAAAAAAGATTGGGAGAATATTTTTGCTAATCTACACCAAGCTGGTGCGCCAGAAACGGAGTTTGCTGAATATAGAAAATTCTTAACGCAAGACTCGATGACGGTTAAAGAAGCAGTTAATTTCTTAAAACAAAAATCTGAAAATAAAACCGAAATCTTAAAAATGATTTTCGGTGAAAATAGCAAAACAGAACGTTTTAATTTTATCCCAGTTTCTAAGTTTGTACTACCAGTTAACATTGATAATGCTGTTAAATCTGGTATTATTACTGCGGCTGAAGCGCCTTTGGCAGAAAAATCTATTTTGATTAATTATAAGAAAAATAGCATGTTCAAAAACAATTTGATGTTGTTGGATATCCTTGCTAATTTTGATTGGAAACGTCCGCTTAACTTCTCAAATGGTGGCGTGTACGATTCTGAAAACGTATTCTTTTTGCAAGATTATCTTCAGTTGGATGGTTTCAGTTATCGTTTGGTTCCGATCAAAACGCCAGAATCTGATTCTGGTGAAATGGGAAGAGTTAATGCTGAACAGATGTATAATATTGTTAAAAGTTACAAGTGGGGTAATTTCAAAGATTTGAATGTTCATTTTGATGTTGCTGCATTAGAAAATATTTTAGGCTACAGATTGTCGACAAGTCGTGCGGCTGTTGCTTTGGCGCAAACTGGTCAAAAAGCAAAAGCCATCGAGTTACTTAACCTTATTAGTAAAGAAATTCCTGAGTCAAAATATAATGATCCACGTTCTGTAAGTGCAATTGCTTATGCATACATTGTTGCTGGTGACGAACAAAAAGGTCTTAAAATGGCGGATGCTATTAAGAAAGATATCTTTAAAGAATACGATTATTATTTAGGTTTAACGCCTCAGTTTCAAGCTTATTCGGCTAGACAAATGGGAGCAAAACCAATGGAATATGCGTATTTAGTGAATTCAATTTCGGAAGCTTATAATGTGATAGGGCAAAAGGATAAAGGTTATCAATACACGATTAATGCGGTTTCGGTTATTGATAAACGATTTGATGCTTTTGTAAAAGAGTTACAAATGTTAGGAAAGGAGAAAGCTTTTAATAGATTGGACGAATCTCATAACATTACGAACTTCTATCAATATCTATTTGATGTGACCAATAAGTATGACACAACTTACGCCACCGAAAAAGAAGCGCAAGTGACACAAGCTTTGATGAAAGTCGCGCAATAAAATTTACTTGAAATAAAAAATACAGGTCTTAAGTTTTCTTGAGGCCTGTTATTATAAAACACAAACAATGAATAAAAAATTACCCATTTACGCTTGTATCGCCATCGTGTTGATCAAGTTTTTGTTTCTTTTGACGCATCATATTCAGGAGGACGCGTTGATCACTTGGCGTGTAGCTCAGAATCTTTTAGACTTTGGTGTTATAGGTTTTAATGGCGACGAAAAAATCTCATCTTCTACGACGCATACTTATGTTTTCGTCTCTTATTTTTTCAACTTGATTTTTGGGAAGGCGTATTTTATGTATCCGCTTCTCATTTTTAATTCAGTTTTGTTCACAATAGGAAGTTATTTTCTGTCGAAAATATTGTTAAAAGAATATTGGCAACAAGCGGTTTTTATTGTGTTGTTTGGGATTTTGCCACCGTCGATTAAGATTTCAATACTTGGGATGGAATATGGTATTCTTTTCTTTTTAGAAATGTCGTTATTGTATTATGGATTTTATCAAAAAAAGAACTGGGCGTTATTGCTTTTTCCACCGCTGATTTTGTTCACAAGAATTGATACAGTTATCTTTTTAGGAATTGTTTTTATAGTTGATTTAATTTGGAACAAAAAAATAAATTGGCGTTACATTTTAGGCGGAATAATCGGTGTTGGTGTTGTGTTAGCCTTTAACTGGTTTTATTTTGGAGAAGTTGTCAACAATACGATTACTGCGAAAAAATTGGCTTACGATAAAGAATTTACAGCAAGTCTTAGTTGGAAGTATTTCTTGATTAATTATGGTAATTATTGGGGAATGTTAAAGATGACGACTAACTTTAATCCTTACACGATTTTGGTGCTGTTGTTTGAGTTGTGCGCTTTCATTTATTTAGTAACAAAAAAGAATTCTCGTAACATTTTTTTGTGGATCATTTTCCTTTTTGGATGGGCTAAACAAATTATTTTTATCTCTCAAAAATCTTATTTCGATTGGTATTATTGGGTGCCACAGATTTTGTTATTTGCGGTGATTATTGTATTTATTTTAGAACAAAAAACAAAACGAAATCTTTGGATGGCTTTGTTGCTTTTGTTTTACATTGTTCCGATGCTTGCTTATCAAACGATACATTCTATCGCAACTGGAAATGGCGAATGGAATTACAGACGAAGCATTGGGTTATTTTTAGACCAATATGAAAAAGATAAAAACCAATGGATTTTCCTAGAGCCAGCAGGTTTTGTTCCTTATTATTCGCATCTTAAAACTATTGACGAAGTTGGTCTAGTTGATCGTGGCGTACAAACTGAAATTGTAAAGGACAAAAAACATTATTGGTTTAATACCATTAAAAACAGACAACCAAAATATATTTTGGCTTACAAAGATATTTATCAAGATCCCGAAGCTGAGTATTACAAAGAGCATTATAAACTTTTAAAAGAGTTTAGAATTAAAGATCATCTTAAAAGTGATAATCCAATTTTGGAAAAAATTTATAAACTAAAACCTTCTGGTAGAGATTATAATTTGTACGAAAGAATTAAATAGTAATTACGATTTATGAATTATGAATTATGAATTATGAATTATGAATTATGAATTAATTTTGTAAAACCTAAAACCTAAAACCTGAAAAGATGAAATTTTGTGCATTTCTTCGTGGCGTTAATGTTAACGGTACTTCCATGAAAATGAAAGACGTTTGCGATGTTTTTTCAAATGCGGGAATGCAAAATGTACAAAGCCTTTTAGCAAGTGGAAATATCCTTTTTGAATCTGAAAATAATGCTGAAGCTTTAAAAGCAATTTTAGAAAAAGCGATGTCTGAGGCTTTTAGTTACGACGCTTTTTTGTTTGTCAGAAGCTTGGAGGAAATTAAATCTATTGCAGAAAATATGCCTTTTGAAACTAAAGAAGATTTTCATAATTATGTTTTTATTTCGGATAAAAATACAACGAAAGACTTGCTAATTTTTTTCGAAAACGCTAAAAATAAAGATCAAGAATCTGCCAAAATTGTCAAGGATGTGTTCTATTGGCAGACTCCGAAAGGAAATACTTTGCAATCCGACTTTGGCAAAATTTTGGGAAAGAAAAGTCTAAAGGATAAACTTACAAGTCGTAATTTTAACACCATTGAAAAAATTATAACAAAACTGAAATAATATGAAAAAGATTTTCATCGGAGCTTTAGTTTTTATCGGTATTTCCATGTTTTCGCAAGTACAAAAATTTGACTTTGTAACGAATGTGCCCGATGCCGAACCTAGTTATGTGATACTCCCGAACAAAGATTCTTCTCAACAAGAATATATGCTAGGATATATTTATTTTGATGGTATGGCAGGATATTCTTTCCGTGCAATTGGTGAGCTGAAGATGCTTAATAATAAATTATCATTCTCAGTTCCTGAAGAGTTTAAGAAATCTATGCATGTTTCACGCGTCGGAAATTTTGGGTTAAAACTTGCAAAGCTTAATTCAAAAACTATTGAAGAGTTAAAATTGCAAAATCCTCCTGATTGGCTTGCAACTTACTATTCTAATAATCCACCAACCAATGAACAGCTTTTGAAAAGGGCGAGTATGCTGAATGGTGGTGGCGCTCCTCAACTTGCTTTGCCAAGATTAAAATCATTATATGATAAAAATTTTAGAAGTCAGGATTTATATTTCGAATTAGCCTTTGCTTACAACGCTTTGAAAGATTTTCAAAATGCTGAAAAAATTACAGATGAAGCTATAAAATTAAAAAAGGATAATGACAATTTGAAGAAGGAATATGTTTATGCATTGGTTAATCAAAAAAAGATTACAGAAGCTGAGGACTTTATGATAGCAAACGAAAATAAGTTTAGCAATGATTTTGCAAAGTCAGAATGTTATTTGAATATAGGGGTTTATAGCGCACATTTTGATAAATTAGATGTTGCAAAAAAATGGTTGGCAAAATTAAGTTTACAACCAAATGCATCCAAGTTTCAAAAAAACATAGACACGATTACTTCAATTATAAAAGAAAAAGAAAATCAGAAAAAATAATGATACAATATTTAGAAAACATAAAGCACAAAGATTCCAAAAACTTCTTTTTAATTGCTGGACCTTGTATTATCGAAGGTGAAGATATGGCGCTGCGTATTGCAGAAAAAGTGATTGAAATCACTGATAAATACAATATTCCTTATATTTTTAAAGGAAGTTTTAAAAAAGCGAATCGTAGTAGAGTAGACTCTTTCACAACAATTGGTGAAGAAAAATCTCTAGAAATTCTTAAAAAGGTTGGCGAAACATTTAATATTCCGACAACGACTGACATCCACGAAAACGAACATGCAACTTTGGCGGCGCAATATGTTGACGTGTTGCAGATTCCAGCATTTTTGGTACGTCAAACCGATCTTTTGGTTGCGGCTGCTAAAACTGGGAAATGTGTAAGTCTTAAGAAAGGACAATTTTTGTCGCCAGAAGCGATGCAATTTGCAGTTCAAAAAATCACAGATTCTAATAACCCAAAAGTTGCGATTATTGAAAGAGGAAATTCTTTCGGATACACAGATTTGATCGTTGATTATCGCGGAATTCCAACCATGCAACAATATGCGCCAGTTATTTTGGATGTGACGCATTCTTTGCAGCAACCTAACCAAAATTCGGGTGTTACAGGCGGACGTCCAGAATTGATTGAGACGATTGCGAAAGCGGGTATTGCTGTTGGTGCAGATGGATTGTTTATCGAGACACATCCGACACCAGAAACGGCGTTGTCCGATGGCGCGAATATGCTTAGGTTGGATAAATTGGAAGATCTTATGCAAAAATTGACTCGCGTACGCGAAGCAATTATTTAAAATAAAAAAGGAGTTTGAAAGTATCAAACTCCTTTTGTTTTAGTGGAAAAAATTTTACAACAATTAAAAATCTGAATGATTTTTTAACAAAACAAAGCTAGTCAATTTGTATTTGATACATAGTTTTTCACAATTAAAAAATAATTAAAAATTTATACAATCTTTTTAAGGCTTTACACGTTTTTAGATTTTAAATAATCAACATTAATCGTATATTTAACGACCAAAAAAACGAAGCATTGAAAAATTATATTTCCTTATTTCTTTTGATGACGCCTTTGGCTGTTTTCTCACAGATTAACTTAAAAGTATTAGACGAAGACGGCAATGCAGTTGGCCAAGCAAAAGTGACTTATAACAATCAAGAATACCAAACCGATAACAAAGGTTTTATTAAAATCCCTTTAGGGACCGAAGTTACAAGCTTATCGGTGGAGAAAGAAGATTTCAAATCTTTTACAAAACAAATTCCATTAACACCAAAAACGCAGAATCTTAACATTCTATTTTTACCAGTTACAAAGGTTAATGAGATTAAAGAAGTTGTTTTTCAAAAGAAAATAAAACCAAAATCTAACGATCTTAGTTCTGTTGAGATTTCGCCAAGAGAAGCGCAAATTGTCGCTTCACTTTCTGGTGGTGTAGAAGGTTTGATCAAAACACTTCCACAGTTTAACTCCAATACCGAACTTAGTTCGCAATATATGGTGCGTGGTGGTAATTATGACGAAAACTTGATTTACATTAATGATATAGAAATCTATCGTCCATTCTTAATTAGAAATTCTTTACAAGAAGGGATGAGTATCATTAACCCAGATATGGTTGGATCACTTAACGTATCTGCGGGAGGTTTCGAAGCACGTTATGGCGACAAAATGTCGTCTGTGCTTAACATCTATTATAGACAACCACGAGAATTGGAACTTTCTGGTGAAGCTTCTCTTATCGGTGGTCGATTGACTTTGGGCGGAACAACAAAGGATAAAAAATTGTCAGCTTTAGTAAGTGGAAGATACCGTAATACGAATTTGGTATTAAATACACTTAATGAAGATACGGATTTTAATCCGCAGTACATGGACTTTCAGTCGTATATTAACTACGATTTTAATGATAAACTAAAATTATCGTTTTTAGGATATTTTTCGAAAAACGATTACGAGATGATTCCAAAACAAAAAGAAGTTGAGTTTGGATCATTATTTCAGCCAATTCGTTTGACTGTTGGTTATAATGGTAAAGAAGACGATCAGTACAAAAACATGATGGGAACTTTAAGCCTTAACTACAAGCCAACCAAACAATGGAATCTTGGTGTTGATGCGTTTGCGTATCAAAACCGTGAGCGCGAATATTACAGCATTGCTTCTGGTTATATGTTACAAGCATTCAACCCAGAAACTGGCGATCCAGAAGCGACTTACGATGCTGGTGGACAAATTGACCATGCTCGTAATGATCTTAAAGTTCGTACGATGGGAGCGCAGGCGAGAGCTCGTTTTTCACCAAATGTAAATACAGACTTCGAAGTTGGTGTTAAAGTCGAAAAAGAAAAACTACAAGACAACACTAACGAATGGCAATTGGTAGATTCTTTAGGTTACAGCACACCAAGAGATTTTGTCCTTCCAGGAAATCTTGATGCTTCTGCTTTAAAGTTAAAATACCACATGGCTGGTGTTAACGATATCGATGCGACGAGATTATCAGCTTACGCCCAATATTCTCAAAAATTCAATTGGGGAGATAACAAAGTCTTTGTTAATGCAGGTGTGAGAGTACAAAATTGGAGTTTTAATAAAGAAACTTTAGTAAGTCCAAGAGCACAGTTTGCGATCAAACCAAATTGGGATATGGATATGTTGTTCAAATTGACAGGAGGTGTATATTACCAAGCGCCTTTCTATAAAGAGATTAAAGATCTTAGTGGCGATTTTAATCCGAACATCAAAGCGCAACGTTCTTATCAAATTATCTTGAGCAACGATTACGAATTCCGTATCGGAACAGCTAAAGATTCAAAACCATTTAAGTTAACGACTGAAGCATATTATAAGAAGTTTGATAACTTAATTCCTTATTATTTGGATAATGTGAGAATTCGTTATTCTGGTAAAAATAATGCGGAAGGTTATGCTTATGGATTGGATACAAGATTATTTGGAGAGTTTGTACCGGGCGTAGATTCTTGGATTTCTGCAAGTTATGCTCGTGTTTATGAAAATATTGAAAACAAAGGTTATATCCCAAGACCGACGGATCAAAGATTTAGATTTTCGTTGTTCTATCAAGATTATATGCCGAAGTTCCCAAGTATGCGTGTTAACTTGACGTTGACTTATGCAAGTGGATTGCCGTCTGGGACGCCTGTTACGTTCGATAGCAATGGACAACCAGATTATACTGCGGCTTATACTTTCCAAAAAACTTTGCCAGCTTACAAGCGTGTAGATATTGGACTTTCTAAAGTTTTTATCGACCAAAAAGACAACAAAGTGACTGGCGGATTCTGGGGTAACTTCCGAGAATTGACGTTGGGTGTACAAATTTTCAATGCGTTTAATATCAATAACACGGTTGCCAATCAATGGGTTAATGATGTTAATAGCACTGCTTATTATCCAGTTCCAGTTCGATTGACAGGACGATTCTTTAATGTGAAATTAGAGTTTAAACTATAAAAAAAATGCTTCGCAAAACTGCGAAGCATTTTTGTTTTAGGCTGTGTCCCTTCGCTCGGTAACTTCCGGCGCTTGCTACGCCGCGCCTCCAGTTCCTCACTTGGGTCGGGCTGTTCGCTATATCTTGACGGGCTCGCTCGGACGGTTCCGCTTGCGCTCCGCCGCCTCACTCGCCCGCAAGGATGCCGCTGCCATCCCTCATAGAAAGTGATAATAAGAAAATTTCCTCATCCAAATCAGAATCCCGAAATTTGTGTATAAATTAGGAATTAGGAATTAGGAATTAGGAATTAGGAATTAGGAATTAGGAATTAGGAATTAGGAATTAGAAGTTCGTCGCTTCTAGTAGCGCAGCGTATCGAGAAGTTCTTAGAATTAGGAGTTAGATACTGTGCTCACTGAGCGGAGCTGAAGTGTTAAATATTTACGAATTGCGAATTACGATTTTAGAATCGTAAATCATAAATCCAAAATCTGAAAAAATCAAAGCAAAAACAATAAAAATGAATATAATATTAGCATCGACTTCCACATTGTATGGAGGACAATATTTAGAATACTTAAAACCAGAATTAGAAAAACTTTTCGCGGATGTTGATGAGATTTTATTTATCCCATTTGCGCGTCCGGGAGGTATTTCACATGAAGAATACACGGCGAAAGCTGCTAGTTTTTTTTCGACAATTGGTAAAAAAGTCAGAGGATTTCATGAGTTCGAGGACAAAGCCGAAGCCATCAACCAAGCAAAGGCTTACTTCACTGGAGGCGGAAATACTTTTCTATTGGTAAAGACATTACACGAAGAACATTTGATGTCAGTTTTAAAACAAAATGTAGAATCAGGGAAAGCTTATTTAGGTTGCAGCGCAGGAAGTAACATCGGCGGTGTTAATATGAAAACCACCAACGATATGCCGATTATGTATCCGCCAAGTTTCGATTGTATGGGATTGGTTCCGTTTAATATTAATCCACATTATTTAGATCCAAATCCAGATTTGCACCACAATGGCGAAACCCGCGAAACAAGAATTTTGGAATTTCTGACGCAAAACGATCTTAAAGTTGTTGGCTTACGAGAAGGAAACTGGATCAGAAGAATTGACAACAAAATTACGGTTGAAGGCTCACAACTAACCCGAATATTCGAGCAAGGCAAAGAACCTTACGAGATCGAATCGGGAAGCGAGTTATAAACATAAATAACGATGAAAAAAATAGTTTTTTTACCAATTTTAGTTTTTGGACAGTTTTATTTTGGGCAATACAATTTTAACCTCAAAAATGCGAGCCGTCTTTTTGATGCTGAAATTTCGGTTCAGAACTGTGAAGGCGACACATGCAGTGGTGAAGGCACCGTAAACTTAATTGATAAAAAGACCAAAAAACTTTTCCAGACTTTAACATCGGATAATTTATACTTTTATCTCAACAAGAATCAAAAACCAAGCGTCAACGTCATCGAAATGTATGGCGAACAAAGTCCACTTATTTTCGGTGATTTTAACTTTGATGGTTCCGAAGATGTTGCAATTAGAAACGGAAACGAAGGAAGTTACGGTGGTCCATCTTATAATGTTTATGTTTATAATTTGACCAAAAAGCAGTTTGTCCTTAGTCAAGAATTAACCGATTTAACTTTTGAAAATCTTGGAATGTTTGAGACTGATAATGACCGTAAGCGTATCATAACTTATGCAAAATCGGGCTGCTGCTATCATATTAAAACAGAATATGAGGTTGTTCCCAAAAAAGGACTTTTAAAAGTATACGAGTTTGAAGAAGATGCAATGGGTGGGGAAAATGTGAAAGTCACAACCCGAAACCTCGTAAAAGGTAAATGGCAAACTAAAACTAAGACCTACAAAATCAATGATTATTACAAATAATAAAAATGAAATTACAAAAAGAAATAGATTTTATATTAGCGGTTGATGCGCTAAAAAATGTTAACCGCAGAAATTACAATGCTGACGACAGTCGTCGCGAAAACACTGCTGAACATAGCTGGCAGATTATCATTTTGGCGCAGATTCTTTATCCTTACGCCAAGCAAAAAGAGAAAATTGATTTATTACGCGTGATCAGGATGTTGTCGATTCATGATTTGGTGGAGATTCATGCGGGAGATACTTTTATTTTTGATGAAGCTTTAATGGAAGGGAAATTCGAGCGTGAGAAAATTGCAGCACGAAAAATATTCGGAATTCTTAATGAAGATCTAGCTGAAGAATTTTATAATCTTTGGATAGAGTTTGAAGAAGAGAAAACGCATGATGCTATTTTTGCTTGTTCTATCGATCGCATAATGCCATTTATCCTAAACTCTTATACAGAAGGGAAAAGCTGGACAGAAGCTAGTGTTACGTCGGAGCAAGCGCGCAAAATTATCGAAAATGCTGTGAAGCGTTCGTCGGACGAAATGGGCGAAGTTTTCGATATTCTTATTGAAAAAAACATTGCCGAAGGACGATTGAAATAATCTTATTTCGCTTAGAATGAAAAACGCAAAGCCTTGGCTTTGCGTTTTTTTGATATTCTATTTAATTGGAAATTTTGTCACTTTTTCATCAATTTTAACAATATAAATACCTTTTCCAAATGTAGTTAATGGTATTTCTAATTTGTTATTTTTAAGAATTTTTTGTTGTAATATTAGCTGCCCACTTATGTTATAGATACTTATGCTTTTATGATCCAAAGTTTCAAAATCAGGTTCTATTATAAGATGAGTTTCTGTTTGATATATTTTGTTTTTTACAGTTCTTACATCATTAGTAGATAAGTTATTTGATTCATTTGCTCTTTGCAAATAAGTGCCTTCTTTTGTAGCAACAGCTACTTTGAAATTTTTGTTTCCAAGATAATTGGCATTTTCTTGAGACAATGTAAATTGCAATGTCGTATTATCTACTTTTGTGAAGTTTTCAATATAAGTACCTAAATCACTATTATTTTCATAAAAGTAGATTCTGTTTGCTGTTGCAAAATTGTCCCCTTTTATTGTAATCGTTCTTTGATTAATGTTAACTGAGTTTAGCAAATATGCTTTTGCTGTTGAAAGATCTAATTTATTTAGAAACCTTTTGTCACTATAACCTATTGTGGGGAAGTATAGGTTATTATGTTCTAGATTCACAGGATTTGCTATAGAATGCCCTACATCAATTGGACTAATTCCTAATGAATATGTATTTTGGAGACTACCATCACTTGTTATAATTTCATTTTGATAAAAGACTTTTCCAAAAAAATATAACTTTGAACCATCAGATTTAATATGATTTCCATAGATTAAGTTATTGTCAAAAATATCTGTATTGTAGACTCTGAAAGCTTCGTTTGTGCCATTTGTTGTGCCATCGGATTTCCACAACTGATAATTAGTTTTATTGCCTTTTGATAAAAAATACAATTGATTATTCAATACAACAATATTGCTCATTAGGTTGGTGAATGGTTGTTCTGTCCCTGTTGAATTTAGTAAGTTTTTCACCATTACTGTTCCTGCATCTGTCCCGTTGGTTTTCCAAAGTCCACCTTCATCATTGTGGTTAAATCTAAAGTATAATTCATTTTTATAGTTAATAAAGGATACAGATTTAGAAGTTTTTTGACTATTTTTAATAAATCTCTTAACTTCTTTTGTTCCATTAGTAGTGCCATCAGTTTTCCAAAGAGCTGTTATATATCCGTAGTCAGATGTATAAAAAGATACCCAGAAAAACATTGAACCGTCTAGAAATCCAATATTAGCTTCGTATTTATTATCTGGGTTATATGCGTATTCATCAGGCGATGGTGTTGCATTTGGATAGATGCTGTTATAATAATTAGGTAAATTAATTAAGGTCTCCATATTTTTATTAGAGCTATTGTATTTTGAAATATTTTTATTATTTCTACTATAAAATAGAAGGCTTTGATTAACTTTTCCTACATAATAAAGATCAATATTGGACGTAGAATTCGGGATACTATATATTTTTTCTAATTGAAGATTGTCAGGATTAATCGAAAAAATGCTCTCACTATTTCCGATTATTAGTGGTTTTGAGTCTATTGATAAAGCATCGGTTAATCCATGAAATTCATATAAGCCTAATGTTGTATTGGATTGGTTAGAGTAGCTAATACTAATACCATCCGTTTTAAAAACCTTTTTATTATGACCTTCCATTGTTTCGCAATTAGTATAGGAAGTTAAGATTCCATAATAGTAATTTCCGTCAGAGAATATACCATCTTCACTATCCGACGATGCACCACTAAAGGGTGAAAAGAAAGTAGTGTTCGACCTAGTGGGACAAGGGTTGGTTAACTGCTTAGTTGTACCATTGTTGCTATTTGTAGAAAAAACTTGACTATTTCCTTTGTTGTCTTTTGCCTGATAGATAATGTATCCGTTATTTAAAGTTCTTATTCCTCTCATTTCCGAGTAATTATCGAATGTCGCTAAGGTTTGAACTTGTGCATTTCCAAAAAATGCAATAAGCAATAATGTAAAATTTAGTCTCATAATTTTTTTTGCTAAATGTATGAGGACTACATTTAATAATCGTACCGAGTATTAGGTATTTTGTTTTAAATTTGATTTAATTCTAAAATTTAAACATGAAAAAAATACTATTTGCACTTTCTGTTTTGGCGGCATTCTTCTTGGGTTTTGGTTTTAAAACTTTAACCGATACAAGCTGGAAGTCTGACAAAGACCTGAAACGTGTCACAGGCATTGGTGGGATTTTCTTTAAAGCTAAAGATCCAAAGGCGCTTCGACAATGGTACAGCGATCATCTCGGACTTAGTGTTAATGATTATGGGTCGGTGTTCGAGTGGTATCAAGGCTCGGACAATTCTAAAAAAGGCTTTACACAATGGAGTCCTTTTAATGAAAAAACTAAGTATTTTCAACCATCAGAAAAAGAATTTATGATTAATTATCGCGTGCAAAATCTTGAAAAATTAGTCGAAGTTCTTAAACAAGAAAATGTCACTATACTTGATAAAATTGAAACCTACGATTACGGAAAATTTGTACATATTATGGATATCGAAGGTAACAAAATTGAGCTTTGGGAACCCAACGACATCGAATATGAGAAAATGGGAAACAGCATGAATTATAAAACCACAAAGTAAAGTTGTGGTTTTTATTTTGAGATTTAAATACTTAATCTGTTTTACAATACGCATCAATATACCATGCAATCATGAGATAAATTATTAAAAAAATAGGATAAGTAAAAACTACTAAAAGGATGTAACCTTGCTTCATATGCTCTTCGTTAATAACCCAAAGTATTAGATCGTGTCCGAATATAAAAACGAAGAAACAAATTGTTATAACAAGTAAAGAACCTAAAATTACGCTATAATTAAATTTTTTTGGTCTACGTTTTCTAGTATTTTTTATCCATTTAAAATGAAGAAAAGCTAAGATTAAAAATGAAATACATGTCAAACCAATTGGTTGGATAAAAAGTAGAATTTTCCCTAGTATAGAAAACTTCGTTGAGAAATTTATTTCCAAATCGTCAAGAACAATCTTATCAATCTTGAGCTGATAGTTGCCGTTTTTCAAATCTTGGAGAGCGCCTTGGTTAACACTTCGGATTTCCGTGTCGTTGGGCATGTTGATGTTGACTTCAATTGGACCAAAGCTTTTCCAAAATTTTGACGGATAAAGTGCGTATTCAATTTTAAATTCTCGCAAAATTCCAAAAACGTTGTATTCTGGATATCCATTATATTCTATAATTATTTCGTTTTCGCCAGCTTCAAGATTTGCAACAAAACTGATAGCGTCATCTGGCGGAATATAATAGGTGTTTACCTGATCGAATTTCAATTCATACAATCCTTCGCCGTCTTTGTCTTTAAAATTTTCTGGAAATTTCTTGATTTTCGAAGCCGTAATTGTCTTTCCATTAACGCTGATATTTTCTGAATCAAGCATATTAATACCAACAAAAACCAAATCCAACTTTTCTTTTTTTGGAGATGAAATCTTGTAAGTTATTTTGTAGTTTATTAAATAAGATTTGATGTAATCTGAGTGGTCCTGCGTAAGTTTTAAGTCAATTTTTTCCTTAATAACAGTACAATCCTTACTTCCAAATAAAGTCGAGGTTGTTGTACCATCAACAGTAGGTTTCGCCATATTTGCAAACAAAAAAATGTGAGAAATGAGGAATATTAAAAAGTAAAATTTGGATTGTGTCATCGATTTTGTATCTGTTTTAAAAATAAAAATATATTTCTAGTTTTTAAAATTGCAGATCAAATTTTTTTAATTTTTTTCATCTTTATTGTGAACTTTTTAAGTTAAAACAGTTGTTTTTTTTATATTTAAAAAAGGAAAAAATAAAACACTAAAATGAAATTATTCCAAGTTAGTTTTCTAACAATTTGTCTCCTAAGTTCTTGCTCTGATAAAGCGCAAAAGCCAACAGCCTCAACTGAAAAAATTGTAAAATCTACGACAACTTTAGAAAAGATTCCGTCGCAAGAAGAAATTGCGAAAATGCTTCAATTAAAGAAAGCTGAGAAAAATGTGACGTTTGATAAAGAAAAATTTACTTTGCCTTTTAATATTAAAATGAAAGCCAAAAACCGCGTAGAATCTCTGTTTTTGTGGCAACTTGGCGATTTGGAATTAAATAGCGAAAGTGATAATTTTTTTGCTTTTGGTTTTGAAGATGAGTTAAAATATAAGGATGAAAATATCGACTAAGGTGCCATGAATCTTGTGTGGACGGACAAGGAAGATGCGGTGACCATTGAGAAAGTTAAAAAACAGCTAAAAGATGTTGATGCGATTTATTATTCTGATAATGAAAGTGTTATCTACCGCGAAAGAGGTTCGGTTAACAGTGTTTATTTCAAATATTTAAAAGATAAAAAAGCCTTTGCTTTATTCTTTTTGTCGAATGATCATTTTTCGTTTGAGCTAGAAATTCCTCAAAAATTAGAGCTTGCTATTAGTCAATTGTCTTTGGCTAAAAACTTTTTTAGAACTGAGCCAACAAGCTTACCAAAAGATTGGGAAGCTTATGAAAAAAGCTTGAATAGCTTGGACTTGGAAACCGTCAAAGAAACAAAAACCGAACTCACAAAAAGTTTAAAGTCTGCTAAAGAAAAGGAGTTTTCGAAATTAAAATTAATGTCGATGGAAGTGATGCCAATTTCGACAGATGCTACAAAAGCTTGGTCTACACTTCAAAATTATTATTCTAAAAAGATAAAAGAAGTCGACGAAAACATTTTTCCAAATGCTGAATACTATTCGTTTGCAAAATATAAAAGTTTTAGAGTAGAATATTCGGATGCAGACGCTATGATTTTAGAATTGACGGACGTTTTTGACCATGTCGCTTATGCTGCCATTTTGAAAACGAAAATCCAAAATAAAGACGTGCTTTTAGCAACACAAAATATCTCTAATTGGGTTAATGATCAACATTCTAAAGAAATGGCTTATTTTTATTTAGCGATGTTTCGACATTTTTCGAAGTGATAAATAATTTCCGTCTGGACTAAATTATTTTTCTATTTCCAATTTTAAAATTTCGTTGTTTGTTTCTCCATTTGCATAAATGATTCGAACATTTAATCCATCATGGAAAACATTACTATGATTTCCTCCAAAATGACTGAATTCGGAGATTGCATTATCATAATATTCAAAATGAATTGAATCAACATCAAAACTTTCAAAGCTAGTTTTTCCTTTGTGACCTCTAGAAAAATTGGATATTTTCCCTTCTACTACTTTTCTTTTGCTAGAATTAATAAATTCAATTAACCTTTGTTGACTATCGTCTTTTGCGAAAAAACGTGTATGGACATACATTGGTAAAGTAATAAGGATAAATATTCCTACGATAAACAAATAGAATTTCTTTTCGAAACTTGATTTTTTATATTTTAAAATAAGTAAAAAAACGAAGATAGAAAGCAACAAAACAAGTAACAAAACAATATCTGAAGAAATTGAATTGCTTGGTGTGTCAAGAAGTGACCAGTAAGTTTCATATTTCATATTGTTTTGAAGGTGTTTTTGCGATCTTACTTAATCTAATTCGCTATAATTATTACATATTTTTTGCTTTATTTAGGTCTTAAAACCTTAAATCCTTTCCAGCTCGTCAGCGCTAATGACCGTTTTGAAAGTTCCGTAGTTAACCGTGATTTTATTCTTGTTAATCATTTCGATGGTTCCGACGCTGGTACTTCCTGAGATGCGAACGCGTTGACCAATTTTTAACCAAAGTGCACGTTCTTTTTGACGCTTTTCTTCGATTTTTTCATTGGTTTCAGCAATCTTTTCAATGACTTCTTCTTTCTTCAGTTGTTGCGTAATTTTGCGTTTTACAACTTGCAGACGTTTGGATTCATCTTTGTCAGCGCCAACTTTTCGGAATTTTTCTTGTTCCAAAAGTTTAACAAAATCTTTAACCACATCTTTACGAGATTTTCCTTTGGTGTAGCTGTCAATAAAAGCTTCAACCTTGTTTCCGAATTGCAATTTGCGATGCTCGTCTTCATATAATTTTTGAAAATTAAACAACTTTTGCTGCAATTGTTCATTCAGTTTGTGAAGATTATCACGTTTGTCTTCAACAGATTCTTTTCGAGTTGTAAGGTCCGATTTCAGTTTTTCAACTTCGTATTTTTCTTGTTGAAGTTTTACAATCGTTTTATCAAGATTAACGATGTCGTGCTCAACTTTCTTTTTTGCATTATGAATGATAAATCTCGGAATTCGATTTTTCTCAGCAACTTCAAAAGTAAACGAACTTCCCGCTTGTCCGATTTCTAATTTGTACATCGGTTCCAAAGTTTCTTCATCGAAAAGCATTGCCGCATTCATCGCGTGTGGAAGTTGTTCTACAACCAATTTGATGTTGGTGTAGTGCGTTGTGATAATCGCATAACTTCCTTTTTCGTAGAAAAACTCTAGAAAAGCTTCCGCCAAAGCACCTCCCAATTCTGGATCTGATCCTGTCCCGAATTCGTCGATTAGCAATAACGTATTTTCGTTGGCTTCGCGAATGATGCTCGCCATTTTTTTAAGTCGAGAAGAGTAGGTCGAAAGATGATTTTCGATTGATTGGTTGTCACCGATGTCCGTCATTAATTTGTCAAAGAAAAACATCTCCGACTTTGGATGAACGGGAACCAAAATCCCAGTCTGAATCATCAATTGAAGTAAACCTAAAGTTTTTAATGTAATCGATTTTCCACCAGCATTTGGACCAGAAATACAAATAATTCTATTTTTTTCTGAAAGTTCTAAAGTCTGCGAAAAAATATCTTTGTTCTCGGCTTTGTTTCTTAACCAAAGTAAAGGATGGAAAGCGTTAATTAGTTTTAAGCTTTTGTGGCGATTGATTTTTGGTAAAACACCATTAATCATTTTTGCAAATCTAGCTTTTGCTCGGATGATGTCGAGGTCAAAAATATAAGTTTGATAATCCTCTAATTGCGGTTGGAATTCTGCAAGTTCGGCGGTTAGCTTTCTTAGGATTCTGTCAATTTCTTTTTTCTCTTCTTCTTCATTTTCTCGAAGACGAAACTGATGTTTAATCACGCTTTCTGGCTGGATGTAAGTGATAGAACCTGTTTTAGAAACACCTAATGTACGACCAGCAACTCTTTTTTTGTAACCAGATTTAACTGCCAAAACGCGTTGGTCATCAATAATACTTTCACGAATGTCATCTAGAAAATCACCTTGCGCAAGCGAAGATAATGCGCGATTAAAATTCTCTTGAATGGCTTTTCGGGCATGTTGAATTTCGCCTCGAATTGTTTTTAAATCCGATGATGCATCACTTTTAACTTCTCCAAAACGGTTAAAGACTTTAGCGATTTTGTCAATGATTTCTTTTCTAAAATCCAAATCTTTAACATCATTATTAAGATTTGGGAAAACTTCGATCAACTTTGGAAAGTAATTTTGAAGCTTGCCAACTTGCTCTGTTAAGTTTTTGATTTTGATAAAAGCATGATTTTCTAATCGATAATTCTCGATGTGCATCACTTTTAACGCATCTTCGATATCTTCATACTCATCAAACGGAATAGCGTTTTCGCTTTCGTAAGAACTTAAGAATTCGGATGTTTTTTTTAATGATAATTCAGCTTCATCAATAGACATTGGTTGAAGCTCGAGGATTTTTTCGGATATTTTGGGAGAGTAGGCGAGTGGCGCGATTTCGGCCAACAAGCGCGGAAACTCTAATTCTTGTAAATTTTCTTGACTGACTTGCACACGACAAAGATAAGAAATTGAAGTGATAGATGTTAGGTAATAGGTGATTGGTGGCAGTTCGTAAATCAAAAATCCTCAATATTAAACAAAAAGGAGTTGCCTTTCGACAACCCCAAATAAAAAAACGTAGAATTTATATAAAGTGTGCTTTTACTAGATTTTGGCATCTAAGCAAAATTGCAATGACAACTCGTCTTTGACAACTACAACGCCGCCCATCTTCTTCGGAGGTGTGATTTGGAAGTCACTGAATTTTACATTTCTTTTGCGGTTTAACCTCCCATTTTGGTTTGAAAAATTAATTTGATACTTCTGAGTTTTGTTCATTATTTTGACTTCAACATTCGCTAAATATTGATTGTTATTGGTTTTAGAAAAGTTCAAAAACTTAACATACATAGTTGGATATTGCTTCTCAGAAAGTGTCTTTTTGAAATCGTTGGTCATCACTCGGTTTTTACAATCGAATCCATTGACTTTAATTTCGAGTTCGGGAAGTTGTGCTTTGCTAAAATTGATGTTATTGCTATCATTAGAAATATCATTAACACATTTGAAGCTATTGATGTTGGTTTTGCCATTTATTTCAATAAAATTCTGCTGTCCAAACATCATCAAAGCACCAAAAACAGCAAAAGAAAAAATGTATAAGCGTTTCATTTTAATAAAAATTAAAAGAGGGAAGATGTCCGAGAAATAATCTTCCCTCTAACACAAACAATATAAACTATCAATTATTTAGAATGAAATAGCCGCTTCTAGGACTACGCCATTGAATTTTCCGTCGTACAAAATACTTGCTGGAGAATATCCGTCGTATTTTTGATTGACATATTCTGCTTTCGCCATGATATTTTTAGTCATAAACCAGCCACCACCAACGTTGTAACGTTTTACTTCAACATTTTCTTTAGATGCTAATTCACCTTTTACCATGTTGTAACGACCGCCCACATAGAGGTTTTCGTTATTTCCGAATCGATACAAAAGTTCTGCGCCGTATTGGTTCCATGTTCTTCTATCAACCTCTGTAAAGTTTCTGCCAGAAGCATTTTCAAAGATTCCGAAGAATTCTAAACCTTGGTATTTAACAAAAGGGTTAATCATGACGCTAGTTACTTTGTTCTTAAAATCTGGGATAACCTGTCCAGATCTGAAGTTAGCAGAAGATGTAGCCGCGGCATTTTCCATCACATAATAATATCTAGATCCAGCTCTGTCACCGTCATAAAAATCTAATCTCTGTGTTTGCGCCGCATTGTAAACCGAACCTGTCAAACGAACTCTCAGATCATTGTTAACTTGCTTGTCATAACCAATTTTTGCGTAGACTGAAGGACTTGTTCCGCCTGTAGCATTTTGGTTAAGTCGCCCGTTGGTAACACCCGCCATTCCTAAAAAGCCATTTCTTTGATAATAAACTTCCGCAAAAACCATAGTTGCATAGGCATCCATTAGATAATTTCCCACAAATGGATTTCGGATTGTATATGCGTTGTCACTTCTTCTAAAATGCGCATCACCGTAATTGATCTCATCTTGTCCAACTTTAATAGTTGCATATTTCATAAAATCTCCAAGAAAATCCTTTTTAATAAAGTCTAATTTGTCGATTTGTAAATAACCACCTTTTACATAAGTTTCGTTGTGGTGGCGAGATGACAAGAAAGTTCTCAAGTGCAAATTAACACCATCATATAAAGCAACATCGATGTCCAAATTGGCTGTTGGTAGGTTAAAATTGTTCCCGATGTTATACAATTTTGTAGCTGGATTATTTTGATCTGCACCGCTCTCATGTTTAACCCCTTGGAATTGTAGTGCGAAGGCACCGCCAACTCTTACCTTTAGTTTTTCAAACGTTGTCACAGAGTCTTTTGGACTTTCGAATTGGTTAACGCCATGTTGATCTCTTGGTGAAAAGTTGTCAAATTTTTGTTCTTGTGCATGTCCTAATCCACTGAAGAAAATGGCTGCTAAAGCTGTTGTTTTAAGTATATTTGATTTCATAGTTTCTTATTTAATATTGTTAAAAAATGTGTTGACTTAGTTCCTATTTTGTACTAATATTGAAATTGATATTAATCTCGTCGCCCGATTTTATAGTTCCCATCATCACACTTGGAGGTTTAATCCCGAAAGTTGTCATTTTCAATTTTGTACTTCCTTTAATGTTGTAAGAATTCCCACTTTTAGTAACATTAACAGGAATGCTAATATTTTTGGTGACATTGCTGATGGTCATATTACCTTGTACGGTTGCATTTCCGCTAGTTGGTAAGCTACTTGTTGTAAAGACAATGTCAGGATATTTGTCTGTATTAAGCGCTTTGTAGGCGTTTTTGTCTAAAGAAGAATCTTTACTTTTTAGGCTAGTTGCTTTCAGTACAAATTTTACATCTTCGATTTTGTTGCCTTTAACATCGCCTGAAAAGGTCGATTGAGTGGAAGTCATATCCCATTTATGCAAAGTCGAAGTGCCATCTATTTTTACATTTGAAGATTGTTGACTTATTTTTTGTGCATTTACTAAATTGATAGAAAGCCCAAACATTAATGCTCCAACTAAAATTCCAATTTTCTTGTAAGTAGTTTTCATATCTTTAAGTTTATATATTTATTATTAGATAATCTTCTGTTATTTTGTATTACAAATTTATAAACATTGTATTTTATGTTAAAATATTTTGATATGATAAAAATCCTAACAGTTGTTAGTTTTTATTGTTTTTGTATTAAATTTAACTTTTTTATATTTTTTTAATATGAATTAAATGATTGTGTGTAGAAATACAAAGAAATATGGATGTTAATTAAATAAAAAATATTTAATAGTCGATGAATAGGACTTTTGAGTGATAAAAATCAAGGTTTAGGAACTCTAGTTTGATAAGAAAAATTGTAAATTAATAGAATTGAATTTTCATAATGATATCAACGACATTGTCTAAATGAATAGTCATAAAACTATTATCTATCTCTAATCTCACATTTTAAAAATAAAAAAGCCTATTTGTTTAAAAATAGGCTTTGTAATTTATTTCTTGATTTGATTGGTTTCGCTAAGATTGTTAAAGATATCTGGAAAAAGTGCGGCTATCACAAAGTATCCGACTATCATTAATACAATAACTACAAACAAAACAATAACAAATATTGGAGGTTTATTTTTTAGATTTTTCATAATATAAAGTTTTGATGTACTAAATATCGATGCAAAAATCATTCTTATTTTGTATTTGTTTTAAATAAATGAATATGTTTTAAAATAATTAAATCTAAACTTAGAGTTTTTATAAGAGCTTTAATCAATTACAACTTTTATCCAATTTCAAGAATAAATACTTTACATAATTTTAAAAATATTCATCACAGCCTGAATAAAATCTTCATATTTTGCATATCGAGCACGGGTAATGAGCAACGAATCGGCTACTTTTTGCTGCGAAATTTTTTGTTGACTTCTCAAAAAGTGCATGCTATCGGACAAAATCAATATTGTTACAATTTATATCGTTAAATATTTCATTTATTGATATAAAACATACTAATTTTGAAATTTAATTTTCAACTTAATGATGGATCGTGCAATTGTACATATGGATTTGGACACTTTTTTTGTGTCATGCGAGAGACGGAACAATTCTGAACTTAATGGTATCCCTTTGATAATCGGTGGTGGCGATCGTGGTGTTGTGGCGTCGTGCTCTTATGAAGCTCGTAAATTTGGCGTTCGTTCTGCGATGCCCATTCGTATGGCGATGAAACTTTGTCCTGATGCAAAAATTATCCGTGGCGATCACGAACTGTACTCTAATTTATCGCATCTCGTAACCGAAATTATCCAAGAAAAAGTCCCCGTGATGGAGAAAGCGAGTATTGATGAATTTTACCTCGATTTATCTGGAATGGACAAGTTTTTCGGGTGCTATCAATGGACGACGGAAATTGCAGAAGCGGTAAGAAAGGAATCTGGTTTGCCCATCAGTTTTGCATTATCTACGAACAAAACCGTTTCTAAAATCGGGACTGGTGAAGCTAAACCCTTAGGAAAATTGGAGATTAAAGAAGCTTTAATAAAACCTTTTCTAAACCCTTTATCCATCAAGAAAATTCCGATGGTGGGAAATGTTACGTTTCAATTGTTGTCAAGAATTGGGATTAGAACGATACAAACTTTGTCGGAAATGCCTGTTCATGTGCTTCAACAGATGATTGGTAAAAATGGTACCGAACTTTGGAAAAAAGCCAACGGAATTGATGAAAATCCCGTAGTTCCTTATTCTGAGAGGAAATCGATTTCCACAGAACGAACATTCACCAACGATACGATGGATATTGTCGCTTTAAAAGGCTTGATTGCAGGAATGGCAGAACAACTAGCATATCAACTTCGGAAAGAAAAATGGTTGACTTCCACAGTAACTTTAAAAATTCGCTACGCCAATTTCGACACCGAAACCAAGCAATGCAGAGTCGCTTATACGGCTGTAGATCATACTTTGTCGCGGGTTGCGTTGGATCTTTTTGAAAAGTTATATACCCGAAGAATGCGTTTGCGATTGGTCGGACTTCGGTTTACGAATCTTGTTCACGGTCAACATCAAATGGATTTATTTGAAGACACCGAAGAGCTAATCAACCTCTATCAAAGCATGGATTATCTAAAAAATAGGTTTGGCTCCAATGCAGTCGGTCGAGCGGCGGGGTTTAATGTGTTGAAGGTTTAGAGTTATGTGTTGAAGGTTTAGAGTTTAATCTTTAAAGCTTTGCGTCACTTCGAGTAGGTTTTGAAAAAACCGTATCGAGAAGTCTTGATTAGAATAGTTCTCGATACGCTACTCGAACTGACGCAATGTGCAAATTTTTAAGAATAAGTTTAATTTACTACAACTGATGTTGGTACAATATTTCGTCACTTCGAGTAGGTTTTGAAAAAACCGTATCGAGAAGTCTTGGTTAAAATAGTTCTCGATACGCTACTCGAACTGACGTAATGTTTTGAAGAATAATATTTATAAGTTATTCTAATCAATGTAGCACACGTCACTTCGAGTGTTTTGCGAGGCAAAATGTATCGAGAAGTGAAAATAAAGAAGGATTTTTTTAATTTTATATCTATTCATATGCAGTCTTCTTATGTTTACATACTAAAATGCTCAGATAACACCTATTATACAGGTGTTACAAATGATATCTTTCGTAGATTCAACGAGCATCAAGATGGTGTTAATATAAAATGTTATACCTACTTTCGTCGTCCACTTGAGTTGGTTTTCTACACGCAATTTATGGATATCCAACAAGCCATTTGGTTTGAAAAGAAATTAAAAAAATGGTCACAAGCAAAAAAGGAAGCATTGATAGAAGGTAGGTATGAAGATCTTCCAAATTTATCAAAGAAGAAATTCAATAAAGATTGATATTTTCTTAATTGAATGCTTTTGTATTCGCGTCACTTCGAGTAGGTTTTGCAAAAACCGTATCGAGAAGTTTTAGTTAAAATAGTTATCGATACGCTGCGCACTCGAACTGACGCGATGTCTTTGTAAAAAGTTAATTTTAAGTTTGTTTGATATGCAATTTCGTCACTTCGAGTAGGTTTTGCAAAAACCGTATCGAGAAGTCTTAGTTAAAATAGTTCTCGATACGCTTCGCTACTCGAACTGACGCAATATCTAACTTTATTAATAAAGCGATATATAATTTATGGTTTTCGGGTTTTAAGTTTAATGTTTTACGTCACGAATCTCGAATCTCAAATTTCAAATCTCAAATCCGTCCATGTTCATCAACTGTCATTCATATCACAGCCTGCGTTACGGCACTTTATCCATCGATGATTTGGTGGAGCAAGCGGCGTATTTAGGATTGAAAGAATTGGTGTTGACGGATATTAATACGGTGACGGGAATTTACGATTTCAAAAAAAAATGTGAAGATAAAGGCATTAAACCTATTATCGGCGTAGAAATCAGAAAGGAAAATCAATTGTTGTACATCTGCATTGCAAAGGAGTTTTCAGGGATTGGCGAAATCAATAAAATGTTGACGGATTACAATTGTCAAGGCATTGATTTACCAAAACAAAATCCAGATTTCAAGCAGGTTTTTGTGATTTATCCTTTAGAAAATATCCCCGAAAAATTTTTAGAAAATGAGTTTATCGGTATTAGAGAAGAGGAACTTAATTTTTTAATCCGCCCTGAATTAAAAGAACTTCTGCACAAAATGCTCGTTTGGCAACCCGTAACGGTGAGTTCACAGAAGGAATTTAATCTTCATAAAATTTTACGTGCGATTGAACTCAATACTTTAATTTCAAAACTCAATAACAAAGATTATTGTCAGTCAAACGAGCGTTTCAAATCTTTATCAGAGTTAAAAGATGATTTTAAATTTCATCCTCAATTAATAGATAATACTGAAAATCTATTGAAACAATGCAGTTTTGAGTTTGATTTTGAGAAAGTTAAGAACAAAATAAGTTTCACCAATTCAAAAGAAGAAGACGTGGAACTTCTCAAAAAATTAGCCTATTCTGGTTTGGAAAAACGCTATGGATTGAACCATGAAGTCGCCAGAAAAAGAGTTGAAAAAGAGTTGAAAGTTATTGATGAACTTAATTTTTGCGCTTATTTTCTCATCACTTGGGATATTGTTCAGTACAGTAATAGGATGGGTTTTATGCATGTTGGACGCGGAAGTGGCGCGAATTCTATCGTCAGTTATTGTTTGGGAATCACGGATATTTGTCCGCTCGAATTGGATTTGTATTTTGAGCGATTTTTAAATTTAAACCGAAAATCTCCGCCCGATTTCGACATCGATTGGAGTTGGCAAGATCGAGATACGATTTTAGAATATATTTTCAATCGTTATGGTCGCGACCACGTTGCTTTTTGTGGGACGAATGTCGAATTCAAATACCGTTCGATTTTTCGGGAAGTGGGGAAAGCGTTTGGTTTGCCGAAAGAAGAACTTGATGCATTGGCGAAAAATCCAATGGCAACGCATGATAAAAATGATGTGGTGAAAATGGTTCATAAATACGGATTATTGCTGGAAAAATTTCCGAACCAGCGCAGTATGCACGCTTGTGGAATTTTAATTTCCGAGGAACCGATTACCAATTTTACCGCTTTAGAAATGCCACCAAAAGGTTTTCCGATTGTTCAGTTTGATATGAATGTTGCCGAAGAAATTAAGCTCGAAAAACTCGATATTTTGTCGCAACGTGGTTTGGGGACGATTAATGACACGGTGAAACTCATTAAAGAAACCCGTGGAATCGATGTCGATATTCGAGATACGAGTTTATCTAAAGATGAAGCAAAAACCAACGAATATTTGGAAATTGGAAAAACCATCGGCTGTTTTTACATCGAATCTCCTGCGATGCGTGGTTTGCTGCGTCGTTTGAAGTGCGATAATTACAAAGTTTTGGTGGCGGCATCGTCGATTATTCGTCCTGGTGTGGCGCAAAGTGGCATGATGCGAGAGTATATTTTTCGACATAATAATCCCGATCAGTTCGAGTTTTTCCATCCCGAATTTGAAAAGCATTTAAAGGAAACCTACGGAATCATGGTCTATCAGGAAGATGTAATTAAAATTGCGCAGTATTTCGGAGGTTTAACTTTGGCTGATGGCGATATTTTGCGAAGAGCGATGAGTGGAAAAAGTCGTTCTATCCAGAAACTTCAAGAAGTCAAAAACAATTTCTTCAAATCTTGTAAAGAAAAAGGTCATTCCGAAAAACTGACTGCAGAAGCGTATCGACAGATAGAATCTTTTGCGGGATATTCGTTTTGTAAAGCGCATTCCGCGTCGTATGCTGTAGAAAGTTACCAAAGTTTGTATCTCAAAGTTTATTATCCCTTGGAATTTATGGTTTCGGTGATTAATAATCAAGGTGGTTTTTATCGCACCGAAGTTTATGTTCACGAAGCTAAAATGTCGGGCGGAATCATTAGAAATCCTTGTGTTAATACAAGTTGTTTTCAAACGGTTTTAAAGGGGAAAGAAATTTATTTAGGTTTCATGCTTTTAGATGGTTTAGAATCTAAAATCGCGCACAGAATTGCCGAAGAACGCAGTAGAAATGGAGATTTTAAATCCTTACAAGATTTTATCCGTCGAATTCCCGTTGGTTTGGAAACGATACAAATTCTCATTTTTATTGATGCTTTCAGGTTTACAGGAAAGCAAAAAAATGAATTGCTCGTCGAAGCAAGATTGCTTTTAGTCAATTTTAAACCAGAAAATAGAGGTTTAATGCTGATTGAAGAACCAATTCAAGAATATCGACTTCCACAACTGAAAAGAGAGCCTTTTGAAGATGCTTTTGATGAGTTTGAGTTGATTGGTTTTACCGTTTCTTGCACGCCTTTTGACTTGTTGCAAACCAAATTTCGTGGTGATGTTTTTGTAAAAGATTTGCTTCAAAATCATAAAAAACAAGTGCGAATGTTGGCATATCTTATTTCTCGAAAACACGTTCCAACAAAGAAAGGAACAATGTATTTCGGAACTTGGATTGACGTAAATGGCGATTATTTTGACACAGCACATTTTCCTGATAGTTTAAAAGAATATGATTTTCAGGGTGGTGGTTGTTATTTGCTTTTAGGAACCGTAGAAGTCGATTATCATTTTCCAACAATCACGATTCACAAAATGGCGAAAATGCCGATGATTCCCGATCCGCGCTATCATTCCACAGAAGAAAAGCGCTTTGAAGTTATGCAAAATCTAAAAGAAGAC
>JAEXRP010000062.1:0-30840 GCA_023440705.1 Bacteroidota bacterium
ATTTTGAAGGTCGTGTTTATGGTAATTTAACTAAAGAAGTCTTTGGTGAAGGCGGTTTCGGTTACGATCCGATTTTTATGCCAGACGATCATAACACAACTTTTGCAGAAATGCCCGTTTCAGAAAAAAACAAAATTTCGCACAGAAGTAAAGCACTTAAAACATTTTTAGACTATCTTTCAGTAAATCCTTTGTAAAATAAATTTGTGAGTACATATCTGACCATATTAGGTTTTAATTCCGCAATTCCGACAATTAATTCGTCGCCAACAGCACAGCTTTTGGAGATGGAAGAACGTATGTTTTTGATCGATTGTGGCGAAGGAACTCAAGTTCAGTTACGGAAAGCAAAAGCGAGGTTTTCTAAACTTAATCATATTTTTATTTCGCATCTTCATGGTGATCATTGTTTTGGATTGCCAGGTTTAATAGCATCTTTCAGACTTTTGGGTAGGACAACGCCCTTGCATGTCTATGGACCGAAAGGGATTAAAAAAATGCTCGAAACAATTTTTACAATTACTGAAACACATCGCGGTTTCGAAATTGTTTATCACGAGTTGGATAAAAAAGTTTCGGAAAAAATCTATGAGGACAAAAGGGTAGAAGTGTTCACAATTCCTTTGGATCACAGGATATATTGTAACGGTTATTTATTTAAAGAAAAACCGAAAGAGCGTCATCTTAACATGGCGGCAATTTCTGAATATCCTGAAATCGAAATTTGTGATTATCAAAATCTTAGAAACGGAAAAGATTTCGTTTGTGAAGACGGAACAACAATCCCAAATGCGGAATTAACAACAGATCCAAAACCTTCGGTTTCTTATGCTTTTTGTAGTGACACACGTTACAAAGAAGATATTATTCCTTTAATAAAAAATGTAGACGTATTGTATCACGAGTCGACTTTTTTACACGAACTGAAAGAAATGGCGGACTACACAGGTCACACAACAGCGCAAGAAGCTGCAACTATTGCGAAGAAAGCTGAGGTTGGTAAATTGATCATGGGGCATTTCTCTAATCGTTATGATGATTTGACAGTGATGACGACTGAGGCTCGTGAAGTTTTCCCAAATTCTTATCTCCCAAAGGCTTTAGAATGTATTAAGCTTTAGAAATTCGGTATTTTAAAAAGACAATTATTTAGTTTTCCCTTATTTATTCAATATCTTTGGCTTCATAATAAGTTAACTATGAAGAAAAGATTAATGTTGACGTTGGTCTTAGCGACTTCGACTTTTTGGGCGCAAATGCCAGAAGCGAAGCTAGACGAACTCATCAAAAATACCATCAAAACTTTTGACGTACCAGGGATGTCAGTTGGTATTGTTAAAGATGGTCAAATGGTTTATTCTAAAGGATTCGGTGTTCGATCATTGAAGAATAATCTTCCTATGGACAGCAAAACTTTGGTGGGAATTGCTTCCAATTCTAAAGGTTTTACAGCGACGGCTTTGGCGATGTTGGTGGATGACGGTAAGTTAAATTGGGATGATAAAGTTTCAAAATTTATCCCAGAATTCCAAATGTACGATCCTTATGTTTCTAAAGAAGTGACGGTTCGTGATTTGATTACGCATCGCGCTGGACTTGGTCTAGGACAAGGCGATTTGATGTTTTTCCCAGAAGGCGGAACGCAAACAATCAAAGATATTGTACACAATGTTCGTTATCTCAAGCCTGACCATTCGTTCCGTACAAAGTTGGAATACAACAACATTATGTTTATTGTCGCAGGTGAAGTTATTACAAGAATTAGTGGATTGTCGTGGGCTGATTTTATCGAGCAAAGAATCCTAAAACCTGTTGGGATGACCGCAAGTTTTGGTTCTTATAACCGTGCTAAATCTTCATCAAATATTATCGATGCACATGCACCAGTTGACGGAAAAGCGATTGCTGTTCCTCATGATTGGAATGAAACAGCGAACGCAGCAGGCGGAATTATGAGTAATGTTGAAGACATGACGACTTGGGCAACTTTCTTAATGAATAATTTCGTTAATAAAGAAGGTAAGCGTTTGGTTTCTGAAAAGAATGCGCACGAGCTTTGGTCGTTACAAATTTCAGATAAAGTGGCGCCAAAAAATCCTTATGATTCTCATTTTTACGGATATGGTTTAGGTTGGTTTTTGACCGATATTAAAGGGAAATTACAAGTTCAGCACAGTGGTGGATTAATCGGAACAGTGACTTTGTTTACTATGATTCCTGAGTTGAAATTAGGGATTGTAGCTTTGACGAATCAACAATCTGGTGCGGCTTTCACAACAGTGACTAACGCCATTAAAGATAGTTATTTGGGCATTGAAGATCGCAATTGGTTAAAAACTTATTCGGAAAGAATGACTAAAAACGAGGAGCGTTTTAACAAACAAAAGAAAGATGTCTATGACCAAGTTAAAACTGCGGAAAAAACATTTAGTCTAAAACCAGAACAATTTGTAGGAACTTATAATGATGCTTGGTTTGGTGATGTTGAGATTAAACAAGAAGGCAAAAAGTATAGATTGTATTGCAAAACTTCACCACGATTAAAAGGTGATCTTTTACCTTATAATAACAATACTTTTGTTGTTAAATGGGATGACAGAAGTTATGATGCAGACGCATTTTTTGTTGTCGATTTTGATGAAAATGCGAAAGCAAAATCTGCAACTATGAAACCGATTTCTGATGTTACGGATTTCAGTTTTGACTTTGGAGATTTAGACTTGAAAAAAGTGAAATAGTCTAATATTCATTTTCTATAATATAACGGAAAGCTTTGTTGAGGCTTTCCGTTTTTTTTGCAAGTTGAAGTGCATAGATTTTTAATAGGCAAAGAAGTATCTCAACGAAACTCATTTCTAAGTCATTAAAAACTCGCACGAATCTGCATACTGCCCGTATGGATCGTGCGTTCGCCAGAGTTACGACCTTCGTAATTAATGTTAAGTTGTAAAAACGAGTTGAGGCTTTGTTGCCAATAGACGCTCCAGACTTGGTTTTTGCCAGCTTTGAGACCTTCCAACATTTGGTTGCCGACAATACTGAAACTGTTGCCTGTAAAATCGTTATTGATAAATGAGAAATTGGCTCTGACAGAGGTTTTCTTATGATCCCATTGTAAAGTTCCTGACAATTCGTAAGCTTTTAGTTTTTCGTCGCCGTCGGTTCTTTTCTTTTGACGAAGCGCACCAAAAAGTTCAGCTTGGAGACTTTCTGTTAAACGATAAGTGGCTTTGGGCTTGGTTTCCCAGTTTTGAAGAAGATAATTTCGGGTGCTAAACATTTGCGAATGATTGGTGACATCCTGAAGTTGATTTTCCCAATCGGTGCGGAAGTTTTTGTTAAACCAATATCCCAAATTAAAGAAGTGTGAATCTTGCGAACGCTCTTCCACACTGTAGTTGGCGTTGAGTAAATTGTCGTTTGCGGTGAAGCGATAATTGGCATTCCATTTAGATTTATCTGTAGAATTAAACAGAGCCGAAAATAAGATGTTTTGGGTTTTCATAATTTGATCACTTTCTTTGGCGAAAGGATTAAGAACAACGACGCGATCGCCTTTCATAAAAGCGTTTTGCGACAACAACGACACATTGAAATTCCATCTTTTTAGAAAAGCATTTTCGGAACTAAAAATAACTGCTGGATTTACAAACAACGCCAATTGCAATTTGTTTTTGTTGGATGCCAAATACTTCACAGTATTGGTATAGACGCGAATATATTGCGCCTGATCCATATATTCTGCCACCTCGAACTCGTCCAATTGCTGAATACCATCGCCATTATAATCCGTCCATTTGTAAACGCCTTGCCCATCGGTCACTTTAATATATTGAAACTCTCTTTGCGCTTCTTGACCATTTCCTAATTCATAAAAAGCTTGCAAACGCATACCATTTCGGAAAAGTTGTTGGTTGTACATTAAGTTACCAACTACAAAATCTTGGTTTTGATCATTGGCTAAAGTTTGATCTTTATAGAAAAATTTGCGATAATGCAGCAAAGCAGACAACTGAGTTTTTTCGGTTTTAATGATTTGACTTTCCGCCATAATCCCGAGAATATTGTTCATCTTTTGTAAACGATTATCACGAATGGAGTCATTATCACGAAGATAGACTTTCATCAAAAATTTTGTACGTGTGCTATCTGCAATTTTCTTTTGTAAGAAAATTTCTTTCCAGCTAAAACTCGTGACATCGTAAAGTTGCGTGTCGTTATATTTTTTAAGGTTATGCTCCATCGCGCCACCAACAGACCAACTTCCTTTTGTACCTAATAATTCGGCAGAAGCATTGGCTCGGATAAACTGCGAGTTAACCAAAGCGGATTTGGTATCCAAATAAGAAGCGCTGGCTTGGGTTATCCATTTATCGTTTTTCCAACCGAAACCTAAATCGTTTTTAATGCCTTTGTAAGTTGCTTTTTCGTCAAGATAATTGAATTTATAATTTAAAAAAGTAGCATTATTCCAAAGGTTGTCAAAACCAAATACAAATCTGTTTTGAGTAATGTGACTAAATTCTTCCGTTAAATTAAAATCTCGCCAAAAATCAACATTGTTAATTCTGTCCAAGACTTTAAAATTCTTTTGAATATATTGATATTCAAACATCGGCGTGCCTTTCCAATTGTTTTTAATAAAACTTTTGTTGGCATAAACGCGCGCTGCGTAACCAATATTCTCGTTGTTATCTTTTGATGAAAAAAGGTTAAGATCGTTATTACTAATCGAGGCATCAACGCCAATTACACCATTTTCTAAAGCATATTCTGCATTGGTCGAAAAGACTTGCGTCTTCTCAGGAGCTGGCAATCGTCGAACCGCTTGATAATCGCCCAAACCTTGTCCTACAAATTCGAAAACGCGACCATTATTAGTGGTTTGTTGTATTCTGTAATCGCCTTTAGCCGTTCCAAAAAACGTAAAACTTACTTGATACAACTCATCGTCTTTGTTGGTTGAGAATTCGTAATGATAAGCCGAACCGTCAAAGATTTTTTTGTAAAGAATTTTGTTAACGTCGTATTCCGTTTTAATACCAGAAGGCGCATACATCATATCACCGTTATTACCAGCATTAATAAGATATTGTTTGTCTTCATCACTAAGATTAAGCGCAAGCGGTGCATTTTTATTATCATTTTCCATAAACCAAGAAAGCCCAACTTTGAGACGTTCTCGCTGATGTTGGAGATTTCCTGTTACTAAAAATCGGGTGTAATTTCGGTTCGTATAATTATAAGTTATGGTAATGAAATTCTGTTTATAAATTGGTCTAAAACTCGTAAATGTGATTTCGCCCGTATTATAATTAATGATATAATCGAGGTTTTCGCCACGCTTCATCAAAACACCATCGATATATACTTGCTCCGAACCCGAAATAATGGTGATAAATTGTTCGCCGTTTTTTCCTAAAAGTCGATAAGGTCCTTGGTTGCCTTCGATACCTTGAAAGCGCATTCGGTTGAACTCACTTCTGGCAATACCTCCCGAAATATCTAGAAAAGTTTTGTTACCATTTTGCTCCCAATTGGTTTGGAATTGCAAACCCATACTTCGGCGTTGGTAACGTCCAAAAAAAGTTTGGCTATCATCTAAATCGAGATGTCCCGCTCGGATAATGCTGTGTTTTTTAATATTTAATTGAACATAAATCTTATCAAACTCTTGTAAAGTCTGTGTATAACCATCCGCTTGAATCGGTAAATTGTGATCCGAAATGGATGCTAATACTGAAACATCATCGCTCAACTTCCCCGAAATCTGCATGTCCATCGAGCTTTGTACTGATGAACCTTGGTTGTTACCGAATGTTATCCCTCTTACAATGGAACCTTTTGTATTAAGATCCCCGAGAATACGAGATTTTGTATTTTTTACTAAAACCTCTTCATCATAAACAAGTTGAGGTGATTTTTTGATAAAATCTAATGTATCTTTAACAAAGAAGTCCTTGTTAAGTTTCGCCGAAATTAGGCTATCTTTTTTGATAGAGTCGTTGGGGAGATTTGGATTTTTCCACGTGAAAATTTGAGCTTGTGTTATAAAACAAGCCAAACAAAACAACAAAATAGTAAAAATCTGTCGATACAATTTCAAAATTTTTCCAGTCGTAAATCTACGAATAATACAGGTGAATAAAAGATTTACAAGTGATTAACGAGAATCTTTAACAAAAATTTTGTATTTAAAATAAAAGTTTATCTTTGATGCCCTTTCGTTAGTTTTTTTAGATTAATTTTTATTAAAGATTATTTAACCCATAAAACTTTTGAAAGGAAATTTACAAAAGTAAATTTGCACCAGAAAAATAAACTTAACTTAAATATTTTATCATTATGAAAAAATTTTATTCTTTATTAGCAGTTGCTGCTATCTCAATGACTGTTAGTGCACAACAAACTGTTTTCGAAGCGACTTTCGCTGAGATGGATGGAACAGGAGGGAATGATGGTGCTTGGAGTGGTCAAGTCGCATCTGGGCCATTAACTACTTATACAACAGGAGGTACTTGGACACTAGCAAATGCCTACAAAGGTGATAATTCTGTTAAATTAGGATCAGGTTCAAATTTAGGATCAATTACGACACCTTCTATTGATGCTTTAGGTAATGCAACATTAACATTCCGTGCAGGTGCTTGGAATTCAAATAATGAAAGTACTACTCTAAAAATTTCTGCAACAGGTGCGACTTTGGATCAAGCAACAGTTACTTTAGTAAAAGGTTCTTTTACGACTTACACTATTAATATAACTGATGCTAACAGAGATGTTAAGATTAAATTCGAAGGACAAAAAGCTTCTAATTCTAGATTTTTCATCGATGACATTAGAGTAACTGTTCCTACACAAGCTGTTACCGATACTAATGCAACTAAAGTTAACTTAGTAAAAAACACAGTTATTGCAAACGAAATCATCTTCGGTCAAGAGGCACAGGTATCAGTTATTAACATGGCTGGTCAAGTTGTAAAATCTGCTGAGGTTAAAGATAACTCTAGATTAGATGTTTCTAATTTAGCAAAAGGAACTTATATTGTAACTGCTATAGTTAATGGTAAAGCGGTTTCTCAAAAAGTTATCAAAAAATAATTATTATTCTTAAAAAATAGTTGAGCCTCCAATTTTGGAGGCTTTTTTATTAATAAAAACATAATATGAATCATGTTTTTATAAAAGGAATAAGACTTAATTTTGTACAAGAAATAATTGCTAAACTATTTCTGCTGCTAGGATATTTTGAATGAATAAAAGGCTGATATTAAAATGACAATTTAAATTTCAACATTAAAAAATTGTTAAATTTTAATTCATTTGTTTTTAAATTCAAATAATTTGTAAATTAGCAGTCCAATTTTTAACAAAACTTAAATTTTTTATATTATGAAAAAAATCTTTACAATTTTAGCTGTTGCTGCAGTATCTCTAGTGTCAGCTCAAACAACTTTTGATTATATTTTGAACAATCAAGGGTTTTCTAATGCTCAAGCTCTTTCTACTGGTGATATCGTAGCAGGAAAAATCACTTACGATGCTCAAAAAAATGGAGCTAGTAACGCACCTTCTTTCTACACCGCTGGTGGAGGAACTGTTAGACTTTACTCTTCTAATGCAACAGGAGATGGTAACTCTTATGCTGTAAAAGCTGCAACAGGTGTTAAATTAAATGTAGTGAAAATTGTAACTCCAGGTCTTGTAGGTTCTGATAACTATGCACCATCTACAGCAGTTATAACAGTTGATGGCGTTGTTGTACCGACAGTATATGACCCAGCTGATACTACTAATGCAACTTATTTAGTTACACCATCTACTCCTGCTTCTACAGTTGTAATCAAGAATGGTCAAACAGGAACGTCTGCTCAAATCAGAATTAAATCAATTAACATTACTTATACTGATAACTTAGCTGTTGGTGATGTTAACGCTTCTAAAGTTAACTTAGTAAAAAATACAGTAGTTGCTAACGAATTAATCTTCGGTCAAGCTGCTAATGTATCTGTAATCAACATGGCTGGTCAAGTTGTTAAAACTGCTGAAGTTAAAGAAAACACTAAACTTGATGTTTCTAACTTAGCAAAAGGTACTTACATTGTAACTGCGACTGTTAATGGTCAAGCGGTTTCTCAAAAAGTTATCAAAAAATAATTGAATTAAACTTCAATAAATAATGAAGACCGTTCTTATGAGCGGTCTTTTTTTTGTTTAAAAAAATATCTTAATAAACGCCTCGGCGAAGATTACTCAACAGCGAGCCAAGATTAAGAATAAGCGTGTATCGTATTCTGTAACCATAATCCTTCATCGCAGGTTCGAAACCAAGAGAAGATTGTACCGGGAAATAAACTTCTAAAAAGTCTGGGATAATTTTTAGTTTAACACCAGAATCCCAGATAAAGTCCGCGCCTTGTCCTTTGCTTTTGTAAAGTCCAAAATCTGCATACAAGTTAAACATCTTCCAAACGTGAGAATCAACATTAACACTTGTAATCCATTGGTTAGCTTTCGTTTTAAAATCAGATTTGAAACCGCCTTCCGCCAAAATATATTGTTGAGACAAAATTCCTGTTGTCGCACTTTGTCCTAACAAACCGTAAGAAAATGCGTAGTTTGACACTTTAGAAATCCCGTAATCGAACGTATTATTTTGCGTATTGTTATTGATGAAAACACCTCCAAAAAATCTAAAACTTATTTTTCGATCCTTCATGTATTCCCAACGGTAAAAAGCTTCAGTCGATAATTTCTGAAAATCTTCCATCCATTGGAAACCTGCATTAATGTATTTTTCGTGGATTAAAGCATTATCGCTATACGAGTAACCGACATTCCACAAGTTATATTTCCCATATTCTTTTGCTAAAATACGTTTCGCATCCAAATCTTTTTGGAAATGTCCATAACTGAAATATAAGTTTCTTCCAATCGCACTTCTAGGATTTTTATTAAATGAAAAATTAGTGAAAAAGCTATAAGTCTGATATGCCAAATCATAATCGTAATGGAAATACGACGCCGAACCGCCAATTTGCCAACTTCTAAAAAAACTGTCAGCCGGCATAATGTTGTAAGAAACGCCAGCTTTACCAGTCAATTGTCCGGTTCCGGTACTATAATACGGCGAAACAGAATAAACAAATTTTTGATCAAAAACGCCTTTATTAACAAGATTAAAACCTAACATCACTTTATCATAAGCATTAAAACTTAGTCGCGGCGAAATGTAAAGCTCATTAAATTCAGGATTCGGAATATCTTTTATCAGTTTTAATTTAAGTCTTTTCATATTAGAAAAAAGCCCTTTGGTATAAAGATAATTGTCTCTGAAATTGGTTTCAGGAAAAGAAAAATCGTCATTCACAACAATCTTTTCTGCATCGTTGGCTTTTACTTGATATGTTTTAGATTCAGAATCTGCGTACTGCCATTGCGTTTCTTTTTGTCCAGATTCGGTTTCCGCTTGCAGTTTGAAGGGTAGATTATACTTCCCGAGTTTATTTATTTTAACATCGAAAGCCTCATCTTTTCGTACAAATTTTTTAAGATTAAAATTGACACGATTTTTTTCTTCAATTAAAGATGATAAAAAGCGAGAATTTCCGCCACTTTCCCACTCAAGTTTTGACAAAAAATCACTTGCAACAACTGCTTTCTGAAAATGATCTGAGAAATACGAATTTAAAAATGAGTTAAATTTCGCAAAACCCATTTGATCAGCAACAAAATAAAACAGAATTCCTGTTTCAAAATGGCTGATTGCAAAAGCATTAAACTTACTTAGATCTTCATAATTTTCGCCGATTTTTTGATCCAGATTTTGTGTCAAAATATATTGATACGCCAATGGATAACGTTCTGTCAACTTAAGATCCGACGCATGGAAAATCTTCAAAGGTTTCATCCCAAGAATTTTGGCTTGATTAGGAAGATCGCCCAAAAGCTTATGTTCTGGATAAAACTCTTTTAAATATTGAAATTCGCAATAAGTTTGTAATCCATTTTTTAACCAATGATCTACATTTTTTTCGTTAACAAAAAGATTATTAATAACTTGCTTGGACACAATCCCAAAATAATGTAAATCTATTTTCTCTGGATCTGCAAACAATTTGTAATGAAATTTCCAAAACTTGATGTCATCAATTCCAACAAACTTCTCCGCCGAACGGAATTTTTCACTAATAAATATTTTGTCAGGAAGGTGCCCAAAACGCTTTTTTAAAAACTTAAGATGTAGCGGTAAATAAAACTCTAGACTCGCCCGATCGTCTTGCGTAATTGGATAACCAAAAACAACATCAATCTTTTGTTCATCAACATTGACAGAGATTTTATCAATATTATTTAATGAAATATAAAACTCTGGATCGTTAACAGAAACACCAGCAAATTCATTTTTTAAAATCCCAGTATGATGAAGATTAGATTCAACTTTAAAAGCCTCGTGAACATCAAAATTAACATCCCAATACGAAGCGCTATTTAAGTTTTGTTCGGTGTCTAGAAAATGTTTTGGATATTGATCTTGATTTTCAAAACTATCAGGAACTATGAAAAAATATTTGAGATTAAGGTCGGTTTTATTGATACCATAACCAGTAAATTTTGCATTTGGAAGTTTGACTTCGTAACGTAATTTGATGGTTTTTGAAGATTGAGGTTCTAGTTTTTGATCTAAATCTAAATACAAAAACTCTTCTTGAAGTGTCGAAATGTCTTTAGTTTTACCATCAAATTCAACATGAAGATTGTTGAGTGCACCAAGTTCTGTCGGTTTTGCAAAATACAAATCCTTTTTTCGATCTTTAAGTTTGCGTTTAAGAAGTGGCGTATTTCGATTTTGGTAAGCTGCAACCCAATTAAGAAGTTTGATTTTGTCAATCGAAACCTCATGAGGATTATGATATACAATCTGCTGCTCAACGATTAAGTTTTGCGCATCAGCAGACAATTTTGCCGAAATCCGAATGCTATCTTGTTGTCCAAAACACCAAATCCCCTGCATCAAAAACAAGCTACCAAAAAATAATTTCTTCATCAAATATTTGCAATACTCAAATTTAGCAAAAAAACTTTCGAAATTCTTTATCAAGTCTGCATTAATTCTAGAAAAATAAATTATAGTTTAATTTTTTTAATTTAAAATAGACAATTATTGATGACTACCATTTTTTTCTTCTGAAATAAATAAAGGTCACAATGACGATAAGCGCCATAAAACTTAGGGTTCCGTAATAGCCGTACGGATATTTTAGTTCGGGCATGTTGTCGAAATTCATACCGTAAACTCCTGCAATAAAGGTTAATGGTAAAAAATAAACAGAAAACATCGCTAAAAGTTTCATGACTTGATTGGCCTTTTGGTCGGATAAAGCCAAAAACATCGATATTAAGTTGGTTGTTTGCGCATTAAGATGATCAAAATCCGCGATAACGTCCTTTTGCTTGTCGATTAAATCCATGACTTCAACATCTTCCAACTTTAAAGTATGGAATTTATTAATCCAATCCGACGAGATATTTAGGATTCTGGTGTTAAGTCCAGATTTTCGTTTCAGTTTATAAAGACGTCTAATTTGGTTGGTTTGGTTGGTGTTTTTTAAGAAAATTTCGTTCTCCATATTGTCCAAAACTTCCATTAGATGCTGACTTTCATTGTCATAAGTTTTCATCACTTGAAGCGCGAGTTTTAAGGCTAATTGATCTGAAGTTATTTTTTCTTTCAAATTAGGTTGCTTTTCAATGTCTTCATTCACTTCGCGGATGCTTTTACTTTTCATCCGATGAATTGTAATGATGAGGTTTGGCAATACAAAAAGACTCAATTTTGTACTAACATCACTTATGGTATTAAGTGTTTGGCGCTCCAGATCAGTGTTTTCTCGCATCAGAAAAAATTTGACCTCGTCCACTTCTTCGTATTTTGGTAGGTGGTTGGGGTCAATGGTATCTTCCAAAAGGAGGTTGTTAATATGATAACGATTATGTAGAAAAGCAAGGTCATCTTCTGTCGCCATTTCGACGTCTAACCACTCGCAATGCTCGTTTTTTAATATGCTTTCAATTGCCATAGCGCAAAGCTAAATATTTTTTGGAATTATTTGTATTTTATGCTAAAAATATGACTTTGTAATAGTTTAATAAAAGCTTTAATCACTTTTGTTTTTAATATTAAATTAATTTAAAAATGCTTTATTTATTAATGTTTTCGAAATAATGTTGTAATATCTTAAATAAAGTTCTATGTAATGAATAAAATATTATTTTTGCAAAGCGATTTACAAATTTAGAAAATGTATAAAAGTAAAATTACAGGTGTAGGACATTACGTTCCTGAAAATATAGTGACAAATGATGACTTGTCAAAATTGATGAATACCAATGACGAATGGATTACCGAAAGAACAGGTATTAAAGAAAGACGTCATCGTAAAAATAGAAATGACAGCGAAGAGACAAGTGCCTTTTTAGGTTTTAAAGCTTCCGAAATGGCGCTTAAAAATGCAAATCTTACAGGTAAAGATATCGATTATATTGTGTTCGCAACCTTGTCTCCAGACTATTTCTTCCCTGGTAACGGTGTTTTGTTACAAGAGATGCTTGGTTGCGATACGATTGGTGCGCTAGATGTTAGAAACCAATGTTCTGGATTTGTGTACGCAATGAGCATTGCCAATGCGTTGATTGTTTCTGGGACTTATAAAAATATTTTGGTTGTTGGTGCAGAGATTCATTCTTTTGGATTGGACTTTACCGACAGAGGTCGTGGTGTTTCTGTTATCTTCGGAGACGGCGCTGGTGCTGTAGTTTTGTCAGCAACAGAAGACGAAAATACGCAAGGTATTTTATCTGTTAATATGCATTCTGAAGGTAAATATGCGGAAGAGCTTGCAGTGAAATTCCCAGGGTCAAAATTTGGTTGGGCAGATCGTCTGTTAACAGAACCAGAAGCGATAACGCCAGAGGATATTTATCCTGTTATGAATGGTAATTTCGTGTTCAAACATGCGGTGACGCGTTTCCCAGAAAGTATTATGGAAGCTTTGACTAAAGCTGGTAAAACGATCGAAGATCTTGATCTTTTAATTCCACATCAAGCGAATATTCGTATTGCACAATATGTTCAACAATTGTTGCATTTGCCAGATGAGAAAGTGTTTATCAATATTCAAAAATATGGAAATACAACGGCAGCTTCTATCCCAATTGCGTTGAGTGAGGCGATCCAAGAAGGTCGTATGAAGCGTGGCGATTTGGTATGTATGTCAGCTTTCGGAAGCGGATTTACATGGGGAAGCGTCCTTTTCGAATACTAAAATTTTAAAAATATCAATAAAAAAGCGTCTTTTCGGGCGCTTTTTTTGCTTTTGTAAAGTATTGAAAATCTTTTATTTAATGGGTGTTTGCGAGCTTCAAAATTATTTTGGCATAGATTTTTCAAGTCTGTTTCTCGTAAAACGAAAAAATTTGAATTATGAAATCTTTAAAACAAGCAATATTAGCAATAGGTGTATTAGCAGGAGGTATGACATTCGCACAAAATTCAGATATGAATAACATGCTTAAAGTCGGTGTTAACGGTGGTATTTCTACTGGAGGTAACACATCCGCTAATGTAGGATTAGATGTTTCTTATCAAAATTTAGTAACGCCAGGATTTGGTTTGGGTATCGCGACAGGTTATAACCATTTCTTCGGAAAGTCTGCGACTATTAACAATGTTAAAGTTGATAATAATGACTTCGGGGTAGTTCCTGTAGCAGCATTATTTAGAATTTATCCTCAGCAATATGGATTTTATCTTGGTGCTGACTTAGGTTATGGCTTCATCGTTGGTGATGATAATGTTACTGACAATGCTGCGTACAATGCAAAAAGACCTGATGGTGGATTTTATTTAAAACCAGAAATCGGTTACCATAACAAAGACTGGAACTTCTTTGCACATTATACAAAAGTATTTACAGGTGATAAAGGGAAAGTTGCTGATCAAAAATTTAATGCCGGTTCTGTAGGTGTTGGTGTATCATACAATATTCCGTTAGGGAACTAATCAATCTATTATAATCTTATTAAGCCTGTCTTTGGATGGGCTTTTTTCTTGTAATCGTGTTTTCTTATCATAAATCAATTTTTATTTAGAATGATTATGGCTAAGTTTGCACTATAAAATTTTAAATAATTAAAAAAATGAAAAAATTAGCTTTAGTTGCTTTAATGATTGGAGGTTTAGCATTTGGACAAACTAAAAAAGTAGTAGCATCAGACGTACACTGGTGGGGTTACAAAATCGCAAAATCTCAAGCATCATCTCATGATGGAACGGTTAATGTGAAATCTGGTAACATCGTTGTTAAAGATAATAAAGTTGTTGGTGGTACTTTCGTATTAGATATGACAACAATTAGCGCGACAGATGTTAAAGATGCAGAAACAAAAGCTAAGTTGGATGGCCACCTTAAGAATGGTGACTTCTTCGAGGTAGAAAAATTCCCAACAGCTGAATTTACAATTACTGCGGTTAAACCAAATTCTGATAAACTTTGGAATTCTACAATTACTGGTAACTTAACTGTAAAAGGAAAAACTAACGCCATCAGCTTCCCAGCAAAAGTTGGTGTTAGCAAAGGTGTAGCATCTATCGTTACAGATAAATTTAGCTTCGATCGTCAAAAATTTGATGTAGCTTACAAATCATCTATGGCTGACGTTTTGGTTAAAGACGATATCGACATGAAAGTTAAAGTAACTGCAAAATAATTTGCTAAAACTTTAAGAATATTTAAAAAAGAACAGCTTGTCTGTTCTTTTTTTGTTTCCTACTTTTGATAGTAGTTTTGATTATGAAGTTATATGTTGTGAGTGGCCTAGGTGCCGATTTTACCGTTTTAGAAAAATTGACTTTTGACCACAATATCGAAGTTGAATTTCTAGATTGGTTAATTCCCGAAAATCAAGAAGAGTTTTCGCATTATGTTAAAAGAATGGCTGACAGAATCGACGATGCAGAAGATTTTTATCTTTTAGGATATTCTTTTGGCGGCATTATGGTACAAGAAATTCATCATCTTAAACCTGCCAAAAAAGTTGTAATTCTGGGAAGTATCCGAAGTGACGAAGAAAAGTCACCACTTATAAAATTAGGAGGTTTTACTAAAATTCCAAGATTGGTGCCCGAACGTTTTTTTAATGAAAACTCGGCGGTGGTTTATTCTTTTTTAAGAAAGTTATTCGATCCCAAAAATCCTCGTATTAATAACTATTTCCGAGTGCGTCATCCTTATTATCTCAAATGGTCGATCGAGAAAATTTCGGAGTGGAAATTCCAAAAAATGCCCAACATTATCCAAGTCATGGCAGATAAAGACATTGTTTTTCCGATTAAAAATTCGAAACCCGATTTCGTTATTAAAAACGCAACCCATTTATTCCCAGCAACAAAACCAAAAGAAGTATCAGCAATTTTGCTGGAAGTCTTCAAATCTTAACAAAATTTGAATATTGACTTTTTAATTTGTAAATTGATAGTATCTTTAGAGCCCTAATTTTATTGAATGGAATCGATCAGTGTTTTTGAAATTATAAAAGTTGGAATTGGCCCGTCAAGCTCGCATACAATGGGACCTTGGAACGCGGCAGAGATGTTTTTGAACCTTATTAAAAAAGACAGAAAACTTTCTGATGTTAAGGAAGTTTTTGTTGAATTCTTTGGTTCGCTTGCAAAAACGGGAATTGGCCACGGAACAGACATTGCTGGAATGTTGGGACTTTCTGGCGAAGATTTTAAAACCATCGATACAACAAAAATTGATGAAAAAATTGCACATATTAAGAAAACGCAAATTCTTAATCTTGGTGGCGAACATCCATTAACCTTTATCTACGGACATCATTTAATTTTAAATAAAGAAAAAACGCTTGACTTTCATCCAAACGGAATGATTTTCAAAGTGGTTTTCAACGATGGCGAAGAGCTAAGTCAGGATTATTATTCGCTTGGTGGCGGTTTTGTTGGGACTAAAGAGGACAACACATACAGCGAAATGTGTGTTCGTACTTTGTATCCTTGCCATCACGGAAGTGATATTCTTAAATATATTGAGCAACTAAATTTAACTAGAGTTTCAGATTTAATTTATCTAAATGAAGAATCTTGGAGAAGTCGCGAAGAGACCAATCAACAAGCTTTAGAAATTTGGAAAAATATTAAAGAATGCGTCTACAAAGGCGTTAACAAAAAAGGAATTCTTCCAGGTGGGCTTAATGTAACGCGTCGCGCTTCCGAAATGAATGAAAAACTTCTCGGTTCCAAAATCTATAAAAATATGGACCAATGGTTCCAAATGGTTTGCGAGGAGGAAAAAACTTTCAATTCGATAACCAAATGGATCAGTTGTTTTGCGCTAGCTGTTAATGAAGAAAATGCGGCTTTTGGTAGAATTATCACTGCTCCAACCAATGGCGCAAGTGGCGTTATTCCTGCAGTTTTGATGTATGCACAAACTTTTACAGAATTTAATAAAGAAGAAGATATTATCAGATTTATTTTAACGGCTGGCGAAATCGGAACTTTATTCAAAAAAAATGCAACCATTTCTGCAGCGATGGGAGGTTGTCAGGCAGAAGTTGGCGTATCGTCAGCGATGGCTGCAGCAGCTTTAACCGAGATTTCTGGAGGAACGCCTGGACAAGTTTTGATGGCTGCAGAAATCGCTATGGAACATCATCTTGGTTTGACTTGTGATCCGATTGGTGGTTTGGTGCAAATTCCTTGTATTGAACGTAATTCGATGGGCGCTATTAAAGCAATTACCGCTTCTAATTTGGCTTTGGAAGGCGATCCTAGCAAAGCCCGAGTTTCATTAGACCATGTGATCAAATCGATGTGGGAAACAGCTTTGGACATGAATTCTAAATACAAAGAAACGTCTGAAGGTGGTTTAGCTGTCGCAGTTAACGTACCAGAATGTTAAAATAAAAAATACAGAAGCCGCAAATTTGATTAATGTTTATAAAATCGAATTTGCGGTTTTTTTATTTATCCAAAATGCCTCGTATTCTATTAGCATTAACAATAAGCTCTTCCAAAAAGTCGAAGTTCTCTTTTTCTAAAGCAGATTTGAATTTTTTTAACTGAGAAATATGCTCATTAAGAACATCTAAAACATTTTCTTTGTTTTGTTTAAAAATCGGAACCCACATTTCTGGATGCGATTTCGCAAGACGAACCGTGCTCGAAAATCCAGAACTCGCCAACTGGAAAATAGTATCTTCTTCACGTTCTTTTTCCAAAACGGTATTCGCTAAAGCATAAGACGTAATATGCGAAATGTGCGAAATGTAAGCGGTATGAACATCGTGTTTGTCGGAGTCCATGTAAAGAATGTTCATTTCTAAATTTTCATAAACTTGCTTCACCATTTCTACCGCGAAATCGTAGGAATCTTCATGATTGCAAATAACGGCTGCACGATTGCTAAAAGCTTCGGAAGTTGCTGCTTTTGGACCGCTATTTTCGGTTCCCCACATGGGATGACTTGCCACAAAGTTTTTACGATTTGGGTGCTGTTCGACGATGTTAGTTATTTCTTGTTTCGTAGATCCAACGTCCATCACGACGGTTTTATCCGAAATCCTATCCAAAACTTCTGGCAGAACAACTTTTGTTGCTTCAACGGGTAAAGCGATGATTATTAAATTTGATTCTCGAACAAGATTTTCAAAAGTCGTGATTTCATCAATAATATTAAGTTCTTTCGCCATCAAAAGATGTGCTTCACTTTTATCAAAAGCTAAAACTTTGTCCGCGAAATTTTTATTTTTTAATTTTAAAGCCATCGATCCGCCGATAAGTCCGACACCAATAAGTCCTATTGTCATAATTTTAATTTTAAAAACAAAAAACCCCGTCCTAGGACGAGGTTATTATATTGCATACGAAATCTCCATCCTAGTCTAGGTTGTTAATTCGTAATAATATGTTGCTTGGTTAAACATTGTTGCAAAGCTATGAAAAGACTTTCAAATTTTAGTTTAATTTTTTAAAAGTTTTTATCACCACAGAATCTTTTGTCTTTTCGTAAGTCAATTCGTATTTCGGATTCTTCTCGGGCGACGTCATATAATATTCGGGGAAAGGTTGTTTTTGTGCTTGACTTTTGTCGAAGTCAATTGTTCCTTTTGCAATAATGGAATCCTTCAAATATTTAGCATCGATATTTTGTGACGCAAGTTGAGCTTTCAAAGCAGTTGGGATGGACACTTCTTTGGTCATACTTTCTCCAATTACCCTGTCGTTAGGGAAGTAAGAACAACTCGCTCCTTTTTTATTTAAAATGAAAAAGACAATAATAAGTCCTGGAAGAAATCCAATAAGATAGAATTTAAGTTTTTTGAGCATTATTTAATTTTAGAAAATCAACAAGTTAATGTCGTGATATGGTAAATCGAATTTTTTACAAATCACCAATTTTGTGTGGCGACCTTTGTACATGTAAAGGCTTTGTTTAACCTCTTTTTTGCTAAGTAGCATATTCTCGTAACCGCCGTCTTCGTCATAACCAAGGATGTAACTTAGGAAGAAATTACTAATCGCTTTGGTTGTACTTCTTGGCATTCTGGCTGTTAGATTCGGAAGTCCGCAATGTACAACGTCATGTTTTATAATGAAAGGATTTTCGAGACTTGTCAATTCAGAAGTTTCAATGGCTTTACCGTTGTCAACTGTAATATCGATGATAACGCTACCTTTTTTCATTTTTAAAACCATATCTTCTGTCACAACTGGCGGAAGGTTAAGTCTTGGTAACGCGCCAATAACAACATCCGCACGACGTACAGCTTTTGTCAGCTCGCGAGGATCAATAATAGAAGTCGGTACACGATGGTCAACGATAGAATGAAGTCGTCTAAGTTTCGATAAAGAATTATCAAAAACACGAACGTTTGCCCCTAATCCGATTGCAGCTTTAGTCGCAAATTCGCCAACGATACCAGCGCCGATAACGACAACTTCGGTTGGACGAACGCCAGTAATTCCGCCTAACATCAAACCACTTGACAGAGCCAAAAGTTCTGATGCGTATAAAATAGAAACGCTTCCTGCAATCTCACCAATTAGTCTAACAAGCGATAGTTGCTCATATTCGTCGGTGATAAATTCGAAAGCGATAGCATTTATTTTTTTCTCAGATAATTTTACAAAATAATCTTTGTCTCGAAGATTAAGCTGCAAAGCCGAAATAAGATAAGTATTCGGTTTTAGATAATCAATTTCCTCACATGTTGGAGGATTTATTTTAAGAATAATATCTTGTATAAAAGCCTCTTGAGGATTATCAACTATTAAAGCACCTGCTTCTGCATATTGCAAATCTGTGTAATGCGCACCTTCGCCAGCACCTTTTTCGATGACAACTTTATGTCCCGCTTGCACAAGGACTTGTACCGCATCTGGGATTAAACATAATCTCTTTTCGGAAAGGCTAATTTCTTTAGGAATACCAATGCTGTGCATTTTTCCTTTGCGTACAACCTCAAGCTTTTCCTCTTTTGGGATAAGTTCTTCCTCTTTAAAGGGCGTAAATATGGTAGAAGTGTGACTCATGCAGTCTGCAATTTTTATTAGATTAAAGATACAAATATAATCAACTTGCTTATTATATCATTAATTGAAATTAATAATCCTTTCGTCTCCTGTGTTGGTAATCTGCATTTCGTGGAATTCTTCGGGTAGAAGCTCGCTTTCGTAGATTTCTGGCCACTCGATAATGCAGAGATAAGCGTTGTCAAGATATTCTTCGATGCCAAAATCATAAGCTTCTTCAATATTTTTTAAACGATAAAGATCAAAATGAAATATTTTTCCGTTTGGAGAATTATATTCGTTAACAATAGAGTAGGTCGGCGAACTTACTTCGTCGTCACTTCCCAAAGCGGAAACCAATTGTTGCGAAAAAGTTGTCTTACCAGCACCCAAATTTCCCTTTAGCAAAAGGATTGGTCTATCCAATTTGGATTTTACATAATCAACAACTTCTTGCCATTCTTCGATACTTCGAATCTTGAATTCCATCTTTTAAAAATTTTTGTAAAATTACACCTACTTTTTATATATAAAAAATTATATAGATTTTATGGAAGCTTAAAAATGCATTTATTTTAAATCCTTTACTTTTATCTCAATTCAAAGCGTAAATTTGCATCTTAAACGTATAGATTAATCTATATAAATATGACTCATAGGATTTGATTACTAAAGAAACTATAGATAAAATTTTCTCTGCAGCCCGCATTGAAGAAATCATCGGCGAATATGTACAACTAAAACGTGCTGGCTCTAACCTAAAAGGTTTGAGTCCCTTTGTTGATGAGAAGTCGCCAAGTTTTATTGTATCACCAAGTAAGCAGATTTTCAAGGACTTTTCGTCGGGAAAAGGCGGTGGTGTCATCACATTTCTAAAAGAATTAGAAGGTTTTTCTTATCCTGAAGCTTTACGACATTTAGCGAAAAAATATGGCATTCCTGTTGAGGAAGATATTGTCGAAATGTCGCCAGAACAAAAGCAACAACGCGATCAAAAGGATTTAATTTTTAAAATTCACGAGGTTGCCAACGATGTTTTTATCGAGCAACTTTGGGATGCTGAAGAAGGTCAACAGATTGGACTTTCTTACTTTAGAGAGCGAGAACTTCGTCAAGATATCATTAAAAAATTTCAGCTTGGTTATTCGCCCGAGAAGAAAGATGCTTTTACAGAATATGCTTTAGCCAAAGGTTATGATAAAGAAATTCTCGAAAAATCTGGACTTTCGGTTTTTCCTGAAAACGCACCAAAAGGTGTTGACCGTTTTCGTGAGCGTGTGATGTTTCCGATCCATAGTTTTTCGGGAAGAGTTTTAGGATTTGGAGGAAGGATTCTAAACAATACCATCAAAACTGCGAAATATCTTAACTCGCCCGAAACAGAAATTTACCATAAATCCAATGTTCTTTACGGACTTTTTCAGTCAAAGCAAGCGATTTCTAAACAGAATCTTTGTCTTTTGGTGGAAGGTTATATGGACGTTATTGCGCTTCATCAGGCAGGTATTGAGCATGTTGTTGCTAGTAGCGGAACGGCATTAACAGTTGAACAAATCAGATTAATTAAACGTCTTACGGAGAATGTGACGATTTTGTTTGATGGCGATGCAGCGGGGATTAAAGCGAGTTTCCGAAGCATTGATATGTTGTTGTCGGAAGGGATGAATATTCGTGTTTTGTTATTTCCTGATGGTGATGATCCAGACAGCTTTTCGAGAAAACATCCACAAGATTATGTAGAAGATTTTATTCAGAAACATGCGCAGGATTTTATCGATTTTAAAGCAGAAATACTTTTTCAAAATACCGATAACGACCCAATTAAAAAGGCGGAAGCAATTCGTGAGATTGTAAAGTCTGTTGCTTTTGTGACCAATGGTCTTAAACAAGAAATTTATTTAAAAGAAGTTGCGAACAAATTCCAGTTAAGCGAACAGAATTTGTTTAACGAATTACAACTTCAAAAAGATTATAAAGATAAGGAACATCGTCCACGACCTCAAATTGCCCAACCTGAACAAAAGTTAGAAATTGTCGCTAATATCGATAGTAAAATCAGTCCGCTTTTTGTTTTAGAAGAAAAACTGATTGAGCTGATGATGAAATTCGGAGATGTTGTTATTGAACGAAAAGATGCTGAAGGTGAAACTTACAAAATATCAGTGATTGAAGAGATTATTCAACATTTAGAAGAAGATGATTGTCAATTGCAAACCGAAATCAACCAAAAAATTGTTGACGAAATAAAAGCTGGACTTCAAGAAGATGAATTGCGATCGAGTTCATTTTTCTTTAAATTAATGGACGAAGATATTTCTGGGAAAATGGCGGATACGCTGATTAATCCTTACGAAACCAGTAATTGGGCGAAGTTTAATATTTATTTTAGCAGCGAAGAAGAAGTTGTTCCCAAAATGGTAAGTGACACAATTTTGCGTTACAAACGAGAATATGTCATGAAGATTATTGAGGATCTTAAAAAAGCTTTAGAAACCGAAGACGAAAAGGAAGAAATTTATTTTAAAATCGTGAAACTTTCTCAACTTCGCAACCACTTAGACGCCATGTTGTATAGGATTTTATGACAGAATGGCGTACTTTAGCAAAGGAACAGAAATTGCAAATACAAACTCGAAAAAAATACCAATTTATATGGACTTAAAAAAAGAATTTAGAGATTACGCGGTGAAGCATCAAGGTATCAATGGCCTTGCAACCGACCAATATATGGGAATGTTCAACCCAACTAATTTGACGCCGTACATTATGGAAGAGCGTCGTATGAATGTGGCGCAGATGGACGTTTTCTCAAGATTAATGATGGACAGAATCATCTTTTTAGGAACAGGAATTGACGACCAAGTTGCGAATATTGTAACAGCGCAGTTGTTATTCTTAGAAAGTTCTGACCCTTCAAAGGATATTCAGATTTACATCAATTCTCCAGGAGGTAGCGTTTATGCAGGTTTAGGTATCTACGACACGATGCAAATTATCAAGCCAGATGTTGCAACAATCTGTACAGGTATTGCAGCATCGATGGGTGCAGTATTATTAGTAGCTGGTGAAAAAGGAAAACGTTCTGCACTTAAGCATTCTCGCGTGATGATTCACCAACCGAGTGGCGGTGCACAAGGTGTTGCTTCGGATATGGAAATCAACCTAAGAGAAATGTTGAAGTTGAAGAAAGAACTTTACGATATTATTTCTCAACACTCTGGTCAAACTTACGATTGGGTAGAAAAAGCGTCTGACAGAGACTATTGGATGACGTCGGAAGAAGCAAAAGGTTTCGGAATGGTCGATGAGGTTTTGGAAAGAAAAATCGCTAAATAACCTGAGTTTGCGATAAGAAAATTAACGTCAGTTTGAGTGATTTTCGAAGAAAATTGTATCGAAAACAAGTTAATTTTCCTTGTATTAAAACTTCTCGATACAAAATCTTACAGATTTTTACTCGAAGTGACGGCTCGGAAATGAAAAAATGATTTTTCCTAAATCGATTCTTAATAATATAAAAAACTCAGTGTGAACTGAGTTTTTTTATTTTTTAACATTTAATTCATCTTGTTTATTGAATTATTTTATATCTTTAGTCTAGAAATAATGGAAATGATACGTTTGGCAAGACATATTTTCGATATTACTAAACTTAATTTGATACATTTTGAGATGGCTGGGTAGCCGTCTCTTTTTTTTATAGGTACTAACTAAAACAAAATGAGATGTCTTTCTATTGAAGTGGTTTCTAAAGAATCACTTCTTTTTTTATTCAAACTCTTTGCTTATGCCAAGTCCGAATAAAGCGTAGTCATAAATTGCTGGATCTTTTGCGTTAAGTTGTCTCAAAACCAAATCCAATTCTTCCAAAGTTTTCCAATCGTTTTGTTTTCGTGTGACAAGATTTAGTTTTCTTGAAATATTAGCTGTGTGGACATCCAACGGAATCGAAAGATAAGCTTGGTTAATATTTTTCCAAATTCCAAAATCCACTCCACGGTTATCATCACGAACCATCCAACGCAAAAACATCATAATCCTTTTCGATGCAGAGTTTTTGTAAGGTGAACTTACATGTTTGTGGGCGCGATGTTCCTCTTTTAAAAATTCTTTCCTAAAACGTTCGATGCTGTGGTAGAAGTTGGTTTCATCATTTTTTAATAGAAATAAATCTTCCAAACTGTCGTGTTCTCGATAGATTCTTTGGAATTGTTTTAGAAAATATTTAAAATCTTCCATGTGAAAAGTACGATGCGCCGCTTTATCTGGGAATTTTTCTAAATCCGAATTTTTAAAATTTAAAACAAAATCATAAGGCGAGTTTCCCATAAGTTCCATCATTAAATCAGCATTTTTGATAATCGCTTTTCGGTTTCCCCAAGCAATACTTGCCGAAAGAAAACCAGCAATTTCTATGTCTTGTTTGGTATCAAAACGATGCGGAATTTGGATGGGATCATTATCAATAAATGATAGGTTGTTATAGGAATCAGCTTTTTCGTTTAGTAGATCAATAATGTCTTGTTGAAGCATTTTTTATTTTATTAAATTTCTGTCAGTGGCTGTATTATGAGATGTTACTTTTATTAAGGCTTTCAGACCTCAAAATTCTGAATAGCTTAATTGAAAATTTATGTTTAAAAATCCAATTTCTGACCGTGTAAAATTACAATATTGAAAATTAAATTTTAACTTTGTAGAAAGTGAAAAGTAAAAATGGAAAGTAAAAGAGAATTCTTTTTAGAATGCTACAAATTAGGCATTATCAAATTCGGAAGATTTACATTGAAAAGCGGTATCGAAAGCCCTTTTTATGTTGACTTACGTCCTTTGGCATCGGAACCAAAAATCTTAAAAAATCTTGCCAACTATCTTTTGGATATGTTGCCTTTGGATAATTTTGATGTGATTTGCGGTGTGCCTTACGCAGCGCTTCCGATGGCGACAGCGATGTCTTTGGAAAGTTACATTCCGTTGATTATCAAAAGAAAAGAAGCTAAAACTTATGGTACAAAAAAACTTCTTGAAGGTATTTACAAAAAAGGCGACAATTGTCTTTTGGTGGAAGATGTGATTACATCAGGAAAATCACTTGTCGAAACTATCGAAGAAGTTGAAAATGAAGGCTTGAAAGTTGCCGATATCGTTGTAGTATTAGACAGAGAGCAAGGTGGAAAAGAAAAATTGGAAGCCAAAGGTTACAAAGTTCATACCTTGTTTACGATTTCGGAAGTTGTAAAGATTTTGAAAGAAGTTGAACATCTTACTGATGAGGAAGTTGCTAGAATCAATGATTTCTTAAACGGAAACCAAGTTCAGTTTCAAGAAAAAAAGAAAATTTCTTATGAAAATAAATTAGAAAAAGTAGAACATCCGATGGCGAAGCGCCTTCTGGAAATCGCTATCGAAAAGAATTCTAACCTTATCGCTTCTGCTGATATTTTGTCAACGCGCGAATTATTAGATTTCGCTGATATGGTTGGTCCGCACATCGTTGCGCTTAAAACGCATATCGATATTTTGACAGATTTTGATGCAGATTCTACTATTTTACCATTAAAAGATTTAGCGCAAAAACATAACTTCTTAATTATGGAAGATCGCAAATTTGCTGATATTGGTAACACGCAAGAATTACAATTTTCATACGGAATGTACAAGATTTCTAATTGGGCAGATCTTGTGACTGCGCAAGTAATTGGCGGAAGTGCAAGTCTCGATGGTTTCCACAATGTTGGTGTTGTGGCGATTTTGGGGATGTCTTCGAAAGGTACTTTAACTGACGCACATTATCGTGAAGAAGCGATGAAAATTATCGAAAACCAATCTAACGTGATGGCTTGTGTTGCACAAAATGAAATTCCAGATGATTTGATTTTGATGACGCCAGGCGTTAATCTTTCGGATGCTGGCGATAGCAAAGGTCAACAATATAACACGCCAGAAAAAGTGATTAATAAATATCATACGGATTTCATTATTGTTGGACGTGGAATCTATAAAGCTGAAAATCCAGAACAAGAAGCCGTTAAATACAAAATGGCAGGTTGGGAAGCTTACAAAAACGCTTTGTAAAATTATCTTTTTTAAAATACAGAAACAGTTATCGCGATTTTCGGTAACTGTTTTTTGTTTTAAATATAGACTTTCAATATTTTTTGCAAAGAGTAAACTTTAAAAATGGTCTCGCTTTTGTTTTGGAACGGAAAAGTTAATTCTTATCTCACATCAATTGGGATGTAGAATCATAATCTTAATATTGTAAAAAATAAAACAACATGGATGTTAATGTAACTGCAACAATAGGAACCGAACTTTATTTAACCAAAGTCACAACAGGAAATCATGAGATTATCGTTGATGAGCCAATTGACAAAGGTGGAAAAGATTTAGCACCAAAACCAACAGAACTTCTTGCAGCGTCTTTGGCGAGTTGTACAGCAATTACCCTGAAAATGTATGCTGAAAGAAAAACTTGGGATGTTGGCGAAATTTTTGTAGATGTGACTTTAGAAGACAGCAATGACAAAACGAACACCACACTTAATAGAATTATTCGATTTTCGAAAACTGATATTCCGGAAGATCAAATGAAACGTTTTCAGCATATTGCGAATGCTTGTCCTGTTCACAAGATTTTGGAAGGTGCAATTACAATAAATTCAGAATTCAAATAAAAAATATAAAAATGGAAATCAAACAACAAAACAACGAAAAAAACGGAATATTCGAAGCTTTTATCGATGGCAGACATGCTGGCGAAATGACTTACACTTGGGCAGGAGAAGATAAATTTATCATCGATCATACGGGTGTAGAAGAAGCTTACAACGGTCTAGGTGTCGGAATGAATCTTCTAAATACAGTGGTAGATTTCGCAAGAAAAGAAAACAAAAAAGTGATTCCGCTTTGTCCTTTTGCAAGCGCAATGTTCAAAAAACATACAGAATTGCAAGACGTTTTAGCGTAAACATAGTCCAAGTTCAGGATAAGAAAATAAACGTCAGTTTGAGTTGTTTTCGCAGAAAACTGTATCGAAAACAAGTTAATTTTCTTATCATTAAAACTTCTCGATACAAAATCTTGTAGATTTTTACTCGAAGTGACGCCTTGTATAAGTAAAAGTATTTTATCCCGAATTGATGTTAAATATAAAATTATTAATCAATAAAAAGGCTTTCGGAATTTTAAACTCTGAAAGTCTTTTTTATTTTTAAAACTTCAAGAAAACTTAAAGTTTTTCAGCAATATATTTTGCGGTTGCCGATATTTTATTCTTTGCTAAATCTTCAGGCGTTCCAGTGAAAACTACTTCGCCACCATGTTTTCCAGCATTTGGACCAATATCGATAATATAATCAGCGCATTTGATGATGTCGGGTTGATGTTCAATAACAATCACCGAATGTCCAAGCTCGATCAAAGCTTGCAGAGATTTCATCAATTTATTAATATCATGGAAGTGCAATCCCGTCGATGGTTCATCAAAAACAAATAAAGTTTTGTCGGTCGTAACGCCTTTTACTAAGAAAGACGCGAGTTTTACACGTTGCGCTTCACCACCAGAAAGGGTAGAAGAGGACTGTCCCAGTTGCAAATAACCAAGTCCAACTTCTTGTAATGGTTTAAGTTTTTGTACGATTTTGGACTCTTGCAATTCTGTGAAGAAGTTAATAGCTTCGTCAACCGTCATTTTTAAAATATCCGAAATATTTTTTTCGTCAACTTTAACTTCAAGAATTTCACTTTTAAAACGTGTGCCGTGGCAATGTTCGCATTCCAATTCGATGTCCGCCATAAATTGCATGGACACTGTAATCACGCCTTCACCTTTACATTCGTCGCAACGTCCGCCATCTACATTAAAGGAGAAATGCTTAGGTTTTAATCCCATTAACGATGCCGATTTTTGTTTCGAATACAAATCACGAATATCGTCGTAAGCTTTTAGATAAGTTACGGGATTAGAACGCGAAGATTTTCCGATCGGATTTTGGTCGATTAACTCAATGTTTTTAATCAATTTTTTTGGAAACTCAACACTGTCGTAATCAGCTTTTTTGCCGCCCATTCCCAACTGAATTTGCACCGCATTGGTTAGAATTTCCTTCATCAAAGTTGATTTTCCACTTCCGGAAACGCCCGTTACAACGGTTAATACTTCTAACGGAACATCGACGTCAATATTTTTAAGATTATTTTGACGCGCGCCTTTTATTTTGATGAACTCTTTTGGAACACGACGTTTTTTCGGAACTTCAATATTTAGTTCGTGATTAAGGTATTTAGACGTTAAAGTATCTGCTTTTTTCAAATCTTTATAATCGCCAGCAAATACCAAATCGCCACCAAGATAACCAGCTTCTGGACCAATGTCGATAATGTAATCCGCAGCGCGCATCACATCTTCATCGTGCTCTACAACGATAACCGTGTTGCCAAGGTCACGAAGATTTTTTAGAACTTCAATAAGATTTTCGGTGTCGCGAGAATGAAGTCCAATACTTGGTTCGTCCAAAATATAAATAGAACCAACCAAAGAACTTCCCAAACTTGTCGCCAAATTAATACGTTGACTTTCGCCACCAGAAAGCGTGTTGGACGTTCTGTTAAGATTAAGATAACCCAAACCAACTTTTAGTAAAAAACCGATTCGAGATTTAATTTCGTAAAGAAGACGTTTTGCAACTTCGGCGTCGTATTTTGATAATTTGAAACTTTCAATAATCGGTGAAAGCTCATCCAAAGGCAATTCGATCAAAGATTGAATATTATGCCCATCAATTTTTACCCAAGAAGTCTCTTCACGCAATCTAAGACCTTCGCAAGTCGGACAAGTCGTTTTACCACGATAGCGCGACAACATCACGCGGTATTGGATTTTATAAAGATTCTCCTCCAACATTTTGAAGAAGTTATCAATACTCGGGAAACTTGCAGATTTGTCACCACGCCACAAATATTGTTTTTGCTCTTTTGTGAGTTGGTGATAAGGCTTATGAATAGGGAAGTCTTTTGCTTTTTTAATGAAAGAACGTTTCCATTCGCTCATCGTTTCGCCCTTCCAAGGTGCAACAGCATCTTCGAAAACTGACAGATTTTTATTTGGAATGACAAGATCTTCATCAATGCCAATTATTTTGCCATAACCTTCGCAAGTTGGACAAGCGCCATAAGGATTGTTAAAGCTGAAATAATGGACATTCGGTTCGTTAAAATCGATGCCATCTAACTCAAATTTATTGGAAAAATCTCGGACTTCGTTGCTTTCTGTATTTTTCAAAAGACAACGTCCGTGACCTTCGTAGAACGCCATTTGGATAGAATCCGCCAAACGTTGCAAGAAGTTTTCGTCTTCTTCGTAGCTGAAACGGTCGATGACCAAAAATATCTCCGTATTCGCTTCTGGTACAAAACCAAAACTTTCTAAATCTTCAATACTTGCAAGGTTTCCGCCAACTTCCAAACGTGTAAAACCAGAAACTTTCAAAGTTTTTAATTGTTCGGTAAAGTTGTCAACTTCATATTGCAAAGGCGCCATCAAGATAAAACTTGTATCTTTTTTTGAAGCCTTAATAAAATCGATAACATCAGTTACAGAATCTTTTTTGACTTCTTCACCAGAAATTGGTGAAAAAGTATGGCCAATTCTGGCGTACAACAACTTTAGATAATCATAGATTTCCGTCGATGTACCAACTGTAGAACGCGGATTTGACGAAATAACTTTCTGCTGAATCGCGATAGATGGCGCAAGACCTTTGATATCGTCAACTTTTGGTTTTTCTAATTTTCCTAAAAATTGTCGCGCGTAAGAGCTCAAACTTTCAACATAACGGCGTTGACCTTCCGCATAGATCGTGTCGAAAGCTAGCGAAGATTTTCCGCTTCCCGAAACGCCCGTTATCACAATTAGTTTGTTTTTTGGTATTAAAACATCAATGTGTTTCAGATTGTTAAGATGTGCGTTTTTAACAAAAAGTTGTTTTTTTATATCGATTTCTGCAGTTGTAGCCATATCAAAATTAAGACCCACAAAATTACGAAAAAATGCGTTTTTTTCAGCTAGTTATTTTGTTAATGTTTATTTAGAAATCCTTTGAAAATTTTAGGCTTAAATTATAAACAGTTTCTTAAAGAAAAAGAGCAGTAAAATAAATTACTGCTCAAGTGATAACTTAAAATATAGCAATTTCTTATGAAGAAAATTGTTTCGCTTTTTTGTCAATATATTAACAAAGGATAATGCTGTGTATTAATATTGTTTTGTTCTGAAATGTAAAAGTAATATTTTTTTTATTAAAAATATTGTTTTAAAGGAAAAATTTAATTTAATCTTAAAATAAATTATTTTTTGTTGTTGATTTTTTTATTTATTGCATAGCTTTGCCCCCGTAAAATTGTAAAAAACTATGAAAAAGCTTTTGTTAACGGGTTTTGCGTTGTCTTGTGCATTTTTTTCGGCACAACAGCAAGACATAGAAGAAGTCGTCGTAAAAGGAAAATTTTTTTCAACTCCAATTACTAAAGTTGCGGAAAATATTACGGTTATTTCTAAAAAACAAATTCAAGAATCACCAGCACGAAGCGTTGCTGATTTGCTACAATATTTCACTGGGATGGATATGCGTCGCCGTGGGATGAATGATGTACAGACAGATCTTAGTATTCGTGGTAGCTCTTTTGAGCAGGTTTTGGTTCTGATAAATGGTATCAAAATGAATGATGCACAAACGGGACATAATACGTTTAATCTTCCTTTTGATATGGCGAGTATCGATCGTGTTGAGATTATAAAAGGTCCTGCAGCACGACGTTTTGGACAAAATGCTTACGGAGGTGTCATTAATATTATTACCAATGTTGGTAAAGACAATGCTTATCAAATTAATGCTGCAGGTGGCGATTTCAAAACTTGGTCTCTTGGCGCTTCTGCCGATTTTGGAAACGAAAATTTTGGAAATTTTATTCAAGTTGGTAAAGCAGAATCTGCAGGTTATCGTTTTAACACAGACTCCGATGTACAAAATGTTTGGTATCAAAATCAGTTTAAAATTAAAGATGCAAACTTCAAAATGCAAGCTGGTTTTACAGAGAAAAAATTTGGTGCAAATGGATTTTATTCGTCACCATTAGCCAAGGATCAATACGAAGAGACACAAACCTCTTTGGTGAGTGCGTCTTACGATCAGTCTTTTGGAAATTTTGGAATTAACGCTAATGTGTATTGGAGAAGAGGGCAAGAT
>JAEXRP010000080.1:0-46147 GCA_023440705.1 Bacteroidota bacterium
AATTCTAAATCCGTGAATTTTCTGAAATTCTCGTCATGATTTCCTGTAATATAGTAGACTTTCGTCCCTTTTGTCGCAAAGTTTATAAGCTTTTTAACGACTTTAAGATGCGACTTCGGGAAGTAACTTTTTTTGAACTGCCAAACATCAATAATATCACCATTTAATATTAAAATTTTTGGCTTAATAGATTGAAGATAAGCGTGCAGCTCTTTGGCTTTGCAACCATAAGTACCGAGATGGATATCGGAGATTACGACAATTTCTGGATTTCTTGTCATAGCAATAGATTTTTACAAAAAACGCATTTTAGTTTTACGTGGACGTAAACCGATTGTTATTTATTTGGGAAGATTATGTTGCTTCAAGGTTAACAAGCTGCTGATTATCGGATATTATTCGATTCAAAATTTTATATTTGCAAGATTAGAATATATTATGAAAGGACAGAACAAACTTTTTATAGCCATTATCGTTGCTTTAATCATCGGTGTGGTCATCGGTGGGATTGTTAATAAGTATGAAAGAGGGACTAATATCCGTATTAATACTGAAGTTGTCGATGCTAAACATCCGCAACAAGACGAGGTGAAATTTAAAACTAGCGATGGTAAAAGTTTCAGTCAAAAAATTCTAATTGCAGAGAATGATCAAAAAAAAGATTCTCTTACCAAAGTTTTTCAAGGACAAGATCTTCTAGTTATTGGGCAAGGTGCTAAAACTATTTTTGAACCAACTGTTCTTAAAGGAAAAGATGTTCAAATAGAAAAGGTGGAAAAATCAAATGCAGGACGTGTAACTGCCTTAGATGATATTGCTTCTTTTTCTGAAATGATAAAACTACTAGGGACAATTTTCATCCGACTTGTACAGATGATTATTGCGCCTTTAGTTTTCACAACTTTGGTTGTTGGTATTGCTAAAATGAGTGATATTGCGATGATTGGACGCGTTGGGACCAAAGCAATGATGTGGTTTTTGAGTGCGTCTTTGGTGTCATTATTAATCGGTTTGGTGTTAGTCAACTGGATGGAACCCGGAAAAGTGATGCAACTTGAAAAACCTGCGGCAGAAGCTGCTGGTGAGTTAATGAAAAGCGCACACAATGGACTTTCTCTAGAACAATTTGTAAATCACGTGGTGCCCAAAAGTTTATTCGAAGCATTTGCAACCAATGAAGTTTTACAGATTGTAGTATTCTCAGTAATGTTTGGGATTGCTTTATCAGCAATGGGTGAAGAATATACCAAACCAATTGTAAAAGCTCTAGACATCTGTGCTCACGCCATTTTAAAAATGGTTGGTTACATTATGTGGGTTGCACCTTTAGGTGTTTTAGGAGCGATTGCAGCTGTTGTTGCAACCAATGGTTTCGAAATATTTTGGGTATATGCCATCTATCTTCGAGACTTCTTCTTTGCACTTGCAGTCTTGTGGTTAGTTTTACTTTTAGTAGGTTATTTAATTTTAGGAAACAGATTATTTAATTTAATTAAAAGAATAAAAGAGCCTTTATTAATTGCTTTTTCAACGACAAGTTCGGAAGCGGTTTTTCCAAAATTGGTTGAAGAATTAGAAAGATTCGGTTGTAATAAAAGAATTGTATCATTTATTTTACCATTAGGATATTCATTTAATCTAGATGGAAGTATGATGTATATGACATTTGCTTCGATTTTTATCGCACAGATTTATGGTATCGATATGAGCATTGGACAACAGGTAATTATGCTTTTGGTTTTAATGTTGACTAGTAAGGGGATTGCGGGTGTACCAAGAGCGAGTTTGGTGATTATTGTTGCGACTTGTTCTATGTTTGGTATTCCGCCGGAAGGTATTGCTTTGATCTTGCCAATTGACCATTTCTGCGATATGGGAAGAAGTATGACCAATGTTTTAGGAAATGCATTAGCAACATCAGCAGTTAGTAAATGGGAAGGACAACTAGAAGGTGCTGCCCAAGAAAGTTAATTTCTATAATAAGAATAGTTAGCAAACATTATATCAATACGGAAATTGTTTTAATTTCCGTATTTTTGTATTTATAAAAGAGAACAAAATTTTATGTTGACGAAAGAAAGAGTTCAAAGCTTTTTAAAAGAGATAGAAGTAGACGATTTAGTTACCAATCTTCATGTTATGGGTAACGACGTATATATCGATATGGTAGCGCATTCTCCTGCAATGCACGAAAAGAAAAAACTAGAAGTGGCGATGAAGCAAGCTTTTGCTTCCGAGTTTGGTGAAGAAACACAACTTAAACTTAAAATCACTTCTCCCGAATTACCAGCTCAACCTGAGATTAAGGGTAAAGAAATTAAAGGAATTAAAAACATTATCGCTGTAGCTTCTGGTAAAGGAGGCGTGGGTAAATCTACAGTTTCTGCAAACTTGGCGGTAACTTTAGCAAAAATGGGTTTCAAAGTAGGGATTTTAGATGCGGACATCTATGGTCCATCTGTTCCAACAATGTTTGATACTGAAGGTCAAAAACCAATTTCTGTAGAAGTTGATGGTAAAAACCTCATGCAACCTATCGAAAATTACGGTGTTAAAATGCTTTCGATTGGATACTTCTCAGGTGCTAACCAAGCAGTTGTTTGGAGAGGTCCAATGGCAAGTAAAGCGCTTAACCAGATGTTGCGTGATGCTAATTGGGGTGAGCTAGATTTCTTGTTAATCGATCTTCCTCCAGGTACAGGAGATATTCATTTATCTATTATTCAAGAAGTTCCAGTTACAGGAGCTGTTATCGTGAGTACGCCGCAACACATCGCTCTTGCTGATGTTAGAAAAGGTATTGCGATGTTCAATATGGAAAGTATTAATATTCCAGTTCTTGGACTTATCGAAAATATGGCGTACTTTACGCCAGAAGAATTACCAGATAACAAATATTATATCTTTGGTAATCAAGGTGCACAATATATGGCAGAAGATCTAGGAATTCCTGTTTTAGGAGAAATTCCTTTAATCCAAAGCATTAGAGAAGCGGGAGATGTTGGACGTCCAGCAGCTTTGCAAGAAGATTCTAAAATTGCTGCAATCTATACAGAAACAGCACAAAAGATGATAGAAAGCCTTGTTGAAAGAAATAAAAATCTGCCAGCAACAGAAGCCGTAAAAATCACGACAATGGCGGGATGCTCGCCGAAGAAAAAATAATGAGTATGGAAAACACAAATCTAACACACGAAGAATTGGTAACCAAGGTGATGGAAGCTTTAGAAAGTATTCGTCCATTCCTTAACAAAGATGGTGGCGATATTGAACTCGTGGATGTTAAAGAAAATAAAGCTTTTGTAAAACTTTTAGGGACTTGTTCTAACTGTCACATTAGCCATTCTACAATGAAGTTGGGTGTTGAGAATACGATTAAGCAACACGCTCCAGAGATTTTGGAAGTTATCAATATCGACGACATGTAGTTTAACGATATTTGATCATATAAAAACCGCCCGATAACAAAGTTATCGGGCGGTTGTTTTTTATTCTACAATCTCAGCGTCAACAATTTGACCTTGTGGGCTTTTATCTTTCTGTTGAAATTCCCATATCAAGTATTTGTCAACCTCTTTCAAAAGCATCGGAATTGCGAAAGCCAAAATGGCTAAATCATCCAGAGCCCCAACAAAAGGTACAAAATCTGGGATAATATCAATAGGAGATATAACATAGACCAAAGCTAAAGCAGGGAACAAAATATCGGTAATTTTCATACTGTATTTTCCGCTACGCCAAGCTTTTATCATGCGATAGACTGCTGGTATTTTTTGCAATAAGCCTTTGTGTTTCAGGGCTTCTTGCGCAAGTTTCATTTTAGAATATTTCATTGGTGTTTTAATAAAATTTTTTCATCATCACATTTGCAAATAGCATTCCAATACTATCTTAACAAATTATAAATTATTTACTTACGCTATCAATAAAGGCTTGGCTATCTGCTGAGTTCCAGTCCAATGTGCTGTCTTCCTTCTTCAAAATCTGAAGATTTCTACCAATAACATAAGTTGTTGGGAAAACATCAGGCAGCATTTTCGGTGTCAACGGACTTTGCGCAATATAGACTGGCGCTGTATATTTATTCTCTTCCAAAAATTTTTTGACAGCCTCTTCCTTATCTTGCATCGCGATTAAAACAAATTTAACTTTCTGATTTTTAGACTTGTACAAAGCTTCGATCGTCGGCCATTCAGTACGACAAGGCGCACACCAAGTTCCCCAAAAATTAAGGAAAACAATCTGACCTTTGTAGTCGCTCAACTTTGCATCCGGAACATTCATCCCTTTTAGATCAACATCAAAATCCTCATCCGCAAAGCTACTTTCTGCCACCACTTTATCGACAGTTGCGGCCATCCCAAATTGATCGCTAACAAATTCTCGCAACGGCTTTACCAATGCAAAAACCAAAACCACAGCAAGTAGAATAACATAGACAAGATTCTTTTTCAAAAAAGTCATATCAAAAATTATTTGGGCGTGCCCCAATTTTCCTTCAGCATTTTCAGCCACCAAATTGGGTCGGTCTACGTGCAGTCGCTTTTACTATTTCACGCAATTTCGCGAGGCTTCATTGCTGTTCAATAATAAAGAGCTCCGACAATGCACTTCGCCCTCACGCAGATTTCATTTAATTATAAAAATTTAGATCAGTTGAAGCAATTCCTCAACAGTATCTTTTCCTCTATTTTTAGCATAATAAGTTTGCAGCTCCACATAGAAGTCATCTTTCGACATCGTTTCAGGATTAGCTTTATACTTTTCCAAAAGCTCTTTTCCATGTTTTGGTCTTGGTCCCCAATGGTTGATGTAGTTAAGATTTTCGTCCAAAAAAATAACAATCGGAATAGACTTTCCGCCATCTGTCAAAAACGAATCTATCAATGATGGCTCTTGGTCACGGTACGTAATTCTCACATCAAATTGCTCAAAAAACTTCACTACAACAGGAATAACCTGACTAGCATCGCCACACCAAGCTTCCGAAATTATCAAGATTTTCCCACGGAAGTTTTTCTTTGCCAAAGTCGCAACATCTTCTTCATTTGGTATGTACTTTTCGAACATTCTGTTCATACGTTGGATCCCCAAACGATAATATTCTCCAAATTCTGCTTCTTGCTTACTTTTTGGATTGCCCAATCTTTCGCCAGCTTCTCTTAGATATTCGTTATAGTCAACAGCGTTGTCCCAGTATTTTTTGATTTCCATTTCTTTTTTCTTTCTTACAAATTTCCAGTTTATTAATCTATTTCAATGTAACAAAAATCACATTTTAAGAATTAAATTCTACGTATTTTGTTAATCATGTACATGTCTGCCAATACAAAAGCAGCGAGGCTTTCAACAATTGGGACGGCGCGTGGAAGTACACAAGGATCGTGACGACCTTTGCCTTCTACAACTACGATTTCGCCATCTTTGTTGATGCTTTCTTGGGGACGAAGAAGCGTAGCAATTGGCTTAAAAGCCACGCGAAAATAGATATCCATTCCGTTAGAAATACCACCTTGGATGCCTCCAGAAAGATTTGACTTTGTTGTCCCATCCGCATTAAAAAGATCATTATGCTCTTTCCCTGTCATTTTTGCACCACAAAATCCGCTTCCATATTCAAAACCTTTACAAGCATTAATGTTTAACATCGCTTTTCCAAGCTCTCCATGCAGTTTGTTGAAAATTGGTTCGCCCCAACCAGCAGGTACATTTTTAATAACACAAGTTATCGTACCACCAATCGTGTTGCCTTCTTTTTTAACCTCTTTAATGCGTTCAATCATTTTTTCGGCAGTCTCTGCATCTGGACAACGCACAATGTTACTTTCCGTTTTAGAAAAGTCTAAAGCTTGGTAAGGTTTTTCGCAAAAGATATCACCAACCGACGATACATAAGCATTAATTTCCACGTTAGGAATTAATTGTTTTGCAAGACTTCCTGCAACCACCCAATTAAGTGTTTCGCGTGCAGACGATTTTCCACCGCCGCGATGATCGCGAATGCCATATTTTTGGTCGTAAGTATAATCGGCGTGACTCGGACGATAAGCGCCCGAAATATGATCGTAATCTTTAGAACGTTGGTTTTCGTTTTCAACAATAAAACCAATGGGGGTTCCCGTTGATTTTCTATCAAAAATTCCTGATAAAAAACGAACCGTGTCGCTTTCTTTTCTTTGCGTAACAATCGCCGATTGCCCCGGCTTTCTGCGATCCAAATCTTTCTGAACTTCATCTAGATTTAGTTCTAAGCCTGCTGGAAAATTGGTAATTACACCGCCATAAGCTTCACCATGGCTTTCACCAAAAGACGATAGCGTCAAAAAATTTCCTAATACATTGAACATACTACAAATTTATGCAATTTTCGGATGCCTTTTATATTTCGCTGAAAAGAATTACTGCAAGATTTTCTTTTAAAAAAGAATCAAATATCTTTGCACTATGATGAAGCCAAATTTAAAATCCGTTCTTATTCTTGGAGCCAATTCCGATGTTGCAAAACAAGCGATGAAACTTTATTTGCAAAATGGTTTTGAGGTGATGGCGGCTTCACGGGATTTGACTTCACTAGAAAAATTTTCTGTAGAAAATAATTTAGATTCGTCGAGAATTCAATTGTTGTATTTCGATGCTGCCGACTTTTCTTCCCATCAAGATTTTTATAATCAACTTCCGACAAAACCGAATATTGTCGTTTATGCAGCTGGTTTTTTAGTTCAAAATGAAAAAGCATTTCATGATTTTGATGCCACTTTTCAAATGATGAAGGTCAATTATGCTGGTGCAGTTTCCATTTTAAATATTATCGCATTTGATTCGACCAATAAAAAGTTAGAACGTATTATTGGATTGTCGTCACTTTCAGGCGTTCGTGGTCGCAAATCCAATTTCGTGTATGGAAGCACAAAATCTGCTTTCACACAATATTTGGCGGGACTTCGTCAAGAACTAGCTCATAGAAATATTAAAGTGAACGCGTTGGTAATCGGATATATCAATACGAAAATCAACGAAGGTTTAGAATTAAATAAAAACTTAATTATGGAACCTGAATATGTTGCGAAGCATATTGTAGAAGCGGGAAATACATTCACCATCGTCCCAAATTGGAAATGGAAACTTATCTATCGAATCCTAAAATGGTCGCCAGAATTTTTGGTTGCCAAATTACCATAAGAAAAGCCTATCAAATTTTGATAGGCTTTTGTTTTATTCAGAATTATTTTTTCTGAAGCTTAACTGTTGTTTGTGTATTGTTTTTGAATTTTACCACAGCAATATAATTTCCAGAAGATAAATTGTTAACGTCTAAGCTAGCTTCTTTTGCATTAATCTTTGCTTCTTTCACTAGTTTTCCGTCAATTGAATAAATACTAACAGTAGAAATTTCAGTATCATTTTTCAGATTTAATTTGTCCGAAATTGGATTTGGATAGATTGATAAGTTGTTTTGTTTAACATTATTAACTGCTAAGTTTTTTTGCGAAACTTTAATATTATCAATAAACAAATACATCTGCTTAGGATCAGAATAAGCTTGGAAACCTAAATAATATGTTCCAGCTTCAGTCGCAGTAAATTCTGCTTGTCCAGTCTTCCAACCAGTATTTGTCAGTTCGCTTTCACCATTGTTATCCCAAATAGTACTGGTCATGTCAGATGCCGCTTTCTTCTTGCCGATTGCAACTTTTAGTTTTTCTTTACCACCAAAACCACCAGTTCTATAATCGAATTCTACATTAATAGTTTGGTTTTTTTCTAAAGCAATTCCTTTGGAAATATACCAAGAGTCTGCAGTATTGTAGTCGTCATAACGGTATCTTGCAAACTTTGTCCCCTCAGACGCTTGATAGAAAGAATTATTTTCTTCAATCGTCCAATTGTTTGTTTTTCCACCATTTTCAAGCTTCCAGTTATCATCGTTTTCGAATCCAAAATTGTATGGCAAGCTTGCAGTAACCTCAGTTGATTTGGCGTTAACTTCGATATCATCAACAAACCAAGAGTTGGCGTTGTTATTAGCCATGACAAAAGCGATATAAACTTTTTGTCCCGCGAAAGCACTTAGGTCAACCGTTTTCTTTTCGTAAACATTGTAAACGCCAGCCAATTGATTTTCGTTCCAAGTTTGGATTGTTGAAAATGAATTACGATCCGTTTGAGAAGTCGTCGAAACTTTGATGTAATAAGTACTTTGGTTAGAGGTTTGGTTAGCATTCAGCTTTCTAGTGTAGAATGACAATTCGCCTTGCGGAGCATTGGTAAGGTCAATCAAAGGACTTACCATCCAGTCTTCCGCCAATTCGCCTGTCGTCACTTTTTCGTATTGAACATAAGCTGCTTTTGCGCCATTGTGAATATCGCGAGTTTCTAATTTCCAGTTTTGTTTAGTGCCGAGTCCATTTGCTCCAATAAAAGTTGTCCAACCTGTTGGTGGAAAAGTAGCCCCTTCGAATCCTTCTGTTAAAATGTTTTGCGCGTTGATTGTTTGCATTAAGCCTAAGCCGATGCAAAATAGTAATGTTTTCTTCATAAAATATTTAAGTTATAGTGCTGCAATATACATTTGATATTAATTTGAATCTAGGTTTGATGATGTTTTTTGTAAATTTTATTGTTTTAAAATTGAATTTAAAATAGATTCCGTTATAATATCTAATTATTCATTGTTTTAATGATGAAAATTTGGATTTAATTATTAATTTAATGATAATATTTAATTGAAATTAACGAGTTTTAGATAAAAATAATGTACTGTCTTTCATTTTTGAGTTGTTGAAATGGTTTTAAAGAAAATTTGTGACATTCTGTTCAAAAAAAAAATCAGATTAGAAAGATATCTAATCTGATTTTTAATTTATTTAAGCTGAAAAACCTTATAAGTTCAAACTTTTATCCTTTATCAACAAAAGCAGACATATATTCTCTGTTCATTCTTGCGATGTTTTCTAGAGAAATTCCTTTTGGACACTCTACTTCACAAGCTCCAGTGTTCGAACAGTTTCCGAATCCTTCTTCGTCCATAGCCGTAACCATGTTTAGAACTCTTCTCTTAGCTTCTACTTGACCTTGCGGTAATAAAGCGTATTGAGAAACTTTTGCTCCAACGAAAAGCATTGCAGAACCATTTTTACATGTTGCCACACAAGCTCCACATCCGATACAAGCAGCAGCATCCATTGCTCTGTCTGAATCTTCTTTTGGAACCAAAATATTGTTAGCATCCGTTGTTCTACCAGAAGTATTAACAGAGATGAAACCACCTGCTGCCATAACTCTATCAAAAGCACTTCTATCCACAACCAAATCTTTGATTACTGGGAAAGCTGCACTTCTCCAAGGTTCGATAACGATAGTTTCTCCATCTTTGAAATGACGCATGTGTAACTGACAAGTTGTAATACCTGTGTCTGGACCATGCGCACGACCGTTGATGTAAAGTGAACACATACCGCAAATACCTTCACGACAGTCGTGGTCGAAAGCAATTGGTTCTTTACCTTCGTTAATTAAATTCTCGTTCAGAATGTCTAACATTTCCAAGAAAGAAGAATCTGTAGAAACGTCAGATATTTTGTAGGTCTCAAATTGACCTTTGGATTTATTATTTTTTTGTCTCCAAATTTTCAGCGTAAGATTTAAGCCTTTTTTTGCACTCATAATTTTATATTTATTGGTTGGAGATTATTTGTAACTTCTTGTTTTAACTTCGATGTTATCGTACACAAGATCTTCTTTGTGCATAATTTCGTCGTTAATGTTCGGACCTGTATATTGCCAAGCTGCAACATACTTATAGTTAACGTCATCACGTTCTGCTTCTCCATCTGGTGTAGAATGGTCTTCACGGAAGTGTCCTCCACAAGATTCGTTTCTGTTAAGCGCATCGATAGCCATTAATTGACCTAGCTCTAGGAAGTCAGCAACACGAAGTGCCTTTTCCAATTCTGGGTTCATTTCATCATTAGAACCTGGAACTTTTACATTCTTCCAGAAATCATCTCTTACTTCTTCGATTTCTTTAATCGCTTCTCTAAGACCTTCTGGCGTTCTTCCCATACCAACTTTATTCCACATAATGTGTCCTAATTTTTTATGGAAATGATCCACTGAATGTGTTCCTTTATTATTCAATAAATAATCGATTCTATCTTTAACATCTTTTTCTACGCTATCGAAAGCAGCTGAATCTGTTGGAATAGCTCCAGTTCTGATATCTGCAGAAAGATAATCTGCGATTGTATAAGGCAATACGAAATATCCATCTGCCAAACCTTGCATCAAAGCAGAAGCACCAAGTCTGTTAGCACCGTGATCTGAGAAGTTAGCTTCACCGATTACGAAACATCCAGGAATTGTAGATTGTAAGTTATAATCAACCCAAACTCCACCCATTGTGTAGTGAACAGCAGGATAAATCTTCATTGGCGTTTCATAAGGATTGTCTGCAGTAATTTTCTCGTACATTACGAAAAGGTTACCATATTTTTCCTCAATCCAAGCTTTACCAAGATCGTAGATTTGTTGTTCTGAAGGATTATGAATATGCTTTTCAATAGCAGCTTCTCTACCTTTCTTCATGATTTCTGTAGAGAAATCTAAGAATACACCTTCTTTAGTGTCGTTATTTTCGATACCGTAACCAGCATCACATCTTTCTTTACCAGCTCTAGAAGCTACGTCTCTCGGAACCAAGTTACCGAACGCAGGATATCTTCTCTCTAAGTAATAATCTCTGTCCGCTTCAGCGATATCTTTTGCTTTTTTCTTACCTTCTCTAATGGCAACAGAATCTTCAATATTTTTAGGAACCCAGATTCTTCCTGAGTTTCTAAGAGATTCTGACATCAAAGTTAATTTTGATTGTTGCGTTCCATGTACTGGAATACAAGTTGGGTGAATTTGCACATAACAAGGGTTTGCGAAATACGCTCCTTTTTTGTGAATCTTCCAAGCTGCAGAAACGTTAGAACCCATCGCATTTGTCGATAAGAAATATACGTTACCATAACCTCCAGAAGCGATAACAACTGCGTGTGCAGAATGTCTTTCGATTTCACCTGTTACAAGGTTTCTTGCGATAATTCCTCTTGCTTTACCATCAACAATTACAAGATCTAACATCTCGTGACGGTTGTACATTTTAATTCTACCTTTACCGATTTGACGGCTCATTGCAGAATATGCACCTAATAATAACTGTTGACCAGTTTGCCCTTTTGCGTAGAAAGTTCTTTTAACCTGAACCCCACCGAAAGAACGGTTATCTAACTGACCTCCGTAATCACGTCCAAAAGGAACACCTTGTGATACACATTGGTCGATAATATTTCCTGAAACCTCAGCTAAACGATATACGTTTGCCTCTCTTGCACGGTAGTCACCTCCTTTAATAGTATCGTAGAACAATCTATAGATAGAGTCACCGTCACCTTGATAATTTTTAGCAGCATTAATACCTCCTTGAGCCGCAATAGAGTGCGCTCTTCTTGGAGAATCCTGATAACAAAATGCTTTTACGTTATAACCTTGTTCAGCTAAAGTAGCTGCAGCAGAACCACCTGCTAATCCTGTACCAACAACAATAATATCAATTTTATCACGGTTGTTAGGCGCAACAAGGTTCATATGGTCTTTATGATTACTCCATTTGTCCTTAAGAGGACCTGCTGGAATTTTAGAATCTAAATTACTCATTCTCTTTATGATATTATTGAGTTACAAAATGATAAATGGCAATAATAATAAAACCTGCAGGAATCAAGATAGAATACCAAGTTCCGAAAGCTTTAATACATTGTGTGTACTTTGGATGTCTTGCACCAACTGATTGGAATGCCGATTGGAAACCGTGAGCCAAGTGTAAACCTAACAAAATGAAAGCTACTACATAAATCGCAACTTTAATTGGGTCAGCGAATTTCTCATGCAATTCGATCCAGAATCTATCCGTTCCGATGTCGTCAACATTTCCTTGAATGTACTTGTGATTGATCTCGTGGAACCAAAAATCGTACATGTGTAGCCCTAAGAAAGCTAAAATAACCAATCCAGAAATAATCATATTTCTAGACATCCAAGAAGAGTTAGCAGCAGCGCCGTTAACGTCATACTTTACAGGTCTCGCCTTGTTGTTTTTTGCTTCTAAAATGAATCCCATAATAAAATGGAAAAACACCGCAAAAATCAAAATAGGCTGCATCAAATATTGAATGAATGGATTATAACCCATAAAATAAGATGCCTGATTAAAACCATTTACACTAAATACAGATAGCATATTCGTGAAAAGGTGCATCACCAAGAAAACCAGCAAAAAAAACGCCGATAGTGCCATTGCATATTTTCTTCCTATCGAAGATGAAAATCCTGCCATAATCTAATTTTATTTTTTGAATACGCACAAAGTTAAAAAAATGTTAAGATTGGGCATCGTGAGATATGTCAGAATTAAGTAGTTTATAATCTTTCTAAATAATTAATCAGATTAATCATTCAATTTGTAAAGTATACCACGGTATGTAAACCCAGCATTATCTTTAGGCACTTTTATTAAATGATATTTTGTGGCACGCGAAGAAGCCAAATAAGGATCAATAATAAATTTTTCAGTTTTTGAGATGTCAGCATCATCTTTTGTTATTACAAAAACCTGTGATTTTTCTTTTATTAAAACAGTTTTACTTTTAAATGAAGCTATTTCTAAAATTTCATCTTTTTGAAATTGATAAAAATTAAAACCAAATCTTATTCCTAAAAATAACAAAACACTGAAACCGAAATTGATAAAGTATTTCAAATTTCGTTTAACTAAAACAAAACGGAAATAATACAGAATTATAAAAACTGCCGCAACTTCTACATGGTTAAATCCAATATTTTTAAAAAATAAAACATCAAAATCGGCGAACCAATGTATGGCTTTCAGTAAATAGTTTACAAACCAATCATAAACAAAATCTAGCCAACTAAATTCAATATTAAAAGCAAACAAAACCACCATCAATAAAGAGAAAATGATGATAATTTCTGAAAACGGAATAATGCATAAGTTTGCAAGAATTGATACCAAAGAGTATTGATGAAAGTAATATAAAACCAATGGCAAAGTCGCTAATTGCGCCGAAAGTGACAAACTAAAAATCGCTAATAAAAACTTATAAATAATATTATTTCGTTCTGGAAAATATTTTATAATCGGTTGATTTAGCCAATAAATCCCAAAAACAGCAACATAACTCAACTGAAAACCAACATCGAAAATCTGTTGAGAATCCCAAATCAAAATAACAAAAGCCGACAACGCCATCGAATGAACGAGATTCGGAGGGCGATTCAAAAGTTTTGTCGCATAATAAAAACTAATCATCAGACATGATCTAACAACAGAACTTCCATAGTCAATAAAAATTGCAAAGCACCAAATTGCGACTAAAGCCATGCAAATCGCAACTTTTCGCCATTTAATAGGAAAAGCGGTTTTAGAAATCACTAAAATCAACCAAAAAATGATCAACATGTGCGATCCAGAAATCGCTAAAAGATGCACCAATCCAGACTTATTAAAATCCGAAACCGTCACTTCGTCCATCCCAGTTCTGTCTGCGAGGATGATTCCTTTCAGAAATTCTTTGTGACGGGAATTGAGTTGTGAAGTATTAATTCTTTGCAAAACACTCAACCGTTTTTGTTTGATTTTGTCCACAAAAGAAAGTTGTTGTTTTGAAGCTTGCTGAATATTTTCGTTAGCGAAAGCCAAACCAGAAACTTTTTGACGTTCAAGATATTTTGGATAATCAAACTGAAAATCGTAGCGCGGCGATTTTAATTCAGAAAAATAAAGTTTGGATATATAAACGTGTTTAAAATCTAACTCTAAAGCATTTTTGGGAATTTGTAAAACGATAGAACCAGAAGAATTGCGATTATCAAACTTCGAAATTTTCGCTTGATATTTTCTGTACTTTTCGTTGGAATTTAGTTTTTTCTCAATTTGAAAAAGCGTTTCGTGTTTTCCGTTTAAATTTAATTTTTGATAATCAAAAACATTGAAATAATGGACTAAACAACCTAAACCAAAGAAACTTAAAAGTAAAAATACACTTCGAAATTTAAAGAGAAATGCATTTTTAAAAACGAAAGAAAAAATAATTATTAATGTGAAAACTATAAAAAACAGAAGCCCGATCCAAATCTCTAAACCAATTTTATCTTGAAGTAAAATCCCAAGACAAAATGCCAACAGCGTTACAAAAAGTGGCTGGCGAGACATGATTCATTGTTTTAATTTTTGTTTAAATTAAAAGTAATGAATTTTTGTGTTGAAAAAATAAAAATTATTTTATGTTAAGTATCACATCCGCAGCATGTTGACTTGCTCCTTTTCCGCCAAGCTTTTTTCGCAGTTCGGTATAATCCGAAAGCATAATACCACGTTCTTTTCCTGTTAAAATTTTGTTCAATTCTTTAACCAAATTCGTCGTGTTAAGATCATCTTGAATCAGCTCTGTAACAACTTCGCGATCCATTGTCAAATTGACTAAAGAGATGTATTTAATATGCTTGACAAGGCGTTTTGCGATTTCATAAGAGATTTTACTACTTTTGTAACACACAACTTCTGGCGTATTGAGAAGCGCAGTTTCTAAAGTCGCTGTCCCAGACGTTACCAAAGCTGCTTCCGAACAACGCAGCAAATCATAAGTTTTGTTCGATACAAAATGAACATCAGCGTCTACAAATTGTTCGTAAAAAGACTTTGGCAAACTTGGCGCACCCGCTATAACAAATTGATAATCTTTAAAATAAGGACGAACCGACAACATCAATTCTAACATTTTGACAACTTCTTGCTCACGACTACCAGGAAGTAACGCAATAATTGGTTGTTGATTGAGCTTATTTTCGGACTTAAATAATTCTACATCAACTGGTTGTAAGTCCGAGATTGCATCTAACAACGGATGTCCAACAAAATGTGCATCCACCTGATGTTTTTTATAAAAATCCTTTTCAAATGGAAGAATAACCATCATGTCGTCGACATATTTTTTGATAATTTCGACACGACCTTCCTTCCATGCCCAAAGTTGTGGCGAAATATAATATACAACACGAATCCCTAAAGATTTTGCAAATTTTGCAATTCGGAGATTAAAACCTGGATAATCGACCAAAACCAAAACATCTGGTTTGTAACTCGCAATATCTTTTTTACAAAATTTAATATTTTTAAGAATCGTTCCCAAATTCTGAACCACTTCCAAAAATCCCATAAAAGCAAGATCGCGATAATGTTTCACCATTTGTCCACCTTGCGCCGCCATCAAATCACCACCCCAAAATCTGAAATCAGCGTTTGGATCTTTTTCTTTCAAAGCTTTCATAAGATTGCTTGCGTGCAAATCGCCTGAGGCTTCACCTGCTATAATGTAGTATTTCAAAGTAGAATTGAGGTTTTAGAATTTAGATTTCAGATTCTTTTTAACATGAATCAAAAATCAATTATTTGAAGTAAATTTGTTGTAAAGATAAAAATAATATCATGTCAGAAGAATTCGAAATCAGAAATAAAGTTGCAGAAAATACGAGTTTGGTAAATTTTGATTTATCGTCTTTGATGCCAAAAGGCAAAAAAATAGGAATCGACCTAAAAGATTTTTTATATGAAGGTCTTATCCTTCGCGAGAAAGACTATCGTGAAAAAATAGAAAATATAAATCCTGAAGATTATCGCGATGCTTACGTATATATCTATTGCTCGGAAGATGTTATTATTCCGCTGTGGGCTTATTTTTTAATTGCTGCGAAGTTAACAGACACAACCAAAAAAGTGGTTTTTGGAAATTTAGAAGATCTTAATGTTCTGTTGATGCACAATGCAATTAAAACTTACGATTACTCTGAACTAAATGACAAGCGCGTCCTTGTTAAAGGTTGCTCCGATGTTGATATGCCGAATAATGCATACATCGAATTGGTAGAACAACTAAAACCAATGGTTAAATCGTTGATGTTTGGCGAAGCTTGCAGCAACGTTCCTATTTTTAAAAACTAAAACAAAATAACTATGAATCCCGAATTTATGCATAGAGCTATAGCTTGCTCTTCTGAAAATCTAGACCTTGGTGGAGGTCCATTTGGCGCAGTCGTTGTAAAAGATGGCAAAATTATAGCTGAAGGCAGCAACAAAGTTACTGTTGATAATGATCCTACTGCACATGCAGAAGTTGTTGCGATTAGAAATGCTGCTAAATATCTTAATGATTTTAATCTTTCAGGTTGCGAAATTTACACATCGTGTGAACCCTGTCCAATGTGTCTCAGCGCTATATATTGGGCACGAATTGACAAAATATATTATGCAAATACGAGAGAAGATGCTAAAAATATCGGTTTCGATGACTCTTTAATATATGATGAAATCCCATTAGCGATTGAAGATCGGAAAATCCCAATGTATTCGATGTTAAGAGATGAAGCTTTACAAACTTTTAAAAAATGGACAGAAAAGTCGAATAAAACGGAATACTAATTGCTAACAAAAATTCCCTAACTTCGTTATACTAATTTTAAAAACATAAAAACACTATGAGTCTATTAGACCTATTAACAGGAAACTCTAGCAACCAAGTTGCAGAACAAGCTGAAAACAAATTCGGAATCAGCAAAAATCAAATCATCGCATTATTAGCAGTTGCCGCGCCATTGGTAATTTCTTACCTAAGAAACAAATCTCAAGATGCTAATGAAGCAGAAGCGCTTAACAATGCTTTAGATAAAGACCATGACGGTAGCATCCTTAATGATCCTTCGCAAGCGCTTAACAGACAAGCTGAAGGTAATTCAATCCTTGATCATATTTTCGGAGGTAACAAAGTAGCGGTTGAAAATCAACTTTCGCAAAACACTGGTATTTCTATGGACAAAATCGGTCCAGTTTTAGCAATGCTAGCGCCAGTTATCATGGGTTACATCGGTCAACAAAAACAACAAAACAATGTTGGTGCTGGTGGTCTAGGTGATCTTCTTGGTGGTATCCTAGGTGGTGCTCAAAACCAAGCACAAGCACAACAGTCTAATCCACTTAACGATATTTTGGGAAGCGTACTTGGTGGCGGACAATCACAATCGTCTGGCAATCCACTTAACGATATCTTAGGAAGCGTACTTGGTGGCGGTAACCAACAACAATCTCAACAAGGTGGACTTGGTGGATTATTGGGAAGCCTTTTTGGAAAATAATTTTTATTTCAGATAAATAAAAGACCGAAGATTATTCTTCGGTCTTTTTTGTTGTTTTTTTAGCTTTCGGTTTTTCTTCAACGTCGGCTTCCACTTTTTTCTCGGCTTTCGGCTTTGCTACTTTTGCTTTTGGTTCCGCTTTCGCCTTCACTGGTTTTTCAGCAACTACCACAGAATTTGATGATTTGCGAGGTCTTCTTTTCCCATAACTTCCGGCAGTTATCTTGCCTCTTCTGGATTTTTGATCTCCTTTTCCCATATTTTTAAATGATTAAGTATTTGGTTATTACGAATTTAGGAAATAAAATTTAATTCACAAAAAGTTCGATAACTAGGGCGTGTCCCGAGTTTTTCTCCAACCCGACAACCTTCCGAAAAACATCGGGTCGCTACGTCCGCTCCTATCTTTTAGTTTGGCGCTCGGACGGCTCCGCTGCGCTCCGCCGCCTCGCGCCAACCCAAAAGGATATCCGCTACCATCGCTCACGCGACTACTAACTGTCAAACAATTATTACAGAAAAACCTAAATTTACTTATTCAAAAAGCAAAACATGTTACAAGCCATCATTCCCAAAATACCGTTTATAGAAAAAGAAAAAACCTTAGACTTTTATCTTAAGCAGTTAGGTTTCAATTTAATTTCCGATTATGGCGATTATATCATTTTGGAAAAAAACAATTTAGAAATTCACTTTTTTAGTTATCAAAGTTTAGAAAAAGAAAAGTCAGATTTCATGTTGTACATTAGAGTTTCAGACATCGAGAGATTTTACCAAACCCTTATTAAGAACGATGTCAAGATCCATCCCAACGGCGCATTAGAAAGAAAGCCTTGGAATCAAACAGAATTCTCCATCATCGATCCGAACGGAACATTATTAACTTTTGGAGAAAATTTAAAATAAATTTATTGTTTTACGATAATTTTTTATAATATTGCAATAACAAAATATTGCAAAATGAAAATCATTGGTAAAAATTCAGTTTCAACTTATATCGCTTATTTGTTATTGTTCTTATTTGCGGTGGCACTATTTCATTTAGTTTACGAAATAATCGGACATTTATTTCTAGCTTATAAATACAACACAGATAGCAAAATACTTTCTAACACATTTATTCTTGCTAATGATGTTGGTTGGACAAAAAACCAATGGACGCTTCCGATGGAACACGACCTAAAATTCAGGATTAATTATCCTTTTACTGACATCCAATTAGTAACGGGAATATATTCCTTTAGCCAAACTCTTTACAACATTTTGGGGGTGTCCTTCCTTACGTTATTTTTCTTTTTCGCTTACAAGTGTTTTAAAGAAATGTCGCAAGATCAGATATTCAACAACAAAGCAATCAAGTGGTTGAAAAGTTTTAGCGTGTTAAATTTAATATTTGGAAGCATTGGGTTATTTCAATTTTTCTACAATCATTCGAGTTCTGGCGCGACATTTTTATCCTTTATTATGTTTATCTTTTTCGGAATCACGTTATTCTTTGTCGTCGCTTTCTTCAAAAAAGGATTAGAACTTCAAAACGAAACCGATTTAACAATTTAAGTTATGCCAATAATCATAAACGTAGACGTAATGCTTGCCAAGCGCAAAATGCAATCTCAAGAATTGGCAGAAAAAATTGGTATCACACAAGCAAACCTTTCTATTTTAAAAACAGGAAAAGCAAAAGCCATCAAACTTTCGACCTTAGAAGCTATTTGTAAAGCATTGGATTGCCAACCTGGCGACATCCTAGAATATAAAGACTAAAATATTTTCTTAATCTCAAGCCTTTTGACCAAAAAATCAAAAGGCTTTTTCTTTCATTTTCATTATCTTTGCACCCATAAAGTTTAAGGTCAAAGTTTCACGTTGAAAGTTTAAACAAACAACCTTAAACACCAAACTTTAAATCAAAATTATGTTCCGTACACACACCAATGGCGAATTGACGCTAAAAAATCTAAATGAAGAAGTTACACTTTCAGGATGGGTACAAACCATTCGTGACAAAGGTTTTATGATTTGGATCGATTTGCGAGATCGTTACGGAATTACGCAGTTGGTTTTCGATCAAGACCGTTCAACAGCAGCTTTGATGGAAGAAGCAAAGAAATTAGGTCGTGAATTTGTGATTCAAGTTCAAGGAAAAGTAATCGAAAGAGCTTCTAAAAATCCAAAAATTCCAACAGGTGATATTGAAATTTTGGTTGAAAAATTAACGATTCTCAATGAATCTCAGTTGCCACCATTCACCATCGAAGACGAAACCGATGGCGGCGAAGAATTGAGAATGAAATACCGCTATTTGGATATCCGAAGAAATCCTGTGAAGGACAAATTGATTTTCCGTCACAAAATGGCACAAAAAGTAAGAAATTATCTTTCTGATGAAGGTTTTATAGAAGTTGAAACACCCGTTTTAATTAAATCGACACCAGAAGGTGCAAGAGATTTCGTGGTTCCAAGTAGAATGAATCCTGGACAGTTTTATGCACTTCCACAGTCGCCTCAAACTTTCAAACAATTGTTAATGGTTGGCGGAATGGACAAATATTTCCAAATTGTGAAATGTTTTCGTGACGAGGATTTAAGAGCCGATAGACAGCCAGAATTTACACAAATCGATTGCGAAATGGCGTTTGTAGAACAAGAAGACATCATGAATGTTTTCGAAGGCATGACAAAAACCTTGTTGAAAGGCATTACAGGAAAAGATTTCCAAGATTTCCCGAGAATGACGTTTGCTGATGCTATGAAAAAATACGGAAACGACAAGCCAGATATTCGTTTCGGGATGGAGTTTCACGAATTAAATTATTTAACAAAAGGAAAAGATTTTAAAATCTTTGACGATGCCGAATTGGTTGTCGGAATCAATATTGAAGGTGCTGCGGAATATACAAGAAAACAAATCGACGAGCTTACAGATTGGGTGAAACGTCCACAAATTGGAGCTTTAGGAATGGTTTGGGTTAAATATCAAGCGGACGGAACGATTACTTCATCCGTAAACAAATTCTACGACGAAGAAGATTTGAAGAAAATTGTTGAGGAATTCGGCGCAAAAGCGGGTGATTTAATGTTGATTCTTTCAGGTTCTGAAAACAAAGTAAGAGCGCAACTTTCTGCTTTGAGAATGGAACTTGGAAATCGTTTAGGGTTAAGAAAAGGCGATGAATTTGCACCACTTTGGGTAATCGACTTCCCTCTTTTGGAATGGGACGAAGAAACTGGTAGATACCACGCAATGCACCATCCATTCACATCTCCGAAGACCGAAGATTTTAGTTTATTAGAAACCGATCCTGGAAAAGCAAGAGCCAACGCTTACGATTTAGTTTTAAACGGAAACGAAATCGGTGGTGGTTCTATCCGAATTTTTGATAAAGAATTGCAATCTAAAATGTTTGATTTATTAGGATTCACGAAGGAAGAAGCGGAAGCACAATTCGGATTCTTGATGAACGCATTCAAATACGGAGCGCCACCACACGGAGGTTTAGCATTCGGATTTGATAGATTGGTTGCAATTTTGGATGGAAACGAAGTGATTAGAGATTACATCGCATTCCCTAAAAACAATTCTGGTCGCGATGTAATGATCGATGCGCCTGCTCCAGTTGCAGATACTCAATTAGACGAATTAGAATTGAAATTGGATTTGAAAAATTAAGAATTACTATTTTTCAAATTAGGCATATATAAAAAAACGCCTTTCAAATTTTTGAAAGGCGTTTTTGTTATTTTTAAATTAAATCTTAAAGATCAAATACATTTGGTCTTTTAACAACGATACAATCCTTTATCCAAAGTGTAAAAGCTAAACCTAAATAGAATAAAAAGAAAATACCAGCGGTTGCAAAAGTAGAGTAGATGAAGAACACGCGCAACTTAGAAACTGGTATTCCCAACTTGCTTCCCATTCTGGTCAAAACCCCAAACCATTCTCTCTCAAAGCGGTGACGTATATTGTCAATCATGTTTTAAAATCTTAAATCCGATACCGCAATTTAAGCAATTTTTTTCGATGCAGTTTTCACGATAATGTTGCAGAAAAGCTTGCGATGCCAAAGCCGAATTTATCGGAATTTGCAATTGTTTCCAATGGTCGATAATTTGATTTTTCTCTGGTTTTAAGTTTTTGTAAAAGTCAATAATTTGGTCATTAATGTCTTCATCTTCGGAGAAGTAATATTTAATAGGCAAAAAAACATTGAGAATTATTAAATCTATAAAATCTTTAGAAAGCGTAGTAGAATGTTCTTTTGTTGGTTTTGAAATTTGATAATGTATTTCCCAATATTCTGAACTTTTTACATTTTTTAAAATTGAGTAAAAATCTTCTATACTTTTCGCTGATATTATTTTCGAAAATAAATGTGCTTCTTGGTGTATTAAAACTGATAATTGCGACAATCGAATCGTAGGAAAATTTGGAGGTCGCATTTTTGAGAATTTTGGATTAAACTTCAAATCACTCAACTTAAATTTTGAAACCAAAAATTGATATTCTCGTTGCCAAACTTTCGTTTGTTCATCAATGTTTTCAACGATATTTAAAAGTCCTGATGTTCCTAAAAATAAAGCTTCCAAACTTGTTTGATTCGCTCTTGTCTTGTTTAAAATATTAAAGCCTAAATACGATATTATTTCGCTAAACAATTCAGAATTTACTTTTAAGCCAAAACCATAAGCTAGTTGTTCCAACAAGACTTGCTCTTTGTTGTTTTGCGTGTTTTTTAGTCGTTCAAAAATGGATTCTCGCTTTTTCTCAAGTTTTTCCAGAAGTTTTTGTTCAGCGAAAAATAAAGGAAGATCGTTTGGTTTTATAAGTTTTTCACAAGCAATAAAATCGAAAGGATTGTCATTGAGGTTAATGAGTTTATTTAAAACCGATTCCGAAACATAGTTTTTAAGTTCTAAACACGGTATATTTTTTTGCTCTAAACTCTCGATATCGCAATCATCAAAATAGACTATATGAAGAATTAAAGAATTATAATGGTCGCTTTTTTCATGCTCGTGAAGATACCAATCCGAACTTTTGATATGGATTTCGATATTACCAACAAAGGTGGTGTTTTGATATTTAATCTTCGCTAAAGAAAAATCTGGACCTTGATCATAATTCCATTTCCCAAAATCTAAAACCTCGATGGGAAAATCTTTTGTACACCGAAATTCTAAATTTGAAAACAGCTTTTTGCTCCAAATATATTGCAAAATGTGTTCGTTCATCATGGTGTTTTAGCTTTGTGTTTCATAAAGTTACATTTTATTTTTATGAATTTCTTTTTAATTAAGTTTTAAAAAAGTAAAATGATAACTAAAGTTTCATAGATTGTTAAATATGAAGTTTAAAAATTGAAAAAATTATGTTAATTTCGCAGGCATATAAAACGAATAACACAAACAGATGAAAGAAATTGCAAGCATTTTTAAAACTTTTTTCGCGTATTTAATTCGCCCACAACTTTATCCAGAACTTTTCAGAAAGATTTATAAAAATATCTTTCAAAGACAAGCGGCTTTCAAAGGAAAAGATAGCGCCGAAGAGTGGTGCCGTTCTTTGGCGATAAGTCAAGATGATGCGATTAAAAATGTACTTAATTTTAAAGATTATCAATCGATTAATAGTCTTTATCATGAAATAATGAAGCAGGCTTCTGAAACCGAAAAAAGTTGTCCGATCAAAATGGGAGGTGCTGGTGCATTGGATTTAATTTATTATTTAAACGAATATACTTCTGCAAAAAATTCACTAGAAACAGGCGTTGCTTATGGTTGGTCTTCCCTAGCTGCGTTGTTGTCATTACAAAAAAGAAATGGCACATTGTACAGCTCTGACATGCCGTATTTAGCGCAAAATGGTGATAAATATGTTGGTTGCGTTGTTGCTGATCATCTTCGTCCAAATTGGAAACTTTTCCGTTTTGCAGATAAAGAGTCACTTCCAAAGATTTTTGCTGAGCAAAACGAATTTGACTTTATGCATTATGATAGTGACAAGTCTTATAATGGTAGAATGTGGGCATATCCTATTCTGTGGGAGAAACTGAGAAAAGGCGGTATCCTAATGAGTGATGACGTGTCGGATAATGCTGCGTTTATGGATTATTGTGTAAAGAATAATCTAAAGCCACATATTGTTGGATTCGATGATAAATATGCAGCTTTTGTGATTAAGTAATTACTTTTTAAGAAGCTTGTTATAAAGCGCAATATACTGCGGAATTATATTTTTGATATCAAATAGTTCCGCATTTTCTTTGGCATTAAGTTTCATTTCTGCTAAAAGTTTTTCATCAGAAAGCAAGTCAATCGCATATTTTGTCATAGACTCAACGTCGCCAATCTTTGCTACGAAGCCAGTCTTTCCATTAATGTTAACTTCTGGTATTCCGCCAGCGTTACTACTGATGACTGGTACGCCAGCCGCCATAGCTTCCAAGGCTGCAAGTCCAAAACTTTCTTGTTCTGATGGCAACAAAAAGACATCTGCCAATTTCAGAATTCGTTGTAAATCGTCAACTTTTCCGAGAAGTCTAATTTTAGTAATTAATTCAGGATTGTCACTCAGGAAGTTATTGATGACTTCCATATCTGGACCTTCGCCGATAATGACCAATTTAGAATTTATACTTTTTTGAACATTTTTAAATATTTCTAAAACATCTTGAATCCTTTTAACAGGACGTAGATTAGAAACGTGTATTAAAATCTTTTCACCTTTATTTGCGAATTGATCGCGACAACAAATATTTTCTACATCAAAAAGTTTATTGTCAATAAAGTTATTAATGACTTGGATTTCCTTTTTAATATGGAAATTTTTAAGCGTATCTTGTTTCAAACTCTCTGATACTGATGTAATCGCATCTGATTGATTTATTGAAAATTCAACAGCTTTATTATAACTAGGATGTTGTCCAACCAAAGTAATATCTGTCCCGTGAAGTGTCGTAATTAACGGAATATCTTTATTGTCTTCCTTCAACATTTGCTTGGCATAAAACGCAGAATAAGCAAATGGAATCGCATAATGCGCATGCAAAATATCCAAATCATAAAGCTTCACAACCTGATAGATTGTCGATGATAACGCAATATCATAAGGCGGAAATTTGAAAAGAGGATAATTCTCTACTTGTACTTTATGGAAGAAAATGTTGGCGCGCGTCATGTCCAATCTTGCTGGCAAATTCGAACTTATAAAATGTACTTCGTGACCTTGGTTGGCGAGGATCATTCCCAATTCGGTAGCGACGATACCACTTCCACCATAAGTTGGGTAGCATAAAATTCCTATTTTCATTGTATTATTTTGTGGTGACAATTTATCAAAATTATTAAAGCGATGTTATTGTTTTCTACAATTTCGCTCATTGATAAATTCCGTTTGTTAAGTTGAATTTATTTAGTTTCTAAAGTCGTTCCTGCGCCAAATTGCCATGTGTCATTAACTAAAACAGGAAGTCTACCAGAAATTTTAGTTTTGCCAGTTAGTCCATTAACACTAGCTTTTTGCGAATCGTCGTTGTTTTCGTATGATACCAAAACCGTCGAAATATTCGTAGTGTCCAAATCTCGTAAAGCATACGGACTTCCAAAAATGTCAAGAATTACTTGATTGGTTTTTGCTGCTTTAGCGATTATTTGCTTTGATGTTTCAGAAATTTTGTAAGGCTTGTAAGCTGTGCTATTATCCTTATGAATTCCTATGATTAACTTCGAATTTTTAGGAAGTTTATTTAATTGAGAAGTCGTGATAACTTCAACATTAAGATTGTTTTTTAAACTATTTGCGAAAGTGTTGTAAGGCGCTTCTTCTAACGGAAGATAATATACTTTATCAGTTGATTTTAATGGAAGAAGTTGTTTGTCGTCTTTTAAAAGTGTTAAAGCATTTTCATAAAGACCTTGTACCAATTGTTGGTGCGACGCGTTATTGATGTCGGCAATAATGTTTTCTGGATTTTTATTTTCGTATTTATTTAAACCTAAATAATATTTAGTTAAAAGTATTTTTTTAACACTTTCCTCCAAACGATCTTTTGAGATTTCTCCTTTTGAAAGTCCTTCAGCAATGAGGCGTTTTCCTTCTTTAACACCTTGCGAGAATAACATAATATCGTTGCCCGCTTTAAAGGCTAAAGCGTCTAGTTGTCCAGGTTGATAACGATTGGCGACAGCGCCCATATTAAGAGCATCTGTAATTATCAAACCTTTGTAACCAAGTTTGTTTTTAAGTAAATCTGTGATAATACTCTTTGAAATTGACGCTGGAACATTGGCTTCTTTTTCTAATGCAGGAACATAAAGATGCGCGACCATAACGCCGCCAATTCCTTCTTTTATTAAGTTTTTATAAGGCGCTAATTCGATTTGATCAAGTCTATCGATTTTATGATCAACAAGCGGTAAATCGTAATGAGAATCTGCACTTGTGTCGCCATGTCCAGGGAAATGCTTTATCGCAGCAAGTATGTTATTGTCTTGTAAACCATGAGAATACGAACTTGCTTTTTTAATAACATTATTAACATCCGAACCAAAAGAACGATTCCCAATAATCGGGTTACTTGGATTGGTGTTAACGTCGACAACTGGCGCAAAATCCCAATTAATTCCCATTCGTTTGCAGTCAGCGGCGATTTTGGCTGCCATGTCATAGACTAGTTTTTCGTCTTGGATGGCTCCCAATGTTATTGCCCAAGGGAATTTGTAAGCTTTCGCAATTCTTTGGAAAAGTCCCCATTCGGCATCCATACCAATCATCATCGGAACTTTAGACCTTGATTGAAATTCGTTAACCAAATTAATTTCCATCGCAGCATCATCTTGCATCAAGATAAGTCCGCCGATTTGTTCTTTGGTTACTAAATTTCTAATTTCTTGGATATGCTCAATGCCTCTGTTAGTGTATAATGCGACAATGAAAAGTTGTCCTAGCTTTTGGCTCTCAGAAAGTTGATTGTAGGTTTTGTCAACCCATTCTTTAGCCTTTTTTGTATCATCTTCGCTAATATTTTTAGGAACATATTGCGCTTTATTAAAAATTGAACCAAAAATTGTGATTGCTAGAATTAACCTTTTCATTTTTTCCTTATCTAAAAATTAAGTGAGTATAAAGATATACCTTCATTTTTTATTAAAAAAGATTTGTGGTACATATTTTGCGAGCAATTGTTTAACGAATAAATTTTAAAACTATGAAAAAGTATTTGACTATATCAGCATTATCTCTTTTTGCTTTGGGGACAGTAGTTAGCTGTACAACAGATAGAGAGGTTATCCAAGAAGTTCCAACGCCTGTTGATTATCCACAGGTTTATGATTTAAAAGGAATTAATTTTACAGCTAATAACAATTATTCATATAATAAAGGCTTTACAAAACCTATGCTAGATCAAGATTATGTTGTTGTCTATCATCAAAGTGGAACACTAACTAATGGAAAACCAATTTGGGAACCAGTGCCAACAACGATTTATCTGCAAAATGGGGACGAAGTTGATTATAACTACGATTTTTCAGTTAATGATTTTACTTTGTATTTAGGTGGAACAAATACATCATTTACTTTGCCTGAGTTTGCTTCAAATCAAACATTCAGAGTGGTGCTTGTTCCTGCTGAGTTTGGTAAAGGTACAACCAACAACTTATCAAAAATGAGTTACGACGAAGTCATCCAACGTTACAAAATTGATGATTCTAAAGTAGTTGATTTAAAATAAATTAAAACTTTATAATTAAAAAAGCGAGAAATTATTTCTCGCTTTTTTAATTATAAATCTTTGTCGTTAAGAAGATGACCGAAGAATTCTTTTTTTGTTTTAAGATAAGAGGAACTGTTTTCGTTCGCCTTGATCTGTAAGGGGATACGTGAGTTTAGTTTGATGTTACTTTCCTCAACATATTTTAATTTTTCTGGATTGTTGGTCATCAAGTTGACTTCCTTAATATTTAAAATATTTAAAATCTCTATCGCAACATCGAATTTTCTTCCATCCGCAGGAAGTCCTAATTTTAGATTAGCTTCAACGGTGTCAAATCCTTTTTCTTGCAGCGCATAAGCTTTAAGTTTGTTGATGATACCAATGTTACGACCTTCTTGTCTTAGGTATACAACAACGCCACCATTTTTATCAATATAAGAAAGTGCAGCATCTAGTTGAGGTCCACATTCGCATTTTAAAGAGTGGAAAACTTCACCTGTTATACATTCTGAATGGAATCTTACATTAACCGCTTTAGAAAAATCTGTATTGTTAGCAATAATCGCCATGTGAGGCATCCAATCGTCGTCGCGATCAGAAAAAGCTACGATTCTGAAGTTGCCCAATTCTGTCGGTACATGTGCTTCAGCTTGAATTTTGAGCATGTGTTTTAGAAAGTTTATTAGTTGGAGCTAATTGTAGTTTGCGATTCGCTTTTTTCAACAGCTTCCAAAAGACTGACATTAGTTTTAATTTTAACTAGATATCGGTTAAGGACTTGGTCGTCATCGCTTTTAAGATGCTTTCTAAGTTTTTGGATGCTTTTGTAATTGTCTTCGAAAGATTTTAAGGATTTCTTTTTTTCTTTAGCATTAGACGTTTGGATAGCGTAAAGATAATTTGTCAAATTTTGTTTTAACTCTCTTACTTGATTGTTAACCGCAACATTTTTAAACTTCGGAAAAGTCGACACCAAATTAGATATTGTAGAGCTATAAGTAATTCTTTCCGGAGAGACATTTCTTTCGGTAGCCAAGGGTAAATCTGACGAAAAAGTATTTTCTGCATAGAAGCCTGTCTCTGTTGAGCAGGAGCTAAGTCCTAAAGAAAATATGAGTAATAAAAATCCAATCCCGCGAATCATTTTTTTTGTGCTTTTTGATATAAGATTGGGTTAAGAGATTCGTCATTATACATTTTCATCTGCTTATACGTTTTCATCTTAACATCACCGTTTTCAATATCAATTAGCAATTGGTCTATCGCAGTCATGAGGTCTTTTTTCTGTTCTAAAAGTACATTTAACTTAGCAGAACATTTGGCAACATGCTCAGCGGAAGCGTCCTCTCGGATAACTTCTTGATTCATGTGATATATTTTTAATGCTAAAATCGATAATCTGTCAATAGCCCAAGCTAATGTTTCAGAGTTGATTTTTGCATCATTTTTCGGAGTAATATTTTTGAACTTCTCCAAGAACCAATCATCGATGTTTTCTACTAAATCTGTTCTTTTTTGATTAGAAGAATCGATACGACGTTTTAGTTGTAGAGCGTCAACCGGATTGATATTCTCATCACGGATAATATCCTCCAAATGCCATTGTACGGTGTCAATCCAATTCTTTGTATACAAAAAATGTTCCAAGCTTGAAGTTTGGAACGGATTATTTTCTAAAGTATCGACGTGGTCTAATTGATGATAGTCCTTAATCGACTGATTAAAGATATCCCAAGCCTTCTCTACAAAATTCATTTTCTAGTTGTTAGTCGTAGAATTATTGTTGTCAGGCTTTTTGTCTTCCTCTTTTACAGCATCTTTGAATTCTTTAATTCCTGAGCCTAAACCTTTCATTAATTCAGGGATTTTTTTACCTCCGAATAATAATAAAAGAACTAGAGCAACGATTAAGATATGTTGCCAAGAAATTGCTAATATGGCTAATGAATGATACATTTTTTACGTTTTTTGATTTGACAAAGTTACATTATTTTTTAATATGATACCCAACCCATTGGATCAACTGGACTTGTCCCGTTCCAAATTTGGAAATCTAATGTGTAAGAACCATCTAGACTTGTTGTAATCTCCCCAATTTGTGTTCCCGCAGAAACAGTTTGGTTAGATTTTACATACACGTTAGAAAGATTAGAATATACTGTAAAATAATTGCCGTGTTTTACCATAACAGTTTTGGTTCCACCGTCAACAATCACGGTTGACACCACACCAGGGAATACGCAACGCGCTTTTGTACCAGCACTTACAGCGATTTTAATACCATTGTTTTCTTCCCAAATATTTTTAAATACAGGGTGTTGTTGGCGTCCAAAACGGTGTGTGATATTTCCTCTCTCTACTGGGAAACCAATTCTTCCTTTACTCTCAGCAAAGTTGCTACCAGCCGTTACGCTACCAACGCCAAAAGCCTTCATTGTTTTGGTTTCGACAGCTTGTTTTTCTTCGTCTTTTTTCTTGTCAAGGGCAGCTTCTGCTGCTTTTGCAGCTGCTAGACGATCTTCCGCCGCTTTGGCTCTAGCTTTAGCTTCGTTTGCTTCTTTTTCTGCAATTATTCTGCGAGCTTCTGCTTTGGCGTCGGACTCTGCTTTGGCAGCTTCGTCAGCACGTTTTTTCTCATCCGCAGCTTTTTTAACAGCCAACTCTCTTGCTTTACGAGTTTCTTCTTCTAAGGCTTTACGTTCTCTTTCTAGTGCTTCTGCTTTAGCTTTATTTTCTGCGTCAATTCTGGCTTTTTCTTTAGCCGCAGCGATCATTGCTTGACGTTTACGTTCTTCTTCTGCCTTTTTCTCCGCTTCCGCTTTGGCTTTGGCTGCACGAATTTCTTCATTAATGATAGCTCGAATTTGACCTTCTAAAGATTTTTGTTGCGTTTGTTTTTGTTTTAACTCGGCAGTTAATTTTGTTTCGTTTTGTTTGAATTCAGCAAGAAGCGCCTCCTTTTGACCTCTTTCAACTTCGATAGTTGCTAGTTCTTTCTTCTGGTTGAGAAGAAGGTTGTCTTTTTCACCAACAGCTTTTTGTTTTTTAGCAATGTTTTTCTGAATTTCGTTTGCTTTGTCGTTGATTTCCGCAGCTTTACGTTGTTGATATTCCGAATATTGTTTTAAATACTGGATGCGACGCAAAGCTTCTCCCATACTTTTTGATGAAAGGATAAATATTACTTTATTCTGTACGCCTTTGTTTTTGTACGCTTTTACCAAAATTGCAGCGTAATCTTCGCGCAATTTTCCGAGTTCTCGTTTGTTTTTGTTGATTTCAAGCTGAGATCTATAGATGTCATCTTCTATAAAGCGCTTTTCTTTTTGAGTGTTGTTGTAAGATTTTTCTCTAAGAGAAATTTTTTGATTAACAGCATTAAGGTATGCTAACGACAATTTTGATTCGTTTTTAGTCTTAGCTAAATCTGCGTTAATGTTTGCGATTTGCTTCTTAATATCAGCGTTTTGCTTCTGTAGCTGTTCTTTTGTATTTTGGCCGAAAATGCTTCCGAAAAATAAAATGCTTAGTAAAAAACTAATCTTCTTTATCATTTAATCGCGGTCTTTTTATAATTATTTGGCACCGAATATGGTGTTGCCATTTTGGAAAAATCAAATTTCGTGTTTTCGATTAAGATTTGGTCTGTTTTCTTAGCTTTTATAATTATTTTAACGTTTTTTGGGAACGAATTTCCTTCAAAATTTTCCCAATTGTTATAATAAACTTCAAGTTGATCTTGATTGTTTAAATTATTAAGCGTGACTTTTGTTAAATTAAAATCACTAGAATAATCACTTTTTACTGTGTATTCCGTTGTCTTACCGTCAACATTTATTTTAATATTATTTTTAGACGATAAAGTATAACCTTGAGCGTTTTGAGTTAATTCAAAATCTTTTTCGTTAGTTGGAATAAAAGTTTTTCCTAAAATTAAATTTTGTAAGGCCTGATAATCGATAAAGTTGACTTTTAAAAGATTATTTAAATAAGAAAAATCTGAATCAATATAAGTTTTATTGTAGGATTCATATCCCTTTACACCTTCAGGCGTCGCAATACCTCGAGCAACATTAATAAACAAAGCCGTCAAATTCATCCATGTTTTTTGACCATTTTCAATATAAATAGTTGCATTAAGCGTCGGAATAAAACTTCCGTTTTCAACATTAATTTTGCTATTAATTTTTACTTGTTCAAAAGTTGACTTTTCGGTTACTTTATTAAAAAATGCCGAATTAGATTTGACCGGTTCCGTCGTGCTTATCGGTGTAGAATTGCTTTCTGTAACAGTTTTTTGAGTGTGACAAGAGGTTAGCGCAATCGCTGAAAATATGATGATTCCTAAATTTTTCATTTTCTAAATTTTAGATAGGCTTTGCAAAATTAACGCCAACAGGCTATAAAATATTTTGAGATCTAACTTCTAAAAATAATTAGACGCTAGATCTCAAAAAGTTATATGATTATTTTTTTAATCTTTAGAAAGGAAATCCAATACCGAATAATCTCCCAAAGAAATTTCTCTTGCAACACCATAATATTGCGCAGAGTTGCCAATCATCGAGTTAGAAAGGTTGCCATGATCGATAACCGTTTTTTCTTGGATTAATGAGTTGTCAATGTTTGAATTAATTACTTTTGTTCCGTTTCCTAGAGAGACATTAGGTCCAATTTTGGAGTTGCTAATCTCAACATTTTCACCAATAAAACAAGGTGGAATAATTAACGAACTTTCGATTTTTGCAGAACTTGGGAACTGTGCCATCGATTCTTTTTCGTATTGAAGAATCTTGCCATTGGTCTCGACAGTTGCATTTTTGTTACCACAATCCATCCAGTCGTCAACTTTTCCTAAAGAGAACTTAGCGCCTTTTTGACGAAGGTTTTCTAAAGCAGTTGTTAATTGATATTCGCCACCGAATTTGATGTCGTTGTCCATAATATAGTTGATTTCAGACATTAATTTTTCAGCACTATTAAAATAATAAATACCGATAATTGCTAAGTCTGAAACAAATTGTTGTGGTTTCTCAACGAAGTCGGTGATAAAGCCATATTCATCTAGTTTTACAACGCCAAACGCTGATGGATCCTCAACTTTTTTAACCCAAATAACACCATCAGAATTGGTGTCTAATTGGAAGTCCGCACGGAAAAGTGTATCAGCAAAAGCTACGACAACATTGCCTTGCATAGAGTTTTCGGCACATTTAATAGCATGAGCAGTTCCTAGAGGTTCATCTTGTGTATAGATGCTTCCCTTTGCACCAAGATCTTCAGCAATTTTAACCAAAGAAGCTTCAACTTCTGGCCCGAAATCACCAATAATAAATGCAATTTCGTCAATTTTTTCGCCTGCTACTTTTGCGATATCTTCAACTAATCTTTGTACGATTGGTTTTCCTGCAATTGGGATAAGAGGTTTAGGAACAGTTAATGTGTGTGGACGAAGTCTAGAACCGCGTCCAGCCATTGGAACAATAATTTTCATTATAAAGGAGTGTTTTGTTTTAGTTAGTAATAGTTATAAGTTTTTGACAATTCGCCAAATGTAAAAATATAAGTTTTGTAAAGCAAGTTTGCTGCTTTAATATTTAGTAATGCATTGTATTTTAGAATAATTAAATTTTCTTACGACGAAGTTTTGAAAGAAACATATCTTTTTCGCTATAAAGAACAATCGCTAAAAAGACAACGAATAAGCTGTTACTTAACCAAATATTATAATCTAAATATTTAACAATAACAAAGCTAAATACACACAAAAGTAGTAGCACAAAACTCATTTTTTTCATTCGGTAAGGGATTGGATAATACTTTTGCCCAAGAAGATAAGAAGTTATCATCATGACAACGTATGCTCCAAAAGTTGCCCATGCTGATCCAATCATACTGTGATGATACATTAGCGCTAGATAATTTAATCCAATGTTTATCCCTGCGCCAAGCCAAGAGATAATTGTGCCAACGCCTGTTCTGTCCGTGACTTTGTACCAAGTCGAAAAATTATAATAAATCCCGAAACAAAGATTAGCAATAACGATTATCGGAATAATGTCAATCGCAATCCAATAAGATTTGTTTGGAATAAACATTATTTTTAACCAAGAAATATTTGCGATAATTCCGAGTGCGACAATTGATGCAAAGAATGCAAAATATTCTGCAACTTTTGCATATGTTTTGGTGGCGTCGCCTTTGTCCATTTGTTTGAAGAAAAAAGGTTCGATTCCCATTCTGTAAGCTGTTACAAATAGCGTCATCAAAACAGCCAATTTATAACAACCACCATAAGCGCCAGCTTCGACCTCGGAAATGTGGTTTCGTTGTATTGTTTTGTCAAAATTTTCATTGACCATAAAAGCAAGACCAGCTAACATTAATGGGAAAGAATATTTAATCATTTTTCTAAAAAGCGGAACAACAAATTGGAATCTAACTTTTAAAATAATCGGTAAAAGTAGAATGAAACCTAAAACGCTTCCTGCTAAATTACTAAAGAAAGGGAAGTCTACATTGTGATTTAGTCCCAAATTTTTTGAAAAACTCTCTGGAATCCAAAAGAAAAGAGCTGCTGTAAAAATCGCCTGAAATACGGACTGGATTACACGAACCACCGAATATTTTATCGGCATGTTATTAAACCTAAGCCATGCAAAAGGTATGACTAAAAGCGTGTCAAAAAAGGCGATTAATGCAAACCATCGGATGTATTCTGGGTTGTTGCTATAGCCCCAATAATCTGCTATTGGCTGATTAAAAATATAACACAGAATTAAAAATATTGTCGACGTCCCAAACAAAAACCAAAATGACGTATTAAAAGTTTTCTTTTCTTGACCTTCTTCAGCCGAAAATCTAAAATAAGCGGTTTCAAATCCAAAAGATAAAACAATGTTTACGAAAGAAATGATGGCGTAAAGCTGTGTAAACATTGCAAAGCCTTCATTAGGAATCTTGTAAATCAAAAGTGGATTTAGGATAAACAAAATAATCCTCGGTGCAATAGCGCCGATTCCGTAGATTAATGTTTGCGTTAAAAGTTTCTTATACAAAACTGAAAAATTTTTGCAAATGTAAGTTATTATTGAATTTCCGAAACTTTATTTTTTAGGTTTCGACGACATATAAAAAGTCAACTTTCCGCCATTCATAATCTCGGAATGCTTCAAGATAAAGTCTTTGATTTCTTTTCCGTTTAGTAGAATTTTTTCAACATATACATTCTTCGGACTTTGGTTAACCGCTTCGATTTCAAATGTTTTTCCATTTTCTAAATTCAAAATCGCATGGTCAACCGCTGGACTTCCAATCGAATAATCTTCTGAACCTGGCGCCACTGGATAAAAACCAAGCGAGCTCAAAATATACCAAGCACTCATTTGTCCCGTGTCGTCATTTCCGCCCAAGCCATCAGGTGTCGCCTTGTATTGCATTTCCAAAATGTGACGGACTTGTTGCTGCGTTTTCCAAGCTTGATCGGCAAAATTGTAAAGATAAACAACATGATGCGCAGGCTCGTTTCCGTGAACGTAACCACCGATAATTCCTTCTCTTGTTATGTCTTCGGTATCTGCAAAAAACTTGTCTGGCAAATGCATGCTGAAAAGTTGATCTAGTTTTTCTCCGAATTTATTTTTGCCACCCATCGCTTCGATCAGACCTTTTGGGTTTTGCGGAACAAAGAAACTGTAGTTCCAAGAATTGCCTTCGATAAAGCCTTGTCCATGTGTTTCCAAAGCATCAAAATCTTTTTTGAAAGTTCCATTTGCTAATTTTGGACGCATAAATCCGACACTTTTATCGTAAACATTTCTCCAATTTTCAGAGCGTTTAATGAATTGATTATAAATTTCCGTTTCGCCCAAATGTTTCGCCAATTGAGCAATTGCCCAATCGTCATACGCATATTCCAAAGTGTTAGAAACTGAAGTCCCATTTTTCTCTGCTGGAATAAAACCTTTGTCTATATACTCGCCAATGCCTTCGTAGTCACGTTTGTTTGCTGTAGCCACGCAAGCCAACAAAGCCGCTTTTGCGTCTCCCGAATAATTTCCTTTGATAATCGCGTCCGAAGCAACACTAACGCTGTGATAACCACTCATACACCAGTTCTCGTTGGCATAGTGCGACCAAATTGGCAACATTTTTAACGAAAATTGATCGTAGTGCGCCATCATCGATTTGACCATGTCGTTATTTCGTTTTGGCTGAACAATATTAAAATAAGGATGCAAAGCCCGATACGTATCCCAAAGTGAGAAGGTCGTGTAATTGGTAAATCCATCGGCTTTGTGAACATTTTGATCAAGTCCTTTATACTCGCCATTGGCGTCCATATAAATGGTTGGATTGATAAAAGTGTGGTACATCGCCGTGTAGAAGTTGATTTTCTCCGTGTCAGAGCCTTTTATCACAATTCGATTAAGCTCTTTATTCCAATCCTGTTGGGTTTTTTCTTTTATTTGGTTAAAGGAAAGATTGCCGACTTCTTGTTTTAAATTGTCCAAGGCATTGGCTTGGCTAATTGGCGAAATTGCCAATTGTACTTCGATAGCTTCATTTTCTTGAGTGTCGAAATCAAAATAAATTTTTAGGTTTTTGCCAGCGATTTCGGGGAAGTTTTTGTTTTGGTCAAATTTTCTCCAGAATCCACCATAAACTTGTTTTCCATCGAAATTCTTTTGACCATAAGATTTAAAAGCTTTCGAAAATTTCATAGCAAAATAAACGGTTCGTGTACGTGCCCAACCATTGGTTTGACGATAACCTGTGATGGTATTTCCATTTTCGACGCGAACATAAGTCCAAACATTCTTGCCATCGTAATTGTAGATTCCCGCCATCAAATCCAAAATGATGTGCGCTTGATCCGATTTTGGGAAAGTATAACGCTGCACGCCAACACGCGTCGTGGCCGTCATTTCTGCCAAAATATTATAGTCGTCCAGTTTTACTTTGTAATATCCCGCTTCAGCAACTTCGGTACTGTGCGAAAAGCGACTTCTGTAACCTGTTTCAGGTTTGTCAGCCGTTCCTGGATTTAGTTGAAGTTTGCCAACTGTCGGCATCACCAAAAAATCGCCCAAATCCGAATGCCCTGTTCCACTAAAATGCGTCGAGCTAAAACCTGTTATCGTTTTGTCCTCGTAGCGATAACCCGCACAATATTTGTAAACTTCGCCATTATATTTGCCGTTCAACTCATAAGAAATCGAATCGGTTTCGGGACTTAGTTGCACAGCTCCAAAAGGCGTTGTGGCGCCAGGATAGGTGTGTCCCATTTTTTCGGTGCCAATTAATGGATTGACAAATTTGACAAGGTTTTCCATTTTTTGAGCATTGGTAAGCGTAGCAACCGCGATTCCCATTGCTAAGGATATTTTTTTGATAAACATTAATTAGTTTTAAAGAAGCAATTTAGCTAAATAAATCTTTTTAAATATTCTAAATTTGTACAGGAGAGGAAAGAAGAAAGATGATAGAGTAAAGAAAAATTAGTCTTAATATTTACGAGTTCATAATCTCATATCTTAAAGTCTCGCATTTAAAATTTTAAAATCTAAAATAAAATAAAAGTGAAAAGCCTTATCAAGAATGCTAAAATTGTTAATGAAGGTCAAATCTTCGAAAGCGATTTGCTAATCGAAAATGATTTAATTTCAAAAATTGCTAAAAATATTCCCGAATCCAAAGCGGACAAAGTGATTGATGCAACGGGAAAGTATTTGTTGCCTGGTGTCATTGATGACCAAGTGCATTTCCGTGAGCCAGGATTGACGCATAAAGGCGACATCGCTTCGGAATCCAAATCAGCAATTGCAGGTGGTGTACCCAGTTTTATCGATCAGCCGAATACCGTTCCGAATGCGGTAACGCAGGAATTATTAGAAGAAAAATATAAATTGGGTGCGGAGAAATCTTATGCCAATTATTCGTTTTCGATGGGCGGAACTAACGATAATTTGGAAGAGGTTTTAAAAACAAATCCTAAAAATGTATCGGCAATCAAATTATTTTTGGGATCTTCAACAGGAAATATGTTGGTGGACAATCCCGAAACTTTGGAGAAGATTTTTAGTTCTACCAAAATGTTGATTTGCGTTCATTGCGAAGATGAAGACACGATAAAAACGAATACTGAAAAGTATAAAGCCGAATACGGCGATGATATTCCTGTGAAGTTTCATCATTTGATACGAAGCGAGGAAGCTTGTTACAAATCGTCTTCAAAAGCGATTGAGTTGGCTCAAAAAACGGGTGCGAGATTGCATATTTTCCACTTGTCAACAGCTAAAGAAACGGCTTTGTTCCGAAATGATATTCCTTTAAAAGACAAAAAAATAACGGCGGAAGTTTGTGTTCATCATTTGACATTTACCAATGACGATTACGAAACCAAAGGCTCTTTGATCAAATGGAATCCAGCGGTGAAAACTCAAGCTGACAAAGATGGTCTTTGGGAAGCGCTTTTGGACGACCGAATTGACGTTATTGCAACCGATCACGCGCCGCATACTTGGGAGGAAAAGCAAAATCTGTACACAAGTTGTCCATCGGGAGCGCCTTTGGTACAACATTCTTTGCCTGTGATGTTGGAGAGTTACCACAACGGAAAAATCTCTTTAGAAAAATTGGTGGAGAAGATGTGTCACAATCCTGCGATTTTGTTCGAGGTTGATAAAAGAGGTTTTGTAAAAGAAGGTTATAAAGCAGATTTGGTTTTGGTGGACATGGATAATCCTTGGACAATTGAGAAAAATAATATTTTATACAAATGCGGTTGGAGCCCGTTAGAAGGTGCAAATCTAAAATCTAAAATTACCCAAACCTTTGTCAACGGTCATTTGGCATACGACAACGGCATTTTCTCCGAAGAAAAACATGGCGAAAGATTGGAGTTTGATAGATAAAAAATTACGAATCGTATTGTCGGTTTTAGGACTGATGTTTATTTGCGATTTGTTATTCATTGTTTTGGGGAAGGAGCAATTGCGCTTGTTCTCCAAAACTTTGTTAATGCCTTTGCTTTTAGTTTTTTACTGGTTGGCAAGCCAGAAATCGAATCAACCAAAACAAAACCTCTTTATCGCAGGCCTTATTTTATCATGGTTTGGTGATGTTTTTTTACTTTTTGATTGGGGTTTTATTGCAGGTTTAGGAAGTTTTCTATTCGCACATATTTGCTACATTTTTTGCCTCAAGAAATTTTCGGTTGCCAAAGCTTTGTGGAGTCTTCCTTTAATTATAATCTACCTTTTTACTTTTCTTACCTTTTTATTTCCGCATTTGGGCGATATGAAAATCCCTGTTATTTTGTATGCACTTTGCATTTCGGGGATGTTGTATTTCAGCCTCAAAACCAAACAAACTTTGCTCATTATTGGCGCGGTTTTCTTTGTGATTTCAGATTCGGTTTTGGCTGTTAATCTATTTGTAAATCCGAGTAAAATATTGGGCTTTGCAGTGATGTTCACCTATGTTTTAGCGCAAACTTTTTTAGCTTTTGGGTTTTTAAAAATGAAAAATTTAAGAACATAAAAAAATCACCTTGAATTTTGTCAAGATGATTTTTTAGTATTTTAATTAAAACCAAACTATTTTGGCAACTGCAAATGTGTGCTAATTCCGATACGGTTCCATGCGTTGATGATGTTAATTGCCATGATAATTTCCGCAATTTGTTTGTCATCAAACAATTTTTTTGCGTTTTGATAAGTTTCCTCAGTTAAGCCTTTCTCAGAAATTTTCGTGATTTCTTCAGTCATTTTCAGCATGACTCTTTCTTCTTCGGTGTACAAATTCGTTTCCCACCACGCATTTAGCAAGAAAATACGTTGCGGTGTTTCGCCATATTTTAAGGCATCTTTTGTGTGCATGTCCAAACAAAATGCACAAGCATTAATTTGCGACGCTCGTATTTTGATGAGTTCTTTCTGAGTGTTGTTTAGGAAAAATGTTGACATTGTTGCATCCAATGCTATCATTGCTTTGTAAGCTTCTGGCGCTAATCGAGCCATGTTCAATCTTTGTGACATATTATTTATTTTTATTGATTAAATTGTCGATACTAAATGGAAATTTATTTTGTGTTGCCAACAGAAAAGCACCTGCTGCGCTTGTCCAAACAGAGTAATCTAGAGGCGCTTTTACGCCCAAGGCAATTGTCATTGCAATTCCAAAGCTGAGAAGTAAGATTGAAGTCGCATAAGCTGTAATCTTCGTTTTGAAGCCAATTAACAGCAATATCGAAAATGCAATTTCACAAAAAGTGGCAAAATAGGTGCCGATTTTACTCAGAATATTTGGGAGGAAAAAAGTTAGTGTTCTTGTATAGTCTTCAAAAGCAGTCCAGTTTCCCCAAACTGCGTTGTTTCCCCAAAATCCGAAACGATCAGCTACTGCGGAAAGCATCGTAACGGCTAAAGCAATTCGTAGAAAAAGCTGAGCGATGGAAAGTTTTGTGCCGAACATTTATTTTGTTTTTGATGAAGCAAATTTCAGATTTTATTTCTACAAAAAACTTAAACCAGTTTAAGAACGTAACTTCGCCCTTATTTCGCTCAAATATTCGGGCGTAAAACCCAAGTAAGAAGCTAGCAAATACTGCGGAATTCTTTGGATGAAATCTGGAAACAAATTCCGAAAATGCAAATAAGATTCTTCTCGCGAAAATTCATACAAATACCGAATTCGCCTTTCCGACGCTGCTGTATTTATTTGATAAATCTTTCGGAAATAGCTTTCCATAACGGGATGTTCGGCCAAAAGTTTAACATAATTTTGATAAGAAATCCGCAAAACCGTCGACTTTTCAACTGCCTGAATGTAACAATCCGCAACTTGCTGTTTCTCAAAACTAAACAAATCTGCAATCCACCACGTTTCCAGCGCAAATTGCGTCGTTTGTTCTGCACCATTTTGCTTCACAAAAAACTTCCGAAGACAACCATTTAACACAAAATAATTGAATTTCGAAAGCTCGCCTTCTGCCAGCAAATTTTCCTTTTTTTTGCATTCCAAAACTTCGAAAAACGCTATAATTGTAGCATATTCCGCTTCGTCAATCTCAACAAATTTCCGCAAATGCGTCCAGAAAATTCCCATGTCCGTCCAATTGTCTTCCAAATGTATAAAACAAAATTTATTTGGGCGCCTTTTCCGCAAGGAGTTTATCCTGAGTTAGTCGAAGGGTTCCCGCTATTTTGCTCCGCTGCGCTTCGCAAAATGAGCTCCACTCAGCTCGGGGCGCAGATTCTGCCCCAAAACACTATTTGTCGAATAACAGAAATCCTCACAGATCGAAGAAATATTCATAACTTTAAACTTCAAAATTATAAATACATTTTATGAATTACGCAGAACCAATGCTTCGCGAAGACGCATTAAAAGATAAAGTTGCCATCGTTACAGGTGGTGGAAGTGGTTTAGGAAAAGCCATGACCAAATATTTCCTACAATTAGGAGCCAAAGTTGTGATTACTTCAAGAAATCTCGAAAAACTTCAAAACACAGCAAAAGAACTCGAAGCCGAAACTGGCGGAAAAGTACTTGCAGTTGCTTGCGATGTTAGAAATTACGATGAGGTCGAAGCGATGAAAGAAGCAGCGCTAAAAGAATTTGGAAAGATTGATATTTTGCTTAACAATGCGGCGGGTAACTTTATAAGTCCAACCGAAAGACTTTCTGCAAATGCATTTGACACGATTATCGACATCGTTTTGAAAGGTTCCAAAAACTGTACACTTTCGATCGGGAAACATTGGATCGATTCTAAAACTAAAGGGACTGTTCTTAATATTGTAACGACTTATGCGTGGACTGGTTCTGCTTATGTTGTACCGTCAGCTACTGCAAAAGCAGGAGTTTTGGCAATGACAAGAAGTTTGGCAGTTGAGTGGGCAAAATACGGAATCCGTACCAACGCCATCGCGCCAGGACCATTCCCGACCAAAGGTGCGTGGGATAGATTGCTTCCGGGAGATTTGCAAGAGAAATTCGATATGACCAAAAAAGTGCCGTTGCGTCGCGTTGGCGATCACCAAGAGTTAGCGAATTTAGCAGCTTATTTGGTTTCAGATTTTTCGGCTTATGTTAATGGCGAAGTTATTACCATCGACGGCGGTGAATGGTTGCAAGGCGCAGGACAATTCAATATGTTAGACCAGATCCCAACAGAAATGTGGGATATGCTAGAAGCGATGATTAAAGCTAAAAAGAACGGATAATTTCAGTTCCCAAAAAATACAACTAAAAACTTCTTCAGAAATGGGGAAGTTTTTTATTTTTACATAAAGACTCATTATGCAGAAATTTATTCTTACAATATTTATTTTACTATCATCTTTTTTTATTCAATTAAAGGCTCAAAATTTTTCCGCTGTCAAAGAAGTAGCGAAAAGACAGTTTTCTTGGATTGCTGATAAGTTGGTTTTTAAATCAATTCCAAAAGAAAATAACGACGATGTTTTTATTTTACAAACCAAAGCTAATCGATTAGAGATTTCGGCATCATCGACTAGTGCGGCGTCGAGAGCTTTGGATTGGTATGTTAAACATTATGCGCATCAAAGTATTTCACATTTCGGAAATCAAACTAAAAATTTAGTTTCGTTGCCAGAAGTTCCTGCTCCTATTAAGAAGGAATCGTTTGTTCCGTATCGATATGCGCTCAATTATTGTACAATTAATTATTCATTTAGTTTTTATACTTGGGAGGATTGGGAAAAGGAGCTCGATTGGATGGCATTGAATGGCGTTAATATTATGCTAGCGCCTGTTGGGACAGAAATGATTTGGTATAATACGTTGGTGAAATTAGGATATTCTGATGAAGATGCCCGAGCTTTTATTCCTGGACCAGGTTTTACAGCTTGGTGGCTGATGGGCAATTTGGAAGGGTGGGGTGGACCTGTAAGTTTAGCAAGTATCAAACAGCAGGCAGACCTTCAAAAAAAGATTCTGAAAAGAATGAACGAGTTAGGAATTGAGCCTATTTTGCAAGGTTTCTACGGAATGGTTCCGCATGATATGAATAAAAAAGTTGCGTCGCTTCAGAATGCACCAATTATTGAGCAAGGAAAATGGGTGTTTACCGAGTTTATTCGGCCAGGGATTTTAACGCCAACATCTTCCGATTTTCAAAAAGTGGCGGATGTTTATTACTCAGAAATGAAAAAACTTTATGGTAAAAATATCAAGTATTTTGGTGGAGAGCCATTTCATGAAGGCGGAAAGTCTAATGATATCGACATAACTGCGGTTGGTAAAAGTGTTCAGCAAGAAATGCAAAAGCATTATCCCAACAGTACTTGGGTTTTACAAGGTTGGCAAAAGAATCCTTCTGATAAATTATTGACTGGACTTAATCGTGAAAAAGTACTTATTATAGAATTATTTGGTGAAAATACAAGCAATTGGGAAGAACGAAAAGGCTACAACGGAACCAATTTTATTTGGTCAAATGTTAGCAATTTTGGAGAAAAAAATGGACTGTACGGGAAGTTGCAACGTTTTATCGATGAGGTATATCGCGCCAAAGAAAGTCCTTATGGTGCTAATCTAAAAGGTGTCGGAATCATTCCAGAAGGGATTTACAATAATCCAGTTGCTTATGATTTGATGTTGGATATGGCGTGGCATGAGCCGAAATTTAATCTCGATGACTGGCTGAAAGATTATACAAAATATCGTTATGGTAAAGAAAATCCAGACGTAATCAAAGCTTGGAAAGAATTTGCACAAACTGTCTATAGTGATCCAAAAGTCTATCAAGAAGGACCTTCCGAAAGTATATTTTGTGCACGTCCATCGATAAATGTCGATCCTGTTTCGTCTTGGGGAACAAGAACTCGAAATTACGATATTGTTCGTTTTAGAGAAGCGGTAAAAGTGTTTTTAAAAGCTGATTCTGATTTTAAAAATTCGGAAACTTATCAAGCTGACAAAATAGAGTTTCTTCGGCAAGTTTGGGCGGACAAAGGTGATGCTGCCTACGATTCGCTTATTAGAAGTATTAATTCTCAAGACAAAAATCGCATGGATAAAGCGTCGTCAACTTTTTTAGAAATGATTAATATTCAAAATGAATTACTCGGAAATAGTCCTTATTTTACACTAAATCGTTGGTTGCAACAAGCTAAAAATTATGGCGTAAAACTTCCAGATTCTGAAAATGTTATGTATAATGCAAAAGCACAAATCACATTTTGGGGTCCCGATAATAATCCAAAAACAACTTTGCGAGATTATGCTCATAAAGAATGGAACGGACTTCTGGGTTCTTTGTATGTCGATCGTTGGAAATTGTTTATAGAAAATGCTAAAGAAGGAAAGTTTACAAAGCCGCAAGATTTTTACAATATGGAAGTCAATTGGTCGAAGAAACAAGAAATGTATGTTCCTACAAAAAGTTCAGAATCTCGAATGAAAGAACTTGAAGATCTTATTTTAAAATAGTATTAAATTCCTTAAAATAGCCGAGCAATTCCCAATTGTTCGGCTTTTATTTTTTTTGTTTTAATGAAAGATGTTCTGTACTTTTATCCTAATTTTAAATAAAAAACGAAAGAATGCGTCCAAAATTTTTTAAATCGATAGCGATATCAGCAAGTTTTTTAATGTTTGTAAATGCAAGTGCACAACAAGCTGGAAAATCTAATTATGATTATAAAGATGTTTTTAAAGAACCTTTCTATACAACAAATGGCACCGAATTCCGTTCGGCAAGCGGGCAACCAGGACCTAAATATTGGCAACAAGCGGTTAATTATAATCTGAATATTACTTTGGATGATACGCAGAATAAATTTACTGGTTCGGCAGAAGTTTCTTACACCAATAATAGTCCTGATGCTTTGAAATTTATTTGGTTTCAATTGGATCAAAATTTATTTAAAAAAGATTCTCGTGGAAGTTCGATGATTCCGACAACCAATTCGAGATACGGTTCTAGTAGTTCAACTTTTGATGGAGGTTATACGATTAAATCTGTTAAAGTTGACGGAAAAGACGCTAAGTACACGATTAACGATGCGCAAATGCAAGTTGATTTCCCGAAAGAATTGAAAGCTAATGGAGGCAACGCCAAAATCACTATTGAATATTCTTTTGTTTCGCCAGAAAATGGAGCGGACAGAATGGGCGTTTTACAAACTAAAAATGGAAAAATTTTCACAATCGCGCAGTGGTATCCGCGTGTTGCAGTATATGATGATCTTAGAGGTTGGAACACAATACCATATCTTGGACCGTCTGAATTTTATTTAGAATACGGAAATTTTGATGTTAGTATCACGGCGCCTAATAATCTTTATGTTGTTGGTTCTGGTGAATTATTAAATCAAAAAGATGTCTACACAGCCGAACAAAATAAAAAATGGAATGAAGCTGCAAATAGCGAAAAGACGGTGACAATTCGTTCGGCGGCGGAAGCAAATACTGCTACAAAAAGTACAGGTACCAAAACTTGGAAATTCAAAATGAACCAAAGTCGCGATTTTGCATTTGCGGTGTCTTCAGCATTTATTTTGGATGCTGCGAGAATCAATTTGCCATCTGGGAAAAAATCTTTAGCAATTTCGGCTTATCCAGTAGAAAGTGATGGTCAGGACGCTTGGTCACGTTCGACAGAATATACAAAAGCTTCTATAGAACATTATTCTAAACAGTGGTTTGAATTTTCTTATCCAGCGGCGGTTAACGTTGCGGGGATTACCAACGGTATGGAATATCCAGGGATTGTTTTCTGTGAATATACAGCAAAGGGAAGTAGTCTTTGGGGTGTGACCGATCACGAGTTTGGTCATACTTGGTTCCCGATGATTGTTGGTTCTAACGAGCGTAAACATGGTTGGATGGACGAAGGTTTCAACACATTTATTAATGACCTTTCGACGCAAGCGTTTAATAAAGGAGAATATTACAAAAATCCGAGTATTAGAAATATGACGAATTTCTTGTTTAATGAACGTCTAGAACCAGTTGATACTGCGCCAGATAATATGCGAGAGGCGAGTATTGGGGCATTGCTTTACTATAAGCCAGGTGCAGCGCTAAAGGTTTTGCGTGATAATGTTTTGGGTGCTGAGCGTTTTGATAAAGCTTTTAGAGAATATATCGATCGTTGGGCGTTTAAACATCCTGCGCCAGACGATTTTTATAGAACGATGGAGAATGTTGCTGGTGAAGATTTGGGTTGGTTCTGGAGAAGCTGGATCCAGAATAATTGGAAGTTGGATCAAGCGATTACCAATGTTAAATATGTAAATAACGATGCTGCACAAGGGGCAATGATTTCGATTTCTAATTTAGAAAAAATGGCGATGCCTGTTACAATGGAAGTCAAGTATAAAGACGGAACGACGCAAGCGGTTAATCTGCCAGTTGATGTCTGGAGACGAAATACAGAGTGGACTTTCAAAGCGCCAACAACTAAAGAAATAACGTCGGTAAGCCTTGATCCTCGAGGAAATCTTCCAGATGTTAATCTGTCAAATAATGTTTTTAAAATGGATGCTGCAAAAGCTACCGAAAAAATAAATATTAGTGATTATACTGGCACTTTTAGCAGTAAACAAGTTCCTGTTAAGTTTGTGTTATCAGCTGACGGTGTAAATTTAATGGCAAAATTGGGAGATCAACCTGCGTTTCCGTTAAGTTATGATGGCGACAATGTTTTTGTTTTTGAAATGGCCGAAATCAGTTTCAAATTTGCAAAAGACAAGAAGAGTTTTGACATAACGCAAGCTGGTCACACATTGACGTTTACAAAGAATTAGAAACTTCCTATTTCAGTTTAATTAATAATATTAACTTCCCGATAAACATTGATTTTTATCGGGAAGTTTTTTTTAGTTAATCTTCAACTTTAATAAAAAACTTACCAACTGGATTTCCTGAAGCCATATTATTTTTAGAAATCACCAGCCAATATTCGCCTTTTTGTGGCGTTTTGTATTCTATCGTTTGACCGAAAGGACCATCAAAAGTATTATCAGGTTTTCTGATTTGATTAATTCGGATGTTCATATCGGCTTGGTCAGGTTTAATAAAAGCTTTCAGTGTTGGTTTATCATAATTCAAAAGTCTTAAAATAATTTGCTGATCTTGCAATTTAACTTCTTCAACTAATTTTATCGGCAAATTGCTCGCATCGACATCGATGATAAACTGGTTAGTTT
>JAEXRP010000105.1:0-35537 GCA_023440705.1 Bacteroidota bacterium
GTTCGAATCCCAGCCGGGTCACTAGCAAAAAATTACTGGATTTTTGTAATTTTATTTGCCTGTGTGGTGAAATTGGTAGACACGCCATCTTGAGGGGGTGGTTTCCTAAGGATGTGCTGGTTCGAGTCCAGTCGCAGGCACAAGCAAAAAATTAGAATAAGCAATTATTCAAGACTCGGTAGCTCAGCTGGTAGAGCAATACACTTTTAATGTATGGGTCCTGGGTTCGAATCCCAGCCGGGTCACAAATTTACCTCATAGTAAATTTTTTTCATATTAATATTTTGTGATTTGGTGTTTAGAAGCCTCCTGAATAAGGAGGCTTCTATGTTTTTATACCTACTGCAAAAAAAACATCTGGACTTAATCCAGATGCATATTGTCAATTAATCTTACTTTACCAACGTTAACCACGATAAAGGCGCGATAATTTTTGTCTTTATAAAAGAAGTCTGTTTCTTTCAAGGTTTCTTCGTCTGCAATTAAAAAATATTCGAGTTCCATGCCTTTTTGGTTTTCGAAAATTTCTTCGACGCGATTTTTAATTTCAGGAATTGTAATAACTCGGAACCAATCATTCACCTTTTTTAAAGTTTGAAAAATAATCGTCGACGCATTTCTTTCGTCTTCGCTAAGACGCATATTTCTCGAGCTCATCGCAAGACCGTCATCTTGTCTGTGGATTTTAACACCATGTATTTTGACAGGAAGTTTAAGATTGTCTACCAAAGCTTCGATAATTCTTAGTTGCTGAAAGTCTTTTTCTCCGAAATAGGCGTTGTCAGATTTTACTTGTTCAAATAATCTTTCGATAACTGTTCCTACGCCATCGAAGTGTCCTGGCCTTGCCGCACCTTCCATTTCGTTTTCCAAACCATTGAAATCATAATGTTTGCTTTCAAGATTGTCAGGATAAATGTCTTCTACAGAAGGAACGTATACTGCATCAACTAATCCAGAATCATCCAGTTTTTCGATGTCTTTTTCTACTGTTCTTGGGTATTTTTCGAGATCTTCAGGATTGTTAAACTGTGTTGGGTTTACAAAAATTGAAGAAATAACTAAGTCATTTTCTTTTCTAGCTTCTTTATAAAGCGAAATGTGTCCATCGTGTAAAGCGCCCATCGTTGGTGCAAACCCGATGCTTTTGTTTTGTTTTTTAGCTTCAGATACAAATTGTTCTAATTCGCCTCTGTTATTTAGGATTTTCATAATCTTGTTAAAATTGAATGTAAAATTATAAAATGTATCTGTACGAAAGTTTTTTATTTGTTAAAAATTTATAAAATTAAATGTTAAATGCTTGATTTAGTGCGCATATAAGTGTGTTAGTTGACCAAATCGTGCTAAAATTTATTAAAATAAAACAATTGCAATAAATTTTTGTAATTTTGCAAAATAAAGTGTTTATACTTTTTAGACAATAAAATATATTATGCCGAATCAAAAGATTTTGTACGTTACAACAGAGATGTATCCTTACCATGAAGATTCTAACATGGGTAACATGGTCCACCAGATGGCTCTGAAAATGCATCAAGAAGGTAACGATGTGAGGGTTTTCATGCCAAGGTTTGGACAAATTAGTGAAAGAAAATTCCAACTACATGAGGTTATTAGGCTTTCTGGGATGAATATTATCATCAATGACCTAGATCAACCTTTGATTATTAAAGTAGCTTCGTTGCCAGGAGAAAGACTTCAGGTTTACTTTATCGATAACGAAGAGTATTTCAAAAGAAAGCAATTGTATTTTGATGACGAAGGAAAAGCTTTTGAAGATAACAACGAAAGAGCAGTTTTCTTCGCACGTGGTGTTATCGAAACGATCAAAAAACTTAACTGGGTGCCAGATGTAATCCATATCAATGGATGGATGGCTTCTCTTATTCCTATTTACTTAAAAACATTTTATAAAGACGATACATATTTTAACGATACTAAGTTAGTTTTGTCTCTTTATAATGAAGAAAATTCTGAACTAGGAAGCAATAGTAAAGAAATTCTAACTTTTGATAATATTACAGAACTTACATCGTTAGATAATCCAAGTTTCTTAGGCTTTGTTAATGATAGTATGAACTATGTTGATGCGATTGTAAAAGGAGACGAATTTTTAGTAGAATCTTTAGAAGAGGCTTATGGACAAGCGTCAGCTGAGAAATCTGATTATCTAAGTGTAGATGCAATCGCGCAACTATATTAAATCGAAAAAACAAGAATGATAAATAAATTAAAAAGCCTAATTACATTAGGAAGTGCTTTAGTATTGACTTTGGCTGTTGTTAGTTGCGAATCGGATTTGGATAATCTTGGGGAGCAATTGTTTGAGGGGAATAGTGCAGAAGGTGTTGAAACGGCTTATAGTATCGTTGGATTTAATCATACTTATGGAGATGTTATAAGAACTGATGCTGGTAAATTAGGTTATGGAACTTTAGGTGCTTTCACAGAGCCTGTTTTCGGGATGCAAAAATCGTCTTATGTTAGTCAAGTACGTATGTCTACTGATAACGCAGATTTTGGTAAGAATGCAACTTTAGATTCTGCTGTGTTAGTTATTAATCCGTTATACGAGAAAGATTCTGTTACAACGACAACCAAAGATGATTACATTTATCCAATCGGAAATGTAGAGGCAAAAAAAGTTGTTAATACTTATCCTGTTGCTAAATATGGTAAATATAAAATTGGAGGAAACAAAACCAGTTTTAAAATTAATGTTAAAGAGGTTAATGATTTCTTAGGTGCTTATGCTGATGAAAAATTATCTAATAAAACGGTAAATGTTGCATCAAACGTTTTAGGGTCAAAAGTATTCGACGGAACAATTAATTCAGTTACTGTTACAAAAAAATCGGATAATTCCGAATTGTTAAATAGAGACGTTAGCTTAAGAATTCCTTTGGATAAAGATTTCTTCCAAACTAAAATTATCGCTAAAAATAAGCAGCCAGAATTAACGAGTGCCGCTAACTTTATTAGATATTTTAAAGGAGTTCAAATTTCGGTTGAAGAGAATGATGGTTATATTTTTAAATTTGATCCTTCTTCAGTTGCTATTAAATTATATTACAAAAATGACGTAACTGCGACAGATGGCACAGTAACCCGAAGTGAGTTGTTGCAATATGATTTGAGTTTAGGTGGCGTTAATGCGAAGTTTAACCAAATTGAATACAACAGAACCGGGACGCCTTATGCTGATGCAATTGCTGGTATTACCGAAGCTGGACAATCGCAATTATTTGCTCAAGGTATGGGAGGAAGCGGCCTTACGGTTAGAATTCCTGCTCAGACTATTGCAACTTTAAGAGATTTATATAAAAATCAAAAAGTGGGTATTGTAACAGCTAAAATTAGATTATATACAGATGAATCTATTTGGAAAAATACGTTTTCAAAACCTTCTTATTTTACAGTTAAGGAAAAAGATGCTACCGATTTTTTAAGTGATATGACGGCACTTGCGAATACAACTTATACTTTAATTAGACCTTATAATTTAGATAAGGAGGATGCATATTATGATATTGGTATTACAAAAACCTTAAAAGATATTATAGAACAGGCTAAAGAACCAAAAGACCTAATAATCGATTTAGGAAGTTATTTATCAAGTTCCTCATCTGGATTAATGCTTGGTTTAGATTATACAGATCGTGCTTATACACCTAACAGAATTGTATTAAAAGGTACAGATGCAAATAATGTTGGGAAAGAAATTGAAGCTAGCTTACTTAAGGACTACAAAAATGTTCAATTAAGAGTTGCTTATTCAAAAAAATAATCAAAATAAAATTAATAACACAAATATTAAAAAACATAAATTATGTGCGGAATTGTTGGATATACAGGTTTTAGAGATGCTTACGATATCGTAATTAGCGGATTGAGACGTTTAGAATATAGAGGTTATGATAGCGCAGGTATTGTAATCGACAATGACAATAACAAACTTGAAGTTAAAAAAACTAAAGGTAAAGTTGATGACTTAGCAGAGATTTCTGAAGGTCTTCAAGGTGTTGCACATGTGGGGATGGGGCACACTCGTTGGGCAACTCACGGTGTTCCGAGTGACAGAAACTCGCATCCGCATTTATCAAATAATGGTAAAATTGCTTTGATTCACAATGGTATTATTGAAAATTATGATACTATTAAAACGATGCTTATTGCTAACGGCTTCGAATTCCATTCAGAAACTGATACAGAAGTTCTAGTTAATTTAATTCAATATTTTACCGATAAAAATCCAGAGTTAGGATTTGCAGGTGCTGTTAGAGCTTCTCTTAATGAGGTTTATGGTGCTTATGCAATCACTGTGATGCACGAAGATTTCCCTGGAGAGCTTATTGTAGCAAGATTAGGATCTCCTTTAGCTATTGGTCTTGGGGATAAAGAATTCTTTATTGCTTCTGATGCTTCTCCTTTTGTTGAATTTACAAAAGAGGCTGTTTATTTAGAAGAAGGTCACATGGCTACTATTTCTTTAGAAAATGGTGTTAATATTTTCACGATTAAAGACAACGAAAAAGTTGAACCAGCTATACAAGAATTAAGATTGAATCTTGAGCAAATCGAAAAAGGGGGATACGAGCATTTTATGCTAAAAGAAATTTTTGAGCAACCTAAATCTATCCTTGATACCATGAGAGGTCGTCTTCTTGTAAATGAAGGCATCATTAAAATGGCTGGTATTTGGGATCATCTTGAGCGCATCAACAAAGCTGAAAGAATTGTAATTATCGCTTGTGGTACTTCTTGGCATGCTGGTCTTATTGGAGAATATCTGATTGAAGAATTTGCAAGAATCCCTGTTGAAGTAGAATATGCTTCAGAATTTAGATATAGAAATCCAATTATTGGACCTAAAGATGTTGTTATTGCTATTTCTCAATCTGGTGAAACAGCTGATACAATGGCTGCTATCAAGCTTGCTAAAGAGAAGGGCGCTTTCGTATATGGTATTTGTAACGTTGTTGACTCATCAATAGCAAGAGTTACAGACGCAGGGTCTTATACACATGCAGGACCAGAAATTGGAGTTGCTTCCACAAAAGCATTTACTGCACAATTAACAATTTTATCGTTAATAGCTCTTAAATTAGGAAAACACAATGGTAATCTTGGTAATGCAGAATTTATGAGTTTAATTGCAGAATTAGACGCGATTCCGACTAAAGTAGAAGAAGTTTTACAATCTTCACATGAAGTTGCTAAAAACATTGCTAAACAATATGTTGATGCGACTAACTTCCTATATTTGGGTAGAGGATATAACTTCCCTTCAGCATTAGAAGGAGCTCTTAAGCTAAAAGAAATTTCATACATCCATGCAGAAGGTTATCCAGCTGCGGAAATGAAACACGGACCAATCGCGCTTATTGATGAGAACATGCCAATCGTTATTATTGCTCCTAAACAAGGGCATTATGATAAAATTGTAAGTAACGTCCAAGAGATTAAAGCTAGAAAAGGACAAGTTATTGCAGTTGTTAATAAAGGTGATGTACAAGTGGCGTCGATGGCTGATCATGTGATAGAAATGCCAGAAACATCAGAGTGTTTTTCACCGATTGTAGCTGCGATTCCATTACAATTATTGTCTTACTACATCGCAGTTTATAGAGGCGCAAATGTCGATCAACCTAGAAATCTTGCAAAATCTGTAACAGTTGAATAAAAAATTGTTATTAAAACAATATTACTAATAAAAATACGTTAAGGAAAAGTAATAGTAGTTTTAAAAAAAATTATATATTTACCGCTTAATTTCTGAATAGAGAATGAAAAGGATATTTCTTATATTATTATCTTCTGCAGCTGTTGTTTCTTGTTCTAAAGGAGGGGGCAAGTCTGCAGGAAGACCAGGTGCTAAAACAAAAGGGGAGTTAATCCCTGCAAAGTCGGCAAAAACGTTTACAGCTGAAAGACCTTTCGGGATGGTTCCTGTACCAGGAGGCTCCTATGTGATGGGTATGACAGATGTAGATTTTACAAACATGCCTGAGAAAGCCAATCCTAAAACAGTGACTGTTTCTTCATTCTTTATGGACGAAACCGAAGTTACTAATGGCGAGTATAGAGAATTTATTAACTATGTTAGAGATTCAATCGCAAGAACTCTTTTAGCTGAGGCTGCTGGTACTGGTGGTTCCGAGAGTTCTACAGGAGCTAGTATTTCCGACTATGCATATGCATCTCAAAAAGGTGGAGAAAACGTGACGCCTTATCAATCATACCTTGAAGCTCAAGGAGGAAGAGATGGTTATAGCGAGGCTAAAAAGTTGGACTGGAGAGTTCCGTTACATTGGAATACTTCAGCTTATCCAGATGAGCAATACGCAGAAGTTCTAGAGTCAATGTATATTGCTCCAGATAAGCGTATCAATAACGAAAGATTATTAGATGCTAACAAGTTGCAATATGCTTATCAGTGGGAAGATGTTGCTTCGGCTGTTAGAGATAAAAACAGAGATGCATCTTATCTTAAAAAAGAAAGCATCAAAGTATATCCAGACACAACAGTTTGGGTAAGAGATTTCAACTATGCTTATAATGAGCCTCTATTTGATCAATATTTTTGGCATCAAGCTTACAAAAATTATCCTGTAGTTGGGGTAACTTGGGATCAAGCGCGTGCTTTTTGTAATTATAAAACTAAAAGAAAGTCTGACTTTAATAATAGTTTAAAGAAGAAAAAGCAAAAACCAATGAACTTCCGTCTACCAACAGAAGCTGAATGGGAATTCGCTGCTAGAGGTGGTGTGGAGAATGCAACTTATCCTTGGGGTGGACCTAACTTACAAGATGATAGAGGATGCTATTTAGCTAACTTCAAACCGAAGAGAGGTAACTATATTGAGGATGAGAAAAAGGGAGACTATGTATATACTGCTCCTGTTAAGAAATTCCCTAGAAATGGTTACGGCCTTTACGATATGGCTGGTAACGTATCAGAGTGGACAGAGTCTCCATTCAGTAACTCAACCTATCAATTCTCTTCAACGCTTAACCCTAATATGTCAAATCAAGCATACAGAGAAATTAAGAAAACTGTACGCGGTGGATCTTGGAAAGATGCAGGTTATCTATTGATGACAGGTTATAGAGACTGGGAAAGAAAAGATTCTGCTAGAAGCTACATTGGATTTAGAACTGTACAAGATATTGCGGCAGGATCTGCTAAATTCAAAAAGAAGTCTACAAAATAAAATATCATAAACTAACTATTACTAACTAAAATTTTTAAAAAACACATGTTTAAAACTAAAGATGCCAGAATGAATTTCTTCTATTCAATTGGCGCAGCAATCGTAATCTTAGGGGCATTATTCAAAATGACACACTGGAGCTTAGGCCCAATTTCTGGTAATGTTGCCTTAGCGGCAGGTCTTATTATGGAAGCGATTGTATTTATCGTGTTCGCATTTGATCCACCAAAATCAGAAGAGTCTTACCATTGGGAAAATGTGTACCCTGAGCTTTTAGACGAATCTGCTGAAAGAAAACCAAGAAAAGTAGTTAATCAAATTGCTGAGAACAAAGAATTAGAACTTTCTTTATCTAGTAAATTGGACAAAATGCTTGCTGATGCTAAATTAGATGTAAGCATGTTCGAAAGATTGAGAGGTGGAATCGAAAAGTTCGGTGCTTCTGTAGATCAAATCAACCAAACAGTTGACGTTGGTGCTTCTACACACAAGTATAATGAGCAAATGAATCTTGCTGCTAGTCACCTAGAAAGTATGAATGCGCTTTATGCACTACAATTAGAGCACGGTAAAAAGCAGTCAGAATTCAGCAAAAAATATGTTGAAGATATTCAAAAATCTGCTGAGCAATCTGAAAAATTCAACGAAGAATTACAAGGTTTAACATCTAACTTATCTAGTCTTAATAGAGTATACGGCGGAATGCTATCTGCTATGAAGTCTTAATTTCCAGTTCATTTATTTATTAATTATTAAAATTTTTTAAAAATGGCACAAGGAAAACAGACGCCTCGTCAGAAGATGATTAACCTGATGTACTTGGTTTTCATCGCGATGCTTGCGATGCAAATTGACCAAGAAATCATCAGATCATATAAAGACACCAACCAGTCTCTTACTGATACAAGAAATATGGTTGAAGAAAAGAATGATAAAATCTTCGAAAAAACTTTACAAGCGAAAGCTGCTGCTTCTCCTGAAGTATATGGTCCTTTACAGGAGCAATATAAAGGTCTAGAAGCTAAAACTGATGATCTTGTTAGTTTTATCGATGGATTAAAAGGTAAAATGAGCACTGCTGCGGAGTATGATCCAAATTTACCATCAGAAGAAAGTTTCACTGCATTAAATAATACAGAGCCTGCAACAAAATTATTCTTTAATGATGGAGATGAAAAGAATCCATCAAAAACAGCTGCTGAGCTAAAGACAAAAATGGATGATTTAAGAAATTATATCACCACAACTTTTGCGTCTAATCAACAATTTGCAGATATTGCAAAGAGAGCTCAAAAAACTTTAGTTCCGGATTTCGTTAAAGGAGATAAAAGAGCTACTGGAGGAAAGAGCTGGGTACAATATAAGTTTTATAATCAGCCACTTATCGCTGCTTTATCTAACCTAGAAGTTATTCAGTCGGAAGCTAGAAATCTCCAGTCAGATGCAATCTCTTCAATGTTACAAGAGAAAGTTGATGCTGATATTAAGTTTGATGCTTACGAAGCTTTAGTACAAGGTCCAAAACAAGTATTGCAAGGGTCTCCTCAAGAGGTTAAAGTTGCAATTGGTACAAGAGCAAGTGCGATACCAGGTTTACAAATTACAGGTGTTAGCCGTATAGAAAATGGTCAAGGTATTGCTACACTTAATGCTGGTGCCGTTGGTCCTCAAGCTTTAAGAGGTGAAATTAAATTTACTGATAAAAACGGAAAAGTTCATTCTTTACCATACGAGCATACTTATGATGTAATCGCAGGTGTACAAGAACTTAAAGCTCAAAAAGGTGCTTTACTTTCTGCTGATAAGATGAATGTATTATATAGAGGTCTTCCTAACCCAGTTTCTGGATCTATCTTAGGTGCTTCTGGTAATATTTCACTATCTGCATCTGGAGCATCAGTTGGTGGAGGTAATGGTAAGTGGACTGTAACACCTTCTGCAGGTAACGAAGTAACTTTAACAATTTCTGGTAAAGATCCAAAAGGTGCTACAATTTCTCAACCTTTCAAGTTTAGAGTTAAGAATGTACCACCACCAGTTGGACAGATTAGAGGTAGAAATGTAGTGGCAATGCCAGCAAGTTCTATTGCTAACCAATCAGTAACGGTTGCTATGCCAGACTTTGACTTCCCTGTAAGTTTCTCTGTTAATAGCTTCATGTTCAAAGTTCCTGGTAAAGCTGCAATGAGAGTTAACGGAAGTTCTCTTAACGCTGTTGAAGGTTTAACTAAAGGTTTAAGATCAGGTGATATCGCAATTGTTTTCGATATCCAAGCTACTGCAACTGGATTAGGAGGACAGGTTCTTCAAAACATTCCAGGTATTGCAATAAATGTTCAATAATAACGTTATTTTTAAATAGTATTTGATTGGTTTTTAATCAATATTAATGATTTATATGAAAAAGATAGTTTTAAATTTTCTACTATTATCCTCAGGATTTGCATTTGCGCAAACCAGTGTACTTAATGCAACTTCTCCAGAAACGTTTCGCGAAGAGCGCGAAGCAAGAAAAGATAGTGTAGCTGCACCTATTAAGTATGGTTTTGTTGAGGATAAAGATGTGCTTAAAGGTATGGTTGTATGGGAAATCATTGATATGAATGATAAAATCAACCAACCATTCTATCATAACAACGATGGTCTTGTTTCTCAGAATTTGTCTTTGTACCAAATTCTTATTGATGCCGTTAACAGTGGTAAAATTTCACAAGTCTATACAGATGAGAATTTTACAACTAAATTAACACTAGAAGGTATCGCAGCATCGACTTCAGCTATTAATGTTGATAACTATTTTGTTCAGTTGATGAACGAAGGTAAGATTGATGATAAAGCTGTTACTAAATCGTTGAAAGGTTACAAGTCTGTCATGAATGAAGACGACAAAGGAATCAACGCACTAAAAGGTTATTATGGTGCTAGATTGCAAGACGTTTACAAAGATGACAAAGACAATGTAATTGTTAAATTGGACGGAAGTCACTTTAAAGTTACAAATAACGATATCATTGCTAATGTTGACCAGATTAAAACAAGTACAGAAAATGTAAAATTGTTAAAGATTATGGGACAGTGGTATATTGATAAGCGTGATACACAACTTAAATACAGATTGTTAGGTATTTGTGCTATGGGGCCAGATCCAAATGGCGCAAAAGCACAAGCTTCAATTGCAAGTTCTCAGATCGAAAACGGTGTTACGCCAGAAGCAGCAGCACCAGATTCGATTGATCTTTTCTGGATTTTCTACCCAGATGCTAGAAAAGTATTAACAAGTAATTATATTTTTAATGCCAAGAATACTAGCTCTGACATTACGTTTGATGATGTGTTAAATGCGAGAAGATTTTCTTCAATCATTTATAAGTCAGATAACGGACAAGGTAGAGGTGGTAGCGGTATTATCGATGATTATGTACCAGAAGATGCTGACGGACAATTGGACGAGAGTGATAGAATCAAAGCTCAAATTCTTCAAATGGAGAACGACCTTTGGAATTATTAAGAATATTATTTCTAATTATACAAAACCTGAGTATCTTTATACTCAGGTTTTTTTATTATGAAGTTAGACTATATTATCGTTGGAGGAGGCTATGCGGGCGTAATGTTTGCGCACCAACTTATTAAAAATAATAAATCTTTTATTTTAATTTCTGATGGCGTTAGGTCAGCATCGGAGATTTCTGCTGGCGTTTGTAATCCAGTTGTTTTAAAACGTTTTACGGGTGTTTGGAACGCGAAGAATGAAATAGAAACTGTCCGAAATAACTTTGCAGAAATGGAAACTTATCTTGGTCAAAATTTTATTAATTTTGAAAATCTTGTACGTATTTTCCATGATGATATAGAACGTGACCTTTGGCTTAAAAAATCAGAAAATGAAGACCTAAAGGATTTTTTGGATACAGATTTTATTAAGCTTCAATCCGTTAAGAATGAATATCTATCAGGTAGAGTTCATGATTCTTTGAGAGTTGATGTCAAAGCTTTTTTTCGTAGTTTTTATTCCTATTTAGAAGAAAGTAAGTTATGGTTAAAAGAAGCTTTTGATTTTTCTGAATTAAATTTAGAAACCAATACCTATAAAGATTTTAGCTTTGATAAAATTGTTTTTTGCGAAGGTGTTAACGTCAACAATAATCCTTATTTTTCTAATCTTCCTATTAAAGGCAATCGTGGACATTCGATTTTAATTTCTTCGGATGCAGAAGTCGATCCTTATATTATTAAAAAGAAATTCTTTTTGTTTAAAACAAGTCAGAAGCAGTTTTTTGTTGGTGGAACTTATGAATGGGATCAAACTGTCCTAGAGATTATTCCAGAATCTGTTAATAAGCTAACGTTGGGACTTGAAGAGATTTTCGATAAAGATTATAAAATCGATGAAGTCAATGTCGCTTTTCGAGCTGTTGTCCATGATAGAAGACCAATTCTCGGCCGTCATGCAGAACATGAAAACATGTTTGTCTTAAACGGAATGGGCGCTCGAGGTGTTATGAATTCCTGTTTCTTTTCTAAACAATTATTTGAACATATCGAATATGAGAAGGAGATTTTTCCTGAAGTTGATGTTAAACGATTTCAATAAAAAAAGCGACTTAAGTCGCTTTCTTATGTTATCCTCTTGCTCTTTCTAGCAAGACCATCATCATCAAACTAAGTGCACAAAGCGATTCTTGATCGTCAGGTATATCAACCAATCTATCGAGCACAAATCGACGTCCTAACAAAGAAGGGGTTTTCTTTAGTCTAAAAATAATTTGACCATTTTGATCTTTAACAATATAAGCTGGGTTAAGGAAATATCCTGTAAACATTCCGATTAATGGCAATTCTCCAACAAAAGAATCCCACATTTTAATCCAAGGATTTTCTTCTGTTATCGTGAAAAGATTTTCGCCACGATTATCCAAAATATTATATGTTGCACGCCAAAAAGAACGCAATCCTTTTCTTGCAACTTTTCCAATTTCAGTGTTGGTAGTAGGATCAGTTATTGCGTAAGAAGCGTTAAAATCTATCCATTTATTAGCCCTAATGGTATACAAAACTTGATTTTTTGCATCGCTATCAAAAACTTGTACATCGTCTTTTAGTTTAAAAATTTTTGAACGGACATAAGCCTGTATTTGCCCATTTTTGTCAGTAATCGTAAAATCGCTCGCAAGTGTTGTTACTTTGAACTTAAACTCAAGAGGATACTGTAAATTTTTCATTTGTTTTATTTTTGCGGATTAAATATAGATTATTTTTCGCGAATTTATTTTTATTCAACGTTACAATTCTGTAATTTCTTTTACATTGTTTATCTTTGCATCGTAAAAATTTAGAATGAATAAGTATATTAAATTTGTAATAGCAGCCATATTTATTGGCTTTGGTATATTTTTAATGTTTAACAGAAATATCGGATGGGGAATTGTAATGGTAATTTTAGCAGCTATTCCGATTCTTTTGTTTTATAAAAACGAATATATCTTGTTGGCATTTTGGCAACTTAGAAAGCAAAATTTTGAAAAAGCGAATCAGTTTTTATCAAATATTAAAAATTTTGAAAGTCAACTTCATAAGAGTCAATATGGTTATTACCATTATTTAATTGGACTTACAACGGCGCAAGAAAATAATCCAGCAAAAACAGAAGGTCTTATGAAGAAAGCTTTGGATTATGGACTAAATATGAAGCACGATCGTGCGATGGCGACGCTTAATCTTGCAGCGGGTGCTATGGCGAAAGGTAGAAGACAAGAAGCAACTAAACTTTTGGAAGAAGCAAAAAGTCTTGATTCGGCTGGGATGATGACAGATCAGATCAAAATGTTAAAAGAACAACTGAAGATGCCATCGATGCAAAAACATATGCACAATCCACATATGAGACAAAGAGGTAAATTCCATTAAAAATAAAAGCTCCGAAATTTTTCGGAGCTTTTTTATTTTACATTTCAGAATTGTTGGGCGTATCGTAGAATTTTGGCATTTGCCAATGATATTTGACCGCGAGAGATCGAATAGTAACAATTAATAAAATCGTGAAAACTTGTACAAAAGTGTAGGTGAAAGTTGCATATTTTACAAGTAGTAAAAAAACGGCGCCACCAATGATACATGCTGTTGCATAGATTTCTTTTCTAAAAATTAATGGGATTCTATTCAATAAAATATCTCTTATAATTCCACCAAAACAACCTGTTATCGTCCCAAGAATAATACAAATAAGTGGATGAAGTTCGGCTGTTAAACCTTTTTGTACACCGATTATAGTAAAAAGTCCTAGTCCAAAACTATCGAAAATAAACAATGTAACTTGGAAGTTTTTTTCTAAAGATTTAAAAATCATTGAGACAATGCTGGTAATCAAAATAATGCTACACATGCGTAGATCGTGCATCCAAAAAACAGGAACATCCAAAAGCAAATCTCTAACCGTACCACCACCAACAGAAGTGATGAATGCGATAATGATAACGCCGAATGGATCCAAACGTTTCTGCATTGCTGCGAAACTTCCCGACATAGCGAAGGCAATTGTCCCAAGGACTTCTATCATGAAATTAAACTGTTCGTGCATAAAAAACGCTTATTTCAATTCAACAACAACGGGACAATGATCAGAATGTTTTACTTCTGGTAAAATTAAAGCGCGCGAAAGTCGATCTTCCAAAGTTTTAGAAACCATATTATAATCGATTCTCCAGCCTTTGTTACGCTCGCGCGACGCCGCACGATAACTCCACCAAGAATATTGATCGGGTTGATCATTAAAATGTCTGAAACTGTCAATTAGTCCACATTCGTCCATGAATTTAGTCATCCACTCGCGTTCCATTGGTAAGAAACCGGAAACATTTGCAAGTCGCACAGGATCGTGAATATCGATAGCTTCGTGACAAATATTATAATCTCCCGAAATAATAAGATTTGGGATTGTCTTTTTTAATTCTTTAATATAATTTAAAAAATCGTAGCAGAATTGCATTTTAAACTCTAATCGATCGATATTAGAAGCCGACGGTACATAGACTGAAATTACCGAAAAATCGTCAAAATCAGCTCGGATAATACGTCCTTCGTTGTCAAAACTTTCGATGCCACAACCATAGACAACATGGTTTGGTTTTATTTTGGAAGCGATACCAACGCCACTGTAGCCTTTTCGAATTGCCGAATGCCAATAACTGTGATAACCGGCTTTTTCAAAACTTTCGATGTCAATTTGGTCGTTACCCGCTTTGCTTTCTTGGATACAGATGACGTCGGGATTCGCCAAAGTCAACCATCCGAGAAAGTCTTTGGTAAAAGCAGCACGAATGCCGTTAACATTATAAGAAATAATTTTCATTTTTGTTTTTCTAATGGGCAAAGGTCGGAAATATGTTTGGCTTTTGAAGAATGCCTTTAAAATTTAAATCTATTTTAAAACAAATTCTAAATAATTCTCACAATCTTAATGAACACCAAATGTATTTACTGCTTTTTGAAAGTCCAAGTTCCTGTTTTATCACCTTTTTTCCAAGTACCAGAATTTTGATTAAGATTTCCATAAAGATGAAATCCTGAGTTCACCGAAAGAACACTTAATAAGCCGCCATCATCCAAAACCGAACCTACAATTATTTCGTCTGTTGTACCATAATTCCCATAAATGGTTCCATCTTTACTAACTTTGAAAGTCACGTTCCCACTTTCCGCACCTGTGTATGTGCCAACCCAATTACCCATGTATCTTGAGGTGTAATTATTTTGCTGATGATTATTTCCTATATTATCTATTAGATTATCAACAACAGTTTCGCAGGACATCAGGCTGAAAAGTATTGACAAGAAAGCAACAGTTAAGATGTTATTTTTGGTTCGTAGTTTTAGTAATTGTTTTGTCATAATTTATTTTCTATTTGTATTTTTTTAAACTAAATCCTAAATGTTTTTAACTGACTTTTTGATTTTTCAAAAATAAATTAAATATCAATCTGTTTGTAATATATTTTTTAGAAGCTAAAATTTGTTTCTTTTTAAAGGAATTAAAAATAAAAAGGCGGAAAAAATCTTTGATTTTTTCCGCCAGTAACCCAAATTTAAATAAACTATGAAAAAAACTATTTGGGTTCCAAAATACTAAATGGGATAATCATTTCTTCTAACGAGATCCCGCCATGTTGGTAAGTCTCCTTGTAATAATTAACGAAATGATTGTAATTTTTAGGATAAGCCAAGAAAATATTGTTCTTCGCAAAAATATATTTTGAACTCAGATTTCCTTTTGGTAGGAATAATTTTTCAGGATTATTAATCGCCCAAACATCGCTGTCATCGTAGGTTAAGCTACGCCCAGTTTTGTAACGGATGTTAGTCGAGGTTTCTCTATCACCAACAACTTTGCTCGGTTTTTTAACATAGACAGTTCCGTGGTCAGTTGTGATAACCAACTTAAATCCATTTTCTGCCGCAGTTTTAATAATTTTTAAAAGCGATGAATTTTCGAACCAATTGTAAGTCAACGATCGGAAAGTTTTGTCATCTCTAATGAGTTGATCAACAATATTGTTATCCGTTTTCGCGTGAGAAAGGATATCGATAAAGTTGTAGACAATCACCAAAAGGTCATTATTCTTATGTTGGTTAAAATCGTCTAGAATTTTTCTTTCAAAATCGGCGTTAAGTATTTTAAGATACTTCATTGATTTTCCTGACAAGCCAAGACGCTTCATTTGATCTTCCAAAAACTCTCTTTCGTGTTCGTTTTTGTTACCTTCTTCGTTGTCGTTAAACCATTTGTCAGGAAAACGTTTTTCGATCTCAGATGGCATTAATCCAGCAAAAAACGAGTTTCTCGCATATTGCGTTGCCGTCGGAAGAATACTGAAATAATAATCTTCGGAAGTCTTGTTATAGAATCTTGCGAAAAGCGGCTCAATAACTTTCCATTGGTCGTAACGAAGGTTGTCAACCATTAATAATAGAACTTTGTCGTCAGCCAATTCAGGTTTCACTTTTTCTTTGAAAAGCGTGTGACTCATGCTAGGTTTATCTTGGTCATGTAACCAATCTTCGTAATTTTTTTCAATGAATTTTGAAAACTGAATATTAGCTTCTTCTTTCTGAGATTGTAAAAGATCTGCAAACTCGCTGTCGAATACTTTATCGAATTTAATCTCCCAATTAAGAATTTTCTTGTAATATTCTGCCCAATCTTGGAAGGTTCTTAGGTAAGACAATTCCATACTCAAGTTACGGAACTCTTGCTGATACTCGGTAATTGTTCTTTGTTCTACAAGATTTTCGCTTTGTAGATTCTTTTTTAATGATAATAAAATTTGGTTCGGATTAACTGGTTTCAAGATATAATCGGCGATTTGTGAGCCAATAGCTTGTTCCATAATATGCTCTTCCTCACTCTTGGTCACCATCACGATTTTAAGACTCGTATCCTTTTCTTTAATCATTGGGATGGCCTCAAGTCCTGAAATACCTGGCATGTTTTCGTCCAATAATGTCAGCTGAAATTTTTCTTTTTCTATAAGTTCTAGCGCTTCGTTAACATTGTTAACTGGTGTGACTTTGTAGCCTTTGTTTTCCAAAAACACGATATGTGGTTTTAGTAAATCAACTTCATCATCTATCCATAAAATTTTTTCTGACATATTTTTAGTGTATAATTTGTATTCGAACTGTATCAAAAGTACGACCAAATTATCTTAAGTTTAAATTAAAAAGCCTCTGCTTATCGTTAAAATAAGTTAATGTTGTAAAAAAGAAAACTCAGACCGAAGTCTGAGTTGTTAGTTGGAATAAGACATCAATTCTTCTTTTTTGGAATTGACGAGCTTGAATTCTAAGTACTTGAATGAATCTCGTGGGATAATGGTTACCCATTTTTTGTATCTAAGGAACCATCTGTTTTGGATGCTCATAAGTCCTTTGGTAAGGTAAGCTTCTACAAATGGATGGACGTGAAGATACAATTTGCCCTTTTCCTTTTGGATAATGTTTCTGATAGATTCTTCCATGCGCTCTACGATAACGATTGGCGCAGCGATTTCTCCGTCTTTGTTCGGATTTTCTTCCTTGGTTTCAATATATTTTTCTGGACGTACCCTTTGTCTTGTCATTTGGATAAGTCCGAATTTGCTAGGTGGTAAAACTTTATGCTTAGCTTTATCACGTTTGAGCTCATCTCGGAAATGCTCATATAATTCTTTTCGATGTTCGGGATCTGTCATGTCGATAAAGTCAATGACGATGATACCTCCCATGTCTCGCAATCTTAATTGTCGGGCAATTTCTGTCGCTGCCATTTTGTTGACATTAAGTGCATGTGCTTTGTTTGTGGTTGCTGACGAAATATTGTTACCAGAGTTAACGTCAACAACGTGGAGTGCTTCTGTATGTTCTATTACAAGATAGGCACCTTTGGAGCTTGGGATGTTAACATTCTTCCCGAAGCTTTGTTTCAGTTGTTTTTCGACGTTGTAATACTCCAAAAGTGGAGTAGGCGAGTCGTAAAACTGAACAATATTTTTACTTTCTGGCGCGATAACTTCTAGATAATTTCTCATATCGCGAACCATACTTTCGTCATCACAAATAATGTTGACAAAATCTTGGTTGAAGTTATCTCTCAAGATTGATGAGGCTTTGTCTTCCTCACTTAACATTTTGCTTGGTACTTTATTCTTTTGAATATTCTTGAAACAATCGTCCCATTTTTCGATAAGCTGATTCATATCGTTATGAAGTTCAGCAACCTTTTTACCTTCGGCAACGGTTCTTATAATAACACCGAAACCTTCTGGGCGAATACTTTCTATTAAAGTCCTAAGTCTTTCTTTTTCTGCTGGATCTTTTACTTTTTTTGAAATCGAAATTTTATTATCAAATGGTATCAGAACCAAAAAACGACCAGTTAATGATATTTGTGTAGAAATACGTGGTCCTTTTGTTGAGATTGGTTCTTTTGTTATTTGGATAAGAACAAGATCTCCAGCAGTGGCAACTTTGTCAATAGTGCCATTTTTGTCAATAACTTTTTGTACTGCAAAGTCTTTAAGTTTTGACGTGTTTTGTCTTTTTGCAATCGTGTCTTTCAAAAATTTTTGATAAGACAAAAATTGCGGTCCCAAATCCTGATAATGCAAAAATGCGTCTTTGCCGTATCCGATGTTGACAAAGGCTGCATTAAGGTTGGGAGCGAGTTTTTTAATTTTTCCAAGGAATAAATCTCCAACGACAAAGTCAGACTCTGACTCGATCTCGTGGAGCTCGAACAATCTACCGTCTTCTAACAGGGCAATCTGTGAAGAATCATTCTCATGCGAAATGATTAATTCTTTCTTCATAAATTTTGTTTTAATAATTGCCTTTTACGAAAGACATCAATAGTCAATTTTTTGCCAATATGGCGTTGTACTTGTGGTATGTAGAAAACAAAATATAGTCGGCGAAAAACACCAACTATATTTATATTTATATGACTGAGAGTCAGAATGTTATTTCTTCTTCTTGTGTCTGTTTTGTCTTCTTCTTTTCTTTCTTTTGTGGGTCGCAACCTTGTGTCTTTTTCTTTTCTTTCCGCTTGGCATAATTTAGAAATTTTATTATAAGTTAATATTAAATTAATTAGTTCTTTACTGCAACTTTCGTTTTTACTTTCTCAACAAAAGTTTTTGATGGTTTGAAAGCCGGAATATTGTGTGCCGGAATTTCAATTGCAACATTTTTAGAAATGTTTCTTCCCGTTTTAGCCGCTCTAGTTTTAATAACGAATGATCCAAAACCTCTTAGATAAACATTGTCTCCATTATACATCGATGTTCTTATCTCTTGCATGAATGCCTCGATAACCTTCTGAGTATCATTTTTTTCTACGCCTAATTTATTTGAGATGATGTTTACCAATTCTGCCTTTGTCATTTCCTTTTTTGTTTATAATTTTGGTGTGCAAATATAAAACATATTTTTGAAAACTTACAAACAAAAGACTGATTTTCTTTATATTGGCGTTAAGCTACTTAAATGGTATCAAACCCATAAACGTGACCTTCCTTGGCGCAAAAGTATAAATCCTTATAATATTTGGATTAGCGAAGTTGTATTACAACAGACGCAAGTCAAACAAGGTATGCAACATTATCTCAATTTTGTAGAGCGTTTTCCTGATGTTGATACGCTTGCAAATGCCGATGAAGAGGAGGTTTTGTTATACTGGAAAGGGCTTGGCTACTATTCTCGAGCGCTCAATCTTCATAAAGCGGCAAAGCAATTGGTAGCCGATTACAATTCTGAATTTCCTAAGACTTATTCCGAATTATTAAAACTAAAAGGCGTTGGCAAATATACCGCAGCAGCGATTGCAAGTATTTCGTTTCATGAGAAGGTTGCTGCGGTGGACGGCAATTTTTATCGTGTTTTGTCGAGGTTGTTTGCAGATGATTTTGATATTTCTAATTCTAGAGCTTTTCAATATTTTTCAGAACTCGCAGAATTAATTATGCCTGAAAAAGATGCAGGTTGTTTTAACCAAGCGATGATGGATCTCGGCTCGGAAGTTTGTAAACCCAAAAATCCACTTTGCTCGGATTGTCCTTTGCAAGATGATTGTCGAGCTTTTGCTATCGGAAAAATCGATCAATTTCCTGTTAAGCTTAAAAAAACTAAAGTTGAGAATCTTGCTTTAAGCTATCAATTCGTTTATTATGATGACAGATTTTTGGTTAAACAACGTGACACGTCAGATATTTGGAAAAAATTATTCGAGTTTCCAAAGAGTTTAGATTTTAATGATGTAGATTTTATTGAAGAACATGAGAAAGTTATTCAACATAAGTTAACACATCGCAATTTGGAAATTTCGATTTCTAAAATTTTAGTACCAAATAAATGCGATTTTGATAAACTAAAAACTGAAAATGATTTTTTAAGTTTTAGCTTTACTGAAGCCGAACAAAAGTCTTTTCCAAAACCTCTACACGATTATTATGTTAAATATTTTTCATAATAAATTGAATTAAAAGAAAAACTTTACATATTTTTGCAAAATTGGTTTTCGGGCTTAATAATCCGAAATTAAAAGGGAATGAAGTGTAAGTCTTCAACTGTCCCCGCAACTGTAGATCGTATAAAGAGATTGCATCAAGACCATTGTCGCCGACGAGAAGGGATGTAATCAGCGAAAGTCAGGAGACCTGCCAAATTTAACTTAACAAAAGGCTTTCGGGAGAAAAGTGATCAGTATGAAGCGATTATTTTTTTATTTTAGTTTTATCTTTCCAATTTTTGGTTTTGCGCAAGAAGCTGTCATAGACACGGTTTTTGTTGATCCGCAATTTCAAACTTCTCGAGTTTTTTCAAAAATTAAAGTGATAAAATCTGACGAAGTTCTCAGAAATGCCACTTCACTTTCAGATTTATTAAGTTTCCAAACGCCTATTTATATTAAAGAAAATGGTCGCGGTATGGCATCTTCGCCTTCTTTTCGCGGGACAACAGCGCAGCAAACCGCTTTTGTCTGGAACGGAATTAACATTAATTCTCAGTTTTTAGGGCAAGGTGATATCAATAATATTCCACTTTTGGGCTACGATAATATTGCAGTTAAATCGGGGGGCGGAAGTGTTTTGTATGGCAGTGGCGCTATTGGCGGCTCGGTTCACCTAAATAATTCGTTGGTATATAATAGAGGTTTTAAAGGACAATTTTTTTCGGAATTTGCATCCTACGGAACGCTTAATTCTTTATTAAAATCGGCTTTTAGTAACGATAAATTTAGCTTTCAATTTGCAGTTAATCATAACCGAAGTAAAAACAATTACGAAGTCGAAGAGAGAAATTATGTCAACCGAAATGGCGCTTATGACAATACTGGCGTTAATTTAGGTTTTGCTTATAAAGTTGATGATAAAAACGAAATCTACTCGCAAAGTCAAATTTTCGATGCGACCCAAAATTATCCATTGTTGTCAGAATTTTCGACGCCAACCAAGTATTTAAGCCAGACATTCAGAAGTCTTGTCGGTTGGAATTTTAAGAATGAAAATTTTAAAAACGATTTTAAAGTTGCACATCTTAAAGATGATTATCAATATTATATGAATTCTAATTTTGCTGCTTCCAAATCTGGTGGCGGAACGAAACAATTCATTTTAAAAGATGATTTTAAATATCTGCTAAATTCAACTTCGGAACTTAATTTTTTAGGTGAGATTAGTCAAATTGAAGCTTTAGGTGTTAAGACTGGAATTGGTTCTGTTAAACGTAGACAAGGTTCTGCAGCATTGTTGTATCGAGATTTTAGTATTAAAAATTTTAATTGGGAAGTTGGCGCGAAGAAAGAGTTTGTTGAAGGGGTAAAAAGTCCATTCCTTTTTTCGGTAGCGGGTAATTATGTGGCAGCAGATTTTTATGCTATTAAATTTAGTGTTTCTAAAAATTTTCGTGCACCAAGTTTTAATGATTTGTACTGGAAGCCAGGTGGGAATGAAGATTTGAAACCTGAGACTTCTTACCAATTTGAGATATCAAATAATTTTAAATGGAAATCTTTGACTGCTACTGTAACGCCGTATTATATGGATATTATAAATATGTTGCGTTGGGTGCCTGGAAAAAACGGAATGTATCATGCGACTAACACGGGCGAGGTTAAATCTTATGGTGTCGAAACACAATTAGGTTTAGAAAAAAAGTACCAAAACTTCTCGTATCGTACAATGCTTTCGTATGCTTTTACAAAATCAGAAGATCAAGCTAATAAAAAACAATTGCCTTACGTGCCGTATCATAAAGTGAGTTTGGCGGCAGATTTTAATTATAAAATATTCGGATTGCATCTACAATCAATCTGGAATTCTAAGATTTTCAGTGATGGTGACGAGTCTGTACAATATATAATGGATCCGTTTTACGTTATTAATTTAGGTGTGGATGTTCAAGTTCTTAAATCTCTAAAACTTGGCGTAAAAGTCAATAATTTGACTTCCGAAGTCTACAGAACGGTGTACGCTTACTATATGCCAAAACGCAATTTTGCGGTTAACATGAATTTTAACTTTTAAAAAAATATATATGAAAATTAAAAATCTATTTGCGAGTGTGTTCGCAGCGAGTTTGTTGTTTATGACAGCATGTAAGGATGATAACGATGTTATTGTATCAAAAGGTGCTTATGAAGGCGGAATCCTTGTAAGTGTCGAAGGTGGTTTTAATAAAAATCAAGGAGAAGTTTCTTACATTACGCCAGATTTAGCTTCGATGAGCGAAAATATTTTTGCTGCAAATAATAATAAGCAAGTCCTTGGTGATGTTTTGCAAACGATTGGTTTTAAGGATGATAAAGCTTATTTGGTTGTTAATAACTCTAATAAAGTTGAGGTTGTCAATCGTTATTCTTTCCAAAAGTTGACGACTTTCCAAGTTGAGCAACCAAGAGCGATTGCATTTAACGGAAACAACATGTACATCACAACTAATAATTTCTTCGGAAAATATGCTCTTAATGTTTTTAATGCAGCGAACAACGCGCCAGTTAAAACGATTACTTTTGATAGATACGCTGAGAAAGTAGTTAGCGTTGGTAATTATGTTGTTGTACAAACGGATGGCTCAGCCTATGAAACAACGGAGCCGTATGCAGAAATCCCATCTGGTCATACGATTACAACGGTTAACGCAGGAACTAACGCGATTGAAAAAACAATTACACTTACAGATGATGGCATCATCAGAGATATGGTTTCTGCAAACGGTTATGCTTATGTTCTTTCTTCTGGTAAAACAGATTCTTATATTTATGAAATCGATGCAGCTACAGGAAGTTTTAAAAGTTCAAAGCTAACAGGTGTTGCTAACGCTGATAATTTAAGATTTGCAGGAGGAAATCTATACTTTATGGATGGTTCTCGTGGTGTTTATACAAAAGCAACTGCTAGTACTGCGGCACCGACTAAATTGTTTACTTATCCAGCTACGACAGATCTTTATCCTTATGCTCTTGATATTATCGATGGTAAAATCTATATCGCAGATGTTAACTTCAATTCTTCTAGTAAGGTGATGGTTTATTCTATGACTGGTAGTTTATTAAAATCATTCAGCATGGGTAACGGTGTTAGCGGTTTTTACAAGAACTAAAATTTAGTTTAAAAAATATTAAATGGCGGCAACTTTTCGGAGTTGTCGTTTTTTTTTGGATTAAATTTTAGAAGCATAGATTTTGCTATTCTTTAAAGCGAGAAATTTGGAGTATTTTTGTATAAATTTTTAAACGATGATTAGGGAGAAAATTGTAATAATAGGAGGTGGCTTTGCTGGTTTGCAATTGGCAAAACAACTGAATGCAGATAGTCACAAAAAAGTTATTTTGATAGATAAGGTTAACCATCACATGTTTCAACCGCTGTTTTATCAAGTTGCTAGTGGTCGTATCGAACCTTCTAATATTTCGTTTCCTTTCAGAAAAATTTTTCAACGTTCTCGGAATATTCAGTTTAGAATGACCGAAGTTCAGCAAATTGACACTGCCGAAAATCGAGTAATTTGTGAAGAAGGCACTTTTTCTTATGATAAATTAATAATTGCAACAGGTTGTAAAACCAACTTTTTCGGAAATTCCAAAATGGAAAATTTAACATTTGGAATGAAAAATACGCAGGAAGCCATCAGTATCAGAAATCATATTTTGATGACTTTCGAAAAATTAATTATCGAAAAATCTAGAAGTGATGATGGCAACTGGAATATCGTTATCGTTGGAAGTGGCGCAACGGGCGTAGAGTTGGCCGGTGCTTTTGCTGAAATGAAAAACGAAATTCTTCCACGCGATTATCCGCACATGAGTTTTGACCATCTCAAGATTATTTTGATTAGCTCTGGTGAAAAGCCTTTGGAAGCGATGAGTATTGAGTCTCAGAATAAAGCTGAAGAATATCTTGTCAAGCTTGGTGTTACGTTTATGAAAAACGAACGTGTAACCGACTACGATGGCGAAACGGTTTTCATGCAAAGTGGTCAGGCAATTCCTTGTAATAATGTGATTTGGGCTGCTGGTGTAACGGGTAATGTTATTGGAGATTTTGATAAAGAAAATTTAGTCAGAAATCGATATAAAGTTGATCGATACAATCGTGTTATTGGTTTTGATAATATTTTTGCAATTGGTGATATCGCTTATATGGAAACTCCAAAATATCCACAAGGTCATCCGCAAGTTGCGAATGTTGCAATTAATCAAGGGAAAAATTTAGGAAAAAATCTTCGTCGCTCGTCGTCTAGTCAATGGACAGAGTTTGAATATGTGGATCGCGGATCAATGGCAACAATTGGTAAACATCGTGCGGTTGTTGATCTTCCGGATCTAAAATTTCAAGGTTTTCTTGCTTGGTATTTCTGGATGTTTTTACATTTGATGCTTATTTTGAGTGTAAGAAACAAAATAGCGATTTTCTTTAACTGGATGTGGAGCTATTTTAATAAAGATTCTTCGCTTCGTTTGATCATCGTTTCTACCAAGAAAAATAATACAGAACAATAATATGAGAATTGATATAATAAGTGTGTTGCCAGATTTGATGCGTAGTCCTTTCGAAACTTCAATTTTGAAACGCGCTATGGAAAAAGGTTTGGCAGAGGTTCACTTTCATAATGTTAGAGATTTTGCAACCAACAAGCATCGTCAAATTGATGATGCACCTTATGGCGGTGGAGCAGGTATGGTAATGATGGTGGAGCCTTTGGATTTATGTATTTCTAAATTAAAATCTGAACGTCATTACGATGAAATAATCTATATGACGCCCGATGGCGAAACGCTTAATCAAAGAATTGCTAATAAACTTTCGACGGTTGAGAATTTAATTTTCTTGTGTGGACATTACAAAGGCATCGATCAACGCGTTAGAGATTTACATATTACTAAAGAAATTTCTATTGGTGATTACGTCTTGACGGGCGGTGAATTGGCGGCTTGCGTTTTAGCGGATTCGGTAATTAGGTTATTGCCCGGCGTTCTTAATGACGAACAAAGCGCGTTGACAGATAGTTTTCAGGATGACTTGTTATCTTATCCAATCTACACGCGCCCAGATGTATATAAAGGACTTGAAGTACCAAAAGTTCTGTTAAGCGGAAACTTCCAAGCGATTGAAGATTGGCAACATGATGAGGCTATTAGGATTACAACAGAACGTCGTCCCGATTTATTCGAAAAAAAGTAAAATTTTTATTTTTCAACGATACTGTGTTTTATTTGTATATATTGTATGTGAAATAAATATTTATTTTATGTTAATTGATAAATTTTTAATAGTATATTTTTAATTATTTGTATATTTACACTGAAATTAATTAATAATATTTAATTATTGTGATTTTATTCGCAAAGTTGGTTGAGTTGTTTTTTTAAGATAACTCACTTTTTTTTGTGAAAAATTTGAAGAATATTCGATGCTTAAGTTTAATTTTAATATTCTTTAAGCATGATTTTTATTATAAAAGTATAGATAATTGATTAATATAGATTAATTTCGTAAAGTTTCAACCGTTTTGTAAAAATTAATAATAATGAAAAGTGCTACACACTATGGTTATCAACTCGACAGCGTTGATAAGGAGATCATCTACATGCTTATGGATAATGCAAAAACATCCTTAGCACAGATCTCAAAAAATGTTGGTATTTCTACCACTGCGGTACATCAGCGTATCAAAAAACTAGAGCAAGCTGGTGTTATCGAAAATTCAATTTCATTCCTTAATCCTCGTAAAGTCGGCTACAAAGTCGTATCGTACATTGGTGTTTATTTAGAAAAGCCAAGTCATTACAAGGATGCTGTGGATGCCTTCAAACAGATTAACGAAATCATCGAAGCGCATTACACGACAGGTAACTACACAGTTTTCTTAAAAGTGCTTTGTAGAGATAATGATCATTTGATGGACATTATCAACCAAATCCAAAGTTTGAAAGGGGTTACAAGAACCGAAACTTTCATCTCTCTGGAGCAAAGTATTAATCGTCAACTTAAAGTTTGATCGATACTTAATAAGATTTTAAGAGCGCACAAGTGGCGCTCTTTTTTTATCTTTGTACTATTAAATTTTCAACTATGGATATTAAAAAATATTTAGATTCAACATATCTTAAAACACCTGCTCAGTCAGGATTAACAGAAGAAGAAACGATTAAAATCGTTAAAGAATTAACGGATGAGGCAATAGACAATCAACTTTTCGCTGTGATGATTCGTCCTGATTATGTTTCGGAAATCCGAAATTATATTGACGCTAAAAAAGCAAATGTAGTTTTAGGAACTGTAATTGGTTTCCATGAAGGCACAGCTTCTATTGATAAAAAGTTGGCGGAAGCTGACAAAGCGATTAAGGATGGCGCTGACGAATTAGATTTCGTTATTAATTATGAAGCTTTCAAAAAAGGAGAGACAGATTTAGTAAAAAATGAATTTATTAAATGTACAAAACTTGCTTTAGAGAATGGAAAAGTTGCAAAATGGATTATTGAAATCGCAGCTTTAACTGATGAGCAAATTGCGGATATTACTGCAAAAATTTGGACTTGGTCGCAAGAGAATTTTTCGGCGATAGATTTCAAAAACATCTTTGTTAAATCGTCAACAGGCTTTTATCAAACTGAAGACGGTAAACCAAATGGAGCAACTTTCGAAGGAATCAAAATTATGTTAGATAATGCTGGTGAACTTCCTGTAAAAGCAGCAGGTGGAGTTAGATCGCACGATGACGCTGTTAAGATGATTGATCTTGGCGTTAAAAGAATCGGGACTTCTTCAGCTTTAGCTTTAACAAAAGACGAAACAGCAGAAGACGGATATTAATAGAGATAAAGTTTTAAACATAAAAAAGCCTCAACATTTGTTGAGGCTTTTATTTTATCTAGAGTTTTAATTATTGTTTAATAATTTGTGTAACTCTTTGTGTATTGTCGTCTAATAAATAACGCATTAGATATTTACCAGGACGAAGTTTGTCTAGTCTTATTTCAGCAGCGTTCATGTTAACGCTATATTCCAAAACTTGTACACCAAGAATAGAATAGAAAGTCACAGATTTTATTTTAGCTTCATTGTCTTTTGCTTTTACAATGATAAAATCCTTCGCTGGGTTAGGATATGCCACCAAAACACCGTCATCACTCTTGCTAATTCCGGAGTTGATGCTATAATTAGCTTTACTAACTTGTGCATTAATCTTAGTAGAAAATGCAAAGGAAAAGCCGATAAACAATATAAATAGTAAAAATTTCTTCATTTAAATAAACTTTTTTGAAAGTCTAAACACAAATGTATTTAATTCATTTCAATTATACAATAATTATTCCACAATTGTGATGTAAATTTGCAGTAAAATTTTTACTGATGTTTACAAGAAATAGAAGACTTAGATCTAATGCGTCTATTAGAAGTCTAATTCAAGAAACGCAACTTACAACTAACGATTTTGTGTTACCAATGTTCGTCATGGAAGGTAATAACAAAAAGGAAGCCATTTCTTCAATGCCAGGTGTTTTTCGTCAATCTTTGGACTTAACAGTTCAGCAGGTTAAAGAAAATTATGCGCTAGGCATCAAGGCTATCAACATTTATATGAAGGTTTCGGACAACCTAAAAGATAACACAGGAAAAGAAGCTTGGAATCCGAACGGGCTTATGCAAACTACTATCAAAGCGATAAAAGATGCAGTTCCTGAAGTTATCATCATGCCAGATGTCGCATTGGATCCGTATTCAATTTATGGTCACGATGGTATCATCAAAAACGGAAAAGTGGACAACGATTCGACTTTGGAAGCGCTTGCCAATATGTCAGTATCTTTGGCAGAAGCGGGTGCGGACATTGTGGCTCCGAGTGACATGATGGATGGCCGCGTGTTGACGATTCGCGAAGCTTTGGATGAAGCCAATTATACGGATTGCGGAATTTTATCTTACGCCGCCAAATATGCAAGTGCGTTTTACGGACCTTTCCGAAGTGCTTTGGACAGTGCGCCAGTAGATTCGCAGGATATTCCAGAGGATAAAAAAACCTATCAAATGGATTTTCATAACTCTCGTGAAGCAATTACCGAAGTTTTGGATGATATTGCTGAAGGTGCTGATATTATCATGATAAAACCAGGAATGCCATATTTGGACATCGTTTCTAAAGTTCGCGAAATTATCACGCAACCAATCGCAGTCTATCAAGTAAGTGGCGAATATGCGATGATAAAAGCCGCTGCGCAGAATGGTTGGTTGGACAATGACAAGGTTCTTATCGAAAGTTTGACAAGTATCAAAAGAGCTGGTGCAGACATGATTTTCACTTATGCAGCGCCAGAAGTAGCAAAATTGCTTAATAAATAATTTTTTTTAGGAGCTTAATCCCGCTGTCCGCTATATCTTTTATGGTGACGCTCGGTCGGCTACGCTCCGCTCCGCCGCCTCACGTCACCACAAAAGGATGCCGGTTCCATCGGGGCTAGGGATTGCACATAAAAAAGCCATTCAGGGTTTCAAACCCTGAATGGCTTTTTCGTTTATCCCGAGTTCGGGATAAGAAAATTAACGTTAGTTTGAGTAGTTTTCGCAGAAAAGTGTATCGAAAACAAGTTAATTTTCTTATTCACTTTCGGAAGAATCTGTAAGATTATTAGAAAGTTGTTTTTTGTTTTTTAAACCAAGTTTTCGAAGCTTTTCAGTTTGAGCAACAAGATTATCATTTCCTGTGGAAAGCTGTTTGTAAGCTTCATTATAAGAAGATTGCGCTTGCTCGATATTCTTTCCGACTTTTTCGAGATTCTCCACAAAACCAACAAATTTATCATAAAGCTTTGCGCCACGATCCGCGATTTCTAAAGCATTTTTATTTTGGGCATCGCGCTTCCAAAGATCAGCGATTAATTTGAGCGAGGTGATGAGGTTGGTTGGACTTAATAATAAAATTCGTTTGTCATAAGCATAATTCCAAAGTTGCGAATCCGCTTGTAAAGCGGCATTGTAAGCTGCTTCATTCGGAATAAACATCATCACAAAATCCAAACTTTTGTCGTAATCATCATAAGCTTTTAGACTTAACTCGTTGATGTGTTGCTTAACTGAACGAAGATGTTGCTCTTGTTTAATTTTGAAAATATCCTTATCCTCTTCATTTGCCATTTCGATAAAAGCATTTAATGATACTTTGCTATCAATAATAACATTGCGTTCATCAGGATATTTAATCAAAGCATCGGGACGCATTTTTTTTCCAGAAAACTCCGAATAGATTGGGTTTTTGGCGTCGTCACGCAATTCGTGTTCGAGGAAGTATTCTTGATTTTTTGCAAGTCCAGATTTTTCCAAAATACTTTCCAATATCATTTCGCCCCAATTGCCTTGGGTTTTGTTATTACCTTTGAGAGCTTGCGTCAGCTTTTGCGCTTCCTCTGATATTTGCTGATTCAGAAGTTTTAATTCTGTGACTTTTTGACCAAGCGAAAAACGTTCTTTAGCTTCCTTATCATAAGTTTCAAAAACAGTTTTCTTTAACTCATCAATGTTTTTTCCGAATGGTTCAAGAATAGATTTTAGATGTAGCTGATTAAGATTCGTGAATTTTTCAGTTTTCTCTTCAAGAATTTGATTGGCCATTTTTTCAAAATGCAATTTGTTTTGTTCTTGCAATTTTTCGATTTCCTCTTTTTGATTGTTAAGAAGAAGTTCTAGGTTTTTGTTTTGCGCAGTAAATTCAGCATTTTGGGTAATTAGATTTTGCTTTTCTTGCTGGATAATTTCTTGTTTATCCTGAAACTGTTTTAATTCAAATTTAAAATCATCAAGCTGCTGAACTAGATTCGTGTTTTCTGCATTTAGTTCAGCAACTTTTTGAAGCTGCAAAAATGTTTTAGATTCTTGCTCTTCAATTTTAAATTGTAAATCTGCTTTTTGCTTTTCCGATGTTTCTAGATTAGATTTAATAAAAGAATTTTCAGATTTTAAGCTTGCAAGATTTTGCTCCATCAAAACAGAATTTTTTGCAGTCTTTGACAAATAATAAAAATGCAAAATCACCGCACCAATTACAAACCCAACAACAACGCCCAAAAGCAGCGACATGACATCCATATTTTATTTTTCGTTTTCTAATTCGATTTTTGATTTTTGTAAAGCTTCTTTTTCTTCTTTGCTAACCTCAGGGAATTTAATATTCATGTCCTCCAAAGTGTCGATAATAATTTGTAAGGCTGCGAGTCTTGTAAACCATTTTTTGTCCGCTGGGATAACATACCAAGGTGCATAATCGGTATTGGTCTCTTGGATGGCTTCTTCGTATGCTTTCATATAATCTTTCCAGTAACCGCGCTCTACAACATCACCACTAGAAAATTTCCAGTTTTTATCTTCTTCGTTGATTCGATCCAAGAATCTTTGCTTCTGTTCATCTTTAGAAACATTAAGGAAAAATTTAATAATTCTTGTTCCGTTATTAGCAAGATGTTTTTCAAAATTTCGGATACTTTCGTAGCGATTGTCCCAGAATTTTTTGTCAAAATCTTTAACATCGTCCCAAACCCGTTCCTTAAGATTGTATTCTGGATGAACTTTACACACCAAAACACTTTCGTATTGAGAGCGATTGAAAATTCCGATTTTTCCTTTCGCCGGAACCGCCAGATAATGTCTCCACAAGAAGTCGTGATCGTATTCTTTAGAACTTGGTGTTTTAAAACTTGTGACTTCGCAACCTTGCGGATTAACCCCTCCGAAAACATGTTCTATCAAGCTGTCTTTACCTGCTGCATCCATAGCTTGGATAACGATGAGTAGAGATTGGCTGCTGTCGGCATATAGTTTTTCTTGTAAATCGTAAAGTTTTTCTTTTTCAGAATTAAGAAGTTTTTCTCCTTCTTCTTTTGGGATATCTGCTTTATAATCGGTCTTGTGATCAGCGATTTTAAAATCTTTTTTACTAGCTAAAAAGTCTTTTGTTGATATAGATTTCATATTCGGTTTTTATGTAAATATAACAAAAAAAACCGCTTGTATAAGCGGTTTGAAAGTATTTAGCTGAAAAATATTATTTCGTAACTTCTTCCATTTTAACTGTTGCAGCAGGTTGTACTTGTTGTGTTCTTGCTGCTTTTTTAGATTGTGCAGGAGAAGCTTCTTTTACTATTTCAGACTTCATAGAAGCTGGAGTTGCTTGTAAAGTTTGCACTTGTTGTGTAGCTGCAGCACCAACTTCACCTTTAATAGTTAATACAGATCTAGGATTTTTTGGGTCATTCGAAAATACTTCGATTGGCTTGCTAAAAGCACCTGTCAAGTTCGTATTATATCCTACTTTAATTTGAGCAGATTTTCCTGGTAAAATTGGATCCTTGCTCCACTCAGGAGTTGTACATCCACAAGCTGGTTTTACTTCTGTTAGGATAAGAGGCTTGTCTCCAGTGTTTTTTACAGTGAAGTATCTGTGACCATCACTACCTGCAGTTACTTTTCCGTAATCAAAAACTGTTTTATCAAAAGAAATTGATTGTGCAGAAGCAAGCCCGAAACCTAAAACAGCAACCATTCCTAAAAGTGTCTTTTTCATATTGTTTTTCTATTTTGTTAGTTAAAATTCTTGAAAATACTAAGAATCAAAGTTATAAATAAATTTAAATATATCTATAAATAATTTTGTTTATCTTATTTTTGCAAATAATAAGCCAAAAAATTATTAATAATGCAGATTGCAGACAAATATAATCCTCAAGAGACAGAACAAAAATGGTATAACTACTGGTTAGATAACAAATATTTTCATTCGACACCAGATGATAGACCACCTTACACCATTGTAATTCCACCACCGAATGTAACGGGAATTCTTCACATGGGACACATGTTGAACAATACAATTCAGGATGTGTTGGTGCGACGCGCAAGAATGCAAGGTTTCAACGCATGTTGGGTGCCTGGTACAGACCATGCATCTATCGCAACCGAGGCTAAAGTTGTTGCCAAACTAAAAGAGCAAGGAATTTCTAAAACAGATATCGGAAGAGAAGAATTCTTAAAACATGCTTGGGATTGGACACACCAATATGGTGGGACAATTTTGGAGCAGCTTAAAAAATTAGGATGTTCTTGCGATTGGGATCGTACGAGATTCACGATGGAGGATAATTTGTCAAAATCGGTTATTAAAGTTTTTGTTGATCTTTATAATAAAGGATTAATCTACAGAGGTTACAAAATGATCAACTGGGATCCCGAGGCGAAAACAAACATCTCGGATGAAGAAGTTATCTTTAAAGAACAACAAGGGAAATTATTTTATCTTAAATATAAAATCCAAGGATCAGAAGATTTCGTGACAGTTGCAACGACGCGTCCAGAAACTATTTTTGGAGACGTTGCAGTTTGTGTTAATCCTAATGATGAGCGTTACCAAGCTTTAAAAGGGAAAAAATTGATTGTACCAATCGTTAATCGCGAAATTCCTGTTATCGAAGATGAGTATGTAGATATCGAATTCGGGACTGGTGCTTTGAAGATTACCCCAGCACATGATCTTAACGACTACGAAATTGGTAAAAAGCATGATTTGCCAATCATCGATTCTATGGATAATGATGCTAATCTTAACGAAAATGGATTGCATTATGCTGGCAAAAATAGATTTGTTGTTAGAAAAGAAATCGTAAAAGAACTTGATGAAAAAGATCTTTTGTTAAAGGCGGAAGATTATACTAATAAAGTGGGAACTTCAGAAAGAACAGGCGCAGTTATCGAGCCTAAAATTTCTGTACAATGGTTCCTAAAAATGGCAACATTAGCAAAACCAGCTTTGGATGTTGTGATGGATGATGAGGTTAAGTTTTATCCTGAAAAGTTTAAAAACACTTATCGTCGCTGGATGGAGAATGTTCACGATTGGAATATTTCTCGTCAACTTTGGTGGGGACAACAGATTCCAGCTTTCTATTTCGGAACAGGGGAAAATGACTTTGTCGTTGCAGAAAATATTGACGAAGCCTTAGTTTTAGCAAAACAAAAAACTAACAACCAACAACTGACAACTGAGGATTTACGACAAGATGAAGATGCGTTGGATACTTGGTTTTCATCGTGGTTGTGGCCGATTTCCGTTTTCGAAGGCATTTTAGAACCAAATAATAAAGCCATCAATTACTATTATCCGACTTCGGATTTGGTGACGGGTCCAGATATTATTTTCTTCTGGGTTGCGAGAATGGTGATGGCAGGTCTAGAATATAGAAAGGAAATTCCGTTTAAGAATGTTTATTTCACAGGAATTGTTCGTGATAAGCAACGACGTAAGATGTCAAAATCTCTAGGGAATTCTCCAGATCCAATCGAATTAATTGATAAATATGGTGCAGATGGCGTTCGTGTTGGGATTTTGTTAAGTTCTGCGGCGGGTAACGATTTGTTGTTTGACGAAGATTTGATGTTGCAAGGACGTAATTTCGCGACTAAAATTTGGAACGCATTTAAGCTTACACAAACTTGGACGAAAGATGCTAATGTAAAAGCAAATGATGCCGATACGCAAGCAATTAATTGGTTTGAGCAGCAATTAGCGAAAAGCATTTTAGAAATGGAAGATCATTTCTCAAAATTCCGTATTTCGGATGCGCTTCACGTGTTGTACAAGTTGATTTGGGATGATTTCTGCTCTTGGTATTTGGAAGCTGTGAAGCCAAACTATGGTGAAGCGATTAGTCAAGAAGTTTATGATAAAACAATTTCTTATTTTGAAGAATTAATGAAGTTGTTGCATCCATTTATGCCGTTTTTATCAGAAGAAATTTGGCATATCATCAGCGATAGAAATATTGAAGAAGCATTGATTATTACACAACAAAAGAAAGTTGATGGTTTTGATGAAACTTTAATTTCTAATTTTGATTTTGCTAAAGAAGTAATTTCTGGTGTTAGAAATTATAGACAATCAAAGGGAATTTCGCCAAGAGAAGAAGTTGAAATTTTCACCAATGCCACAGCGTTTGCAAATCAAGCTGTGATTTTAAAATTGGCTAATTTGCAAGAGATTCATTTTGGTCAAAAAACGGATAAACCTAGTTTTAGTTTCTTAGTTGGTGCGACTGAATGTGCGATTCCGTTAAGTGAAAACTTAGACTTAGGCGAAGAAAAAGAAAAAACGGAGGAAGAAATTAAATATTTAAAAGGTTTCTTAATCTCTGTTGAGAAGAAATTGTCAAACGAAAAATTCATGGCTGGTGCGCCACAACAAGTTGTTGATAACGAGCTTAAAAAACAACGCGACGCGATGGATAAGATTGCAATTTTAGAAGAAAAATTAAAAACATTATAATACTTAAGAATTATTCTTTACTTTCACAAGAATGAATCATATAGAAAATATCACGAAATTATTTTCAAAATCACATGTAGAAAATCCGCTTCTAGAAAGCTTTGAGGCGGGTTCTTTACATATTTCGTCAGGAAGATTGGTGGCTTGCGATCCGGTGGTAACGCCAGATAAGACTGCTTTTAACCAATTATTTCCGAAAGGCGATTTTCCAGTGACGATACATAAAGAAGCGAGTAGTAATTGCATTGCATATTCGGAGATTGTCTTCGCAGATGACAAAGTTGACACTTGGGTGATGGCTTTGTGCGATGATCAAAAACTAGAAGATTTGGAAGATGGCGAAATTTTTGGTTTTCCAGTAGAATCAGGAATGGCAGGATTGATGGATTTTGACACACAGAAAAAAGTTAATGATTACGAGCAAGAGCTTTTCAAAAAGAAAGGTGCCGATTTCATGGGACTTTATGAAGAGTTTTTCCATAGTTATTTTTATGATAGCAATGGTGCAATCGATCAATTTGCAATGATGAAACCTTATCAAGAAGAAGCGAATAATCTTTTAGCTTTCGAAGCTGGTTATGGTGAAGGTTTTTACGCGTCGTACATTGGATATAATAAAGATAAGCAACCTGTTAAATTTATTACCGAATTTATAGAAATTCAATAAACGTTAAAGCATGATAAAAGTAACACAAAAACATCCTTTGATAGTTGTTGTTGGAAGTTCTTCAATAGATTTTGTTTTAGAAACTTCCAAAATTCCTCAAGCTAATGATACTATTTTGGCATCCGAATCCAAGAGTTTTCTTGGAGGGAAAGGCGCAAACCAAGCGATAGCTACGGCAAGACTTGGTGCCAATGTCTATTTGGTGAGTTGTGTCGGGATGGATCCTTACGGACAGCAAGTTATTCGAAACCTCGATGATGAGGGCGTTAATGTTGCATTTATCAATGAGACAGACGAGCCAACGGGTACAGCTTATG
>JAEXRP010000102.1:0-63409 GCA_023440705.1 Bacteroidota bacterium
AACAGATAGAGGCTTACATTTTGCAAATTGGAAAAAAGAAGTTTCGATTTCGACGGTTAGCGATGAGTGGAAACTAAGATGGAATTTTAACATCAGCAACTTCCAAGGTATTGGTTGGCATCAATATGAAATGCCAGGTTATCCTGCGTCGCATTCTTGTCTTAGGATGTTAGAGGAAGATGCCAAATGGATGTACAGCTTTGCAGACACTTGGATTCTCAACAAAGGTGGCGCGACAGTTCGTGCTAATGGGACGCCAGTCTATGTTTATGGCGATTACAAATGGGGCGGAAGAAAGCCTTGGTATAACTTGATGGACGATCCAAAGGCTAACGACATGTCGGTGGATGCTATTACTAAAGTTATCCAGCCGGAACTTGACAAAATTCTTAAAGAGCAAGATAATCGCGATCAGGTTGCGGCTCAGGTTTTAATAGAAAAAGCTGAAAAGAAAAGACAAGATTCTCTTAGTATTGGCGGGGTCTAAGGCTTTTTTTGTGTTGGATTTTTCTTAAAAGTTAAAATTGTTTTTTCGAAAATTTGCTTTATTTGTCCCATGTTAAAAGGACTTATATAACCGTATTTTAGGATTTCAGCGTAAGTTTTTTTGTCCATAGTCATTAATGAAAATGATAAAAACCTGTTAACGTCTTGACTTTCGAGACCGAATTCCGCAAAGTATTCGTCGGTTAGTTCGCTGTGTAACCATTCGACACAATCGGGAAGCGTCCATTTGTTGTCGATTTCCTGCATTACAGGGATTCCTTTTCCAACTGGTTGTACAAAATCGCCAGGTTTTCTTAAGCTTTGAACATAGAATTCGGATCTAAGTTTCATAGTTTTTCGGATACCATCATTCACACGTCTATCTTTTAAACTTCGTCCAAAAGCTTCGCTGTCTTTGGTTAAATCCCCAGTTGGAGTAGCAGTAATCACGACTTCTTCAATTTCTTTTGGTATTGGGTTGAGATTAAAATCATAAGATGTATTCAACTCCTGAACGTAGAAATTAATATTCTCATAGCCTTCGCGAACAATTCTTATTTTATCACCAATTTTAGCATTTATACTGTAAAAACCAACTGCAGTCGATGTTGTGCGTCGCTCGTTCGACAGGTTTATGATTAAAGCACCAGCAACTGGATAATTATTGAGCTTAATAGTTCCGAAAATGTTTTGTGCTTTGTGAATTATAAAACTTAGTAATAAACAAAAAAGTAGAATTTTTTTCACGCAATATTTTTTGTTAAAATTAAATTTAAAACTAAAACTTAAGTGATATTTAACCATGATTAACACTTTTATATTTTTTTTATAAAATCAAATTTTTGCTACTTTTTTTCTGACGAATTATGTCTTAACTTTACACTCAATTAGCGCAAAAATTTCAAATTAATGTACTTAGTTTTCGATACCGAAACCACTGGTTTACCAAAGAATTTTAATGCCCCTTTATCAGACTCGGACAACTGGCCGCGTATGGTGCAGATTGCTTGGCAGTTGCATGATGAAGAAGGTAATCTTATTGAAAATCAAGACTATATTATAAAGCCAGAAGGTTATGATATTCCGTTTAATGCGACAAGAATTCACGGGATTTCTACCAAAATGGCGCAAGAAGAAGGTCGAGATTTGAAGGAAGTTTTAGAAGAATTCAAAGCGGTTTTGGAAAGGTCGAAAGTTGGTGCTGGACATAATGTGGAATTCGATTACAATATTGTTGGCGCTGAGTTTTACCGTAAAGAAATCGAGGACAAATTGCAGGCGCTTCCACAGGCTGATACGATGCATTTGGGAACCGATTTTTGTAAGTTAGGCGGTGGACGAAACGGTCGTTACAAATCTCCAAAACTGGGTGAGTTGTATGAGAAATTATACGGTACAAGTTTCGATGAAGCGCATAATGCGGCGGCGGACGTTAATGCGACGGCGCAAGTTTTTTTCGAAATGATGAGAATTGGCATTATTCCTGCGGATTTACTTAAAATTTCTGAAGACCAACTTCGGCTTTATCAAGAATTACATCCTAATCCAATTGCGCCTTTCGATATTGTTATTCGTCGTCAGGTTGCTGGATTCAATAATAAAAACAAGAAAAAAGATTTTGGAAATCTTGACGAGATTGACCTTGGCAAGTATTTCCATTTTGATAACCACAGTGTTTATTCCACATTACAGGCGTCGTCAAGTATCAATGATTTGATTAAAAAAGCGGTCGATAACGATTTTCCAGCAGTTGGTATGGTCGATATTGGGAATATGATGGGCGCTTTCAAATTCGTTTCGGCGATGGAGGATGTTAATGGTGCTCGCGAAAAAGCTTACAAATCTTATCTTGAAAAAAAGCAAGAGGCGGAAGAAAAAGGAGAAGAATTTAATGAAGCCGAACCTCCGAAAGAACCATTAATGCCAGTTTTGGGTTGTGAGTTTTTTATCTCTGACCGTTACGAGCAAAAACAATTTACAAAAGATGATCCTGATAAAAGAACACAAGTCGTGCTTCTAGCAAAGGACTTTGAAGGTTATAAAAATCTAGCAAAATTATCGAGTATTGGCTTTGTTAAAGGTTTTTATTTCGGAGTTCCAAGAATTAGTCGTGAGCTGATTGCGCAATACAAAGAAGGTGTTATCGCATTAACTTCGGGGATTAATGGTGATATTCCTGATGCGATTCTTAACATTGGAGAACAAAAAGGGGAGGAACTTTTCAAATGGTGGAAAGAAGAGTTTGGAGATGATTTTTATGTGCAGCTTCAGAACCACGAATTACCCGAAGAAGAACATCTTAACGAAGTTCTTTTACAATTAGCAGAAAAATATGAGGTTAAAATTTTAGCTCAAAACGAAACATATTACACCAACAAAGAAGATGCGAATATCCAAGATATTTTGATGTGTATCAAAGATGGCGAAAAGTTGTCAACGCCTGTTGGTAAGGGTTTTGGAAAAAGAAAAGGTCTTAGCACACAAGAATATTACATCAAAAATAGCGACGATGTCAAAAAAGCATTTATGGCTTATCCAGATGCTTTTGAAGCTTACGAAGATTTTTTAGCGAAGTTCAAGCCTTATCGATTGAAGCGTGATGTTTTGCTTCCGAAGTTTGATATTCCCGAGCAGTTTATCCATGCTGAAGATGATGTAGATGGCGGCAAACGTGGTGAGATGGCGTATTTAACGCATTTAACTTATGAAGGGGCTAAAAAACGTTATGTCGAAACAGGTATCACCGATGAGATTAAAGAACGTCTTGATTTCGAGTTGGATGTTATCGCGAATACAGGTTATCCGGGTTACTTTTTGATTGTACAAGATTTCTGTAACGAAGCCCGAAATATGGGCGTTTGGGTTGGTCCAGGTCGTGGTTCAGCGGCAGGTTCAGCCGTGGCTTATTGCATCGGAATTACGAATGTTGATCCTATTAAATATGATTTGCTTTTTGAACGTTTCCTAAATCCAGAAAGGGTTTCGATGCCCGATATTGATATTGACTTTGATGATGAAGGTCGTGATAAAATTATCAAATGGGTTGTTGAAAAGTATGGTAAAACGCAGGTTGCACAGATTATCACGTATTCCATTTTGGGAGGGAAGTCTGCGATTAAAGATGCCGGGAGAGTTTTGGATTTACCAATACCAGATACCAATAATATTGCAAAATTAATTCCGTCGACACCAGGGATGAACATTGCAAAAGCCCTTTCAAAATATGATAAACTGAAACCAGAAGAACAACTTTTGGTGGACGAGATGAAAATGGTTTTGGATGATCCAAATGATGATCGTTACCAAGTTTTGGCGAGTGCCAAGAAAATGGAAGGTTGCGTTCGTAACACGGGGATTCACGCTTGTGGGGTAATTATTACGCCAGAAGATGTTAGCAACCTTGTGCCAGTGACGATTGCAGCGAAAGATGCTGATATTTTAGTGTCTCAGTTTGATAACTCCGTTGCGGAAAGTGCGGGACTTTTGAAGATGGACTTCTTGGGACTTCGTACCTTGACGATTATTAAAGATGCTCTTAAATTGGTGAAACAACGTTATGATATCGATATCGATCCAGATTTGATTCCGTTGGATGATGTTAAAACTTATCAACTCTTTAAAGAAGGTCGAACGATTGGGATTTTCCAATATGAAAGTCCAGGGATGCAAAAATATATGCGCGAGCTGAAACCTACAGTTTTTGCCGATCTTATTGCAATGAACGCCTTGTATCGCCCAGGTCCTATTAAATATATCCCAAACTTTATTAATCGTAAACACGGCATTGAGGAGATTGTTTATGATTTGCCCGAAACTGAAGAATACCTAAAGGAAACTTACGGAATTACCGTTTACCAAGAGCAGGTAATGTTGTTGTCACAGAAGTTGGCGAATTTTACCAAAGGTGAAGCCGATACTTTGAGAAAGGCGATGGGTAAAAAACAAATCGATGTTCTTAATAAGATGTATCCAAAATTTATCGAAGGTGGACGCAAGAATAATCTTGATGAAGGACCTTTGGAGAAAATTTGGAATGACTGGAAAGCCTTTGCAGAATACGCTTTTAATAAATCGCACTCGACTTGTTATGCTTTTATTGCTTATCAAACCGCTTATCTAAAAGCCAATTATCCCGCCGAATATATGGCGAGTGTAATGAGTAATAACATTAACAATACCGAGCAAATCACCATGTTTATGGAAGATTGTAAGGCGATGGGCGTTGATGTTTTGGGGCCAGATGTTAACGAATCGCAATACAAATTTGCGGTAAACGAAAAAGGGCAAATTCGTTTTGGTCTAGGTGCAATTAAGGGAATTGGAGAAGGTCCAAGTGAAGCGATTCGTGCTACTCGACAAGAAGGGAAATTCAAAAATATATATGACTTTTTCGAGCGTGTACCAGCATCACAAGTTAACAAAAGAGTGGCGGAAAGTTTGGTAATTGCAGGTGCTTTTGATGGTGTTGATAATTACCATCGTGGACAATATTTTGATATTGACCAAGTCGGAAAAACCAATCTTGAAAAGTTGTTGCGTTACGGACAAAGCTTCCAAGAAAGCCAAAATGAAATGGAAAATTCCTTGTTTGCAGATTTTGCAGATGAGGTTAAAATAGAACAGCCAAAGCTTTTGCCTTGTGCGGAATGGCCAAATATGCACACACTAAATAAGGAAAAAGAAAGCATTGGATTCTATCTGTCGGCGCATCCGTTGGACGAATTCAAATATCAGTTTCGGTTTATCCAAGGTGTGTTGTCGAAAAAAGCAGTGTTGGAAAGTCAAAATGACGATGTTCCGCAAGAAAACCTAGCTTTGTTGACCGCAGAAGATGACAAAGATGAGGTTGAAGAAATCGATTTTGAAATCGATGTTGAAGACCACGATGGCGAATCCGAATTGGTGGAAGCTTCAACGAAAAATGCTGAACCAAAAGGAAGTTTTAACTTCTTTAATTTGGATGAGTTGGATTATTTTAAAGACAATGTTTTTCCAAAATTGGCAAAGCCAGAACAAGACAAAAAAGATTGGCGCAACCGTGATAAAGATACGGGCAAAGAGTATTCAGTTGCCGGATTAATTACCGAATATCGTGTGCAGGAAGGTTTTAGAAGTGGAGAGAAGGTTGCGTTTGTCACGTTGGAAGATTACACCGGATCGTATTCTTTCCGTTTGGGCGACCGCGATTATATGAAGTTGAAAGAAAAGTTAGAAGTTCAACGTTTTGTTATTTTAAAGATAAAATTTGCGCAAGTTAAAGACGGTCGAGTTTTCGTTAATGTTAATGACGTTATCGAATTGAAGGAAGCTTTCGACAAGTTTGCAAAAAGTATGTCCGTGGTTGTGAGTCTCGACAGTCTTCGTCAGACCGATATTGACTTTTTCAAAAATTCGTTTTTAGGACACGATTATGGTGACCAAAAGTTAAGCTTCTGCGTCAAAAATCCCGAAGATAATAGCGTTATAGAATTGGTGTCTATGCAGCATCGCATCAAGATTAACGACGAATTGCTCAGCATTATCCACGATGTCAACAATTACGAAGTTTTCCTAAATTAAAGCATAAATCTCGGTTAAAAATATTTGGGCGTGCCCCTCATATTTTGCCTGGCTAAAGCCTCATAGGTTCTTAGAAACCTATGAGGCTTTTCTTTTCTCAAAATCCTCGGGTCGGGCTCTTTGTTGCAATCTTTGGTTTGTCGCTCGGACGGCTCCGCTACGCTCCGCCGCCTCACTCCAAGCCAAAGGATTTCCACGTCGATCCCTCACGCGAGATTCTGCGCAGAAAGTCAAACACTAATCCAGATTTTAGGATGGGTGTTTTTTATGGAAATTTTGCATAAAAACTTTCGAAATTTTTAAAAGCTAGCTTTTGCCTTGAATTTTTGGTAAAATTTAAAAATTAAGCCATAAAACCAGCAGATTGTTTCACTTTAGATGTTACGTTTTTGAGATATTTTCACTAATAATATTTTATTTATATAGATTTAATATTATTATTTTGTTTTTATAAAATTGTTAATATCTTTATTTTAGGTTGTTGTAAGGTGGTTTTTTGTGGTGTATTGGTATTTCTCAATTAATAAATATTTGGTTATTGTTATTAAAATGATATTTTAGAGGCGATAACTTAATTTATATTTTTATGAAGAAAATTTTACTTTCTAGCTTTCTAGCGCTAGGACTGGGAGCGAACGCGCAAACGTATTTCTCTGCCGATTTTAACGACTCAAAGATTACTGACTGGACGCGTTATGACGCTGACGGCGACGGCAAAAATTGGGGTGATACATTTGTGATTAATGATAGTTCTGGTAATCCTGCAACACCTTTTGGGTTAATTTCTAGATCTTGGCAAACAAATCCTTTAACACCCGATAACTGGGCTGTTACACCGGCGATTGACTTAACTAATGTAACAGGTACAGTAACCTTAAAGTGGACTGTAAGAGCGGCTGCAGAAAGTTGGGATAAAGAGCATTACTCAGTATATGCTGCGACTGATAAAACGATTGCCGCATTAAGTGCATCACCAGTTACGTTTTCTGAGACCTATGATGATCCTGCCAATCTAGGAACTCAATATACTCGAACATTGGATCTTAGTAGTTTAGCTGGTCAGGTTGTGTATGTTGCATTTAGACACCATAATTCAACAGACATGGATTTTATCTTGATTGATGATGTTGTTGTTAAATCACCTGATACTGTGGCACCTAATTGTCCGACACTTACAGCGCCTGCTAATGCTAGTACTGGTGTTGCAGTTAATCCTACATTATCTTGGACGGCTGGAGCTGGTGCTTCTGCTGATAGTTATGATGTTTATATGGGGACTACGCCTAATCCGACTACTTTATATAAGAATGTTACGTCAACCTCGGTAGCTCTTACTGGTTTAACGCCATTAACGACTTATTATTGGAGAGTTGTTTCTAAGAATGCAATTGGAGAGGCTACAGCTTGTACAGAGTTTTCGTTTACAACGAAAGCGCCAGTAATGCCAGATTGTGCACCTTTGGTTAGTCCAATTAATGAAGCTACAGATATCATTTACGGCACGACACCGCTTAAGTGGACTAAGCCAGCTGGTACCGTAACGGGTTATGATGTATATTTAGGAGCTAGTGCAAGTAGTTTACAACTTTTAGGTACTGCTACGGCAACTGCAACAGTTATTAATATTACTGGCACTACTGCTGACACAACTTATTATTGGAAGATTGTACCAAAGAATGCTGATGGTTCTGCTGCTAATTGTGAAGTGAGATCATTTAAAACTATGGCATCTCTTAATCCATATTGTGGTGCTGTAGGAGGTTACACAGTGGAGCCTATTACATATGTGAACTTTAAATATAATACAGAAAACAGCTCAACAGCTGCGACAACAGCACAAGGACATGAGAATTTTGTATCGAAAGTATTCTCAGTAGAACAAGGTGCTACATCTACTATTAGTGTAAACTCAAATTCTACGGGTCTTAAGCATTATTATACTGTATTTGTAGATTGGAATCAAGATGGAGATTTTGATGATGCTGGAGAAAAATATTTTACAGCAGCTCCTTACTTTGCTAATCCAGGTAGTAACGGAATAGATGCATCTAAGATTGTCACGACAGATTTTGTTGTGCCTGCTAACGCTGCTTTAGGTAATACGCGTATGAGAATAAAGGCGGTATATGGTGCTGCTTCGGCGCCATCAGCTTCGGCTTTAGCTAACATGTCAAATGCTTGTAGTAATACAGGTGTGACTTATGGCCAAGCGGAAGATTATACTATTAAAGTTGTACAGCCAGGTACTTTGGCTGTTAACGACATAAACAAAGCTAATCTGTCAGTATATCCTAATCCTTTCAAAGATGTGTTAAAGATTTCTGATGTTAAAGATGCAGCATCTGTAATTGTTTCTGATCTTTCAGGAAGAATGGTTGCGGAGCTTAAGCCAGCTGCAGAGCTTAACTTATCACATTTGAATAAAGGTGTTTATATCGTAAACATTAAATATTCTAACGGTGAGGTAAAATCAACTAAAGTTATTAAAGAATAATTTTTCTTAGATTATTTAAATATGAGCCGACTTCCTTGGAAGTCGGCTTTTTTTTGTTGCTGATATTTGTCTTTTTGGTTTTAGAATCGAGATTTGTTTTCTTTATTTTGATCGTCTCGGCGATGTATTTGTTGGGATTTTCTTCATTTGTAAAGACTTTGATATTGGTTTGACAATCCTTTGACCGTGTCTTAACTGTTAGATGTATTGACTTTATTTTGGTAAAAATACATTTTCGATTTGTAATGTCATGTATTGCACTTGATGATTGTTTTGTTGTGTGTGTTTTTGTTGAAAAAATAGATCACAGAAGGGCAAATTCGGGTTGGATGCTGTTTTTATGAATCACGAAATCTTCTTAAATGTGTTTTGGGATATAAGTTATGAAAATGAGTAAGATATTTTTTGTATAATTTTATGTTTATTAAGAATTATTTATCTGTTTTGTGTTTTCATTATAGATTTTATATTATTTAATTTTTTTTTAATAAATGTTAAAATGCGAGTATCATTGATTTATATTGAATTTTTTAATATTTGTTAATGATTTGTATTAATTAATATTTGCTTTTGTTGTCTTAAAGTATATTTTTGTCAGTACAATTTAAATTAAATAATTATGAAGAAAATTTTACTTTCGGGTCTTGTGGCCTTAGGAATGAGTGCAAATGCTCAAATTTTTGTTACAGAAAGTTTTGAGAGTTCATCTTATCAAACTAATGGCTTTGCCTATACTGGGGGCTTTCAGCCTGGCTTATATTTAGCTGGTTGTGATGGTACTGTTGCAATAGGATCTAACATCTATACAGGTGCTACAAGCAACACATCAAACCTTGTCTACACCAAACCGGCTTCAATGACAGCTAATGGAAAGAAAATAGATGTTTCATTTACAGTTTCCACTGCGCCATATGATGCGTCTGGATCAGCAAATGGTACTGTGACTGTAGCGTACTCGACTGATGGAGGAACTACTTATGTACCATTCGGGGCAACCTACACCCTACCTGGTGCCGGCGTAACGTGTTATGCTTATTCTGCTCAAATACCAGAATCGGCAAATATTACTGGTAATTTCAAATTAAGAGTCCAGTCTAAAATTGCGGGAGCTGCTGACGATTTTTATGTATTTTTAGATAAAGTAGTTATTAGACAGGAGGCTACAGCTATCCCTGCATGTACATCGTTAACGAGTCCTGCAGATGCTACTTCAGGGGTTTCTGTTAGACCAACACTTTCTTGGACAGCAACGGCACAAGCGCAGTCTTATACTTTAAATTTAGGGTCAACTCCAGGTGCGTCTGATATTCTGTCTACCGTAACAACCACTAATTCTTATACACCAGCATCATCTAGTGTTTTACCTGCAAATACAAAAATTTATGCAACTGTAACTCCTGGTAATGGTTTAGGAAATGCTGCAGGTTGTACAGAAACAACATTTACTACAGGTGCGAATCCTTTGGCACCATATTGTGGACCAATGATTTCTACAGCTCCGACGCAGACAGCGCCTATTAAGTCATTAACTTTTAATGGGACTACTAATACATCAGATGCTACGGCTACTACTGTTGGCCAATTTGCTCCACACGAAAGTTTTGTAAGTACAATGTTAACGGTTAAAAATAATCTTACATCTATACCTTTTTCTCTAGACGCGATTGGTATTACAGGCAATGGCTGGGCTACATCAATATATATTGACTGGAATAATGATGGAGATTTTGATGATGTTGGAGAAGCTTACTTCAATACAACAGCTACTATGAAGAGAACAACTACTGTGAGTGCAGCAAATATTGTAACATTAACTGGGGATCTTGCGGTGCCTGCAGGCGTGGCATTAGGACAAAAAAGAATGCGTGTTAAGTACAACTTCTGTGGAACAGCTATCCATAATGCTTTAGCAACTGCATGTAGTGATATTAACAATGGACAAGTTGAAGATTACACGATAGATTATGTGAATTACTTAGCTGTTAATGATATCAACAAGTCAAATGTAACAGTATATCCTAACCCATTCAAAGATGTGTTAAAGATTTCTGATGTTAAAGATGCGACTTCTGTAATCGTTTCTGATATCTCTGGAAGAACAGTTGCAGAGCTTAAGCCAGCAGCAGAGCTTAACTTATCACATTTGAATAAAGGTGTTTATATCGTAAACATCAAGTATTCTAACGGTGAAGTAAAAGCGACTAAAGTTATTAAAGAATAATTTTTAGAGCTTCTTAATACAAGCCGACTTCCTAGGAAGTCGGCTTTTTTTGTTAAAGACATTATCGCATATTTTTGTTTGGGCGTGTCCCTCGTATTTTTTGCCAAGGCGGACCTCATAGGTTTCAGAAACCTATGAGGTTTTCCGTTGCGCAAAATCCTCGGGTCGGGCTCTTTGTTTCAATCTTTGAGGTTGACGCTCGGACGGCTCCGCTTCGCTCCGCCGCCTCGCGCCAACCCAAAGGATTTCCACGTCGATCCCTCACGCAAAAGTTAGAAAGATTAATGAGGCGAAGACTAGTACATCTTAAAAGTAAATACTGAATATTATATTACGTTAAATTGATTGTAAGTATAATATTTGTCACCGAAAACAAGTATTTTTAGTTTTTTTTTAATTTTAATTTTCGTGTTGATTGAATATATATTAAGTTTAATCAAACTAAAAACTACCAACACGATGAAAACTATTTCTATTAACAATAGAGCATTTGCCTATTTGTTAGCCTTGTGTATACTATTGCCTTGGCTCAATATTCAAGGCGCTTTCAGAGAATTAAAATCAATAGAAAATGACAAAGCTGTAAACGCTCAGCAAGACTCTTTTAGCGATCTAAAGAAGAAATCATTTTCCAATAATTTTCAGAAATCCATTGATTATTTTTCGGTTAACCAGTATTTTGGGGATTTTAAAAATTTTACTAGAACATATTATAAAGCGATAGCTACACCTCAGAATGGCGATTTTAGAACCGTGCCCAATTCCACAGCTTCAATTTTTTTTAACTCTCCCAACAATTGGCAAGTCTACGGAAACAGTGGATGGCAGACTGCGTCAGTATCTCCACAAGCCGCACCTTGGACGCCAGAAAATATTTTTTTAGAAAGCGGAGGTTATATTGATGTCGCTGGAGGAAGACTGTATAATAATATCTATATTAACACATCAGCAAGTATAAATTCAGCTGGTAATACTACTGGTTTAGGGATTGCATCTGGTAAGACTTTGGAAATAATTTCTGGTAATTTGACCATTTCTGGAAAAATTACTTTAAACGCTAATAGTCAACTTATTGTTCGATCTGGTTCTAGTCTTAGTTTTAGTAACACAGCTTCTATTACAAGTATCAATTCTACTGCATTATTTGAGGTCGAAAATAATGCGAATCTACTTATTACTGAAGCCAATCCAAATTTATGGGGTGGTGTAGAAGTTTTTCATGAAAACTCAAATGTTATAATTACAAAATGGAATAATAATCCGTTGTTTACTAATCCGACAGATATTTCAAATAATGTTTATGCTTCTGTGTCTGCAAAATTTGGAAATTTAACAATAAAAACGAATCATAATTGGGGACATGTTTTTCCAATCGGTAACTATCAAATTACACATAATGACCTTAGTATAGAAAATAGTGCATCTAGTACAAGTGAAATGTCCCTCAATGGTGGCGAGATAATAGTTGGACGAGACCTAACTATTAGTGGTACTGGTGTTACCCAAATGCAAACAGACAATGGATCAAAATCGCTAACAGTTAATCGGAATTTCATCAAAAAAGATTCAGGAAGCTTTATTCTTCTCGCGAAAGCAGGAAATAAAACTGCTATTTTAAATATTAAAGGTAATTTTGATCTTGCCGGTGGTTTGTTCAATATGAGTAATAATACTTCTGACCCCAATACTTCAACAGTTAATCTAGGTGGTAATTTTACGAAATCTAATACAGGCACAGTAATCTCCTATTTAGTTAATACAAACGCGGGTAATCCAAACATTAATTTCAATTTTGTTGGTAACCCAAGCAATGCGGTTCAAACTATTTCTTCTAACGCAAATACCATAAATAATGATTTACAAAACTTCTTTTTTAATATTAATGCCAATGCCAATGTGCAATTAAAGAGTGATTGGCAAGTTGGGACTAATACCAAAGTTAGTGTTTTAAATGGTGGCTCTTTAGATTTTGGAGTAAGAGGTTCAACGGCAAATAATATTTCTAGAATACCAAATCAAACTTCACAAAGTTTTGAATTAAAATCAGGCGGAACTTTAATTATTACTTCACTGCAAGGGATTACAAATGCAGGCGCTTACAGTGGAAATATTCAGATTGGAGGGACAACAGCAACAAGAGTGTTTTCTGGTGATGCTACTTATAAGTATATTGGTCGTAATGATCAAAGTTCGGGTAATGGACTTCCTGGTGCAGCATCTGCGAAAAAAGTAATCGTTGAGCTTTCTAATGATTTAGTCACTTTTCAACCCAATGGACTTAAAAGAATCAATAGTAATGGATTCTTAGAAATCCGAAGAGGCATTGTTCTTGACAACAGCACAGGTTCTTTTGCAGATGCTACGGATGTTAATCCTATTACTACAGATCTAGGAGCCCTCAAAATGATAGGAGGACGATATCGTTTACAAAAAACTGATTTCAACCCAGGACTCTCTGGTACTTATGATTTGACTGGTGGTGTTATAGAATTTAATAATGCTAATGCAGGCGAACAAAAAATTCGTGCACCTAAGATTTATAACAACATTGAAGTGACAGGCAAAAACGTATGGAGCACTTCGGGAACTATCAGCTTACGCAATCTAGGTAGTTTTATAGTTAAAAATAATGGAGAGTTTGGGATTAATACCCAAACTATCGATGGTCCTATTGGTACTCAAACGCTAACTGTTGAAGGTGGTGGCTTGTTCAAAACTGGTGATCAAGACGGTTTTAGTGGTGCGGCAAATACTTCTATTAGCAACGATATAGAAAATATTGTTTTGCAAAATAATAGCACGGTAGAATATTCTAGAAATGGCGCGCAAACCATTACACATGCAGTGGCAACAACAACTCCTTCTGGGGCTAATTATGCGAATCTAAAAATATCTGGAAGTGGCCTAAAGACCGCTACAGGAACAAGCATTGTCAATAATGTATTATCATTAGAAAGTGGAGATATGGTGCTTCCAGCAACAGCAAATAATATCGCTTCTCATGTTTTGGTAGCTAAAAAAGGTATTCAAAATTCAGGAGGGACATTAACCTTGGAGAATAATGCTTTGCTAATGCAAGATTTTGATGCAGTTAATAGTGGTAATATTAATGTCCAGCGAAAAGCACATGTGCCAGCCAATCAATACAATATTTGGTCATCACCAGTGGTCAATCAAGATTTGTACGCATTGTATGGAAGCGCAAATTCGGTCCCAGCTGGTAAAGTGATGGCTTATAATACAACTACAGATTATTTTGTACCTGTAGCGCAAGGGACGCTATCTGCCCAAGGGAAAGGCTATTCCGCTGTTGGTCTTTCGACCAATGATGTGTTGGCAAAATTTTCAGGAGTACCAAATAATGGCGATATGTCGATTCCTTTAAGTGTTACTGGTAATCGTTTTAATGTTGTAGGTAACCCTTATCCATCGAATTTAGATTTACATAGTTTGTATAATGATAACGTGTCAAGTGACCCATCCGGTATCAAAAATATTACTAATCTTGTTCGCTTTTGGGATAATACCAACAATACCGCCTATTCGCAACAAGGTAGTAGTTATCAAGGTCAGAATTACGCAATCTACAATCTAGATGCTGGCGTCGGAGTGCCTGGTACCGCCGCTACCAATGGTGATCAAACCAAAATTCCAGATGCCATAGTTAGACCTGGCCAAGGTTTTGTTGTACGCGCTAATACAAGTGGTAATCATGTTCTCAATTTTAAAAACACTCAAAGATTGTCCACTGCTAATGCAAGTACACCATATTTTAAAAATGAAATCCCGAATAAAGATTGTTTTTGGTTGGCTTTAGAAACACCAGATGCAATTTTTACTACTGCTGCGATTGCATATAACGAGTTAGCAAGTAACGATAATGATATCTATGATACAACAATTCTTAATCCTAACCAAAGCGATTTATTATATTCTTTAAGTAATAATCTGTACAAGCAAGTTATCCAAAGTCGCAAAGGAATTTTTATAGATACGGATGAGATTAAGTTAGGAGCCAGATATTTTAGCTCTGGTGAGCATCGTTTCAGAGTTATAAAGAAAACTGGAATCTTCGAAAATGAGCAAAAGATTTATTTACATGACAAATTACTCAATTCTTATACAGACATTAGCGAAGAAACTTATAGCTTTCAAGTATCAGCTGGTGTTAGTAATGATGAGTCTCGTTTCGAAATTGTCTACAAGCCTAGCACATTCCTTGGAAGTACAGATTTGTCAAAACAAGATTTGAAGATTTTTGCAGATGTTGAGAATATTGTGGTAAAATCACAATCAAGATTAGGCAAGCTCCAAATCTATAACATGTCTGGTGTTTTAATTTTTTCTAAAGAAGTTAATTCTCCAGAATTGCTAATTCCTGCCAGTACATTTCCAAAAGGAATTTACGTCTTGAAGTCGGATAATAACAATCGCGTTCTTACTAAGAAATTCAGCAAATAATTTGTGTTATAAAAAAAAATAAGTAGATCGAGTAATATTCTTCTGTATTTCAAAACAAAAAATGTCACCCAAATTTGAGTGACATTTTTTTATTTTTCAAGCTTATCGTTATATTTTGGATTAAAATCTTTTTGTAAAGTTTTATCTAAAGTTTTGGCAAAGCTGTTAACCAAGTCTGTTAAGTTTTTAAAATCGATAACAGAAATATCGTCATTAGCTTTATGATAATGATTTTGATGGTTCATATCCACCGTTGAGAACGAATGCGCAACAACGTCTTTCTTAACAAAACCAACATTGTCAGAACGATAAAATAGACCTTGATCAAGATAAGGATCACCAGCAATTTTGAAATCACCAACTGCATTTTGATTCAGAATATCTTTTAAATCCGAAACATTATCACCTGTCATGAACATTTTGTTAGCTCCAAATTCTGACTTTGTACCAATCATTTCGAAGTTGAAAAGTGCTTTGATATTTGGAAGATATTTTTTGAATTCTCCATTATTCGATAAATTATCAGAACCTACCAATCCAATTTCTTCAGCATTAAAACCTAAAAACATATAACTGTAATCATCATTTCGATCTTTGTAATAATCGGAAAGTGCAATAACGGCAGAGGTTCCGCTGGCGTTGTCATCAGCACCATTATAGATTTTGTCCTCGCCAGTTGTACGTTCGCCAATGTGGTCAAAATGCGCCCCGAAAGCTATTATTTTGTCCGTTTTTCCTTTTTTAATGGCGCAAACATTGAAGTACATTTCATCGTTATGATGAAACGGAACCAAATAAGATTTGCCATAGCAATACTCTAATTTGTTCTTTTTGAATTGCTCTGCAATAAATTCCGCAGCTTTTTCATTTTCGGGTGTTCCAACCTTTCTGCCCTTCATATCATCGGCAGCAAGTGTTGCTACAATGTCCTTAATTCTGGTTTCAGAAATCGTTTGTGCGAATATTAAACTTGTAGAACAAGCTAAAATTAAAGTTGATAATTTTTTCATTTAGTCAAGTTTTAAAATTTCCCAAGCTTCTGTAATTTTGTTTTGATGTAATTGCTTTTGTGCAAGGATGTGTACAGCTTCTTCACCGGAAAAATTAGTTCCAGAAAGTTCTTCAATGTTTGCTAACATACCTAGATTGTTTCCTGTGAAAATTGTGCTGGATTTAATCGCGTCTGGCAATTGATCATAACCAATGCCTTTTGTTACTAAAGGTTTTGGAACTTCAAAAAGGCTATCGAAATTACTTCTCGAATAATAATTAGCGCCAAGTCTTGCCACCAAATCTAATTTGTTTTGATCAAGATTGCCGTCGTCTCCCAAGAATTGCTCCTGAATATGGATTTTTACAATTTCGCAAATAATCAAGTTTCCAGAACCTCCAACGTCGCCCAAAGATTTTATCTCCAAAACTTTGCACTCAAAATTAACAGGTGATTCTGCAATTAAAGGCGGTTTTACTAATTCGGCAGGCTTCATAGTCAGACCAGATTTCACGAATTCGTTAACGCCGTCTTCATATTCTGTACTCGCCAAAGAAACTTGTTGTACCATATCGTAATTCACGTTGCCAATAACAACTTCTGGAACTTCTAACAAGTTATGAAGCGTATGTTTGGTGGTATTGTCACGAACGCGACGACTCGGCGAAAAAATGAGAATCGGCGGCTTGGTACTGAACATATTAAAAAAGCTAAAAGGAGAAAGATTGATTTCTCCTTTTGCGTTAATTGTACTTGCTAAAGCAATTGGTCGTGGCGCAATTGCCGACTGCATCACCAATTGCAGTTGTGGACTTGTAAGGTCCGATGGTGTTAATGTTTTCATATTTTTTGAACCACAAAAGGTTTTAAAACATTGTTTTTGAAATATTTAAAACCATAAAATAAGATTAAAATATAAACTGCTTTTGTGGTTTTAAAAATGATAAAAAACTTAAATCTTTCTAGCTGGTAAAATTTTAGAAGTTACTTCTCCAAATCCTACACGAATGCCATCTTTTTCTGACCAAGCTTTCATCGTAATTGTATCGTTATCTTCAACGAATTTTCTTTCCTCGCCATTTGATAGTTTGATTGGATTTTGACCTCTCCAAGTTAATTCTAACATAGATCCATAAGATTTTGGATCTTCACCAGAAATCGTTCCACTTGCGTAGATATCGCCAACTTCAACATTACAACCATTAACAGTGTGATGCGCTAATTGCTGACACATATTCCAATACATAAATTTGTAGTTGCTAGCACTAATTAGATTATCGTCACCGTTTTCAGGTTTTAGATAAACCTCAAGATTAATATCGTAGTTTTTGTCACCTTCGAATTTTAGATAATCTAAAACTTCTGGATCTTGCTTTGGAGACTCGGTTCTGAAAGGATTTAATGCTTCCATCGTAACAATCCAAGGTGAAATGTTTGACCCGAAATTCTTTCCTAAAAAAGGACCTAACGGAACATATTCCCAAGACTGAATATCTCTAGCTGACCAATCGTTGAAAATCATCATTCCAAAGATGGCGTCTTCTGTTTCTTCCATTGGAATGTGCTCACCAAGTTCAGTATTTTTGTTCACAACAAATCCCATTTCTAATTCGAAATCCAACTGTAAACTTGGACTAAAGAAAGGTTTTTCAGCAGTTGGTGGTTTTATTTGACCAACTGGACGTTGGATGTCAACACCAGAAACAACGATCGAAGAGGCGCGACCATGATAACCTACAGGAAGATGTTTCCAGTTTGGTAATAAGGCATTGGCTGGATCGCGGAAAAGCATCCCAACATTGGTTGCATGTTGAATACTGCTGTAGAAATCCGTGTAATTCGGAACGTGTACAGGCATCATCATTTGCACTTTGTCCAAATCAAAGAAACAAACCTCTTTTGTTTTTTCATCGTTTGCTAAAGCAGAACCTTCTAACAGTAATTCTTGAATTTTTAAACGAACATCGTTAGTAATTGGTTTACCCAACTCGATAAATTCGTTTAATGTATAAGCTTCAAAAACGTTTTCGTCTAGACCTTTGATGTTTTCAAAATAGCCAAAATCGTGTAGACTTGCTAGATCGATAACGATGTCGCCGATTCTTGTCGCACAAGCGATATATTCTTTATTAAAAACCGCTACACCGAACGGAATATTATGGATAGAAAAGTCACTGTCATGACTATAATCTACAAATGATTTCATAATTGTTAATTTTTATTTTTTCTTGCCAAGCTTGGAGTTTTCAATCCAGCGGCTTTCGTTAGTTAAATCTTTAAGATACCACACTTTTTTTGCATTCATCAAATACAAAGTATACGTTAATGGGAGACCAATTTTTTTTCCTTCCAATTTGTCCGCTCTTATAGATACGACATTGTTTTTTCTGACAAAATCTCCAGTAAAGATGTTGGACGCAGTCTGTCCTGTTTCTTTATCATCAAACAGTTCTATTAATGTCACCGAATTATCATTATTAAATTCAACAATGTGACGCTCATCGTGATCCTCAAAGCTCTTGACTAGAACAAATTTTTTATTATGGATGTCATAGTCCACCGCATTCTGTTGCTGCTTTGTTCGTCTCTCGATTTTCTCGATAATGTCATTTAGCGTGCTGTAATTCTGTGCATTAACGTAAGCCGTAGCAAATATTAATGAACATAATAAAAGAAGTTTTTTCATTAAAGTGTTTTTTTTTTTGTAAAAAAGCTTTGTCATATTTTATAGATAAGACAAAGCTTTTTATTTGTTTTTAAAGATTTCCTCTTTTTTCTTGCTCTCTTTCTAGGGCTTCGAAAAGTGCTTTAAAGTTTCCAGCTCCAAAACTTTGAGCGCCGTGTCTTTCGATAATTTCGAAGAAAAGAGTAGGGCGATCTTCAACAGGTTTTGTGAAAATTTGTAATAAATATCCTTCTTCATCACAATCCACCAAAATACCTAGAGATTGAAGTTTTTTAACATCCTCGTCAATTGTTCCAACTCTTTCAGGAATCATATCGTAATAAGCTTCTGGTGGTGCAGAAAGGAATTCAACACCTCTCTTTTTAAGTTCAGTTACGGTATGTACAATATCTTTTGTTGCTACCGCAATATGCTGAACGCCTTCACCTTCGTAGAAATCTAGATATTCTTCAACTTGAGATTTTTTCTTTCCTTCCGCTGGTTCGTTAATTGGGAATTTTGCGAAACCATTTCCATTAGACATTACTTTAGACATTAATGCAGAATATTCAGTATTAATTTGCTTATCGTCGAAAGAAAGAATGTTTACAAATCCCATTACATCTTCATACCACTTAACAACAGGAAGCATTCTGTCCCAATCTACATTCCCAACGCAGTGGTCAACATATAGTAAACCAACATCTTCAGGATTGTAATCGCTTTCCCATTTTTCATAACCAGGCATGAATGGCCCAGAATAATTTTTTCTTTCTACAAACATGTGAACCGTTTCACCGTAAGTGTAAATACCAGACATTCTCACTTCACCGAATTCATCTGTAATGGTTGTTGGTTCTAAATAAGGTTTCCCACCTCTTTTTGTAGTTTCTTCGAAAGCTTTGTAAGCGTCATCTACCCATAAAGCCAAGATTTTAACACCGTCGCCATGTTTTTTAACATGTTCGTTAATTGGAGAATCCGATTTAAGACCAGTTGTTAAAACTAATCTTATTTTTCCTTGTTGCAAAACATAAGAAGCGCGATCTCTAACACCTGTTTCTGGACCTGCATAAGCAACAGATTGAAACCCAAAAGCCGTTTTGTAAAAATGGGCTGCTTGTTTAGCATTTCCTACATAAAATTCGATATAATCCGTTCCGTTAATAGGAAGGAAATTTTCTGCTTGCGCGATTTTTTCTGCAAAAGTTAATGTTGACATGTCTCTTTTCTACTTTTAAATATTATTCGCCAAATTACAAATTTTTAAACTTTTAGAAAAACCCAATTTTTCATAAAATTTCGAGTGCTTCATGCAACAGAATTCCAATATTCTTGAAACTAAAAATGCTTATCTTTGCAATATGATTCGTATTACAAAAATTTTCACTTTCGAGACCGCTCATGTTCTTTATAATTATGATGGGAAATGCAAAAATATGCATGGTCATTCTTACAAGCTTTTCGTTACTGTAAAAGGAAATCCTATCAATGATTTGTATAATGTAAAAAACGGAATGGTGGTCGATTTTGGTGATATTAAAAAAATTGTAAAAGAAGAAGTGGTTGATGTTTGGGATCATGCCGTTTTGGTAAATGGCGCTTCGCCACACAAAAATCTTGGTCAAAAGTTGGCAGACGAAGGACACAAAGTTATCTTTTGCGATTACCAACCGACTTGCGAAAATATGTTGTACGACATCGCTGCAAAAATCAAAAATAAACTTCCTAACACTATCGAATTAGCTTATCTTAAACTTCACGAGACCGAAAATTCTTACGGAGAATGGTTGGCTGAAGAAAATTAATTTTAGTTTAAAATCGTATTTCGAACTCCTGAATGACGCCAATTAATCTTTCACCAGAAAAAAAAATCTATTTTGCATCGGACCAACATTTTGGTGCGCCAGATCCCAAATCTAGTAAGATTCGAGAAGAGCGCTTTATACGTTGGCTCAACGACATCAAAAAAGATGCGCAGGTTTTGTTTTTGATGGGCGATTTGTTCGATTTTTGGCACGAGTGGCAATACGTCATTCCGAAAGGTTATGTTCGTGTTTTAGGGAAATTAGCAGAGCTCAAAGATTCAGGAATTGATATTTATTTCTTTGTTGGCAACCACGATTTGTGGATGAAAAACTATCTTGAAGAAGAAATCGGTTGTACGGTTTATTTTTCAAAACAATATTTTTCGGCAGCTGGCAAACGGTTTTTGTTGGCGCACGGCGATGGACTTGGTCCTGGTGACAAAGGCTACAAAAGGATGAAAAAACTGTTTACCAATCCTATTGCGCAATGGGCTTTCAAATGGTTGCATCCGGACATTGCTATGCGTGTTGCACTGTATATGTCGCAAAAGAATAAAATGATTTCTGGTGAGGAGGACAAAGCGTTTTTGGGCGAAGACAAAGAGTTTTTGATTGTCTATTCTAAAAAGAAATTGGAGACCGAAGATATCGATTATTTCATCTACGGACATCGTCATTTACCGATGGTTTTGGACTTGCCAAAAGGTGCTAAATATATCAATTTGGGCGACTGGATTTCTTATTTTACTTATGGCGTTTTCGATGGTGAATTCCATTTGAAAACTTTTGAAGAATAAATTTAATAATGCAAAATTCCATTTTCAATATACAAACTGAAGCCGATTTTCTAGAAGCAGCTTTGGAGACTTTTCGATTTCAATATTGGCATGTTGAGGTTTACAAAAAGTTTGTAGATTATCTCAACATCAATCCCGAAATGGTGACAACTTTGGAAGCGATTCCTTTTTTGCCCATCGAAATGTTCAAAAATCATCAAGTTCTCGATATCGAAAAACAAGCTGAAAAGTATTTTCAAAGTTCGGGGACGACGCAGATGAATCTCTCCAAACATTGGATTGCGGATTTTGGCTTGTATGAAGAAAGCATTTACAAAAGTTTCGATCAATTTATCGGAAAGCCCGAAGACTTTATATTTTTAGGGCTTTTGCCGAGTTATTTGGAGCGCGACAATTCGTCGTTGATCTATATGGTCAACTATCTTATCGAAAAATCGGGCAAAACAGAGAATGGCTATTTCCTTTACAATCACGACGATTTATTCGAGATTTTAAATAAAACCTCCGATAAAAAAGTTATTCTTTTCGGCGTTTCATTTGCTTTGTTGGACTTTTTAGACACAATGGAATCTAAAAATCTTAAACTTAATTCGACCGAAAATCTTATCGTTATCGAAACTGGCGGTATGAAGGGACGTAAGGAAGAAATGACAAAAGACGAGCTGTTGTCGATCTTCCAAAAAGCCTTTAAAACCGACAAAATCTACTCCGAATATTCGATGACCGAATTGTTGTCTCAAGCTTATTCGATGGGCGAAAATATCTACGATTGTCCCAACTGGATGCGCATTTTGGTGAGAAACACCGAAGATCCGTTGTCGTATATGGAGTCGGGTAGGACGGGTGCTATCAATATTATCGACCTTGCCAATCGCCATTCTTGCAGTTTTATCGCGACGCAAGATTTAGGGAAAATTCTTGAAAATCCAAATTCAAAAACGCTTAGCAAAAGCTTCCAAGTTTTGGGCAGAATCGACCATTCCGACATTCGCGGTTGCAGTCTTTTGGTATCATAGCATTTTTATTTGGGCGGCATTTCGGGCTGTCACTAGTCGCTTTTTTCTAAAATTTGGTCACTGAGCGGAGCCGAAGTGACGCTTCGACTGCGCTCAGCGTCCATCTTAGAAAAAGAGCTCCAACAGGCCGTTCCATCCCGGCCGCAGTTTCGGGATAATTATTTAGTCTGAAGTTGGGATAAGAAAAGTAACACTCATTTTATTTTGTGAAAAATTGCATCAAAAATGGTTTAATCTTCTTTTTCATTGATTGATAATCTATAATTTGAAAAGTAGATTCTAGCGATGATGGTTAATAAGCCTTTCAGGGTTCAAAACCCTGAAAGGCTTGTTGACTTCTTGCCTTACTTTGCAGAATCCTGCGTTACTAATAGAAGCACTTTCCTTTTGTTTGATACTTTTTCAGTACGCGAATTCTTGCTAATATCGCAATTAACTATTAACCTATTGGAGAAGAAAAGCTTTGCTAACTTAGGTTTTTGGGGACGAAGTTAGTGCGCAAAGTATGAGGACTTAAAGATTAATCCATAAATAATATTAAATAAAAGTCCTATTTATCGCTATTGTATCAACATATTGTTAAATTTATAATTATAGATACTTTTTATTGCATAAAAGCTATATCTTTATCGCCCTATAATCTTATAGCTTATGAAAACACATTTATATTCTTTAAAACTATTTCTTTTTGTTCTATTGGCGTCCTTTTCTGTAAAAGGGTGGGGGCAGACGAATCCCCAAGCGCAAAGTTTACCGTATGCTCAGAATTTTTCAACCTTTACAGGCTCTACAACAACGTATCCAATAGGATGGCAAGGTTGGGATATTTCTGGGAGTTTAGGAACAACTTATGCAACATCTGCGCCCTCTGCAAATCGCAACTTAACTTCAGCGACAAATACTAATGGTTCTAGTGCGGGTGTATTTGATATAGTAGGAAAATTAGGAATTTTATCTACAGGAAGTGCTATTAAGTCTGTTGTCTTGGCAATAAATACATCAGGTAACTCAAATATTAGTTTAAAATTCAAAGCTGGAACTCAATATTCACAAGGTAGAATTAATATGTTAGGGGTTCAGTATCGAGTTGGAACTTCAGGTGGGTTTACTGATCTTAATAATTCAAGTTATCAAAATTCTGGAAGCTCTCAAAACACTGGAACTAATGCAATTGATGTTCAAAGCTTTTCTATTGTGTTACCAACAGAATTGGAAAATAAACCTACCGTCCAATTACGCTGGATAATAAAAGATACTCCGTCACAGACTGGAAATAGAACTAGTTTTTCTATTGATGATATAGAAGTTTCTGGAAATATAGGCAAAACAGTCACGTTTAATAAAAATGCTACGACGGCAACTGGTACAATGGCTAATCAAACTGCTGCGCCTAACACAGCTTTAAAAGCTAATACTTTCTCTCGACCAGGTTACAGTTTTAGTAATTGGACTGAGAATGCAGCAGGTGGAGGAACAACTTATGCAGATCAAGCTACTTATCCTTTTGCAGCAGATGCTACATTGTATGCGCAGTGGCAACAAGCAGGTATAACTGTGTCTAATAATGGGACGCAGGTAGGAGCTACTAATTTAACCCAAGGTAATGTAAATAATGTTATTAGTAAATTTAAGGTGGACGTTGCTTCGGCAGATGTTAACCTAAAGAATTTCATGATAAACGCACATGGTAGTTATCTTAAAACGGATATTCCAACATTTAAGCTATGGCGTACGACTGGCAGTAGTTTTACAGGTCAAACACTCGTCGGAAGCATGGTTAGTATTGCAAACGGATCTGGTGAGGCTTTATTATTTTCAAATGTCAATAATAGTATTTTAAAAGGGACGACTGCTTATTATTGGATAACAGCAGATGTTGCAAGCAATGCGACAATTGGCAAAACCGTAAATGTTGGTGCGTTAAATGCTAGTGATGCCTATCTTGAATTTGACGAATCAGCTATAAGTTTTACAGGAACTGCTTCTGCGGCTGGAGTTCAAACAATAGTAGCAAATACAAATCCGTATTTTTTAATTGAAAATAAAAACTCTTTAGCTTTTGGTGATACATGTGTCAATGAAACTTCTGCTAATGTTGGCTCATTTGATTTTTTTGGATTTAATCTTACTTCAAATGTAACTATTGGTGCGCTTAATGGTTATACTTTTTCCAAAGATGCTAATGTCTTCTCGACATCATTAACATTGCAACCAGATGCAACTGGTGCAATATCAGAACATATTACAATTAAATTTACGCCAACTTCAGCAACAGCTTTTAATGGAGATGTACCAATTGTTGGTGGTGGTGCAACAGCTACTTCGGTTGCTGTAACAGGTGCGGGTATCGCTGGTACAGTATCGGTAACTAGTGTAGCACATACTAATCTAACATCAACTTCTGCAACATCTGGAGGGAAAACTATTTCAACTTCTTGCGGTGCTATAACAGCTAAAGGGGTAGTGTGGGGAACTTCTAGTAATCCAACAATTGCTTTGTCTACGAAAACAAATGATGGTACAGGAACTTCTGATTTTGTAAGTAATATTACTGGTCTATCTCCTAATACAACATATTATTATCGTGCATATGCAACAAATAGTAATGGTATTACAAGTTATGGGACTAGTTCTAGTTTTACAACGCCTTGTGGTTCTGTTAATATACCATATATTGAAGATTTCGAGGGAGTTAATGTCCCTAGTTTGCCTAGCTGTACATCTGTAATTAATGCTGGTTCTGGGAATGTTTGGAAGACTAGTACCCCGAATAGTGATGGTTTTAATACTAAGACATTAACATATGAATATAAGCTTTCTGTTCCCGCAAATACTTGGTTTTTTACAAAAGGCTTAAATCTTACAGCAGGTACTACATACAGATTAAGATACAAGTACGGAAATGTAGGCGCTTATTCCGAAAAAATGAAAGTTGCCTATGGTATGAATAACAATGTAGCCGCAATGACTACAGTTTTGATGGATTATCCCAATATTAACCAAAGTATTCCTCAGAATGAAAATGTAACATTTACACCAACAGCTACAGGTGTATACTATATTGGGTTCCAAGCCTATTCTGATAGTACTTCCGACAGTGGTTTTTATTTGTATGTTGATGATATAAACGTTGATGTTGCACCATCTGCAATACATATTAAAGATTCGTCAAATAAAAACGTAACTACAATTGCTTTTGGTAATCAACAAGTTGGAGTAGCATCGGCGTCTCAAACATTTTATGTAAGTGGAGATGTTTTAGAGAATGCGCCAGGACAAATAACTATAACAGCTCCAGCTAATTTTGAAATTTCAACAGATAATGTTTCTTTTAACTCTAGCGTTAATTTTCAATATAGTTCTCCATCATTATCATCTACTGCTTTTTATCTTAGATTCAAACCACAAACGGGTTGTACTACATTGTCAAATCAGCTTACAATAACAGGAGGAGCTTCTGAAATACCAGTTGTTATGTTAACTGGACAAGGAATTGTTGGAACAACAATAGCTCATACGGCTCCAACAATAACAGGTACAGGTTTTACGGCGACTTGGGATGCTGTGCCTAATGCAACAAGCTATAAGGTTAATGTTTATAAGAAAAGTATCGGAACTCCAAAGCATGAAATTGAGAATTTTGATGGTGTTGTTCCAAGCGGGAATTATGCTGGTGCTGGATCAACATATAATGCTGGTTGGGATTTTTCGTCAACAGGTTCTAGACAAATTTATACATCAGCGAACAATTTTGGAGCTAATGCTCCATCCTACGCTTTTACAGTAACTGGAGATTATATAAAGACAAGACTTTTCTCAAATGAAATTTTGAAAGTAAGTTTTTGGGCAAAGCAACAGTCAGGTACAACTTCTTCAACTTTATTGGAAGGATTTAATGGTACTTCTTGGGTAACATTAGCTACCTTAAATAATAACAATCCAATAATATCAACTACAACAGGAGGGACAGTAACTTATGATTTAGTAAACTTAGGTTTTAATAAAATTTATCAAATTAGATTAGTTTTTACTAAAGCAGCTGGAAACTTGTCAATCGATGATATTTCCATAGAATATGAAAATAAAATATTAACACCCGTTACAGGTTCGCCATTTACTGTTCCTGCGCCAGCAACGTCTTATGTTGTTAATGGTTTAGAGTCGGATACAGACTATTTCTATACAGTGACAGCTTTAGTAGATAATTGTTCATCTCTAGAGTCTAATGAGATTGCAGTTACAACGACAGATAAGGTTATTTGGAAAGACGCAAAATGGAATAATGAGATTGGCCCTAATGAAAATGTAAATGCAGAGATAGCAAGTGTATACGACCAACAAGCTGATATTGAAGTTAAGAATTTAAATGTAATAGCAACGGGATCTTTAAATATCCAAGCTAATCATAGTGTTACTGTGCACGGTGTGCTAAGTCAAGCAGCGGATAACCAAATTACAGTTGAGAGTGACGCTAGTTTGGTACAGGCAGTTGGATCAACGCATGATGGTAAATCTATTATAGTTAAACGTAACGCAACTGTTCCATCCGCACAATACAATATCTGGTCTTCGCCAGTTAAAGCACAAAAATTATACGACCTTTATGGTACGCCTGGTTCTGTGCCAGCGGGTACGGTGATGGAGTATATCACCAAGAGTGATATCTTTAAGCCAATTGTAAACCCTAACGTAACTTCGGACTTTGCTAAAGGCTATTCTGCAAAAGGTTTAGCGGATAATGCGAGTGGTGCTGTTACTGCTATCTTTAAAGGAGAACCAAACAATGGCGAAGTGAGTATTGGTTTAAGCGTGGACGGTAAACGTTTTAATGCGGTTGGTAATCCTTATCCGTCTAACTTGGATCTAAACAAATTATATGATGATAATACTTCGATTTTAGATTCAAGTTTCAAGAATATTACTAATCTTGTAAGATTTTGGGATAATACTAATAATGAAGATTTTTGGCAACAAGGTAGCAACTATAGTGGTAACAATTATGCAATCTATAATCTAGATGCAGGAGTGGGTGTGCCTGGGACGCATAATGGCAATAATTTAGCAAAAATTCCTGATGGTATTGTTAAGCCAGGTCAAGGTTTTATGGTGAGAGCCAATACAAGCGGTGACCAAGTGCTTAAGTTTAATAACGGTCAACGTTTGGCTTCTGCGCATGCAGATACACCGTATTATAAAAATAGTAGCAATAAAGATCGTTTTTGGTTAGCTTTAGAAACACCGGGTGCTATTGTTAACACCATTGCAATTGCATATAACGATTTGGCGACAAACAATAATGATATCTATGATACTTCGATTTTGGATGCTAACAATAGCGATCTATTCTACTCGTTAAGTGATAACCAATACAAGCAAGCGATTCAAAGTAGAAAAGGAGGTTTTGCAGATACAGATGCTGTTAAGCTTGGTGCTAAATATTACAAAGCTGGTACACATAAGATAAAAGTTATTAAAAAAGATGGCGTCTTCGAAGGTGGACAAAATATTTATCTACACGATAAAGTACTTAATAAATATATCGACCTAACGACTGAGGCTTATAGTTTTGATGCTAGCGCTAGCAGTAACGATACGCGTTTTGAGATTGTCTATAAACCGGGCGCAGTTTTAGGTGCTGTAGATGCACAGTCCAAAGATGCTGTTGTCGTTTATAAAACAAGTGATGCTTTTGTCGTGTTGTCGAAAGCGGATGCTATTACAAAAGTTGAATTGTATGATATGAATGGTCGATTGATTCAAGTCAATGATAAAGTTGCTAAAGAGCAAAAATTATCACACGAGACTTTATCTAACGGGGCGTATCTATTAAAGATTAGCCGTGGTCAAAATGTTGTCGTTAAAAAAGTTCTAAAATAAATTTTTAGGGCAAATTAATAATACGTGTGATAATTAAAATGTATTTTTTATCTTTACACCGAAATAATTTTCAGAAAATGAATAGATTAATCCTATTTTGTTTTATCACCATTGGTTTTCTAGGTTCGGCACAATATGCTGACCAGGATAATAGGTTCAATAAAGCTAATGCCGAACAACAAACTCCTAATACAGATGCTACTGCTAATGCAGGAGATGGTGAGGGCGATGGTGGTAATCCTAGTAATCCAGGTGGTGTGCCTATTGATGACTACCTACCAGGTTTGATGCTAATGGGAATTGGTCTGGTAGCTTATTATGGCTATCGACAACAACAACTAAAATCTTAATAGTCTATATAAAATCCGAAACCTAGGTTTCGGATTTTTTTATTAGTGATATAAAATTTTACTGTAAGAAAATGACTAAACGAAGTTATAATGGAAGATAATAATGGCTTTTTTTTCAGCATCGTTTTTTATATCAATTAGCTTTAGGGCTTGTTGAGATTTTATTGTAATGGGCTAGTAATAGGCTCTTGGTGATGTTGGTTTTTTGTAGGATTTTGTCTCCTTTAATAACTGTGAATAAACTATTTGTTATAAAATACACAATATTTATTAATACTTACGTTAAAATATTATAAAATATTATTAAAAATTTTTAGAAAATTATCGTGTAATAGTGTAAATTTGTTTCCATTAAAACATTCAATCTATTTTTAATGAAACGTAATGTTTTAATGAAGATTAAGTAAAAATTAATGTTGTTGTGTCCTAAATGGAAGAAAAGATTTGGCTTTCGTCCCCCCACATGGGTGGCTCAGAAAAAAAATATATTGAACAAGCATTTGATGGTAATTGGATTACATCTTTAGGTCCTAATATTTGTGGTTTCGAAGAAGATATACAAGATTTTCTGGGTGAGGGTGTGCATGTTGCAGCGGTCTCGTCAGGTACTTCTGCGCTCCACTTGGCTTTAATATTATTAGGCGTCCAAGCGGGAGATGAGGTATTATGTCAAAGTCTCACCTTTGTGGCTTCCGCTAATCCAATAATCTATTTGGGTGCGAAACCCATATTTATTGACAGCGAAGAAGAAACTTGGAATATTTGTCCGATCGCTCTAGAGGAAGCAATTATAGACCAAATAAAACATGGGAAAAAACCTAAAGCCATAATTGCTGTAAGTCTTTATGGTATGCCTTATAAAGTCAACGAAATACAAGCCATTGCTAGCAAGTACGACATCCCGCTGATCGATGATAGTGCCGAAGCCCTTGGCAGTAGTTATAAGGGAAGAAAGTGTGGTACTTTTGGAGATTTGTCGGTTGTCAGTTTTAATGGTAACAAAATAATAACGACATCGGGCGGCGGTGCATTGATTGTTAAAGATAAGACAAAGCGTGATCGTGCTGTATTTTTATCAACACAATCTAAAGACGATGCGCCACATTATCAACATTCTCAATTGGGTTATAATTACCGATTAAGTAACGTAAGTGCTGGTATTGGTCGTGGACAGATGGAAGTTCTTGAAGATCGCATTATGCAACGTCGTGAGAATCATAATTTTTATGTTGAGGTTTTTAAAGATATACCTGGTGTATCTCTTTTGACAGAGCCTAATGAGGATTATTTTTCAAACTATTGGTTAACTGCTATATTGGTTGATCCTAAGATAACTAATTGTAATAGAGAGACCATTAGATTGGCATTGCTAAATGAAGGTGTTGAGTCGCGGCCACTTTGGAAACCTCTGCATTTACAACCTATCTTTGAGAATTGTAAATTTTATGGAAAAAGTATTGCTGAAAATTTATTTGAGCACGGTCTTTGCTTACCCTCGGGTTCGAATATGACTATGATGCAAAAAAATCGTATAAAAGCTATTTTGCAAAATGTACTTGGTGTGTAAACAGGAGCTAATGTAAAGGGATTCTGTTAAAAAAAGAAAAGTTAATTTTATTTTGCAATTAAATAATTATGTTAGGAACAGGCTTAGGAAAGCGTATCTACACGGGAGATAATCTTATTAATATTTCGGATATACGCTATTTGCCCAGATGGGTGGTCCTTATTATCGATATTTTGATATTGATAGCTTCATTATTGTTGACCTACTTTGTGATTATGAAGATGAAGGTTCGCCCTTACGATATTTTCAATTATACACAAGTATCGGTGATTACCGTAGGAATTAATGTGCTATTTATGTACTTGTTTAAGACCTATGCTGGTGTTATTCGACATTCTACTTTTATCGATTTACTAAAAATAATGTTGTCATGTCTCAGTACAGCATTTGTTTTATTTTTAATTAATATTGCTTTTATAACTTTCGCTAAAGAAAAAATCCTATTAAATTCTTTTATAACACTATATTTTTTAGTGTCAGCGATGTTTTTATTTATGTTTCGTCTCGTCGTGAAGGAAGTGTTCCATTTTGCGAGAGAGATATCAAGGAGTAATCTCAAAAAGCGTATCATGGTACTGGGGACTGATGAACAGTCTATAGCAATTGCAAGAGCTATTCTTGATAATCCAAAGCTTCCTTATCATGTTGTGAGTTTCATAAGTACACAGGATAGTACGGTTGGTATTGGTCTTCCAAAAATTTTGGGGAAAACAATTGTAAGCAAGGATTGGTTTCTTAAGAATACGAAAGAGGATCTTGATATCGAAGGGGTTATCATGGTAAAGGAGTCTTTTGAAAAAGAAGCTATGGACGAGTGGATAGGCTATCTTCTCGAGAAGGATCTAAGAATATTGAAAGCACCATCTGTGCAAAAATTACGTAGTACGGATAATGCTAACTTTATTAAGACTGTACAGATAGAGGATCTACTCAACAGAAAACCTATTAGATTGGATAATGAGGAGGTTAAAAAAAGACACTTTAATCGTGAGGTTCTTATTACGGGCGGTGCAGGATCTATTGGATCCGAGATTATTAACCAAGTTGCTAAATATTCTCCCTCTTTGGTTGTTGTTGTCGATCAAGCCGAAACACCATTGTATGAAGCCGAATTGCAGTTGCGAGAAAAATTTCCGCATGTTAAATTTGTATTTGTACTAGCCGATATTTCGAATAAACAAAGAATAGAACCTTTATTTAAAAAATATAATTTCTCCATGGTATATCATGCTGCAGCATATAAGCATGTGCCGTTGGTAGAGAGTAATCCGCAAGAAGCAGTAAGAGTCAATGTCTTAGGTTCAAAAAATTTGGCTACGCTTTCTAGTAAATACAATGTCAACAGATTTGTAATGGTCTCAACCGACAAGGCAGTTAACCCAACCAACGTTATGGGGGCTACCAAACGTGTGGCAGAATTATTTGTACAATCTTTACAAAATCTACCAGAGAATAAGACGAAGTTTATCACAACAAGGTTTGGGAATGTTCTTGGGTCTAATGGATCAGTTATCCCACATTTTAGAAAACAAATCGAGAAAGGCGGACCAATTACCATTACTCATCCTGATATTGTACGTTATTTTATGACTATTCCTGAAGCTTGCGAATTGGTTTTGCATGCTGGTATTATGGGGAATGGGGGCGAAATCTATGTGTTTGATATGGGGCAACCAGTTAAGATCTTAGATTTGGCTAATAGAATGATTAAACTTTCAGGTTTTGAACCAGAGACTGATATCAAAATTATTTTCACTGGTCTGCGCCCTGGAGAAAAATTGTATGAAGAGCTTTTGAGTGATGATGCAAAAACACTTCCCACTAATCATGAAAAAATATTAATATCAAAAGATCCTGTTATGAGTTTTGAGGATATTAATGGTTTGGTTATGGATATGTTAGCTACTTTGGAAACAGACACAAAGCTTGAAGCTGTAGCTAAAATAAAAACGATCGTAAAGGAATTTAAAAGTAATAATTCCGCTTACGAGGTGTTGGATAAATAATTAAAAGTTATATATTTGCCAGAATCTATAAATTAATTTATAAAATGAATAAGAACATAAAAGTTCTATTTTTCTCAGTAGGAGTGTTGTTAGTTGCTTGCAAATCGAAGCAAAGACCAGATGAGCTCAACTATATGCAGAATGTTGAAAATATTGCAACTGAATATGCTCTCAAAAATTCAATTGGGAAGATTCAAAATGGAGATCAGTTGGCAATTTTAATAAGTGCCAAAGATCAATCCGTTGTAAAGCCATTTAACCAAAATTACACTGCGTCAGAATCAAGTCAATATACGCTACCAAGTTCTAATCTACCAACCAGCAATGTTATAAATAATACGGCTGCGCCGACATATACTGTCGATGATAATGGGCAAATTGATTTTCCAGTTTTGGGGAAAATTAATGTGAGTGGCAAAAATATAACTGATGTTAAAGATGATTTAAAAGATAGATTGAGTAATTACGTAGTTAATCCTATAGTAAATGTTAAAATCTCTAATTATAAAGTAACAATCTTAGGCGAAGTTAATCGACCTGGTCAATATACAATACCTGATGGGCAATCCACAATTTTAAGCGCGTTAGGACTGGCTGGAGATGTAACTATGTATGCAAGACGAGATAATATACTATTAGTTAGAACTGAGGATGGGCAAGTAAAAAAAGAACGTATTAACATAATAGATGGTAGCTTTATCAATTCGCCATACTTTCAATTGAAACAAAATGATGTTATCTACGTGGCGTCTAACGAAAAGAAGGGTCAAATAGCTCGCCAAGATCCTAATACTAATATTTATATTGCTTTAGCTGGTACGATAATAGGCTTGGCAGGTATTTTTATTACTATTTTCAAAAAATAATTCCGCACTCAATATTTGTTTATAATGAACGATGTTCAAAAAATGGACAGTGAAATGTCCAACCGTTTCGATGTTAACGAATTTCTAAAACCATATGTGAAAAAATGGTTTTGGTTTATTTTAAGTATTTTGTTTTTTCTGATACTAGCAATATATTATTTAAAAAAATCTGTTAATATATATGATGTCAAAACGACAGTTTTAATTAAAGACTCGAAAAAAGCGCCTTCTAGTGAAATGGGTGCTTTGGCTACTCTTGGTGGTTTTGGCTCAGGCAATGCAAATAGTATTGAGAACGAGATGGAAATTCTTAAATCGAAGAAGCTTATTCAAGATGTTGTAGATCAGCTTGGTTTGCAATTTATGTTGTATAACAATAAAGGATTGAAGAAGGAACTTTTGTATGGATCATCATCGCCAGTAGTTTTACAATTAATAAATGAAAAGCAAGATTACGAGGCTATAACTGATCCTATTATTTTGACAATAAAAGGTGATAAGATTGAGATTAGCTCTAAGGGACTTCCTAAGTCAATTAATACGACCTACAATAGAACGGTAAGTCTTCCTTTTGCTAATTTTATGATTTTAAAAAATCCAAATTTTAAACCTAATAAAAAGAATCCATTAGGAGATTTGGAGATTTCTTTTTCTAAAAGAAATGAAGCGATTGATTATTTTCAAAAGATGATCAACGTGCTTCTTGTTAATAAAGATGCAACAGTTGTTGAGTTATCTATAAAATACCCAAATATTGAATTAGCTAAGACTATCCTGAATAAGGAAGTGGAAACTTATAACAACGATGCTATCAATGATAAAAACTCTGAGTCTAAAAAGACAAAAGACTTTATTGATGATAGAGTACGTATTATTGCTGAAGAATTAGGTGAAGTAGAGAATGAAAAAGAGCGCTTTAAAGTAGCTAATAAAATTACAGACTTAGCGAGTGAAGCTGCATTTAACTTTACTAATTCGGAAACAACAAGGAGTCAGTTATTAGATGCGGAAACGCAAAAAGTAATTGCTAATGACCTTATATCTTATATTAGGACTTTAGGTAATGGTGAAGTTATGCCAGCGACTGTTGGACTAAGTAACCCTTTGGCTGCTGCAAATATAAATTCGTATAATCAATTAGTATTAGAACGTAATAAATTGTTGGAGAATGCAACTCCAAAAAATCCATTGGTAATAGATATCAATAAACAATTGGCAGCCTTAAAGGTTTCTGTTTTGGACGCTTTACAAAAGTATAAATTAACTTTGAACGAACGTTCTGGATTATTACAGAATTTGCATAGTGATTACTCTACAAAAATTACGAAAATCCCAGCTCAAGAGAAATTCTTTAGAAGTATAGAGCGTCAGCAACAGATTAAAGAAAGCTTGTACTTATTACTTTTGCAAAAGAGAGAAGAAGCTGCTATTTCTATGGCAATTACATCTCCAAAGGCGAGGGTTATAGACGAGGCTTATTCATCGATTGGTCCAGTGGCTCCCAAGAAGATGTTTATCCTTGCTATCGCATTATTAGTAGGAGTAGTAGTACCATTTTTATTGATTTATATTAAAGAACTTTTCAATAATAAAATTAGATCAAAACATGATTTGGAGTTAGCAACATCAACTTCAATACTTGGGGAGATCCCTAGATCTAATACCGAAGATGGTATGATTAAGCAAAATGACCTTTCACCAATGGCAGAGGCATTTAGAATATTAATTACGAATGTTAATTTCTTATTACCTAAAAAGAGTACTGGTAAAATTGTTTACGTAACATCTACTGTTAAGGGTGAAGGTAAAACTTTTGTGTCTGTAAATCTTGCGTTGTCAGTGGCCAAGGCAAAATCAAAAAGTATCATTATTGGGGCGGATATTCGAAATCCACAATTACAACGATATAATCCATCTAGAAAAGGATTGGCAGGACTAACAGAATTTTTATTTGATGAGAATACGCAACTAAGTGAGATTACGCACGAATCTAGCTTTAATCCTCATTTAGATGTGATCTATTCTGGAAGTATACCTCCTAATCCTACAGAACTATTGTCTAATAATCGTTTTGGAGAACTTTTAGATTTGTTGAAGGATTCTTATGAATATATTATCGTAGATACAGCACCACTTATGCTAGTGACAGATACACTTCTGGTCTCAGACTATGCTGATGCTACTGTGTATGTTAGCCGATCTAGATATACTGAAAAACGTCTTATTGAATTTGCTAATAAATTGATTGATGCAAAACGAATTAAGAACGTTGGATTTGTTATTAATGACGTACAAAGTGAAGATTTTGGTTATGGCAATAAGTATGGTTATGGTTATGCTGCAACGGAAGAAACTTTCATGGATAAGATAAAAAAAATCTTTAGATAATATTAGTCTAAAGATAGCATTAGCCATATAATTAGTTTCAATGTTGTTAAAATTATGAAAATACGCAGTATTAAATTTAATTATATTCTTAATCTCTTTCGGGCGCTATCTGGTGGACTTGTAACAATCGCAGTAATGCCTCATGTTAATAGAGTACTTGGTCCAGAAACAGTGGGCAAAGTAGAATATATTTATACTATTGCGAATTATTTTGTATTATTTTCTGCTATTGGAATTCCTATGTATGGTGTTAGAGAAATAGCAAAAGTACGAGAGAATGAAGTAGAGCGCGTGCGTGTTGCTGCCGAGTTACTTTTGATATTGGCAATTACCACTGTAATATCCTATCTTTTTTATTTCGGAATAATATATCAGCTAGCAAGTTTTGAGAATTATAAGTCCTTGTTATTGGTAATGAGTGCTATGATTTTGCTAAGTAATCTTGGGGCGGAATGGTATTTTCAAGGGATCGAAGATCAATTATATATAACGATAAGGTATGTTATTGTTCGGGTTTTGGCTGTAGTACTTGTGTTTTTTGGCATTACAAATGAACAAGATTACTTAGTCTATGGGGTTGTTTTAGTATTGACATTATGTGGTTCGGGAATTTTTAATTTTTTCTATTTAGCGAAGATTTTACAAATTAATCGAAAGAGTTTATCAAATCTTAATTTTAGAAGACATCTAAAGCCTGTACTTACCATTTTTTTTGCAGCAATATCAATCAATATCTATTTGCAATTAGATAATTTTTTAATCGGATTTTTAGTTGGAGACAAGTATGTAGGTTATTATTCAGTGGCTAATAAGTTAATTAGATTTAGTATTTCATTTATAACGATTATTGGGGCGGTACTTTTACCTAGATTATCTAATCTTTATATTAATGACCATGCGCAGTATATTGTCTTATTAAAAAAGGCCTTTAGTATCATTTTAATAGCTTCTATACCAACTAGCTTTATTTTTATGTTCTATTCTAAAGAGCTAATCGGTTATATGGCAGGACCAAATTTTACAGAATCAGTATTAACAATGGAGATTCTATCGCCGTTATGTATAGTTGTTGGACTTGCGTATTTTTTTGGGTATCTCGTATTGTATCCCCAGAATAAAGAGGCAATCTACACAAAAGCCGTAGTAGTATCGGCCTTGTTTAGCGTTCTAGTTAATTTTTTCGCTATAAAGTATTATTTTCAAAATGGCGCGGCTGTAATAGCGGTTATTTCTGAAGTAATTGCAATTTTGATTATGATTTTCATGGCAAGAGAGGAGATATCAAAAGCACAATTGATAGATAAAAATTTGCTAAAGATTATTGCTGCGTCGGCGTTGGTTTTTGTTTTTATTCAGGTTATAGATTTTAGTATAGATTTAACGAATTTGTTTATATTGATGTCAATATTAGCTTCAGTATATATTGTTTTTGTAGGTGGACTTTTTTTTATGAAAGAAAAGACTGTTTTCGAAATTGTAAGTAAAGCCTTAGCTAGGCTAAAAAGCTCCAAAATAAATGCTTAAATTAGGAAAAATAATAGAGTTCTTCACTAGTGTTTTATTGATATTTGCGTTCTCTTTTCCTAGAGTTTTACCAAATATTAAAATTGCAATGCTAGCGATATTGCTTGGGTTAGTTTTAATCTCGAAAAGACTTAATCCCCAAGCATTTCAACGCATTTTTATTTATGCTTTATTTTTTATAGTGCCTATACTTGCTGCGTCTATTTATGGAAATCAGCAAGATTATATTGTCTCGTTATTTAAGGTGTATTTTTTGTTTCCTGCAATGTTGATAATTATATTTCAGGTGTTTGACAGGCAGACTTTTTACCGTATTTTGTATAAAGCTGCTAGTATTTCTTTGGTTATTATTACCCTAGTTTCGTTGACGACATTATTACAAGGCTTGGGATATTTTCCTGTTAATGTCAATGCATATTTCTACGAAGATGAAGATAGAATTGGACTTAATGAGGGATACATACATATTATTAATTCTCCTTTATCTTATTATTTATTTTTAATACCTATTGTATTCAACAATGGAAAAAATTTTGACTTTACAAATAAGAAACTTTATTTTTTTATTGCATTATTCATATTTTCAATATTGACAGGACGTCGGATTTTGCTTCTCCCTTTTATTATAATAATAGTTGCTCATTTTAGAAAGTTTTATAAATTGTTTTTAGTGGGTATTGTTATAGGATTTTTGTTTCTATCATCATCGGGTAACAAATTTGAGAATTTTGATATTGGCTTTGTTTTTGATCGTTTCAAATCTGCAATTAATAACGAAGGTGACTCAGCAGTTAGAGAAGAGCAATCGAACTATTTCGAAAAATACATTTCCGAAAGACCTATTGCAGGCTATGGCTTAGGCTCATACATGGGCTCATATTTGCGAAATGATTTATCAAAAACTGCTTATGAAAGGAGTTACCATTACTTAGTCTTCACGGTAGGTATTCCTTTTGCAATTGTTTTATTTGGCTACTACATTTATTTATTATATTCTATGTGGAGGTATGGTAATGGTAGTGATCTCAACAAGGGTATATTTATCGGACTTGTGTCATTACTTTTGGCCTCATATACCAATCCGTATTGGTTAAGTAGTTTTGACTATACTATACCGTTTGCTATACTTATTGTATTATCTTTACAACCACATATATGGAAAAAATTTTCGGTGTCCTAGTAACCTATAATCCCGATTTAGTAAATTTAAAACGGAATATTGAGTCTATCATTTCTCAGGTAGACCGTTTAATTCTTTTTGATAATAATTCGGTTAATAAAGAAGCTATAAGAGAACTTCAAGATTCACTTGGTTTTGAAGTTATTTTTAGTCCGAAGAATGTTGGGTTAAGTAAAGCGTATAATGATAGTATTTTTCCTTATTTGGATCAAAGTGAGTTCTTTGTAACATTTGATCAAGATACTTTGATCCCACAAAATGCAATTCAAAGTTTATTATCGCTTATCGAGAAAGATTCTACAATAGGTGTAATAGGTCCTGTTTTTTCAAGAGAAGATGCTTTTGTAAGTACACAAGGTGTCGTAGACTATGTGCCAGTAATAATCCAAAGTTGCGCTATCTTTAGGAGTAGTGCAATACGTCGTATTGGAGGATTTAATGAAGATTATTTTATTGATTCTGTTGATTTTGAGTATTGTCTAAGATTGTTAGATAACCAGTACAAAGTAGCTATTTATAATGGGGTTAGTATTAAGCATGAACTTGGTACACCCAAAAAGTTTTTTGGTATAGAATATTACGCTCACAATAAATTAAGAAATTATTATATTGCAAGAAATCACGTTGACCTAAGTAAAAATTTTTTTAAAAGACATCCCGTATTTATTTTGAAGAAAAATGTATCTTTTCTTATCCATTTCTGTAAATTGGTTATCTTCGAAAAAGATTCGGAAAAAGTAAAGTATTTTCTGAAAGGAATTAAAAACCAAGCCTTATGAAAAGAAGCAATTTTTTAAAATTTTTAAGTTTAGGTTTGCTAGCTCCAGTTTTTGCAAAAGCTGAAAGTAGAAAAGCATTTCCTAATAAGATTAAAAGTTCGCTAAGAACAAATAAAGATTATGTCCTAGTAACTCATAATGAGGTTGGTATATCAATGAGTAAAGATCTTTGTGATGGTGTTGTATATGTCGAAGATGATGGCGAGTTTTTCTACTACCAACCTACAACAATAGACGTAAAAGAGTTCGGAGCAATTGGTGATGGTGCAGCAGATGATACAAACGCCCTTCAGAATGCGATAAGTTCTTGTATCAAAAATAAAAAGACACTTTATCTTTCGCGTCCAAAACAATCTTATCTCAGCTATAAAAAATTGGTTATTGATGGGCAATTTTACATGTATGGCGATGGGATGACGGTTTGTGGTGTAAACTTTATGAATAGTGAAGGCTTTGAAATTGCCGAAGGTGTATCGCACGTTATTTTCGAACGATTAACAATTAATCAGCAGATACGACAAACAGATAAGCCAAATAATTTTACAGCTGTTAAAATTTTAGGAAGTGACAAAAAAAGACCTGTAACGCACGTCTATCGTGATGTGTTTATCGATGGATTCAATACCGCTTTCAAATGTGAATGGCTTTGGGATGCGCAATTTGATAATGTGAAAGTACTGTTTGGTAAAATTGGGATGGATATCTCTGGGGTAGCAGTTAACAACAATGTTTCCGATTGTACCATCCAAGTAAGTGGTACAGATTCTAAGGCAGTTTTTTTTAGTGATGCCAAAAATCCTACGGAAGGTTGGAAGTTTTCAAACTTATTGACGTTTGGAGCCGACTATGGTTTTTATTCTATCTATTGTTCTAATGTCTATGTAACAGCACCTATCTTAGATTTTTGTAAAAAATATGGCGTGTATTTGGAGTCCGGTGTTGGTCCGTCTACCAATTGGCAAATAATAGGCGGTTACATTGCAATGTCTGGTAAAGATGCAGTTGCAGGTATTGCACTTAATAACAATGTTGATAATAACCAAATAAGAGGTTGTAAAATAAATAATGTAGACATTGTTGGTTATCCCGATTCCAAACCCGATAATGCAATACAACTAAAAGGAAAGTACGACATAAAGAACAATATAAAAGACAACAGCTTTACCAACTTTAAAAATGAAGTTAATTTTCTTAACAATAAGAAAAGCGAGAATTTTGTGCAATAAAGTTTAGATTATGATTTTAACAGAGGATTTTTTTGCTCCTAATAGTAGTTATCCAGATTTTGAAATAGCTGAGCTTGTTGACAGTTTTACGTTAGAATATATAATATATCAAAAAGTAGATGTTCAATATCAAAATGATGGTTTTATATTTAGGAAAAAAGGAAATTTAAATTATAAAAGATGTTTCACTGGGGAAATTAGTGCCAAAATATCAGGTGTAGTTGGAGATGGAAATTCGGATGATTATGCTAAGTTGCAAAAACTAATTAATGAGCTTGAAGATGGGCAAATTCTCAATCTTGAAAATAAGAGATATTTAGTTTCGCAACCATTAGTAATAAATAAATCAATAATAATAAAGGGTGGAGGCGTGTTCATTGACACAAATCCCATTATAAATACAAAAACCTGTATACTTTCGAAGGATTGTAATGCCTTGGAAGTAAGAGCATCTGGAACAATTTTGAAAGATTTTATGATTTCAAAAGTTGACGGATATAAGCCTAATACCAACGATGTGGGCTTGAAGATTTATCCTAATAATAACAATTCTATTGAAAAAATTACTATTGATAATGTAAGTGTTAACGGATTTAATACTTGTGTAGAGCTTACTTCTATTTGGGATTCTCAAATAAAATCTTTGAAAATTCGTGAAGGGAAATTTGGAATTGTAATTAAAGGGAAAAGTGTAAATAATGAAATATCCAACAACACATCAATTGATTTAGACAGTATTTTTGACGACACGAGAGGTATTTGGTTTGCAGGTGATGTTGAAAAAGAGGGATGGCGAATAATTGATTCTATGATATATGGGGCAAAAATTGGGATTTATGCAGAAAAAACTTCTCATGTATCTTTTCTTAATTCTATGATAGACTTTTGTAAAAACATAGGAATAGCTTTATTAGACGGTTGTTACAATTGGAATATAACTGGGAATTATATTGCACTTACGGGCGGACAAGATGCTTACAGTATATATTCTAATAATTCGGTTTTTTCTTTAGATTTTGTGCGGGGTAATAAGTTTATAGACAATGATTTAACAGTATATAATGCTTCTAGTATTTATACGTTGAAGGGGATTTATATTGCAGGTTCCGCCAGTTTGTATGACGAAGTAAGGGGAAACTCTTTTCAACATTTTACATACATTGATATCGAAGCAGCACCAAATTTAAAAACTGCAATAACAAATAATAAATGTCTCTCTAATTTAGATTTTAACATTATAGGAAATTATATTACTGAAAATAATATTGGAAAAACATATTATCAGAAAAATACAGATAGGATTTTTCTTGGAAAGATGAAAATCACATACTCAGAAGTACCTCCAGGAAATGGGAATGATGATTGGAAAGCAGGAGATATTGTATTAAATGTTATACCACAAGTAGGACTCCCGTTAGGATGGGTTAAGTTGAATGATAATGTAACATGGAAACCATTCGGAATACTAAATGATTAATCCTTAAGTACATTTATTAAAAAAGAAAAGAATAAATATGACAGTAGCATTCATATGTGTTAACTACAATAATGTTAATTATACAAAGCAATTTATTGAAAGTATTCGTAAAATTAGTACGGATATCAAAATAGTAATAGTTGATAATGACTCGAACGAAAACGATATTGTAGAGTTAAAAAAAATCCATGATGAAAACGTTGAAGTGATTTTTAGTGATAAAAATGTTGGATACTTTCGAGGGTTAAATTTAGGCATAAATGCAATTGATGCAAAAAACTATGATTTTGTAGTAATTGGTAATAATGACTTATATTTTGAAAGTAATTTCGTAGAGGAATTAAAAAAGATGCAGGTAAATAATGACATTCTTTGCATCGCTCCAAATATTATTCGTTTAGATGGTATTCATCAAAATCCACATATTATTAATAAATTTGGATTTAAAGAGAATTTATACAGGAAGCTATATTACAGTAACTATTACGTTTCAATCGTATTGCAAAAATTCTATAATTCTTTGAAATTTATGATTAATCCTACCAATAGAGTTGGAAATGAAAAGGAGATGATTATTACTATGGGTTATGGTGCATGTTATATCCTAAATAAAAATTTTTTCAACCATTTCAAAGAATTAGATGCTCCTAATTTTTTGATGGAAGAGGAAGGAGTGTTGGCTAACCAAGTTTTAAGTGTTGGAGGTAAAACATTATATTTCCCAAATCTAATAGTAAATCACCACGATCATACATCCATTGGGAAAATACCGAGTAAAAAATTATATAATTTTGCAAAAGAATCATACAAGCATTATAAACATCTAACATATCTTCATTGATTCTATGGCAAATGATGGCATAAAAAATAAGCTTTTTGCTATTTCTCCTTATATTGAAATTGCATTTAGAAAAATTTATTGGAATAATATCAATTTTTTCTATGAAAAAGTAAAAAAGAAAGCACAAGTTAAAGTTAAGGATAGAAAAAACATTAATTTTGATAAAATTATTGATTACTTACAAAATAAGGGAATTGGCGAAGGTGATTTAATGATTTTGCATTCGTCTTATGAGGAAATCAAATATTCCAGGTTAAAACCAGACCAGATTATTGATAAATTTCTACAACTATTAGGAAAAGAAGGGACCTTAGCAATGAATTCAGGACGTAAATTTAAAGAAGAGAAAGATGTTACCTATTGTCTTAAAGAAAATTATGAAGATTTGGTTTGTGAATATGATGTTAAAAAAACAAGAGTTTGGACGGGCGTATTACCAATGTTTATGCTAAGACGATCAAACGCAGAGATTAGCGAATTTCCTATAAATCCAATGGTCGCTATAGGAAAATACGCAAAATTAATGATGGAGTGTAATCTTACAGGAGACTTAAAAGCGCATGGAAAAGGATCTTCTTGGGAGTACTGTTGGAAACATAACGCTGTAATTGTTGGAATTGGAATAGATTTAACACATAGTTTGACAATGGTACATACAGCCGAAGATACAAATGAAAAATGGCCAATATTATATTGGTATAGAGATCGCAAGTTTTTAATAAAGAATGGCTTAACAGAAAAAATAATTACTGTAAAAGAAAGAAGACCAAAATGGGGATCACTTCACTATGCAGAACGAACATTATGTAAAGATCTTATTAATAGTAGATTATTAGTGTCTAATATAGTAGAAGGTGTTAAAGTTGAATACATATATGCACAAGACTTACTAAAATTTCTTAATTCTAAAAATAAAAATGGCTATCCATATTTTGGAATTAATAAAAAAAATAAAGTATGAAATTACAAGAAATAAGCGTCATAAATAAAGCTATACCACTCTGCTTTGTTAATGAAAATGTGCTTCTAATAGCAAAAAATAATAAATTATTTTTGTATAACATAGAAACTAATAAAAAAGAATTATTATTTTCTTTAAAAATTAGTATATTCAAAAAATTGTTATCTAGTAACAAATATTTTTTTAGATTACTAAGAATGGGTGTTAGATATTCTGTTCCAATTAATAATGACAACATCTTAATAATATTTAATAATCAATTTTTTGAACTAGACATACGCACCAAGCACTTAAGCAAAACATTCGATATCCCTAGAGGAAATAGGCCACTTAATATTTCAAAAGTTGAAGGTATTGAAGGGTTTGATAATTCTTTTTATTTTGGAGAATACTTTTTAAACCCAGATAATAAGCCTGTTCATATATATAAAAGAAAAAAAGATGCTAGCTGGGAGATAGTTTATACTTTTCACGAAAATACTATTGAACATATACATAATATTATTCCAGATAAATATAATCAATGCGTTTGGATACTAGTTGGAGATTTTGGGAAAGCAGCTGGAATCTGGAAAGCAACAAATAATTTTGAAACAGTAGAACCTATTTTATTCGGTAAGCAATACTATAGATCTTGTGTTGCATTTCCTACACAAGAAGGGCTTCTTTATGCTACAGATAGCCAATTTGAGGAAAATGCTATTAGAATTATGAAAAATGATGGATTGGGATGGAAATCTGAATTAATCCAAAAGATAAATGGACCAGTAATCTATGGAAGTAAAGTGAAAGATAATTTCTATTTTGCAACTTCTGTAGAAGGAGGAGATACTTCTGGGTTAAATAAATTTCAGATTATGTTTGACAGAAAAAGAGGACAAGGAATTAAGAATGAAAATATAACGATCGTAGGAGGTAATCTAAAAAAAGGATTTGAATGTATTTATTTAAATAAAAAAGATAGGTTGCCTTTTTATTTGTTTCAATTGGGCACTATAATATTTCCCACAGGGATTAATGTTAAAGATTTACTCTTCTTTTACAATATTGCTACAACTGATAACGATCTTGGCACATCTATTTTTAAAATTATTGAATAATTAAAGAATATTAAATGGAAATAAAAAATAAAACACTTTTGATTACAGGAGGGACAGGTTCTTTCGGAACGGCTGTCCTTAATCGTTTTTTACAAACAGATCATTTTAAAGAAATTCGCATTTTTTCTCGTGATGAGAAAAAACAAGACGACATGCGAAATCTTTATAAAAATGATAAAATTAAGTACTACATCGGAGATGTTCGCGATTACAGTTCGGTAGAACCTGCAACTCGTGGTGTAGATTATATTTTTCATGCAGCTGCGTTGAAGCAAGTTCCTTCATGTGAATTTTTTCCAATGCAAGCGGTGAAAACCAATGTTGAAGGTACCCAGAATGTTATACGTGCAGCCGCAGCCAACAAAGTTCAGAAAGTTATTTGTCTTTCTACGGATAAAGCGGCCTACCCAATTAATGCTATGGGAATTTCCAAAGCCATGATGGAGAAAGTAGCTGTTGCGGAAGCAAGAAACTTGACTGATACTGTTGTGTGTTTAACACGTTATGGTAACGTTATGGCATCTCGTGGATCGGTAATTCCTTTATTTTTGAACCAAATTCAGAAGGGAGAACCTATCACGATTACAGATCCAAATATGTCTCGTTTTTTCATGTCATTGGAAGATGCGGTAGATTTGGTATTATTTGCGTTCGAAAATGCGAATCCAGGTGATTTATTTGTAAACAAAGCACCTGCAGGAAGTATTGGAGACTTGGCTAAAGCATTAATCGAAATGACAGGTAAAGAAGTTCCTGTTAAAATAATTGGAACACGTCATGGCGAAAAATTGTATGAAACGCTTTGTACAAGAGAGGAAATGATGAAAGCCGAAGATATGGGTGACTTTTATCGTATCCCAGCTGATAACCGTGATCTTAATTATGCTAAATATTTTTCCGAAGGAGAAGAAGATGTTTCTAAAATTGAAGATTATCACTCACATAATACAGAGCAACAGGGTGTCGAAGGTCTTAAAAAACTAATTTCAACTCTACCGTTAATCCGTAAAGAGATTTTTGGTGAGGATGTAATGCAATATCCATATTAATTATAAACTCTAAATATCAAGAATATGATATTTGAAGGTAAAAGACATCAGGACGAAAGAGGAGTTATCACATTTAATAATGAATTTGACACCTCCAAAATCAAACGTATTTATACTATAGAAAATCATTCCTTAAATTTTATTCGAGGTTGGCAAGGACATAAAATTGAACAGCGTTGGTTTGCTGCAATCAAAGGTGAATTCGAAATTTCTGTCATTGAAATTGATGATTTTAATCAACCTTCGAAAGATTTGAAGATTTCGAAATTTCATTTAAATGATGAATCTTTAACTTACTTGCATATTCCTTCTGGACATATTACCGCAATTCAAGCAAAGAAAGAAGGAAGTAAATTGTTGGTTCTTGCAGATTATGCCTTAGGCGAAATCCAAGATGAATATAGGTTTGCATTAGATTATTTTAAAAGCTAATAATGAAAAAAATAGGAATTACAGGACAAAATGGTTTCGTAGGAAAGCATTTGTACAATACTTTAGGTTTATTCCCAGAAGAGTTTGAAAGAGTCGATTTTCAAAAAGAATTCTTTGAAGATGAAAGCGGATTGGATGAATTTACAGCAAAATGTGACGTAATTGTCCATCTTGCTGCAATGAATCGTCACGAGTCAGAAAAGTTTATTTACGAAACGAATGTGGGTTTAGCTCAACAATTGGTTGAATCTTTAAAAAGAACAAATTCTAAAGCTCATGTTTTAATTTCTTCTTCAACACAAGAAGAACGTGATAATCTTTACGGAAAGTCAAAACGTGAAGGTCGTGAAGCAATTGTTAATTGGGCAAATGAAGCTGGCGGAAATGTTACAGGTCTTATTATTCCTAATGTTTTTGGAGCATTCGGGAAGCCTTTCTACAATTCATTTATCGCTACTTTTTGCCATCAATTAACTCATGGTGAAGCGCCAACAATCGCTAACGATGGAGAGGTTAAACTTATCTACGTTCAAGAATTGGTGATGAAGATTATTAATGAAATTCGTTCAGAGAAAAGTCAACCAGAATTGTTTGTTGAGCCAACTGCAACTAAAAAAGTTTCTGAAGTTTTAGCTTTATTAAACGATTATAAATCCAAATATTTTGATGGTGGCGAAATCCCAGTTTTGACTGGTAAATTCGAACATAATTTGTTCAATACCTATCGTTCTTACATCGATTATAAAACGCATTTCCCAGTTAAATTTACACAACATACGGATCCAAGAGGAGCTTTTGTTGAAGTAATTCGATTGGGGATTGGTGGGCAATGTTCATTCTCGACAACGGTTCCAGATATTACAAGAGGAAATCATTATCACACACGCAAAATCGAAAGATTTGCAGTGATTAAAGGAAAAGCTTTAATTCAATTACGAAAAATTGATACTGATAAAGTTCTTGATTTTTACTTAGACGGGACTGAACCTGCTTATGTCGATATGCCGATTTGGTATACACATAATATTAAAAACATTGGGACAGAAGATCTATATACGATATTTTGGATCGATGAACCATTCAATCCTGAAGATGCAGATACCTATTTTTTAGAAGTATAAAATTTGGACGTAATTACTCAAAATACAGTTGTTTATTACATAAGTTTTTTAGTACCAATCTTTGCAATTTTTCTTTTATCCAGTAAGTATAATGTTAAATTAGAAAAGATAGTATTAAATTACTTAAGCATAGTCTATATAGGATTTATAATTTTATTAATAGGTTTTAGGAAAATTGGGCCTGAAGGCTTTACAGATACTAATATGTACATGCATTGGTTTCATGCCTCGAAGCTTGACGGTGTAATTAACACTAAAGATATAGGTTTTGGTGTGTTAACCTATTTACTTAGTTATATTGTAAATGTTAAAGTTTATTTCTTTCTATGTACTTTATTGTCCTTTTCTTTGCTAATATGGACCAGTTATAAAGTAGCAAAAGAGAAGTGGTTTCTCATGCTCTTGGGTATAATGGTCTCTCTATACTTTTGGAATTCGGAAGTTTTTACGATAAGACAAGGGCTTGCTTCCAATTTTATGCTTGCGGCAATTTTTAGTAAAAACAAATACTTTAAAATAGTACTTTCATTATTAGCTGTTAGCTTTCATCAATCTTTTGGGTTGACTGCTTTGGCTTTTTTGATAGTTTCATATTATAATAAGACGAAAGTAATTTTATCTGCATGGATTGTGATGTTGATAATATCCAGTATTTTTAACAACCAAATACTTACTTTATTTTCCAAAGTTATTTCATCAGAAAGTTTTAACTATTATCTATATACCAACGAGTTTTCAAAACTTAGTTTTCGTTGGGATGTTGCATTTTTTAGTTTTATTTTCATGGGTATTGGACTATATAATTTGAAAGTTAAAAATTTAAACACCGATAAAACCTATAGACTGATACTTAATTTATATATCTGCACAAATATATTTTTACTAATTTTAGGTAAAAGTAACATCATGCATCGTTTTGCTTATTTGTCATGGTTTTTAATACCAATCATTATATTTTATCCTCTTTTTAAAACTAAATTTGAGTTTAATTATTCCAAATATTTAACCTGGTTCTTAGCAATGTATGCATTTATTGTGATGTATACTGTATTAAAAATTTATTCTCAGGATATGAAATTCGTACCCGCTACATCTATTAGCATATAAACATTTTCAAATGAAAAAACTTAAAGTGATGACGGTCGTTGGGACACGTCCAGAAATTATTAGATTATCAAGAGTATTAATGGCTTTAGACAATTCTGAAGCTGTAGAACATACAATAGTCCACACGGGACAAAATTACGATTACGAGCTAAACCAAATTTTCTTTGAAGATTTAGGACTTCGTAAACCAGATTATTTCCTAGAAGCTGCGGGAAAAACAGCTACAGAAACTGTTGGAAATATTTTAATTAAAATTGATCCTCTTTTAGAAGAATTGAAACCCGATGCATTTTTGGTTTTGGGTGATACGAATTCTTGTTTATGTGCGATTCCTGCAAAGAAAAGACATATTCCGATTTTCCACATGGAAGCAGGAAACAGATGTTTTGACCAACGTGTTCCAGAAGAAACGAATCGTAAGATTGTTGATCATACTTCGGATATTAACTTAACTTATTCTGACATTGCTCGCGAATATTTATTAAGAGAAGGTCTTCCTGCGGACAGAATTATAAAAACGGGTTCACCGATGTTTGAAGTTCTGAATCATTATTTGCCAGAAATTAAAGCATCTAATGTTTTAGAAAAACTGAATCTTGAAAAAGGAAAATTCTTCGTAGTTTCATCTCACCGAGAAGAAAACATCAATTCTGAAAAGAATTTCCGAGGATTAATGACTTCGTTAAATGCCATTGCAGAAAAGTATCAATATCCAATTATTGTGTCAACACATCCTCGTACGCAAAACATGATTGATAAGATGCAAATCGAGATGCGTCCAGAAATTCAGTTTCTTAAACCACTTGGTTTCCACGATTATAATGCGTTGCAAATGCATGCTTATGCATGTCTTTCCGATTCAGGAACAATTTCTGAAGAATCATCAATTTTGAATTTTAGAGCATTAAATATTCGTCAAGCACACGAAAGACCTGAAGCGATGGAAGAAGCATCTGTAATGATGGTTGGACTTTCACCAGAAAGAATCATGCAAGGTTTGGTACAAGTTTTACAGCAAAAAGTGGGCGACGAAAGAAACTTCCGCCCAGTTTCTGATTACTCAATGCCTAATGTTTCAGAGAAAGTAGTTAGAATTATTATTTCGTACGCAGATTATATTAAGCGAACTGTTTGGTCTGAAGAAATATGAGCAAAAATTTCTATTACATAGCTCAAGTTTTTACGCCAGAGCCCTATCTTAAAGATATTGATTTTATACAAAGATTAAAAGAAAAAGGATGGACTCCCACGGTAATTACAGGTTTTCCTAATTACCCGAAAGGAGTAATATATGAAGGTTACAAAAATAGTTTTTTTTCTGAAGAATATATTGACGGGATACGAGTAATTAGAGTATACACTTATCCAGACCATAGTCTTAGTGCAATCCGTAGATCATTATATTATTTTGTATTTGCATTTTTCGCCGCAATTGCTATTATTAAATATGGTAAAAAAGAAAGCATTTACCTAATTGGTCAATCTGCTCCTTTTGTGATTCTTTGCGGTTGGGCTGTTAAGCTCTTTAAGAGAAAATCAACTACAATTCTAGATATACAAGATGTCTTTCCTGATAATATAAGGGTGTCAGGATTTATTAAGTCAGAGTTTATTCTTGGGATTTTAGACTTTGTATTAGATAATATTTATTATAAATCTTTTGATTATTTTATCACAGTTTCAGAAAGTTTTAGAAAAATAGTTGCAAGTAAAAAGATTGATATTAACAGAATTCTTACACTTTATAATTGGTCAATGGTTGAGAAAAATGAAGATCAACAGAAGCAAGATTTTCAGTTTGATACCATTGGGAAGAATATTGTATATGCTGGGAATATTGGTGTCCATCAAGGTTTGTCCAAACTAGTGCCAGCGATGAACGCTGTTGCATTGAAAAATCCAAATGTTTTTTTTCATTTTTTTGGAGATGGAACAGATTTTGAAATTCTTAAGAAAGAGGTAGGTCTTAGCAATAATATTCTATTACACGGCAGAGTCCATTCTGATGAAATTACCAAATATCTGGAAGCTTCAGATTTTTTATTTTTGCATTTAATAAAGGAGCCGATCTACGAACATATTATCCCTTCAAAACTGCAGGCATATATCGAAGTTGGGAAACCAATATTAGGTGGTATAATGGGAGAAGCTAGACAATTTGTCACACAATACAAACTTGGTGAAGTTTTCGAGTCAGAAAATGAATCCGAATTCGTAACAGCCACGTTAAAGTTGTGTGATTATAATTCTGCAGAAATTGAAGACATTCGTCTAAGAAGTAAAGAATTATATGATGAAAACTTTTCGCGCAAGGCAGGCGTTGAGAAACTTCATCAGTTTATGAAGAAGATGATTAATTAATAGATAATTTTACTTATTAAGCTATCTGTCTTGATAATTATTGTTAATTTTGCATTTTAAATATTTGATTGATTTTATCGTAAAATATTTAATATTATTCAAAAACTAAATAAGATAAAAAAAATACAAATTAATGGCGTATAGATTCGCGAGTAAATCTGATGTAAAAAGAATTGCTGAATTACATTACAATGTAAGAGACAAATATGAAGTTGGTTTTTTTTCCAAAACAGATAAGTTTTTTTTGAAAAACTATTATAGTCTTCTTCTAGATACGCCTTACTATTTTATTCTCTGCTTTTGCGATGATAAGACTGGTGAAATCATGGGTTTTAGTAGTGGGGTTTTTGATGTTGAAAAGCATCAGGAAGAAATAAGTAAACGCAAAATTAAAATGGGACTTTCGTTATGTACTAGTATTTTGAAAAAACCATCCTTAGTTGGTGATATTCTTAAAAGATACAAATCAATTAACGGTCAATCAGAAGGAAGCTATCAAGTAAATGAAGGGGCAAGAAGCGAATATTGGGTGTGGGATGCCACAGATAAAAAAAATGGCATAAAATCTGTTGAATTGCTCAATAAATTTTACGAAATTTACTTTATCTTAGGATACAAAGAAGTATCTTTCGAGGTTGACGAAGTAAATCATAACATGATTAGGTTCCATATTGTAAATGGAGCAAAGGTAATTGACGAAAAAATATTAGATGATGGGAGAAAGCGTAGCTTCCTAAAATACAATTTAACTGAAAAATTTAAAAAAAATATAAAGAAATGAGTAATACACAAAAATTAGCAAAAGCATTTGCTGAAGCATTATTAATTGATGAATCAAGAATTGTAGATTCGTTAGCTTATCAGTCAATACCAGAATGGGATTCTGTATCACACATGATTTTGATTAGTGAGATCGAATCAGCTTTTGATGTTTCTATCGAGACTGATGATGTTATTGATATGAGTAGTGTTGCAAAAGCAAAAGAAATTTTAACAAAGCATAATATCGAATTCTAAATGTTACTAAAAGGCAAAACCGCTTTAATCACAGGTTCTTCAAAAGGAATTGGAAAGGCCATTGCTGAAACATTTGCTAAAGAAGGAGCAGACTTAATTCTATTTGCACGCAGTGTAGATGAATTGAATATATTGAAATCTGAATTAGAATCCACTCATGGTATTGCAGTGGATGTTTATAAGGTAGATGTTACCAACAAAGAAGATCTTGCTACTGCATTCGCGGATATTCTTCAGACAAAAAAGAAATTTTTTGATATTCTAGTAAACAATGCTGGAGTAATGAAGGACTCCATGTTGAATACGGTGAAAATGGAACTTATAGAAGAAAATTTTAACACAAATACATTTTCATCGATGATTATTTCGCAGTGTGCGTTAAAATCTTTCCTTCGACTAAGAAAGGGCTCCATTATTAATGTGTCTTCTATTATAGGAACTAATGGTAATGCTGGACAAAGTATATATAGTGCTAGTAAAGCGGCACTTTTAGGTTTTTCTAAATCATTGTCAAAAGAGTTAGCTGCACTTAATATTAGAGTAAATGTTATTGCGCCAGGTTTTATTAAAACCAATTTGACAGAAGAATACCAAGAAAAATATAAAGAAACCAATACACCTACCATTGGAATGCGTAGAATGGGAGAGGCGGAAGACGTTGCAAATGTTGCATTGTTTCTAGCATCCGATCTATCTACCTATGTAACGGGACAAGTTATTGGTGTTGATGGAGGAATGATCATTTGATTTTTACCGAGATACAAAAACTCAATGTTGATAAAAGAAATTAAGAATAACAAAAATTTAACTTTTCATGATTTGAAATCTGGCGTAAGCAAGAAAATTGAAGATTTCAATTTCTCAGCTTATTTGTTCGATGATTATGAAAAATCTTTAGCGATTGCATATTTGGACAATTCATTAGAAAGTGTCGAAGCTTATTTGGCCTTTTTTAGTTCGAAACATTGCGTTGCACTTTTAAACAAAAACTTAGAAGTATCGTTAAAAGATAGTATTGAGGAAAACTACATTCCGCAATTTATTTATGATACCGAAAGAGAAACTATCACGGGCTATCAAAAAGCTGATGGTCTTAATCATGTTTTTGTAAGAATTGAAAAATCTGAATACGATATAAATTCTCTTGTAAAAATACTGTTAAGTACATCAGGAACAACAGGTTCTCCTAAGTTTGTTAAGCTTTCAGAAGAAAATGTATATCAAAATGCATTGTCCATTTTAGATTACTTACCGATTAATTCAGAAGATAAATGTCCGCTGAATTTGCCGATTAATTATTCCTATGGTCTTTCTGTTTTGCATTCTAATATGATTGGAGGAGGAGATATTTATTGTAATGTAAAAGATGTAATGAACAAAGAGTTCTGGAGCGATCTTAATACAATAGGATTTACCTCTTTAGCAGGTGTTCCTTATGTTTATGAGATGCTAAATAGAATTGGTTTTACAAAAAATCAATATCCATCATTAAAATATTATACGCAAGCTGGTGGCAAATTGAACGAAAAGTTAGTAGATGCTTTTACCAGCTATGCTTTGGCTGAAAATATTGATTTTTATATCATGTATGGCCAGACCGAAGCTACAGCAAGAATGTCTTATTTACATACAAACAAAGATCAAGAAAAGCTTGGATCCGTGGGTGTCGCCATTAAAAATGGAACATTTTCTACCGATAAAGAAAACAATGAATTAATCTATAAAGGACCAAATGTTTTTGGAGGTTATGCAGAAGCTTACAAAGATTTAGAAAGTTTTGATAGCGATGCAATCCTAAAAACTGGAGATATCGCCGAGATTGATGCTGATGGCTATGTTTTTATAACAGGTAGGCTTAAACGATTTGTGAAAATTTTGGGTAACCGAATCAATTTGGATGAGATTGAGCAAGATATAAAAAAGAACTTCCCACAATTCATCTGTTATGTAACAGGAAAAGGAGATCAATTTTTAGTGATTTCATCAATAAATACAGATATTGATAAACCAACTTTAAGCGGCTATCTAAATCAAAAATTTGGTATTCATCCTGCATACATAAGATATAACTTTGTTGAAGAATTTCCATTAACAGCTAATGGGAAGATTGATTATAAAAAACTAAGTATTTAATAGAAACAAAATATGGACTACACAACCAACATCAATGAGTTTCTGTTGAAACCTCAGTTTTCGCTAGACAAAAATGAAAAAGAAAAGGATTTACTGCCGTTTCTTAACTATCTACATCAACATCACCTTGCAGAATCTGATGATTATAACAAAATTGTTTCTAAGGTTTTCCCTAATAAAAATATAGAGAAAATTGAAGATTTCCCCTTTTTACCAGTGAATGTTTTCAAAAATAATGCTCTTAAAAGTATCTCTGATGAAGATGTTTTTAAAGTGTTGACTTCTAGTGGCACTACGGGAAGCGTTCCGAGTAAAATTTATTTAGATAAAAATACAGCAGGACTACAAACAGCAACGCTTAATAAAATTATTAGTCATGTTATCGGGAAAGAAAGACTTCCGATGCTTATTATTGATTCTAAAGAAGTGCTGAAGAATAGGAATTCTTTTTCTGCAAGAGGTGCAGGTATTTTAGGATATTCAATCTTTGGAAAGCAGCATACTTATGTATTAGATGAAGATTATAACATCGACTACGAAGCTATTGATGCTTTTTTAGAAAAAAATAATGGAAAGCCGATTTTTATTTTTGGTTTTACATTTATGATTTGGGAATACTTCGTACAAAAATTATCTGCTGAGAGAAATATTGATCTTAGCAATGGAATCATGGTTCACGGTGGCGGTTGGAAAAAACTAATTGAGCAGTCCGTTTCCAATGAGGTATTTAAACAAACATTACTAGAAAAATTCAATCTGAAAAATGTTTACAATTTCTATGGAATGGTAGAGCAGGTGGGTTCGGTATTTATAGAAAATTCACAAGGTTACTTACAATGTCCAAATTTTTCGGATATTATCATAAGAAATCCAGTTGATTTTTCTGTACAACCAATCGGCGAACCAGGATTAATCCAAGTGGTGAGTATTCTTCCGAAAAGTTACCCTGGTTTTTCCTTACTTACCGAAGATATTGGTGTGTTAATGGGTGAAGACGATGCCACTAATGGCTGGAAGGGTAAATACTTTAAAATATTAGGACGAGCAAAAAAATCAGAACTAAGAGGTTGTAGCGATACCTTTGCAGATAAATTTAATAAATAGAGAAAATGAAAATACAAATGCTAATTCCGGAATTTCAAATGATTCCTTACAGCGAAATAAAATTTGGCGACGATTTTCCTATTTCGGTTTTTGATGACAAAGTGGTTGCTTTCTTAGCCGACCTAGGTCGTCACATCATGAAAGATCGTGATATTAATAGAGTGCCCGCTGCTACAGCTTTAGCGCATTGGTTACGAAAAGTAAACATTCAGCAGATTAAAGAAGAGAATTCGTCTGTATTTAATTATAAAAATGTAAGCATTAATCCTTCTGGGCTTGTTTTCCATATTTGCCCTTCGAATGTAGATACAATGTTTATATACAGTTTAGCAATTTCATTGTTAGCTGGTAATAAAAATATACTACGTGTTTCGAAGAAGATGGATTCATTCTTAATGAATAGATTGTTTTCTATTTTCAATGAAATACTAAAACATGAAGACTATATAGACCTGAAAAACTATATTACTGTTGTACAGTACGGTTACGAAGAAGAGATTAATACATATTTTTCCTTGCAAGCAGATGCGAGAATTGTTTGGGGTGGAGATCGAACTATTAATGCTTTAAAGGCAATACAGTCAAAGCCAAGAGTGAAAGATTTTTATTTTTCAGACCGAGTTTCGTTTTCTATTTTTAATCTTGATGAGTTCTTTAAGAATACTGATACAGAAAGAGAAAGATTGGTTAAGCTATTCTACAATGATACGTATACTTTTGACCAAAAAGGCTGTTCTTCACCGCAACGAATTTTCTTTTTAGGAGGAGACACAAAAATTGATGATTTTTATAAGGAATTGTCAAGGTATGCAGCAACGCAATATGAGGTAGATATCACCTCTATCTCTTCCTTAAAACTTAATAATCAAGTGCAAGACTCTTTAGAGAAAGAAGTCGGGACTATATTTAATACAAGTAATTATTTGACATTGGTAGAGTCTGATCATACTAGTATAGAAACATGTGGAGCAGGATATTTCTACTTCAAAAAGATTAATAATATCTCGGAGGTTGTGCAATTTATTGACAAAAAAGTACAAACAATAACTTATTATGGGTTAGACGTTAGCGAACTTAAAGAGTTGCAACAAAAAACTTATGGTAAAGGTATTGATCGAATCGTTGAGGTTGGTAATGCTTTAGATTTTAACTATATCTGGGATGGATACAATTTGTTTTCAGATTTAGTTCAAAAGCAATTTATAAAGTAAAAGTAAAAAAAAACAAAAATATGAAAATTCCCTTTTCTCCACCATTTGTGGATCAAGATGTTATAAATGAAGTTGTTGATACCTTAGAGTCTGGTTGGATTACAACAGGCCCTAAAGTTAAAGCTTTAGAAGAAGAAGTATGTAAGTTGACACATGCGCCTAGAGCTTTAGCTGTTAACTCATGGACGTCTGGAGCTATCCTTATCCTTAAATGGTTTGGTGTTAAAGAAGGTGATGAAGTTATTGTACCAGCATATACATACAGCGCAACAGCTTTGGCAGTTTTGCATTGTGGTGCAACGCCTGTGATGGTTGATGTTAAGGATGACTTTACTATCGATCCTGAAAAAGTAAAAGCAGCTATTACTAGTAAAACTAAGGTTATTATGCCAGTAGATATAGCTGGTCTTCCATGTGATTACGATGCAGTTAATGATATTGTTAATGATCCTAGTATCAAAAGTTTATTCACCGCAACTTCTGAAAATCAAGAAAAATTAGGTCGTATTTTAGTGTTATCAGATGCTGCGCATTCTGTTGGTGCTTTGTATAAAAATAAGCAAACAGGCGTTTGGGCAGATATTACGATTTTCTCTTTCCATGCGGTTAAAAATATTACTACTTCGGAAGGTGGTGCAATTTGTATTAATTTACCAAAACCATTTGATAATGATGTCGAGTATGCTACTATGCGTCTTTGGACACTTAATGGTCAAACTAAAGATGCCTTTACAAAATCGCAAGGTGGCGGAAGTAGTTGGAAATATGATATTGTTTTCCAGGGTCTAAAGGTTAACATGCCTGATGTTTGTGCAGCAATTGGCTTGGCACAGATTAGAAAGTATACTTCGCAATTAATGGAAGAAAGAAAACGTGTTGCAGAGCGCTATCATAGTTTCTTTTCACAGAAAAACTGGGCGCAGCTTCCTATTATAAAAGATAGTGATAGAACATCATGTTATCACCTTTATGCACTTCGTATGAATGATATTACGGAGGAACAAAGAGACAAAATGATGGAGCATATCGCTGATAAAGGCGTATCTGTTAATGTGCATTTTATCCCAATGCCAATGTTGACATTGTTCAAGGATTTGGGCTATAATATTGAGAACTATCCAGTAGCTTACGATAATTATTCTAGAGAGATTTCTTTACCGATTTATCCTCAATTAACAGACGATGATGTAGATTATATTTGTAATGTTATTGAAGAAGCTTATCAAAAAGTAATTTAATGAAAAGATTTTTTGATATTATATTTTCATTAGTTGGGATAATTGTACTTATCCCAATTTATTTAATTATTGCCATCGCAATCAGCTTAGATAGCAAAGGAGGAGTTATTTACCGTCAAAAACGTACAGGTAAAGGCGATATTCCTTTTGATGTTATGAAGTTTCGAACGATGCGACCAGACTCTTTTGCAAAAGGCGCTTTAACGGTCGGTGATCGTGATCCACGAGTTACCAAAGTTGGCTATTTCCTTAGAAAATATAAATTGGATGAACTTCCTCAATTGTTTAATGTGCTGTTCGGAGATATGTCTTTTGTTGGTCCTCGTCCCGAAGTAGAAAAGTATACTAGACTCTATAATCAGGAACAAAAAAAAGTATTATCTGTACGACCTGGGATAACAGATTATGCATCAATTAAGTATCGAAATGAAAGTGAATTACTAGCAAAAAGTGATGATCCTGAGAAAACTTATATTGATGTAATTATGCCTGAAAAACTAAATATCAATCTAGCTTATATTAAAGATAATAGTGTTTTTAAAGATGTGAAAATTATTTTTGAAACATTTTTAGCAATTATTAAAGATTAATCTAATCACATTTAAATATTTATGAAAATTAAAGAAACCCCGCTTAAAGACTGTTATATTATCGAACCAACAATTTTTGAGGACGATAGAGGTTATTTTTTCGAAAAATTTAATGAAAATAAATTCGAAGAATTAACAGGAATGAATGGGCATTTTGTTCAAGATAATATTTCTAAATCATCCTATGGTGTTCTTCGTGGACTTCATTTACAAAAAGGAGAACATGCACAAGCAAAATTAGTTTCGTGTTTAGAAGGTAAAGTATATGATGTTGCTGTTGACCTGAGAAAAGATTCTCCAACTTATGGCAAATGCTTCGGTATTGAATTAACTGCCGAAAATAAACTTCAGCTGTACGTTCCGAGAGGCTTTGGTCACGGTTTCTCAGTGTTAAGTGAAACAGCCGTTTTTTCTTACAAATGTGATAACTTTTATAACAAAGAATCCGAAGGTTCTGTATTATGGAATGATAAAGACCTTAATATAGATTGGCAATTGCCCGAGCAAGATGTCGTTTTATCAGAGAAAGACAAGATTTCTCCAACTTTTCTTGAAGGAAATTTCTAAAGATATTAAAGAACCAAATTTTGGTTCTTTTTTTATTCCTAAATTTGCAAACTCAAATTCTTAATAATGCGTACAAAATCAACAGGTAAAAAGAAAATAAATATAGTAACATTGGGTTGTTCTAAGAATGTCTACGACTCCGAAGTTCTTATGGGACAGCTGAAAGCTAATGGCAAAGAGGTTGTGCATGAAGATAAAGGCGACATCGTTGTTATCAACACTTGTGGATTTATTGACAATGCCAAAGAAGAATCTATTAATACAATTTTGGACTATGTTGAAGCAAAAAGTAGAGGCGAGGTAGAGCAAGTTTTTGTGACGGGATGTTTGTCAGAGCGTTACAAACCGGATTTAATTCGTGAGATTCCTGATGTTGACCAATATTTTGGGACGCGTGACTTACCAATTCTATTAAAGCATCTTGGTGCCGATTATAAGCATGAATTGGTTGGCGAACGTTTAACGACAACACCAAAGCATTATGCATACCTTAAAATTTCGGAAGGTTGCGACAGACCATGTTCGTTTTGTGCCATTCCTTTAATGCGTGGAGGACATGTTTCTACACCGATAGAAAAGTTGGTTAAAGAAGCTTCCAAATTAGCTAAAAAAGGTACTAAAGAACTTATTCTTATTGCTCAAGATTTGACTTATTATGGTCTTGATATTTATAAAAAACGTGCACTTGGCGAATTATTAAAAGAATTAATCAAGGTTGACGGTATCGAATGGATTAGATTGCATTACGCTTTCCCATCGGGATTTCCAGAAGATGTTTTGGATATCATTCGTGAAGAACCAAAGATTTGCAACTATATAGATATACCTTTACAACATATCAACTCGGATTTGTTGAAGTCTATGAAGCGTGGTACAACGCATGAAAAGACAGATGCGCTTTTAGCAAAATTCCGTGAGAAAGTGCCTGATATGGCCATTCGTACGACTTTAATTGTTGGTTATCCAGGTGAGACGGAAGAACGTTTTCAAGAATTAAAAGACTGGGTTCGAGAGCAGCGTTTTGACCGTTTGGGATGTTTCACTTATTCGCATGAGGAAAATACAACGGCGCATGTTCTAGAAGATGACATCCCGCAAGAGGTGAAAGAAGCTCGTGTGGAAGAAATTATGGAGTTACAATCGCAGATTTCTTGGGAGAAGAATCAGGAAAGAATTGGAAAGGTTTATCGTTGTATTTTCGATCGTAAAGAAGGAAATTACTTTGTTGGACGTACCGAGTTTGATTCTCCAGATGTTGATAACACAGTGTTAGTCGAGGCTACAGATACTTATATATCGATTGGTGAGTTTGCGGATGTCAAGATTACATCGGCTGAAGAGTTCGATTTGTATGGCGAATTAGTTTAGTTTTAAAATCAAATAAACACAAAACCTTGAGACTTCCTCAAGGTTTTTTTATGCTCAATTTTTCGTTTTTCTTAAATTTTGCGTGTTTTTAATTTAAGTTATTGTAAATCAGTATTTTATATGTTTTAAATGTTTGTAAATTTTAATATTTTAAAGTATTGATTGTTATTTGGTGTTATTTTTACGAATGTGATAAAGTTTTCATCTATTTTAATTTTTGAATTTTTTATAAAACCGCTTTAGATTTATTATATGTTTAAAATTATGAAATTCATAATAAATATCAAAAAGCCTTATTTATCAGTACTTTAACCGGATTTTAAGCTTTTTGTAATATTAGATTTTCTTTTAAAAATTAACAAAATCAAGATAAAATTAACACTCTTTAACACTCTTTGAAAATGACTGTAAATAAAAGACTTAGAGCTTGTGTTAATTTAATTTTAACATAATTTTAAGACTTGCCGCCCTCGAATTTGCGGGTTGAAGGCATTTCGAGATAACTTTGCGGAGTCAAAACAAATAAAAAAATGTTCAACATGATGAAAAGATTCATTCTAGTAATCATAATGATGATTTCAACACTTGGTATTTTCTCTTTTACTTACAAGAGTGATGCCACAGATGCTAAAACAAGTTTTGCATCGTACTACCACGATAAGTTTGAAGGTAGAAAAACAGCAAGCGGTGAGATTTTCGATAACGACGACCTTACAGCTGCTAACAGAACAATCCCATTTGGGACAAAGGTGAAAATTACGAATCTTCGTAATGGTAAAAGCGTAGTGGTAAGAATTAATGATAGAGGTCCTTTTACAAAAGGTAGAGCGTTTGATATGTCGAGAGCAGCCTTTGAAGAGATTGGTAGCCTATCAGCAGGTCATCTTCCAATCGAATATGAAATTGTCGATTAAGATTAAAAATTTTAGTTAGTAAGAAAAAGCATCTATAACAATTGAGTTATGGATGCTTTTTTTATTTTTACACAAATTATTAATATGTTCAGTATCGAAGACGAGTTTCAAGAATTTAAGCAAGAATTAGAAAAATTGGGTGTCAATGTTATTAAAATCCAAAAAGTTGGTAATGGCAGTATGTCTTTTCATGAAGTGATTTACAAATCGCCACGTTATAGCGAAGAGAAAAAAGTCTTTGTAGAACGCCACAAACTTGATGAACTTTTAAACGATTTTAAAAAAGCTTACTCATAACTAAGATTTCTTTCCATAAAGTAAAAGCCTTTTAAAAGCATAGATCGCCGGTAATTTCGGGAAATTGTCAGCGATTCGATTTTTATATTCTTTGATAAAATCCTCATGATACGCTTCATCCATATTTTCTAAATACGGAATTAATGCAGAGCCAGAAATAAAATCAAAAAGCTGATCATGACTTTCAGTGATAATAGGGTAAATTCTGAGCGATAAATTTAAATCGGACAATCCGTTCTCAAAAAAGATTTGCGCGTAATCATCAATGCTTAAAACCGCCGATTTGCGATTCCAATTACTAAGTTGGGATTTGTAAGGTTGCTCTTCCGCCAAGTCAAAAAGAATTTGGTTGAGTTTATTTTCGGGTTGATAAGGCATTTGTACAGCCAATTGTCCAGCTTTATTTAGTTTAGAAATAATTTTCGGAAACAATTTTTGATGATTGTCCGACCATTGCAAAGCCGCATTACTAAAGATTAAATCCCAAGTTTTATCATCTTCGATAATCGCTTCTGTTGTCGATATTTTAAAATCTAAATTTTCTTTTTTAAAAACTTTCGACTGTTCTAACATTTCGGGTGATGAGTCAATTCCTAAGAATTTGGACGAAGAAAATTTTTCTGCAAGAATCGAAGTTTGTTCGCCAGTTCCGCAACCCAAATCGATGGCGCTCATATTATTTTTATCTTCGATCATGTCCATCAAATCAAAAAACGGTTTGTATCTAATATTTTTAAATTGATTATAAACGTCAGGATTCCAAGGCATATTTTTATTTTTTTAAATTAAACAAAGGATGGAAGATGGATAATCTTAAATTTGTTTTAAACTTTATTAAATTTAAAAAGAATTGCTGACTTTTACCGACATTTGTTCCGTAAATTTCAAGTATGAAAAACGCCATTCTCATCACCATCGGCGATGAAATCCTTTCTGGAAACACCATTGACACCAATTCCAACTTTATTGCAACAGAACTAAAATCCATCGGGATTTCTGTAAAACAAATTTTTACGATTTCAGATGAAATAGAAGTTATAAAATCTACATTGAAAGATGCTTTTGATTTGGGCGATTTGGTGATAACGACTGGCGGTTTGGGACCGACCAGAGATGATAAAACCAAGAAAGCTTTTTTGGAGTTTTTTGATGATAAATTAGTTTCGGATGAAAAAACATTTAAGCATTTGTCGGATTATTTGATTTCCAGAAATCGACAAGATTTGTTGGAATTGAATAAAAGTCAAGCTGACGTTTTGTCGAAAGCTATAGTTTTTCAAAACGATTTCGGAACTGCGCCTTGTCAAATGATTGAGCAAAATGGGAAATTAGTTTTCTCGTTGCCTGGCGTTCCTTACGAAGTAAAACCTTTGATTAAAGATAAAATTCTTCCTTATTTAAAAGAGAAATTCGAGCTCGATTCTATTTTTACGAGAATTGTTTCGGTGGTCAACGTTCCCGAAAGTATTTTGGCTGAACGAATTGAAGATTGGGAAGATCATTTGCCATCACACATTTCGTTGTCTTATTTACCAATTGGAAACCGCGTGAAACTGAGAATTACCGCTTCTGGAAAAGATTTTTCACAATTAGAAAATGATGTTGAAACGCAAATTCAATCTTTATTAAAAATTATTGGTGAAAATGTAATTGCAACTTATGAAGATAAAATCGAAAAGATTTTAGGTGAAATTCTAACTGATAGAAAACTAACTGTTTCAACAACGGAAAGTTGTACCGGTGGCGAAATTTCAAAATTGATTACGTCGGTTTCGGGAAGTTCAAAATACTTTTTAGGTGGAATTGTAACCTACGCCACTCAAAAGAAAATTGATATTTTAAAAGTTTCTGAAGAAAGCGTTGCAAAACATACGGTTGTTAGCGAAGAAGTCGCTTTAGAAATGGCTCGAGGTGGACAAAAACTTTTCGGGACAAATATTTGTCTTTCCACAACTGGCGTTGCTGGACCAAGCAAAGGCGAAGATGGCAAAGATGTTGGAACCGTTTTTTACTCAATTCGAATCAATGATATAGAGAAAGTTTCGCATTTGCATCTACCGTACATGGAGCGCACAGATTTTATGAATTTCGTTGCACAACGTATTTTGCAAGATTTGGTGGCGATGTTGGTGCAGAATCATTGATAATTCTCATTGTCTGAAATTCTTCCTTAAATTTTATCTTTTGTAGCTTTGATAGGTTTTTAAATTCATTTATGAAAAATTTAGTTTTTGTTGGAGCAGTCGTTTTTGCTTTGGTT
>JAEXRP010000019.1:0-32240 GCA_023440705.1 Bacteroidota bacterium
CTTTTCTTGTGTTAGCTTCGGCTTCGCTCAGCCACCACAAGAAAGAGCTCCGACAATGTGCTTCGCCCTCACGCTAAGATAATCGCAAAAATAGTAAATTTAAAGTACGCTACGCGCAAAAAGAAAAGCTTTATTCCAATAAGCTTCATTAAGCGACGAAATAATCACACCTTTGCTTGTAGAAGCATGAATAAATTTAATCTCGCCACTGTTTTCGATATTATTGACAATCCCAACATGCGAAACATTTCTGCCACCTGCGGTTGCAAAAAACAGCAAATCTCCAGGTTTAACTTCCTCCACACGAATCGAAGATCCAGTGTCCGCTTGGTCAGAAGAACGACGCGGTAATTTATAACTATTATCTTCAAAAACTTTGGTTACAAGTCCAGAACAATCAAAACCAGTTTTGGTATTACCGCCATATTTATAAGGCACGCCAAGATATTGTTGTGCATCTTTAACAACATCATTACGGTCACCAGAGACTTTAGAAGTATTGTTAGATGTATATTTTTTTAGATTAACATTGGACTTGGAAGAAGCAGACGATTTGTATTTGGATCGACTTACATTTTTCGAAGTCGAACAAGAGTACAAAGTCACAGAAGCAATAAAAATATAGACTAACCTTTTCATTAAAAATCTTTTACACATCCCAAATATAACGAAAAAAGCTTATGTTTAGTTTGCGGAAGCTTGTTTTTTATTAGTTTTGAAAAATTAATTACAGTTTTTCACTGTAAAAAAACACAATGATAAATTAAATAACATGAAAACAAAAATTTTACTTTTTTTCGCATCTCTATTCTTTTGTCAAGTTATAGAAGCGCAACTAAACATAAACCATGACGTTAATTGGGAAATTTGTGATAATAATCTTGATGGTCAAGAAGCTGTTGATCTATCTTCTTCAATTCCGTTAATTTCAAGTAATAACAATTATGTCTACTCATTTTTCAAAACACTTTCCAATGCGCAAAGTAATATTAATCCGATTGTCAGTATTAATAACTTTTTAGTTAATGGAAACACCACACTCTTTGTTAGAGTTACGGACCCACAATCTGGTCAAACTGACATTGCAAGACTAACAGTCACATTGAAAAATTGTCTTTCAGCACAAGATATATCAACAAAGCCAAGACTTTTGGTATATCCCAATCCTACGAGTTCTGTTTTATATATTAAAGCTGATAATCTAAACTATTCTGAAATTTATGATGTAAATGGTCACATTATTTTAAAATCAAAAAGTGATGAAATTAATGTTACAAATCTAAAATCTGGTCTATACGTTTTGAAAACCTATTCTGGAAACAATATTGAAGCGACTAAATTTTTGAAGAACTAATTTAACTCATTAAAATTCTGGAAAAACATTTAAAATTACATTATTTAATTTCCAGGCTTTCAATAATAGAATAAATTTCAAAATTGGAAAATTAACGTTTATTGTTGTTTAAAATTATGTATTTTAGCCGACAAATATTTTCCAAATCGGGGGATTGGCGCAGTTGGCTAGCGCGTTTGACTGGCAGTCAAAAGGTCACGGGTTCGAATCCCGTATTCTCCACAAAAAAATCCCTAAACTAAAATAGTTTAGGGATTTCTATTTAAGGTTTAATAATTCACTATTCGCTATGTTTTACCATAATCCAACCTTTCAATTCGTTACCATCAGGTAATTTCATAATGAACCAATAGGTTGTTGACGGCACAGGTCTACCATTGGTACGACCATCCCAGATTAAGGTATCAGTACTAGATTTTTCAAAAACAATTTTATTAAATCTATCAAATATCTGGACAGTAGTTGGTTTTCCTTCGTAAAAATCTAAGTCTGTAACTTTCCAAACATCGTTAACGCCATCACCATTCGGAGTAATTACATTGTTAATATTTAAGATATAAGCTTCCTTAGGTGTCGATGTACAACCATTTTCTACACCATTATCTGCATATCTAACGACAAAACTTCTAACGCCTTTTGGTACCTTAAAGAAAACGTTACTTGCTTGCCAAGATCCCAAACCATCATAACTGTATTCGATAGGGCGATTTGGACTTTTGGAATATGTGTTAATTGTTACTCTATCACTTTCTACAATAATACTTGTTATTTGCGGAACGTCAAACTGTCTTAACACCATTGGCGCAGCGGTGTAAGAGCAACCGTTATCTGCAGTTATTGTCACAGTATATTCTCCAGGGACATTGGTTCTATAGATAGTTTTCTCAGTGTAATCTCCCGATTCTACAAAAGCATCAGGGCCTTTAATCGTATATCTATAAGGCTTCAATCCTAAGCTGATAATATTGGAAGGATCAATATTAATATCAACTTCTTCTGAAATTTCGCAAAAGTCAAAAAGATTAGTTTCCATTGTAAATTCTGGGACAAGCTTAGGATGTAGGCTTATTATGCCTTTTCTAGGACATGCTGTTCCTGGGAAAATAATTTTTACGTAAACTTCTGTTAAGGCGCCTGCATCGAATTGCGTTTCGTTGGTTATTTGTCCCGAACCGGCGATTAAGTCCGCATCACTTCTGTAGAACTTTAGTTCTATGGCACCAGCAATTCTCGGATCAGATTTTATTTGCGATAAATCCACTGTTTCGTTAGCGCAAAAATCACCAATGTTGAAATTTAGAATTGAAATATCTCCAAAATCAAAAGTCAACTTCATAATAGCATTACAATCTCCTCCAGCAGATGCTTTTATCCATACAAAATTCTGAGACACTGGATCGGGATGAAAATTCTTTTCTTCTTGGCTTGTTAAGTCTGTACCTCCCGAACTTAATTGAAAACTGTAATCTGCACCAAGTGTATTTTCGTAATCATTTAAGAAACTATTTCCTGGTACACTACTATCTATTTTTGCATTAACCCAAGCACGAAGATCAAAGGTGTATTTACCATCCAAATTGTCATCACAAATAATTATTGGAGGTTCTGGTTGATTAGTAAATTTGATATCCGCTGGATTAATAACCTTAATCGTGAAGACTTCTATAGATTTGCAACCTGTTTTCGACTCAAAACGCACCCAAATTTGCTTTCTACTTTCTGTTACAGGAATCGAATAGTTATCTGGATTAGGGATTCTATTTTTATCATTTTTAGCATCAACTTCATCTACATAAAAATAGACATTATCAACTAAGCTTGAATACTCAGGATTAGATGGATCATAAATTCTAGAGATAATGTCATTAAGATTAAAAATTGCACTTTGTCCAACAATATTACATCTTAACAAAAAACGATTTGTTTTTAGTTTTATTGGCGTATTTGTGATGTTAACATTAATAATAATCTTAGCCATTGCGGTACAAGTTGATCCAGTCTGACTAAATCTTACATAGATGATTTGCTGTCCTGAAGAGACCGCCAGAAAATTTTCAAGCTCTGCGGTAGGTATCGGATTAGAAAAAGAATTATTTGCTGGGTTGTAATTTCTATAATATTGTTTTATCAAACTTGGATCAGAAGCAAACTCTGTTTCGTATTTTCTCAAGTTAACGAATATTTTACCGTCTGCATCGTCATCGCAACTAATATTGAGAGTTACTTCATTTTTTAGAAGTTCTATGCCTTTTAGCACAAATTTATACTCAATCAAATCCGAGATACAACTAGGATTATACTGAGAGGTTATTCTAACATAGACAGATTTGCTAGGTGTTGTGGCATCCAAGTCCAAAGTTGTTATTTCTGTAGTGCCACCTGGGTCGAGATAAAACTTAACCTCTGGTTTTGGATTTTGTGATTGCATACTCGCAAGAATCCTATTTACATAATCTGACAATTTAATCGTGATCAATTGATTGTTAGGACTACAAACTTGGAAAGGTGCTGCATTGCTCAAGACTTGGAAGTTCTCTACATTATAAACAAACTGCTTGATAACATAGCAATGATTAGCATTAGGTGTAGGATCTACTCCAAGACTGTATTTAACAAAATATGTTTTTATTTTGTCTGTTGAAAGTAATACCTCATCGGGTAATGACGCCTCTAGAATTGGTATTGCCAATGAGTCAGTAGCATCTTTTAAGGTTCTGTAAAAATATCGATAAATACCAGCTCCAGCTGTTGGTTTCGTAATCTGTACAAAGCTATTAAAATCTGTTCCTGGATCTATTTTACGATCAACCGTTGATTTACAAAGATAGAGGTTGACATCTTCCACATCAAATACTTCTGGATCATCAGGTTTTGCATCTTTATCAGCGTCATCAACATTAATAATAATTTTACTAAATTCTACTCTTACTGTAATTTTTGCAATTGAAGAACACAGCGTTTTACATCCTGTAGCAACGGCATCACTAGGTGTCACGCGTACCCAAAGATCATATGTGTAATCGGCTGCTAATTTACCTTCATCAACATAGTTCATTTTTCCAGTATTTCTTTGCGCTTCAATCTCAGTTTTATGAACCGATATTGTCGCTTCAGGGTCATTACTAAAAACAATAGCATTTTTCGAAAAATATTTTTGCCAGTCAAAATCTGTTTCTTTCAGCGGTGGATTTTTTCCTGGTATCACAATATCACATAGGTTGATATTAATAGGATTAGGAACTGGTAAAACTGGTGCACCAGTTGTTACATTTATCGTTATTGGACCATAAATAATCTCTCCACAAGACGTGTTTGCATAGACAAAAATTTTGGAAGCTGCTGTAAGATTAGCTGTATTTACAAAAGGTCCACTTGTGTTATCAATTTTATATTTAATGGTTGTAGGTTTGAAGCTGGCATCAAAAAGTTGACATCTTAAATTACTTAACAAATAATTCGTCAAGTTATCACTACATATATCGACAACTTTGGCAAGCAAGACATTATTAACATCTTCAATTTTAAAAGCAATAACTGTAAAACAAGTAGTAGGATTACTTTTGTTTTCAACCCTTACATAGTAGATTTTATTATTTTGCAATGCTAGTGCAGGATCAATAGGGGCAGTGGCTCCTGATTGTGCAAGCGGCCTTGTATCATAAAATTTAAAATTAAAATTAGAGACCGATCTAGGTCCATAAGGATTACTTGGCGTTGTTGGACTAAGTATTTTACTATAATAATTACTTTGATAATAGACTCCAGTTGAGCCACTACAAATGATATCGGTCACATCTGTTGCAATCGGAAAATCACCAGAAAAAAAATAATTAATCTCTTTTTCAGCTTTGATCACATCACCATTGGCTAATGTATATACAGCAATCGCTTTATACTGCTCGACATCTAATTTAGGACATACATTAATCCTTAACTTATTATTATAAGCTGCCGCCATCCTAACGCCATTGTTATACCATTGGATTTCTCTAGTCATGTTCGGGCCATTTGGAGAAAAATGCCAGCCTTCATTACTAGCTGCCCAAATACCTGTATTTCTTGTAGCTGGCGCAACGCCATCGCCCGTGTTATCGCTAACACCAATTAGCGACGATTTTCTTCTAGCCGAGTTGTCAGGCAAAGGTTTATCTTTAACATAAACATATATATCACCAGTCAGCTCTTCTAATACAATTTGTGAAGTTGCGTATTGATTAGTACCAACAATTCTAGCTCTATAAAAATTAACCACAAGTTTTCTGCAAGGATAAGCACCTTCAACTTTTATAGAAATTGTACTTTCTCCTTTCACAAATTCTACATCTTGATAGACACCAAAAACTGACAATGTTGGTACCATTGTAGTGGGAATTGTCTGACCACCAAAATCACTAGAACTGAAATCGCCTTCTGCAATGTCACTTCTAAAGCTAATAAATCCGTTACTACTTATAATAAACGAATCATACTTTTTTCCGTAAAATGAAAACTCAAAACTTTTTGAACTAAAAAAACTCGGGTTGTTAAAACTAATTCTTTTAAGATAATCTTCATCTCTAACCGGCTCAACAGGATATATATCGAGCTGCGTCCCGTCATTATAATCGCCATAAGGCGCGTACGGCGAGGAAGATACAGCGTAACTATCGGTACTTGCTAAAGTAGGAAAGCTTGCTATTAGGTCTATACAATTAGTCCCACTCAGATAGCCACAATCTACCTTCACGTTGCCTTCACCATTTTTCTGATCTATAAGACTTGGGCAGACTTGGGCAGACATGAGACATTGTATACCAAAAATGGTATAAATTAAAAAGCTGTAAAAATTTCTCACCTTGTTGTATTTTTAACAAATTTAAGAAATATTAATAAATCAATTCTTGCTTTTAGTGTTAATATAAACAGTCGCAATTTTTCAAAAAATGATTATGCAGTTATTTGTTTAAATTTCTTGGCATTAGACTTACGACAATCAATATTACAATTTGCATAACAATCACAAACATAGCGAAAACTTGCTTTTCAAAGGCCTGTGCTGCAACTTCTCTTCTTAAGGCTCTGCCAGCATCTATTTGGTTTATTAAAACTTTTTTTTCGCATTTATCAATATCTGTTCGTTCATTAATTTCCCATTTTTGTTGCGCGGTATATTGATCATTTTTATTCGATGGAATGTCCAAAGATCCCATTTGATTAACTACAAACCAACCAGAGATAATAATTGTTATCAAACAAAAAATAATAGCAATCCATTTTTTCATACTAAAAATTTAGGTGAAACTAATTTATGATTTTGAATACATCTACAAATCATTTTTAAAAAATTTTTGCGAAAATCACTTTCAATTTTATCGCAAGTATTTTAATTTTTTTAAGTTTTAATAATGCTAAAGCACTAACAAATAATTCTATAAAAAAATCGAGACCCATAAAGGACCTCGATTTCTGTAAAACGTAAAATTTAAAATATGAAATTATTTTTGGTTCTCTTGTAAATAAGCATCAATTATTTCGAAAGCTTTGGGTTCTTCTCTCAGATCCACTTTCAACATCATATTGGTTGCAGTTGGTGTACTCATAAAAGACAAATAACTGTTATCAACCTCACTCTCTATACCAGCAGCTTCTAGTTTGGATTTTACTAGCTGTATCTCCTGCTGATTACTACTTTCGAATACCGATACTTTTGTTATAACATTCATAAAATGTAATTTTTATTCAACTTCATTTAATTTTCTGTTCTTAAAATTACAAAATTAGAAACAAAACAACAAATATTTTATAATTATTTTTCTGTTAAAATTTTATCAATTTTATCTAAAACAATTTGCAACTCCTCTACTTTAACGTTAAGATGCGGTCTAAAGCGCAAAGATTGATCGCCACAAGTTAAGATAATTACACCTTCATCATAAAGTTTTGACTGTAACCAACTTCTTGTTTCGCCATCTTTAAGGTCAAATGCGCACATTAATCCTTTGCCTCTCGCTGCAAAAACTTCGTCTGGGAATTTTTGTTCCAAAGCTTTAAGACCATTTAATAAATAGTCGCCAGCTTTCTTAGAATACTCGATCAAATTTTCTTGCTCAATAACTTCCAAAACCAATTGGAAGCGTAGCATATCAATAAAGTTACCGCCAAAAGTTGAATTAATACGAGAGCTTTCTGTAAAAACATTGTGCTCTACCATATTCATTTTGTCCTTATTAGCAAGGATTCCGCAAACTTGCGTTTTCTTCCCGAACGTGATAATATCTGGATTGATGCTCGATTGTTGGAAAGCCCACATTGTCCCAGTCATTCCGATACCAGTTTGCACTTCATCAAAAATTAAAAGAATGTCATTATCATCACAGATTCTTCTTAATTCAATAAAGAACTCATCACGGAAATGGTTATCGCCGCCTTCCGCTTGGATTGGTTCAATAATGATACAAGCTACTTTATCAGGATTTGTCAAAATCGCTTCTTCAATATTTAACAATGCTAAACTTTCGTTTCTCATTGTCTCCTCCATGCCTTCGTCAGTTATTGGATAATTGATTTTCGGATTGATAATTCTTGGCCACTCGAACTTCGGAAAATATTGATACTTACGCGGATCTGACGTATTTGTCAAACATAATGTATAACCACTTCTACCATGAAAAGCTTGTTTGAAATGGATTGCAATGCTTCCTTCAGTTTTAATATCTTTTTGCCAGTTACGTCTCGTTTTCCAGTCAAACGCCGCTTTCAAAGCATTTTCTACTGCCAAAGCGCCACCTTCGATAAAGAAACAATATTCTAACTCTTTCGGGATCGCTACACGCTCAAAAACCTCCATAAAGTCAGCATATTCTTGTAAATATACGTCACTAAGTGTTGGTTTGTAAACAGCCATCTTGCCCAGCCATTCTGCTCTTTGCAAGACATAAGGATGGTTGTAACCGATAGACGCCGAAGCAAACATCGAAAACATATCGAGATACTCTTTTCCTGTCAAACGGTCAACAATCCAAGAGCCATGAGATTTTTCGTAATCCATTACAAAATCGAAGCCGTCAGCCAAAATATGCCTTCCCAAAACTTCTTTCACTTCGTTAGCTGTAATTGTACTCATATTAATTTTTGTATTTTGATTTGGTAATATTTATTAAGTTTAGGTGTGGTGTTTTTTACAAGTCGAATTTAATGCCTTGTGCTAATGGAAGACCTGTAGAATAATTGATGGTATTCGTTTGGCGTCTCATATAATACTTCCAAGCGTCAGAACCACTTTCGCGTCCACCACCAGTTTCTTTTTCGCCACCGAATGCACCACCGATTTCTGCTCCAGAAGTTCCGATGTTAACGTTTGCAATACCACAGTCAGATCCAGCTTGTGACAAGAACAATTCGGATTCTCGAAGACTTTGTGTCATAATCGCAGAACTTAATCCTTGTGGAACATCATTTTGAATTGCAATCGCTTCTTCTAAAGTTTTATATTTAATTAAATAAAGAATCGGCGCAAAAGTCTCATGCTGAACAATTTTGTAAGAATTTTGAACCTCAGCAATACAAGGTTTCACATAACAGCCACTTTCATAGTCTGCTCCTTCTAACACGCCGCCTTCTACAACGAAATTGCCACCTTCAGCTTTACATTTTTCAATCGATTCTAAATATTGATTAACCGCATGCTTGTCGATAAGTGGTCCAACGTGATTGTGTTGATCTAATGGATTTCCGATTTTTAATTGACCATAAGCTTTTACCAATCGGTCTTTAACGGCATCATAAACATCTTCGTGAATAATCAAACGACGTGTCGATGTACAACGTTGTCCAGCGGTACCAACAGCGCCAAATACAGCACCGATAATGCTCATATCCAAATCTGCTTTATCAGAAATAATAATTGCATTATTTCCGCCTAGTTCCAAAATACTTTTTCCGAAACGAGCCGCAACATTCTTATTAACTTCACGACCAACTCTCGTCGAACCTGTGAAAGAAATAAGAGCCACTTTTTTGTCATTTACCATTTTGTCCCCGATAACATGATCCGCCACTAAAAGATTAGAAATACCTTCTGGTAAATTATTTTCTTTGATAACTTCTGCGATAATATTTTGGCAAGCAATCGCACACAAAGGTGTTTTTTCTGATGGTTTCCAAATACAAACATTACCAGCAATCCACGCTAGTGCAGTATTCCAGCTCCATACTGCTACTGGAAAATTAAACGCCGAAATAACACCAACAATTCCTAACGGATGATATTGCTCGTACATACGGTGACCAGGTCTTTCCGAATGCATTGTAAAACCATGAAGTTGTCTCGAAAGTCCTACTGCAAAGTCGCAGATATCGATCATCTCTTGTACTTCGCCCAAACCTTCTTGTAAAGATTTACCCATTTCGTAAGAAACAAGTTTTCCTAAATCGTCTTTGTAATGTCTTAGTTTTTCTCCGAATTGACGAACAATCTCGCCTCTTTTAGGAGCAGGAATCATTCTAAATTCTAAAAATGCCTTCTCTGCTTTTTCGATAACTTTATTATAATCTGCTTCAGAACTTGTTGTGATACTCGCAATCTCTTGACCATCTGTCGGCGATTGACTTTTAATAACTTCTCCTGTTGCAAAAAAATCAACACCTGTAGAACTTCCTAAGTTATTAGCATTGATTCCTAAATTTTCCAATGATTTCTGAATTGAAAATTGGTCTCTTGTATTCATTATATATTTTGATTTGTCTGATGCTAAAGATAGACAATAATTTTCAAATCCTAACAAATATCATGTTTGTAAAGACTGAAATTTAATTTAAAAATGTTCAAAAACTCAATAATGATGGGATTAAACCTAAACTAACAAGCGTTTGTTAAATTATTTATAATAAATCTAAATAATATTGTTTAAATGAAAATCATCTTATAAATTTGCAGAAATTAATGTAATGGAAAACGAGAACAAAAATTCTAAACTAAAACTTTGGTTCAAAAGAGTTGGTATTGGTGGTTTGATATTTTTTACAGCGAAAGGTCTCGTTTGGCTAGCCGTTTTCTATTATGGCGCCGATGCTGTTTTTGGAAGTTGTGCCCAGAAATAAAAAATTCGTTACCAGTTAGTAACGAATTTCTTTTTTTGTAAATAATTCATCTATTGAGAACTTGCCAGGTCCTATGAGAAGGATGACAATAAACATAACGAAATAAAGTACTGCCATTTCTTTAACAGCGTATGGATCGGCACCATGTGCCACAAAGATTGCTACTAGCATTGTAACTATTAATATAAGGCTAGCAACTCTCGTTAAAAGCCCTAGAATTATTAAAACAGAACATATAACTTCTGCAAATACTACTAGCACCAAAGTTATGATTGGACCAAGTCCTAAAAAATCCATAAACTGAATGTCAGCATTAGACATCAGTTTTTCTAATTTTGGATAACCATGCGACAACATCGAAGCTCCTGCAAAAACACGCAAAATTAATGCTGCTATATTTACTAAGCTTGGATTATTTTCGGAAGATATTACTTTCATTAGTATGCGTTTAGTTCAAAGCTACAAAATAAGTTTTAAAAAGCCTATCTATAACCGAAATTTTTGAGATCGCGTTCGTTTTTGCGCCAATCTTTTTTAACTTTTACAAAAAGATTAAGATGGATTTTTTTACCGAAAAACTTCTCCAAATCAACACGTGCTTCTGTCCCAACTTTCTTTATAGCATCGCCTTTGTGTCCTATAATAATTCCTTTTTGAGAGTCACGCTCAACATAGATTATTGAATCGATTAAAATAACACCTTCTTTTTCTTTAAAAATCTCAGTCACCACTTCCACAGAATATGGGATTTCTTTATCGTAGTTCAAAAGTATTTTTTCACGGATGCATTCATTAACGAAAAAACGCTCCGATTTATCTGTAAATTGATCTTTATCGTAATACGGTGGATTTTCTGGTAAAAGCGATTTTAATTTAGGAAGAATATATTCTGTATTATAAGCTTTAAGCGCTGACACTGGCAGAATCTCCGCTTTCGGGATTTTGTTATGCCAATATTCCACTTTTGCTTCTAATTCGGCTTGGTTACTAAGATCGACTTTATTTAACAATAATAAAACAGGAACCGGAATTTTATTTAGTTTATCAATCAAAAATTCTGATGGTTCTTCTTTATCCATCGCATCTACAATGAAAAGGAAAACATCGGCATCTTGAAGACTTTCTTTTACAAAATCCATCATCTTCTCCTGAAGCCCATATTTAGGATCGAGAACCCCTGGCGTGTCCGAGAAAACGATCTGCAAATCGTCTTCATTATAAATTCCGAAAATTCTATGTCTGGTGGTTTGCGCCTTTTGCGTTACAATCGCCAACTTCTCCCCCATCAATTGATTAAGAAGTGTAGATTTACCTGCATTTGGCTTACCAACTATATTTACAAAACCTGCTCTATGCATTTATTTAATTCTTTAAAGATTTGCAAAGTTAAGGATATTAAAATGTAAATTCTAATTTTAAATTCTAAACCAATCTGACTTCTGACATCCCATCAAATTTCCTTACATTTGAGCCTTCAAAAAAATAGAATTTTAAAACATGTTTAGTCCTCAAGAACTTTCTGAAATCACAAAACTATTAACACCAGACCACAATATCGTTATCACGACGCATCATAATCCTGACGGCGACGCGGTGGGTTCTAGCCTTGGACTTTATCATTTTTTAAAAACTAAAGGTATCGAAGCAACGGTTCTTACACCCAATGATTTTCCAAAATTCCTAAAATGGATGCCCGATGCAAAGAAAATTGTTATCAGCGAGTATAAAAGAAAAATAGCTGGAGAAGCTCTGTATAACGCAGATGTTGTATTTTGTCTTGATTATAATGCTACTGCGCGAGCAGGCGTTATTGGAGAATGGGTAAGAAAATCACACGCTAAAAAAATCCTTATCGATCATCATCAAATGCCAGAGAATTTTGATTTTGTATATTCTGATACTAGCGTCCCTGCAACTTGCCAGATGGTTTATCATTTCATCGAAGCTTTAGGAGAAGAAAATGCCGTTAATCAAGATATTGCGGAATGTCTTTACACAGGAATTATGACAGATACGGGCGGTTTTAGATTCCGATCTACAAGTGCGACAACACACCGAATTGTTGCCAACCTTATAGAAAAAGGTGCGGATCCTGCAAAAATCACTAGCAATACTTGGGACAATAATACTATTTCTAGATTAAATCTTTTATCTCTTGTATTAGGAAGAATTGAAGTGGTTAAAGACGGAAAGGTCGCAATACTTTGGCTAAAACGTGAAGAACTAAAATCTCTAGGTTTCGAAAAAGGCGATACAGAAGGTTTCGTTAATTATGGTTTAAGCATCGCAGGAACCAAAATGGCAGCTTTCTTTATGGAAGATTTGTATGAAGATTTTATTAAAATTTCGTTCCGTTCCAAAGATGATGTTGACACCAATCAGTTTGCTAGAAAGTATTTCAATGGTGGTGGTCACATTAATGCATCAGGCGGCAAGTATCTCAAAAATATTGAAGACACAATCGAAGATTTTAAAAACATAATAGAAAAAGAGGATTTTTAGTCCTCTTTTTTATTGCCTAGTTTTAAAAAGAAATTCAAGAACGACATGCTGTAAAAAAATTCGATAAAAAGTCAATCTAATTTCTAAAACATTTAATTTTATAAAAAATATTAAAGATGGAAAACCAGATTAAAACATCGACTTTAAATTTTCTTTCAAAGCTTGAAATCAACAACAACCGTGATTGGTTTAATGAAAATAAAAATTTGTACGTTGAAGCGCAACAGAATTTCATTACAGTTGTTGACGATATTATTCAAGGGATTTCAAATTTTGACAGTAGCGTTGAAAAATTGGAAGCCAAAAGTTGTGTTTTCAGAATATACAAAGACACGCGATTTTCGAAAGATAAAACACCTTACAAAACCAACATGGGTGCTTCTTTAGCAGAAAAAGGAACTAAAACTTTGAGTCACGCTGGTTATTACATCCATCTGCAACCTGGTCAATCTTTTTTAGCTGGCGGCGTTTACATGACCGAAACGGCTAATCTTAAATTAATTAGACAAAAAATAAGTTCTGAATCCGAGGAATTTTTGAATATTTTAAATAACAAAAGCTTTAAGAAAAATCTAGAACTTCGTGGTGATCGATTGGTAAAGGTTCCACAAGGATTTGATAAAGAAGATCCAATGGCAGATTATCTAAAATACAAACAGTTCACGGTTTTTCATCAATTGACGGACAAAGAAGTTTTAGATAAAAATTTTGTTGGGAAAGCTGTTAAGATTTTTAAAGAAATTTATCCATTTAATCAGTTTTTAAATGAGGCTTTGAATTAAAATTAAACTTCATTTTCCTCTTCCACATTTCCCCAATATTTAGGGTTTGAAAGGATAAAACTAATAATATCGCCAACAACTTTCATCACCAAAATATAGCCAGACAACATGGCAAACAAAGGAATATAAAACTTAAAAAATGGTACTGCTACAAGATCGGAAGCACTGGCATTAGAATAAGTCAGGCGCTTTTTATTGTTTTGATAATACATAATTCCGTTTGCTATTGCCCAAAATGATGACAACAAATCTGACCATTGAAAAACAAATTCCCCTTCATTTTTCCAAAGGTTAAATCCATAGAAAATACCAAGCATAAAAACACTGACAAAGCATCCCATTATTAAAAAAATAGCAGCAAAAATCGAATCTCCCGTTTCGTCTTTGTCGATGTAAGATCCAAATTCTTTTCTATTTTTATCTGTTTTCTTGCGGGTTCTGTTGAGTCTGTATTTCTTTTTAACAAATTTAATCGGTGTATTTCTGACTAAAAAATAATGCGCAACAATCAAACAAAAAGTTTGGATAATCTGAATAACAACAAGATTGTATAAAAAATCGACATCACTCCCGTAACGAAAAACGACGAAAAAATTCAATAGCAAAATGCTCCAGAATAGTGGATCTTTTAGAAGCTTATCAAGAGAAAATTTTGGTTTTAACATTTATTACAATAATTAATTTTAAAGATAATATTTAATCATAAAAAAACAGCAGCAAAACTAAATTTGCTGCTGTTAATATCTAAATTTTTCGTTGAGAAAAATTAATTACATATAAGCTTCGATTGGCTCACAAGTACAAACTAAATTTCTATCTCCGTAAGCTTCATCAATTCTAGAAACCGTTGCGAAGAATTTGTGATCGCGTACCCAATCCAAAGGATAAGCTGCTTTTTCTCTTCCGTAAGGTTTGTCCCAAGCGTCAGAAATAATCACTTGCTCTGTGTGAGGCGCGTTTTTTAACACGTTATTTTCTTTGTCCGCTTCACCATTTGCAATCTCATCAATCTCTTGTTTAATAGAGATTAAAGCTTCAGCAAATCTGTCAATTTCTGACTTAGATTCAGATTCGGTTGGCTCGATCATCAAAGTTCCAGCAACTGGGAAACTCACTGTTGGCGCGTGGAATCCGTAATCCATCAAACGTTTTGCAATATCAGCAACTTCAATTCCTAAAGCTTTGAACTGACGGAAATCTACGATACACTCGTGCGCTACTCTTCCGTGCTCATTTGAATATAAAATTGGGAAGTGATCCGCAAGAATTTCTTTAAGATAATTAGCGTTAAGAATCGCGTGTTCAGTCGCTTTCATAAGCCCTGAAGTCCCTAACAACTTGATGTAAGCATACGAAATGTTTAGGATTAAACCTGATCCGTAAGGTGCTGCAGAAATCGCGTCGATAGCTTCTTTACCACCAGTTTGGATGTTTGCATTGCTTGGCAAGAATGGTACTAAATGCTCAGCAACACAGATTGGGCCAACACCTGGACCTCCACCACCATGAGGAATAGCAAAAGTCTTGTGCAAGTTAAGGTGGCAAACGTCAGCACCAATGTTACCTGGACTTGTGTAGCCAACTTGCGCATTCATGTTTGCGCCATCCATATAGACTTGCCCACCGTGTTGGTGAATAAGATCTGTAATTTCTTTTACATTTTTATCAAAGAAACCATAAGTCGATGGATAGGTAATCATAATCGCAGAAAGATTTTCTGAATGTTGCTCTACTTTAGCTTTTAGATCTTCGAAATCGATTTCTCCATTTTCTAAATTTTTAACAACAACGATTTTCATACCTGCCATTGCAGCCGATGCTGGGTTAGTACCGTGTGCAGATTGAGGAATAACAACAACATTTCTGTGAAGTTCTCCTCTTGACTTATGATATTCGCGAATTACCATTAATCCTGCATATTCACCTTGTGCACCAGAGTTTGGTTGAAGTGAAGTTCCTGCAAAACCTGTAATTTCTGCTAAATCTTTTTCTAATTCTTTAATTAATTTTTGATAACCTCCAGCTTGCTCTCTTGGCACAAATGGATGAACACTTCCCCATTCTCCCCATGACAAAGGAATCATTTGCGTTGCTGCATTTAACTTCATTGTACAAGAACCTAAAGAAATCATCGAATGTGTCAGTGACAAATCTTTACGCTCTAGACGTTTGATGTAACGCATCAATTCGGTCTCAGTATGATATTTGTTGAAAACCTCTTCTTTAAGGATTTCATCATTTCTAAGCATATCAGCAGGAATCGTGATTTCTTCTTTTAATTCTAATTGGTAAGCTTGTTTGCCCTTAAAACTAGCAAAAGCTGATACTAATTTTTGAAGTTTATCAATCGTTGAAGTTTCGTTGATCGAAATACTGATAAAACCTTGGGTAAAGTAGTTAAGGTTAATTTTTTGGTCAAGCATTAACATCTTTAAAGATGCTTTTTCCTCTTCATGAATTCTAAATTTAACCGTATCAAATACTGGCTCAGCAACAACATCGTAACCTAAAACTTTAAGCGCATCGCGAAGTGCATTCGCTTTGTAATGAATTTGATTTGCGATAAAATCTAAACCTTTTGGACCATGATACACGGCGTACATACCAGCCATAACCGCTAGCAATACTTGTGCTGTACAAATGTTAGATGTTGCTTTTTCTCTTTTAATATGTTGCTCTCTCGTTTGTAAAGCCATACGAAGCGCACGTCTACCGTACATATCTTGAGAAACCCCAATAATACGTCCAGGAATATCTCTTTTGTAATCCTCTTTACAAGCAAAGAAAGCCGCGTGTGGACCACCATAACCCATCGGAATTCCGAAACGTTGTGTCGTACCAACTGCACAATCTGCGCCCATAGAAGCAGGTGATTTTAGTTTCACCAAAGCCATTGGATCACATGCAACAACCACTTGAAGATCTAAATTTTTATACTCAGCGATTTTTTCTGTGTAATCGATAACTACACCATTCTTTCCTGGATATTGTAAAAGCACACCGTAATAAGAATCGTTAAGTTGGTGCTCTTCAAAATTACCAACGATAAGTTCAATTTCTAAACCTTCTGCTTTAGTTTTAAGAACTGAAATCGTTTGTGGTAACACCAAATCCGAAACAAAAAACTTGTTAGCATTGGCTTTCTTTTGATCTTTTGTTCTGTTGTTATAGAACATGTGCATCGCCTCAGCAGCTGCAGTTGACTCATCCAATAATGATGCATTTGCCAATTGGAAACCTGTTAAATCGCAAACAACCGTTTGGAAATTAAGTAAAGCTTCTAGACGACCTTGTGCAATCTCAGCTTGGTAAGGCGTATAAGCTGTGTACCAAGACGGATTTTCCAAAATGTTTCTTTGGATAGCCGATGGCAAAATTGTATTAAAATATCCAAATCCAATGTAATTGTCAAACATTGTATTTTGAGATGCCAAATCTTTAGAATGCAATAACATTTCGTATTCCGAAAGTGGTGCCGAAATATCAAGGTCTTTTTCTAATCTAATAGCATCTGGAAGGGTTTGCGAAATAAGTTGTTCTACAGAATCAACGCCTATTCTTTTTAACATTGCCGCTTTATCAGCGTCGTTCAGGCTTATGTGACGGTTCACAAACTGCTGTGTATTCATTTATACTTTTTATTAGGAATTATCAAATATTAATGAGCGTAAATTTACGATAAATAACAGAAATTACAAAGCCTATTATTCATGACATATTAGCAATCGCAACAATTGATAAAACTTATAAAATATTCAAATCTGAAAAACTAATTTAGAATTATTAAAAATATTGTTTGTAATTATTCTAAATTAATTTATATTTGCAGTATGAATCAGCCAATTATTGCTTTTAAAATTCCAGCTTTGACGCCAGCATTTTCTAACAATACCGAATTGTATTGCGAAAAAAAGAATTGTTGCAAAAAATTTAAAAAAGGGAAACGTTGCAAAAAATGCCCTGGTAGAGCCAAAATGGCTTAGAACAAAGCAAAAACTTTTTTTAGTAACAACAGAATAAAAGCAATTAACAGAACAACTGTTACAACTTTAATTCTATAAGCTAAAAACCGTTTATCTCTTCTAAATAACGGAGAACTCGCTTGTCTAGTATGATGTTCTTCTCTCTTATTATTAAGACGTTCTTTAACCTGAGGTTCTTCATCAACCTCTCCAACTTCTAATTGTGCAATAGTGATGGCTTGCACAACAGTTTTATGAATCGCCGTATTGGTCGCATGTAACAACAACTGGAACTTGCCTTGGCTATCAAATTGTGTAATCTTAAAACGTCTTTCTCCATTTACTTTCTCTAGTCCAAACGGAATAATCTTCACCAAGTCAGCATCATAAGTCTGCCAATACAATCTAATCTCATCACCAACACGCGCCCGAATTTTATCGGAATGAAACTTCTGAATCTTCGGAGGTAGCGTCGACTTTATATTTCTTTGAACTGAATTAAATTGATTATCATAAGATTTGCGTCTATCCACATCAATCAAAACTTCGTACGCTTCCTGAACTTCGCGAAAACGCAATTCGAAAAACTCATCATTATCATTTTTATCAGGATGATACTTCATCGATAATTTTCGATAAGCTTTTTTGATGTCCTCTGCGGAAGCATCTTCGCTAACACCTAAAAAATAATAATAGTTCTTCATTTTAATTCTAGTACAAAAATAAAAAAACGAAGAGAGATTTCCCTTCGTTTCTAGATATTTTTAATTTTTATAATGCTACTTCAAAGAATGAAGTCCAACCATATTTCCTTCTGTATCGGTAATCAAAGACATAAATCCGAACTCGCCGATTCCCATTTTTGGTTTAAAAATTTTTCCTCCTGCCGCTTCTACTCTACTTTCTTCCACACTGCAATCTTCGCAAGTAAAATATACAATGGTACTATTTCCGCCGCTTGACACGCCTTGCATCTGGACTAGAGCGCCAGAACAACCAGGAAGCATCTCATCGTTAGCGCCTTCCATTGGGAAGCCAACCATCTTCATACTTTCGTCTGTAGGATCGGTCATTTGCATCATTTTCTTTTGCAAAACTTCCTCATAAAATTTTTGAGCTCTGTTCATATCTTGAACATAAATCTCGAACCAGCAAACTGGATTTGTTTTCATATTTTCCATATTATTAAAATTTATTTTAGGTTTTCGTCATTATAATTTATCATCCAACCGATTCCGAATTTATCTTGGAAACATCCAAAATAATCACCCCAAAATTGATCTTCCAATGGCATTTCTATTGCTCCGCCAACTGAAAGTCCTTTGAAAAGACGATCTGCATCTTCACGAGAATCTGGAAAAATAGAAATATAATTGTTATTTCCCTTCGTTAACGTTTGTCCGAATTCTGGAATAATATCCGAACCCATCAAAAGGTCGCCACCAATCGGCAACGCAATGTGCATTACACGTTTTTTAGAATCTTCAGACAAATTTTCAGTTCCTGGAGCGTTTCCCATTCTGTGAATTTCACCTGCGAATTCTCCTCCGAAAACTGATTTATAAAAATTGAATGCTTCTTCAGCTTGACCATCAAAATTGAGGTATGAATTTAATTTTGGCATAATTGATTTTGTTTTTAGTGTTTTGTTTCTTTTGTTTTTTGTTGAAAGTTTAAGGTTTAAGGTTTAAGGTTTTAAGTTTAGGTTTAAAATCAAAATCTTGGCTCTTGGTTCTTGGCTCTCAGCTCACAAACTTCTAATACTTAATATTTTCATCAACATCGTATTTCATTCCTTCGTAGCCGAGAAGTTTTCGCATTAATCCCATTTGTCCGCAGAGATAATCTTCTCTACCGATGCACATTCCGATGAAATTGAGTTTATTTTCTGTGATGAACGGTATTTTCATTCCGATTTCAAAAATTTCGTCTAATTCTTCATCTGAAGTTTCTAGCAATTTATTGTACAACAAAGGCGAAATATGATGGAAATTCTTTTTTAATTCTTCTAATGTTGGGTATTTTGCTTCTGGATTCAAAGCTTTTCCTTGAAAAAACAACTCGCTGTGCGGATCTTCTTCTCTAAGACCGAGAACCCAAGCTGTACTGTATCTCATGTTAACGAAATTACCTGCCATCCAAACAAAATGGTTTGTTTTATCATCGATTCTCTTCAAAGCATCTTCTTCAGAAATTCCGTCTAGAAGATTCAAAAAACTTTGAGAATGCATTCGGTAAGCCGGAATAATGACATCTAATTTTCTTGATTTTGGTGTATCCATAATTTTATTTTTCTGATAGCTCTTTTACTTTATTTAATCCTTTTTCAAAACCTTGATTCATAAAATCTACATAATCTTCGCTGGTTTGGGTTTCAACATTTAGTTGGATTTTACCATTATTTTCAGTCAACTCGTAACGCTCTGTAATTCCCGCCCAATCTTTAACTTCATCAGATTTAGTATCAATTATTCCGTCTTTTATCATTCCAAGATGAACGAAATTCACCAATTCATTTTCTTTTAATTCTTTGATAGAGCTGTACATTCCGTTACCGCTATTCATATCTACAAATCTTGTTTCGCCACCAACTTTCCAATCTGTTTTAAAAGATGATGTTGGCGAGAAAAAAGTTGTCCATTGGTTGTAGGTTGCATCGTTCCAAAGGACATCCCAAACCTTTTCTTTTGGCGCATCAATGCTGATGCTGTATTTTAAATCTTTCATAATTTTTTTTGTTTTAAAAATTAACTTAATAGATGTTTAATTTTGTCTTTATTATCTATTAAAATCCAAATTTCGATAAGGAAAAGAATCCCAGAAATCACCAAACCTTCAGGCATGAATGTCGCATTATGTACGATAATCCCGATTAAAACTGGAAAAATCATCAAAGCTCCCAAAGTTCTTGTTCTCGGAAGTAAGATGAGAATTCCCGAAATCAATTCAATAAAACCTGTTAGTGGAATAATCCATTTTACAGTACCTATTGCCTCTCCTACTTTTTGTAATTCTGCGCTCATCGGCGGAATTGGCATGTAATGCAAAAATTTATCAAGTCCCGCATTTATAAACATTAATGCAAACAGGACGAATACAATTGTTTTAAGTATTTTCATGGTTTTCGGTTTTGAAATTATTCTTGTGGAAATTGACTTGGATCTGAAAAAACGACATTCCAACCATGTCCGTTGATATCCCAGAACGAGTTTTGATACATCCAACCGTAATCTTGGGCTTCTTCATGTTGATGTGCGCCGTTAGCAAGTGCGGCACTTACAACTTTATCCACTTCTTCGCGACTGTTAAGACTAATAGCGACCAAAACTTGCGTCGTATCACCTTTTGGAACAGGTCTTTCAGAAAAAGTTTCGAAAAACTCTTCGGTCAAAAACATAACATTAATAAGTTCTTCCTTTAGAATCACGCAAACCGCCTTTTCATCGGTAACGTGAGGATTAATTCCAAAGCCTAAAGCTTTCCAAAAAGCCTTTGTTTTTTCAACATCTTTTATTGGGAGATTGATGTAAACTTCGTTGATATTCATAATGTGATATTAGTGATTAGTGGAAATAATTGATAGTTGATAATTGATAATCATTTTCAAGAATTATAAGCTGTTTCCAAATCAGCGATGACAATTTTCTTCATCTTTAACATTGCTTCAACAACATTTTGCGCTTTCTCATGATTAGGATCGCTCATCAATTCAATCAATCGATGTGGCACAATTTGCCAGCTTACACCATATTTATCTTTCAACCAACCGCATTGACTTTCTTGCCCACCATTTTCGGTAAAAGCATTCCAATATTTATCGGTTTCTGTTTGGTCATTCGTCATAACGACCATAGAAACGCCTTCGGTGAAATTAAAATCATGCGTCGTGCCGCCATCCATTGCATACAAAGCATAATTATCGATTGTAAATTGCGCATGTGCCACCATTCCTGCTAAATCTCCAGAATTTTGAGGATGTTCCATTATTCCATTGATTTCAGAATTTGGAAAATTTGAGACATAAAAACTCATTGCTTCGCGACATTTCCCATTATTTTGTTGAATAAACATAAAGGTTGGGATATACTTTTGCTCCATTTTATCACCTTTGTAGAACTGCCAACTTACACCGAATTTATCGTTAATCCATGCATATTTTTCACTCCACGGATAAGAATTTAATTCCATTAAAGCCTTTCCTTCAGACGATAATTTATTGTAATAATTCTCGACTTCTTCGTCCGTTTCGCACATCACCATAATCGAAATACTAGGATTTGGCTGAAACATCGGTCCACCATTTAATAACATTAATTTTTGACCATTTAAATCAACATTAACAACCATTGGCGAATCTACACTGACATGCGAATTTGGAAAAACGTCTGCGTACAATTTTGCAGCTTCACTTGCATTGCCGTTGAACCAAAAACAAGGGAAAATATTTGGATTAATCATAAGTTTAGATTTTAGATTTAGTTAGAGTTTTGTCTCTGCATAATTTTTAAAACTATTAAGAATTGCCTGCCATCCTTGTAATTGCATATCTTCTGGATTTTGAGTTTCTGGATCAAACTTCACCAAGATTTTTGTTTTATTAAGACTCAAAGCTTTAAAATTTGTTTCAACTTCGCGACCGTCTTCCATGTGATATTTTATCAATTCTAAAGGTCTAACATCGTCATAGACACCTTCAAAATCAAACCCAAAACTTCCGTCTTTTGCTTCCATTCTATTTTTGAATTTTCCTCCAACTTGCAAATCGTTTTCGGAGCTGGGACAAGACCAAGATTCATGTGCGAAGTTCCAATTGACGATATCTTTTGGATCATTATAAGCTTCCCAAACTTGGTCAATTGGCTTGTTGATTTCTGCTGATATTGTTAGTTTTCCCATTTTTAAAAGTTTAATTATTATTTAAAATTATTAAATCAAATTTAGTCTTTTAGAATATTCGATGCACTTGTCATAAGACAATTTAATCATCTTTTAACAAAATTTATTAGTGTTAAAAATGAAAAATGATTTGTAACTTTATCCTGTCTTTGGGACAATTTATTTTTTAAAACTATGAAGAAAGTCACGCTATTATTAAGTTTTGTATCGTTAAGTCTTACTGCTCAAACTTTTACAAAACAAGATACCTTAAAAGGTTCTGATACCGAATTCCGAAATTTTTGGGACGTAAAAAAATATGACATTAATCTAGAGGCAAATTTTGAAAATAGAAGTATCGCAGGAACTAACAAAATCTCTTTTGAAATCACAAAAGATGTGGTTAATCCGACCTTCCAAATCGATTTGCAAAAGCCAATGAAAGTCGCAAAACTTGTTGCTAGCTTCGACAAAAAAGCAAAATATCAACAAGAAGACGATTTCATTTTTATTAAAACGAATAGAAAATTTAAGAAAGGTGAAAAGCTAAATTTCGTTGTCACTTTTAAAGGAAATCCTGTTGTTGCCAAAAAAGCACCTTGGGATGGCGGTTGGGTTTTTGAAAAAGATAAAAACGGAAATCCTTGGATGACTGCTGCAGACGAAGGTATTGGTGCGAGTATTTGGTTGCCATGTAAGGACATCTGGAGCGACGAACCTGACAATGGCATTAGTTTTAAAATCACAACACCGAAAGATTTAGTTGGCGTGGCGAATGGTCGATTGGTAGAGACCAAAACGCTTGGGAATAAAAAGTCTTATCTGTGGCAAGTCAAAAATCCGATTAACGCCTATTCTATCATTCCGTCGATTGGTAAGTATGTCAATTTTAAAGAAACTTACGATGGTGAAAAGGGAAAATTAGACCTTGATTATTGGGTTTTGGATTACAATCTTGACAAAGCTAAAAAGCAATTTGCACAAGTTAAACCGATGATGAAGTCCTTTGAATATTGGTTTGGCGCTTATCCTTTCTACGAAGATTCTTACAAAATTGTTGAATCGCCGCATCTTGGGATGGAACATCAAAGCAACGTTGCTTATGGTAACAAATTTGAAAACGGTTATCTAGGTCGCGATCTTTCGGGTTCTGGCGTTGGACTTAAGTGGGATTTTATCATCATCCACGAAACTGGACACGAATGGTTCGCAAATAACATCACAGCAAAAGATCAAGCGGATATGTGGGTTCATGAGGCTTTTACGAGTTACTCAGAAACCTTGTACACCGAAAGTCTTTTTGGAAAAGAAGATGCTGATAAATATGTGACCGGAACGCGAAAAAACATTCATAACGACATCCCAATAATCGGGACTTATGGCGTAAGAAATGAAGGCAGCGGTGATATGTATTACAAAGGTGCAAACATGTTACACACGATTCGTCAAGTGATAAATAATGATGAAAAATTTCGACAAATTTTGAGAGGACTTAACAAAGATTTTTATCACCAAACGGTTACAGGAAAGCAAGTTGAAGATTATTTTTGTCAAAAATCAGGGATGGATTTATCAACAATTTTTGACCAATATTTAAGAACAACTTATATCCCAACTTTGGAATATAAACAAGAAAATAATAAATTAAGTTACCGTTGGACACATACTGTTAAAGATTTTAAAATGCCTCTAAGATTAGCTTCTGGCGAAATAATTTCTCCAACGGACAACTGGCAAACCACAGATTTGAAATCGAATAATTCAGTGGAATTTAATTACAACTATTACATTCTTTACAATAAGCAATAGTTTTAGGTTTATTAAAATCAAACTTTTTAGAAAAAATTAAGCTATCAGAAATGATAGCTTTTTTGTTGATAAATTTTCAAAAAAAATCTTTGTCACGACATTCATTTTTTTAAATTTACTTTTTAAAACTGAATGTGATGAAAACGATTCTAACTTTTATATTTATAGGAATAGGCGTGACAATTGCTGCACAAACAACGCCTAAAAAAGATTCTGTAAAGATTTTGGAAGCGAAACCTTTTACTAAATCTCCAAAATTGTCCAATAGTAATCCTTTTTATAAAAATATAGATTCTGCAAAAGCATCGCAATACAAAATGTTAAATAAGAAACCTAAATCTGAAAATTATTCAAGTTTCAAAAAGCAAAGCAAAGTTGAGTTAACAGCTCCCAGCTTGAAATTAAAAGATTTAAAGGAAAAATCCGACAAATAGTCAAAAATCCCAAATGGCAGATATTCAATTATTATATAAAGCGATTAAAATCGCACAAAAAGCGCACAAAAAACAAACCGACAAATATGATGCGCCTTATCTAGGACACGTTTTCCGCGTTATGGAAGCAGGAAAAACTATCGACGAAAAAATTGTCGGCGCATTACATGACGTTGTAGAAGATCATCCAGAATTTTCGTTCGAATATCTTTTGGAACAAGGATTTCCTCAATATATTATCGATGCCGTAGAATGTCTTACCAAGCGCGAATCCGAAGATCCAGAACTTAATGAACCTTATGAAGATTTTGTTAAAAGAATAGAGCAAAATCCACTTGCGGTTAAAGTAAAAATCAATGATCTAAAAGACAATATGGATTTGAGACGTTTCACTCGACCTATCGAGCCGAAAGATCTAAAACGTCTTAACAAATATTTGAAAGCTTATCAGTATTTAACAAGTACCTATTAATCGGCCATTGGGATATGGATGTCTTTTTCATCATCCGATGGATCGATAGTAAAGTTAAGTGCAAAATACAAGAAATGTAGGTTGGTATTTCCTTTAGAAGCAAATTCTCTTTGGAACATATAACCTGCTGTAGCATTCATATTATCATTAAACTGATAACCAATTCCACCGAAAGTACGACTACGCTTGAAGAATTTATCTTCGGGACCAACAAAAACTTCTTCGAAAGCGTTAGCAAAAACGGTTCCTGATTGTACTTTAGTATTGTTTAATGGTAAAGTTCCACTTAGACGATAACGAAAACGTTGTGTATTCGTGTTTTCGTCTGTGATTGAATTATGAAAAAAACGTTGCTCAGCTCTTAATCTGTGATCAAGCTTAAGACTTTTAACACGATTGGTCAATGTATATTGTAACCAAACGCGGTATTCTTCCTGAGAAATTTTGTGGTTTTTGTAAGTTCCGTATCGACCAAAACCTACGAAAGCTTGATTGTTCTTATTGATATTATAACCAATTCCTCCTTTAGCTTCGTAATAATCGATGTAAGTGTAATCTTCTATTGATCGCGTTTGAAATTCGGCATAAGCCATCCATTCTGGCGCAAACTTATACGTGAAAGACATCATGTTAAAACCAGAAAGGTTTTCCTTGTCTTGCGCTTTTCCAAAAACACTGATTAATACAACTAATGGGAACAGGAATTTTTTCATTTTGCAAAGATATTCTTTTTCTAAAATCTAAAAAAAAATCCTCCCGAAATTCGAGAGGATTTATATCATAAAGATTTAGAAATCTACATTTTATCCCAATAAAAGAGAAAGCGGATTTTCTAAATACAATCTTAAAGTTTGTAAGAACTCAGCACCAGTTGCACCGTCCACAACTCGGTGGTCACATGCAAGTGATAACTTCATCGTGTTACCAACAACGATTTGTCCGTCCTTAACGATTGGTTTTTCGATAATCGCACCCACAGAAAGAATTGCAGAATTCGGTTGGTTGATGATTGACGTAAATGTCTCAATACCGAACATTCCAAGGTTAGAAACTGAGAAAGTAGAACCTTCCATTTCGTTAGCCTTAAGACCTTTATTCTTTGCTCTACCAGCCATGTCCTTAACCGAAGCAGAGATTTGATTATAGTTCATATAATCTGCATTCTTAAGAACCGGAACAACCAATCCGTCAGGAATTGCAACCGCAACCCCAACGTTGATATTACCGTGGTGGATAATCTTATCACCAGCCCAAGATGAGTTAACTTGTGGATGCTTTCTAAGTGCCATCGCAGTCGCTTTGATAATCATATCATTGAAAGATACTTTCGTATCAGGAATGCTGTTGATTTCTTTACGCGCTTGGATCGCTTTATCCATATTAATCTCAACCATTAGATAGTAATGCGGTGCCGTGAATTTACTTTCAGCAAGGCGTTTTGCAATAATATTTCTAACTTGAGAATTTACAGTTTCTGTATCTTCACCTGGAGTGAAATTAAGCGCTGGTGCAGCAACAACTTTTGGTGCATCTGCAGAACTAGCAGCTTTAGCAGGTGCTTGATAATTTTCAATATCTTTTTTAACGATACGTCCACCTTCACCAGAACCTTGTACCGATTGAAGATCGATACCTTTATCCTCAGCCATTTTTTTAGCTAAAGGCGAAATATGAACACGCTCTCCATTTGCACTAGCTTGTACAGGAGCAACCTCTGTTGATGTCGTTGCAGCTGGAGTTGTTGGAGCTTGCGTTTGCGTTGTTTGCACTGGCGCAGCAACAGGTTTTCCACCTCCTGCAACAACCGCAGAAACATCAGTCCCCGCAGGTCCGATAATTGCTAAAATCTTATCAACTTCCGCAGCATCACCTTCCGCAACACCTTGGTATAATAAAGTTCCATTGAACTCAGATTCAAAATCTTGAACCGCTTTATCTGTTTCAATTTCTGCAAGGATATCACCTTCTTTAACCGCATCACCAACAGCTTTGTGCCATTTAGCCACTTTTCCTTCCGTCATTGTATCAGAAAGTCTTGGCATCGTGATAACCTCTACGCCTTCTGGCATTGTAGCAGCAGACGCTTCAGTAGATGCAGCAGTAGTTTCCGCTTTTGGAGCTTCCTCAGTTTTAGTTTCAGTAGCTGGCGCAGATGTAGCACCACCAATAAGACCAGAAATGTCTTCTCCTTGGTTACCGATAATTGCTAAAACATTGTCAACAGGTGCTTGCGCACCTTCTTCAACACCGATATATAATAAAGTTCCGTTAAATTCAGATTCAAAATCCTGAACGGCTTTATCAGTTTCAATTTCTGCTAAGATATCGCCTTCTTTAACTTGGTCTCCAACTTTCTTGTGCCATTTGGAAACTTTTCCTTCTGTCATCGTATCCGACAGACGAGGCATTGTGATTACTTCAGCCATATATTTTTATTGATTTGAGATTCGAGATTCGAGATTTGAAATTCATTGAAAGTCAAACATCAAACCCCAAATTAATAATTTTAGTTATTTTCTAATTTATCTAAGAATGGATAATCCGGTGTCGCATATACGAAATCGTAAACTTGTGACAAATCTGGATACGGAGAATTCTCCATGAACTCAACACATTCATCAACAAAAGCTCTAGATTTTTCGTCAATAGCTTCCAACTCTGCTTCTGTAGCCCAATTATTTTCTAAAAGTCTATGTTTTACAATCTCGATTGGATCATCTTTTTTGTGTTCTGCAACTTCGTCTTTACTTCTGTAAGGCTCCGCATCAGACATAGAGTGACCTCTGTAACGATAAGTTCTAGCTTCGATAAAGGTTGGCCCATCACCACGTCTTGCTCTTTCAATCGCTTCAAAAGCAGCTTCTGCAACTTTCTCAGGATCCATCGCATCGATAGGTAGACAAGGCATTTCATAACCTAAACCTAATTTGTAAATATCTTCGTGGTTAGCTGTTCTTTTAACAGAAGTTCCCATCGCGTATTGGTTGTTTTCACAAACGAAAACTACAGGAAGTTTCCAATTCATTGCCATATTGAAAGTCTCATGCAAAGCACCTTGACGTACTGCACCATCTCCCATAAAACAAATATTAACAGCTTTTCTGTCAAAATATTTATCTGCAAAAGCGATACCTGCTCCCAAAGGAATTTGTCCACCTACAATACCATGACCTCCATAAAAACGGTGTTCTTTGCTGAAAATATGCATCGATCCACCCATACCTTTAGACGTACCAGTCGCTTTACCACAAAGTTCAGCAAGGATTCTTTTAGGATCAACGCCCATTGCCATTGGATGAATATGACAACGATATGCTGTAATCATACTATCTTTTGATAAATCCATAGCATGGGTAAAACCTGCAGGAATTGCCTCTTGTCCGTTATATAAATGTAAAAAACCTCTGATTTTTTGTTTTAAGTAAAGAGAACGGCATTTGTCTTCAAACCTTCTCCACATCGTCATATCCTCGTACCATTTAAGGTAAATCTCTTTGGAAAATTCTTTCATATGATTTCGAAATATTTAGCAAAAATAAGAAAATATCTTTAGTTATTAATAGTGTTATGCTTAAATTAATATCTAGCCACTATCGATAAAATTAATTAACTAAAAGATGATTTATTTTAAATTTCTAAAATGTAAATTGCAACATAATCTTTATTTTAAAAAATGACAGACAACCCAACTTCGGATTCACTTTTAATAAAAATTTCAAAAGTTATATCGAATTTTTTCAATCCGATTGTATCGTTAATCATCTATTATATTGTTCTCACCTATACGCCACATGCGAGTAATCTCGACGTTACCAATTTCTTCCCTATTCTCTTTATCCTTGTTATACCAGTTGTGGTTTGGATAGTTTGGAACGTCAAAAAAGGACATTACACCAACATGGATGTTTCCAACAGAAAGCAACGAAACAGCCTGTACATCGTCATTGTCATCCTTTGCGCGATTTATCTAGCTTACGAATTTTTTAGAAACGGAAACAAAGACACGACAGTTTTTTTTCTTTTGATATTGTTGATTTTGATGCAGATTAGCAACTTCTTTATTAAAAGCTCAATGCACACTTCTCTAAACCTTTTTGTTGCATTTTTATTTTTAAAATTCAGTTTGCCTTGGGGAATATTTTGGATAATTTTATCAATTATCATCGGCATTACAAGAATTATATTAAAAAGACATACCTTAGCAGAAGTCATTTCTGGAGCGGTATTGGGAAGCTTGGTCGGATTGGCTTATTATTTTGTAATCTAAAAATAGAAATATGAAAATTCTTAGTTTGACAAGTTCGGAAGAACAACTCATGTTAGTGATTTGGAATTTGGAAGCAGCCTTTATGAAAGACATCATGACGGCTTATCCAGAACCGAAACCGCATCAAAATACAGTTTCGACATTTTTGAAAATTTTAGTTGAAAAAAATTATTTAAAAATTGAAAAGAAAGGTCGTATCTTTAAATATATTCCTAAAATAAACTTTGAGGATTATCGAAAATTCCAGTTAGAAAATTTATTAGAAATATTTTATCATAATGATGTTGATCTTCTTCTTAAAGACTTAAAAGTCCCTGAAAAAGCTATAGAAATTGAAGAAAAAAGCATCGCAGAAATCATCGAAGAAACGACGCAATCCAATGACGAAGCTTTACAAAAAGACATCGAGATACTAGACGCACAAGTCCTTACGCTAGACACGCCATCCGAAAAATCTGGTAAAAAGAAAAAAGACAAAAAGGACAAGGAGAAAAAAGAAAAGAAGAAAAACAAGCATAAAAAAAGCGATTCCTAAGAATCGCTTTTTTATCTTTTAATGATATTTTACCAACGGTTACCACCACGGTTTCCACCGTTGTTACCATAACCACCACCTCTATTATTATCAAATGATCTTCTTGGTTTTTCTTCTCTTGGTCTAGCTTCGCTAACGTTAAGAGTTTTACCGTTAAAATCTTGTTGGTTAAGCGCTTCAATAGCTTGCTTAGCCTCAGCGTCGTTTGGCATTTCTACGAAACCGAATCCTTTAGATCTTCCAGTTTCTCGATCCATAATGATCTTTGCAGAAGTAACTTCTCCTTGATTTTGGAATAATTCTAACAACTGCTCTTCTTTAGTTGCGTAATTGATGTTTGAAACAAAAATGTTCATTGTATAAAAAAATTAAATTGGTATAAAAAATTTGTTGTTATAAGGAGAAAACAACAACTGACTGAACACTTGGATTTCGACTATAAAAACATTGCAATTTACACTTTATTTTCAATTCACCTACTATTTTAAAAAAAATTATTGATTAATTAATTCTTTTATAAATTTGATTTAAAATTTAGTTATGAAAAAGACCTTTACACTTTTCGCTGCAGTAGCCTATTTTGGGCTCAATGCGCAATTTACAAGTCCTAATACTGGGATAACTTATAATTTAACAAGTCTAGCACAAGCCGCTGCAGGAACTGTTACTAACAATGGTGATCATTTTTTAATCTCCCAAAATGTAACGATTTCTGCCAACGACAAGCTTATAATCGACGAAAACACAACCGTAAAACTTAGTAAAGACGTCATGCTTTTCGTTTTTGGACAATATCAAACCAATGCAACACAACTAATTTATACCACAAATATTGCTGGTGAAGCTTACAAAGGTATCCGTTTCGAAGACACTTCTAGTGTTAGTCTAAAAAATACGACCATCGAAAACGGAGGCGGACTTCGTGTCAACACATCTAATTTTGTAATGGACAATTGTATTGTTAAAAATAACCAAACTGTTACTGGTGGCGCAGCTTCTAGCGCAGCAATTCAGTTTGGAAGCACTACTGGAATTTCGATTACAAACTCACAATTTTTAGAAAATGTAGGATCAGCGATAGGTTCTGGCGCTAACATCAGCGTATCCGGAATTATCGATAACAACTACTTTTACGGAAACAATACAAGTAATCAGAACCGTCCGCAAATTAATATGGGACCTGGCGGAAGTGCCGGAATTATCATCACAAACAACCAAATTATTGGTAACCGAAATCTTCCTATGACAGGCGGAATTTCGGCTTCGGCACTTATCGGTGGCGCTAACAATGTTAAAATCGAAAACAACAGTATTCGTGATAATCGCTACGGAATAACAGTTGCTGGGAACTCATCATACGGAACCGTTGCTAAAAACATTATCGAAAATAACAATACCCAAAACGACCCAATGCTTGGCGGCAGCGGCATCAACTTTATCGGGAGTGGCACCACAGTGATGGATGTTAAAGTCAGCGAAAACCAACTTCGCGGAAATCTTTGGGGCGTAACTTTACAAGGAACAGCACAAGCTAACTTTGGAAGCGATGTGTCTGGTAAAGAAAATATCGGTAAAAATATTTTTAAAGATAATATTAATAACGGCGTGACTTACGCGCTTTTTAACAATACACCGAATAATTTGGAGGCTAAATTCAACTGCTGGAGAGAGGGCGAATTATCAAATGACACCATGGTTGAAGATGTTGTAACGCACCAGGTTGATGATACTAAATATGGTTTGGTTAATTTTAAACCTTATGACTGCGCTGCAACACAAGCTGTTAATGATGTTAATAAATTAAAACTGCAAATATATCCGAATCCAAGTCAGGGTGATTTTAGTTTTAAGTCAGAAACTTCTGGAAATATTGCTGTTACGGATCTTTCAGGAAAGTTAATCCATTCTGCAATTGTTGTAAAAGGAGAAAATAAAATTTCTTTAAAAGCAGCTCCAGGCGTTTATATTCTAAATTTCAACAACGGAACTTCGAAAGCATCAAGTAAAATTGTTGTTAAGTAACTTTTAGAAACAAAAAACTATCAATCGGTGGAATTTAATTTCGCCGATTTTTTTTGATTAAATTTAATAATAGTCAAAAAACTAACAATAGCGCCAATTTCTTATATTTACGTATTAAACGAAAAATGTAGATGAAGACACTTAAAGC
>JAEXRP010000043.1:0-22476 GCA_023440705.1 Bacteroidota bacterium
ATAATCTGCAAGTTCTAGATAGTTTTCGCCAACCATTTGGCTAGCTAATTTGTAGGGTTGTAAAGTCGATACAATTAAAAATACAATGACAAACCAAATACAACCTCCCAGAAATATAATTAAACTTTTAGTAACATCGTGTCCCGTCAGATGTCCATCAATAAAGATACTGAGGACGACTAAAGATAAAGATCCAACGCCAGCGAGTCGTGTCCCGTAGACGCCAATTAGTGAAAAGAACATTCCAAAAAGGATGATTTCTAAATAAACTATAATTTGGAAATCTTTGACGAGACTGGCTATTAGGGCTACAAAAAAGTAAGAAATGACAGCAAAAGCCAAAGTGTTACGTCGTCTTACAAATGGTCCAGGTTGGTCGGTAAGGCCTACAAAACTTGTCCCCATCGGGAATAAGAAGTATTCTTGTAATAAGCCAAAATGTGCTAGAATAATACTCGGAATAACAATAGCCAAGGCAATTCTTGTCCCTGCAAAAATATATTGACTTGTTAAAAATTTTTTGAGTTCCGAAGTATAATTCATGTAACAAAAATAAAAGAAAAATGCCTCATAACAGAGGCATTTTTAATAATATTTGGATAAAGATTAATAATCTTGAGAGTTGTAAGTTTCGCCTCCAATATTCCAAGTTAGACCAAATCTAAGTGTGTTGTCCAAAGCACTGTTAACTTTTGACATGTTAATTAGATAAGATAAGTCTAATCCGAAAGATTGATACTTAAGACCTACACCAACTGTTGCATATTGTCTTGCACCTTGCTCAGGACTTTCTGTAAAGTAACCCGCACGGATTGCAAATGCATCATCGTAAGAATATTCTGCAGCTCCTGAGAACATAATACTTTTTTTGTTACCGAAAGATTTTCCAATACCTTCCATAACACCTACGTTAGGGATTGTGTAAATTGGCTTTCCGTTAGAATCATGGTCAGAAATTTCTGGACCAGGTACTAAAAGTTTTGAAGCTTCACCACTGATACTAAATCTGTTAAGATCATCAATGAATAAGTCATAACCTACACCTAATCTTGCCATAGTTGGAAGATATGATCTAGAGTTTTCGTCACCTGTGTAATCTAATCTTGGACCAAGATTTTGTACAGCCCAACCAGCATTAACACGTCCTTCGTAATCACCGATACTTTGATGTTTTGGAGATCTGAAGTAACCAGATACGTCAACTGCAAAAGTATTAGCTGGTTTTAATGTATTATCCGAATTGAAGCTACCACCTAAGTCTGATCTGATGAAACGTCCAGTAACAGCCATGGAGTAATTGTCTGTTAGTTTTAGACCATAAGCAACATCTAGAGAGAATTCGTTAGGTTTGGTGGTTCCCATATCAGACACCACGCCTCCAACATATTGGCTTAGATTAACTTCTCCCATATTGAAGTAGTAGATACTGGCACTAAGGGTAGATCTTTCATCATCACCTAAAAAGGTATAGAAAGAACCATAAAGTAAGAAAACATCGTTTGTTAACTTACTCATATACGGTGTATAGTTAACTCCAACACCAGAAGTATTTTTTGCAAAAGGATATTTTGCAGCATTCCAAAATTGTGAAAAAACATCCGTTGATGTCGCAACCCCTTGATCTCCCATACCTCCTGCTCTTGCGTCCGGCGAAATTCTTAAAAAAGGAGCTCCTGTTAGTACTGTGTAGTCAGATTGAGAGTAGGCTGCAATGCTCATACCTAATCCCAAACCTAAAAAGAGTTTTTTTGTCAAATTCATAATTAGTTAGTTAGTGGTAAATTTTACCGTTTTAATATTTTTATTCTTTAGTTATTTTAATAATACCATTTTTTCGACTGCAGTTGCGCTGCCTTTACACTTGTCTTGGTTTTGACTTCTTGCAAATATCTTAAAAATATATGTTCCTTTTGCAACAGTATCTCCAAAATCGTCTTTACCATCCCATTCGATAGCTTGTTTAGGTGTTCTGTAGCCTTCCAAGAACGGTTCTGCAGTGATCGAGTTTGTTAATGTTCTTACTAATTTACCCGTTATAGTAAAGATTTGAACATTAACATCCAAAATATCATCGCAATTATGTTCAAACTGTACATATGTCTTATTAGTAAATGGATTTGGCCAGTTGAGAGGTCGGTTAATGACCAACTGTTGTTGACTTTCATCTTTCACTACAAAGTTTAACGTAGAGGTCGTCGAATTATTGTTAATATCCCAAATTTTAAATGTTAATTGATGTTCTCCAGGTTTTAAATTTCTGAAAGGGTAGGTAACATTGCCTTTTTGGTAGTCGCTTAAGCTTGCATTAACACATCCATTTCCTTCACCAGGAGAGTAGAAGTCATTTAATACTTTAGTGTTGATAACTTCGCCATCTAGCAAGACAGTTATATCATGACCAATACCAGATCCAGTTGAGTTAATACCAATGTTGTCAGTAACGCAAGCTAGTAACATGGGATTTTGATCAGTTATACCACCATTAGCAAAGTTAACATTGTTCATGTACAGATTAACTTTTGGTGGCTCGGTGTCATTAACACCATTAGGATTAATGCCACCAACAGTTACGGGACCATTGTAGAATACATCGTAAGATTTGTTATCAGCATACGCCAATAGTCTACCTGTTCCTAGATTGTAATTAATATCTTTCGGAACATAAAACTCAACCGTGAACTTTCCATTTTCAACTTTTCCAGAAGCTTTTACAATTGGACTGCCTTCTTCCTTATATTGAAGTGGTGGTTTCATATCTTTATAAGGGTCGTTATTACGCGTGACCTTATCTAGTTTTTTATCAAAGATGTTAATGACTGCTCTACCTGTAAAAGTGTCATCTGGTGTACCGTCAGCTTTGTTAACGTGACCTGTTATTTTAACAAAATCTAAAGCTCTGATTTTGCCAGCTTCGGGAGTAACAACTTCGTCAATGTTTAGGAGACGTTGTGGTCTAGATAATGTCATTGCTGGGTCACCTAGATAGTTTACTTTTAGATGGTTAATATCAGCGCCTCGTTTTTTTCTTGCTTCTAAAAATGAATTACCAAGTGTACGGAATCTGTCATTTTCTAACTCTAGATTAAAAATATTATTTGTTAAAATTCCTGTAAAGTCTTCTCCATACGACGTTGCAATTGCTCGGCTAGAAGTGATCATCGTTGCAGCACCACCAGTTTTTAATTTTATAACTTGTTCTCCAGCAGAGTATGTTCCTGGATCATCCCAAAGTGTAAACTCACAAGTAATAGTTGACACTAGCGGAAATCTGCTATATAATGATGTGAAATTGTTGAAGTTACTAATTTCTGAGGTTGTTAATACACGTTCTTGTGCCCAACCATTGATACCTCCATGCCCGAAGTAGAATAAGTAAAGGCTATTACCGACATCGTTACTTATCGCTTGATTAACTTGCGGATATCGTTGTCCTCCGGCAGTCGTTTCTGGAGGGAAAGCATCAAGATAGAGTTTTCGTACATTGTATTCTGAACGGGTAGTACCTGTTTCAAAATTTGAGACCAAAGAAGCATTCATGGTATTGTGGAAAGGCGTCGAAGTCTCATTGTCGTTATCATCTACCACAAAATCTAACTTCATTCGCCACTCTCCAAATGGTGAAGATTGCCCTGGTAAGGCATTGTAATATGCCAATGTTTTATCGATTAATAATTTAGCTTCGGTAACATTCGCCGCTGGCAATCGACCAATAGGAATATTTGGGATAAGCTTCGAAATATCTACAATATCTCCTTGGGGTTTTGTCATTACAAAATAGTCATCTGTAACATAAGTGTCTGAGTAGTTATGACTTTCCTCACTTTGGTAACTAGGGATTACGTCAGTATTATTTGGGACACGATCTTTAAAATCATACGAAGTATCACCCAGTAAGAAAACATATTTTAGGCTGCCACTTGCATTAAGTTTTGTAACAAAATCGCGTACTGCCGTTATATCTTTACTACCACTGCTATATTCGTTGTAGATTTTGTTGATATCAACAATTTCTACATTCATATTACTTTTGCTTCTATGATAATTGGCTAGTCTTTGCGCCTCACCAATCATGTTGGCTTGGGTTATGATAAGATAATTAACATTAGATAAAGCAGACAAATTTTGATTCTCAATACGTCCGACAAAGGTTGGACTATAGGCGGCTGATTGGTTAAAAGCTACGAATTCGTTATTAAAAAATTTGTTCGTACTGCTTGTATGATAACCAAAATTAAAACTAGAAGCACTTGTATTTTTGTTAACTTTTCGTGTCACATTCGTTACGTCAGATACATCCCAAACCTGTTCAAGTCCAGTGGTATTCGAAATGCTAAAACCATACAGGTTGTCAGTTTTTTCATTAATATCATAACTTCGGAAAGCTAATTGTCCAATGTTATTAAAACTTAAATCTTGTTTGTAAGTGATTTCTGCATAATCCCAATAGAATTGTCCATAAGGATTGGGACCTGTATTTGGCTTATAGTTAAAAGTAATACTAGAAGTCGGCGTATTTGACAGAATGTTTTCGCTTACCAACAACGAAACATTTTCAACACCCACTGCAATAGTTGTACTGTTTTTGCCATTAACTGAGATTTCTATTTGATTATTTTTACCATCTTTAGCTGCAACTCTAGTGTTATATTTAACAATATCTGTGGAGAGAATTGGAGTTCTTACATCAAATTTAACCTCTTTAGGTGTCGTGAAAGCATCACCAACCCACAGACGACCAAGCTTCATAAGGTTGTACTTTTCTTCGTTAATGTATTGATAGTCATCATAACGAGAAATTAGACTACTAGGGACTGCAGTATCTTCGGGATTAATTCGTTTACCAGGACCCTTATCAAAGTTTATAAAATAGTAAGCGTAATCCTCGTAAATATTAATATAATTGGAACTTTTATTTCGGCGTGTATCAATTCGTCCATTTCTCGTTGTAGTTCCCGTTAGGTTAAAGCCATTAGGACCTTGCGCGTAGAAAAGGGCATAGTCATCATCATTCCAGACGCCATCATCACCTCCCACAACTTGTATTGCATTCTCTTGCAAGGCTGCATAACGAGCGTCAGAATTGTTCTCCGGAAGCATCAGACCACCGTTGCCATAGATTCTAAAGTTATTAGGATTAATCCCTGAGACATTGATGCCGTTGTCTTGTAAGAATTTTTTAGTAATCTTAAAAACCCCAGATTTTTCTACTTTTATTTTATAAAAAGTACCACTTTCTAATGGATTTTCTGTTGTACCTAGTCCGATACCTTTATTAACAACATAGTTTTTGTTCGATAATTCAACATCTACAGATAAAAGTCGGTAAATTATATTATTAACTTTTTTAAAAGTGGGGACATATACGCTACCAACTTCCGAATTTAACTTCTCACTATAAGCATAAACAACCTCAAAACTATCTTCATTTGGTAAAAACTCAGGATTAATATCATACAAGTCTTCGCTCTTAGCCTTTTCCCAAGCAAAATTTTTGGCAATGACTTGTTTGCCCTCATTTTTTTTCTCAACAACGATGCTTACACCACGAGAGCCTACGTCATAACCTTCATTTTTGAAATAAGGCAAATTCTGTTTGTAACTACTAAAATCAAAAGATTTGCTTCCTTCCCATTGGATATTGACCTTTTGTCCAAAAGCACCAATTGAGATTGCAACAAACAATAAAGAGTAAAAGTTCTTTTTCATTGAGAATATATTCAATTTACAAAATAAACGAAAATTTCTAAAAAAAGATATATAACAATAAAACTTATTTATCCACGTTAGAAAAAAAGCATATCATTATTTGATTTATTAAAATATTTATTTTTTCTTTGTACTTTGTAAATGATTATATCAACTATGAAACAAATTAAATTGTTTTCACTTGCTATCGGGTCAGCTTTGATACTTGCAAGTTGCGGTGGAGGGAACACGAAAAGCGGCGGTGGAACGAAGCGTTTTACTAGTAAAACTGGTTGGAAACCCAACGAGAAAAATGGTTATTTTTTCTCAGCTAAGCAACAAAAACAGAAAGGGTGGCCAGGTATGGTCTATATAGATGGTGGTACTTTTACGATGGGGTTAGTGCAGGACGATGTCATGCATGATTGGAATAATACACCTCGTCGTATGCAAGTTAGCTCTTACTTTATTGGAGAGACCGAAATTACTAACTATGAGTATCGCGAATATGTAACTTGGTTAAAGTATGTATTCCCGCCATCAGATCCTAACTTTAAGAACATCTATGCTGGTGCAATGCCAGATACTTTGGTGTGGAATAATAAGTTGTCTAGAAATTCTTACTCAGAAACCTATTTCCGTAATCCGGAATTTGACTATTATCCAGTTGTTGGTGTATCTTGGCTACAAGCTACCAAATATTGCGATTGGTTAACTAACCGTGCTAACGAAAAAGCTTTAATGCAAAAAGGTATTCTTCCTAAGGATTTGTACACCAACGAATCTAACTACCAAGGAGAGAGCACTTTCAGCATGGATAAGTATAAAGCTAATGATGCAGAACTAGATGCAATTGTAGATAAAAATAAACTACAAAAGCAAACTGGTATCAAAACATCGAATACGAGAATACTTGCTGCTAATAAAGGTGGAACATCTGGTTTAGTTGAAAAATTCAGACTTCCAACAGAGGTAGAGTGGGAATTTGCAGCTCTTGGTATGCAAAAGAACAGAAAGTATAACAATTACCTAGGTAAGGAACCTGAAATTGATAAGTTAAAAGGTACAAAAGGTCGTAACAGAGGAATGTACATGGAGAACTTCAAAATGGGTAAAGGTGATTATTCTGGTGTTGCAGGTTGGAAGAACGATGGTTCACCTACAACTTCGGATGTTAGAAAATACCAATCAAATGACTTAGGTGTATTTGGTATGTATGGTAACGTGGCAGAATGGGTTGCTGATATCTATCGTCCACAGATTGACGAAGATTTTAACGACTTCAACTATTATAGAGGTAACGTTGTTCTAAAATCTGAAAAAAATGCTGACGGAACTTACAAAAAAGTTGGTAATGTAGAAATGAAGTACGATACTATGGCTAACGGACAATTAGTGTATAGAGGACTTCCTGGAGAATACGAGAAGCAAGTTGTTGCTGATGACCGTAACTACCGAGATGGTGATTACCAATCTTCACTAGACATGTCTGGTGCAAATGCGGATAGTACTTTTAATATGTATAACTCTGTTAGAAAAGGATTTGTTGTTGATAAAAGTGGTAACGTTATCTTAGAAAAACAGAAAAAACAAGTTACAACTGCAATTACTAACGAAGTTAGAGTTGTTAAAGGTGGCTCTTGGTTAGACTCTTCTTACTGGTTAGATCCAGGACATAGAAGATTCAAAGATCAAGGCAGAACCTTCAGTTGGATTGGTTTCCGTGTAGCACAAGATGCTAAAGATACAGGAAAAAGAAGCAAAAGATAAAACTTCATATAAGCAGTAGATTTTCTACTGCTTTTTTTATGCAAAATTATTTTTTAATCTTAATTTTGATGTATGAATATCGAATCATTTTATAAACTCTATACAGAATCTAATAACTGCATTATTGACAGTAGAAAGCTACAACCAAACGACATCTTTTTTGCATTCTCTGGTGAAAATTACAACGCTGCCGAAAAAGCGGAAGAAGTTATTGCCAATGGTGCTTTAGCTGTTGTTGTCGAAGATGCTAAATACAACAATCCTGGGCGTAATATTTTCTTTGTTGAATCAACTTTACAGTTCTTACAAGACTTAGCAATTTATCACAGAAATCAGCTTAATATTCCGATTATTGGTTTAACGGGGAGCAATGGGAAAACCACAACCAAGGAAATGATAAGCACGGTTTTGTCAAAAAAGTTTAATCTTCAATACACTTTTGGAAATCTTAACAATCACATCGGCGTACCTTTAACGATTTTGTCTATTAAACCAGAACATGAATTAGCGGTTGTCGAAATGGGAGCAAATCATCAAAAAGAAATCGAAGCACTTTGCAAAATTGCGCAACCAACCATTGGTTACATTACTAACTTTGGAAAAGCACATCTTGAAGGTTTCGGCGGTTTCGAAGGGGTTATTAAAGGAAAATCTGAATTGTACGATTATTTAAAAGCAAATGATAAAACAATTCTAGTTAACGAAGCTGATGCTATTCAATTAGAAAAAACGACAGATTATGTGAACAAAATCTCTTTTGGAAAACCGACTTCTGATTATGTTTTCGAAGTTTTTGCAAAAGACCATTTCGTTGGTTTAATATATCAAAGCGAAAAGCTACTTTCTAATTTAACAGGAAATTACAATTTCACGAACTTATCTGCTGCAGTTAGTTTAGGTTTGCATTTTAATATACCATTTAATGATATTAAAGAAGCTATAGAAAGTTATTTTCCTAGTAATATGCGTTCGCAAATTCAGAAAAAAGATGGTAAAATATTAGTCCTAGATACATATAATGCCAACCCAAGTAGTATGTCGGCGTCTTTGGATAACTTTAATGAGTTTGAAGGTTCAAAAACAATTATTATCGGTGATATGTTGGAGCTTGGTACAGAAAGTGAGCTAGAACATCAACTAATTTATGACAAAGCAAAAGCGCTTAGTTTTGATAAAATTATTACCGTCGGAAAAGAATTTAAAAAAGTAAATACGATTGATTTTGCATTCGAAAATACATCAGAATTAATAGAGTTTTTAAAAGAAAACCCTATAACAACAGACAATATTCTGTTAAAAGCATCTCGCGGAATTGCTTTGGAGAAAGCAATCGACCTGTTATGAGATGTCGTGTTTAGATAAAAAATCTGTAAGAATTAAAAGAATATTATTAAAAGTGGAATTTTCGACATCGCGTTGGATTTCCACTTTGTTTTTCCACTCCACTTTGGTGATACCTTCTTCCACTTGTGGTTTTGGCTCTGCAATGCCGTCATGTTTCATGTAATACCAATAGGTTTTTTTCAAGACAGGTTTTGACTTGATATGGTACATGTGATAAGTCGAATTAATAAACTCATGAAGTTCTAGATTTGTCAATCCACATTCTTCCTCAACTTCGCGCAAAGCCGCAATATCACTAGATTCTCCAACTTCTATTTTACCTTTTGGGAGATCCCACTTTCCTAATCGATGGATGAAAAGTATTTTTTTATCAGGGTTTAAAACAATGCCACCAGCAGCTTCAATAACTTGAAAATGTTGTTGATAATTAAGCCAAAGTTCTTCCAGATTGTCGTGATATATGGCAACATCTTTAGTCGAAGTGTTCTGCAAAAGGTCCAAAGCGATATCAAATTGAAGATTCTCCTCAAATGCTATGTTACGCTCAACATTTTGAGGCGTTTCACTAAGGATTAATTTTTTTTCATTGATAAAAACTTTATACATTTGCGTAGCTTTAATATTAATACAAAAATAGAAAAATGAATCTAGAAGGACGCAAAATTATCGTAAATAAATCGGTTAAAGATTTGACAGAAATGCTTAAAAATGCTGAAGATTACAAAGCATTGATGCCAGACAGTCTTCAAAATTTTGAAGCGAGAGAAGGTGGTTTCAAATTTGGATTAAAAGGAATGCCTGAGATTGCGCTTAAGATTCAGGAAGTTACAGAAGAAAAAGTTGTTCTAGTTTCTGCAAGTTCTAGTTTGGATTTCGCATTGACTGGAAATATGAGCCCAATTAGTGAGAATCAAACTGAAGTTCAATTATTATTTGATGGAAAATTCAATCCATTTATCAAAATGATGGTTGAAAAACCCTTGAAAAACTTTATCGATGCTTTGACTGATAAAATCGAACAACTTTAGAATTTAAGAAAAATTCCTGATGAATGGTCATAAGAACTTCCTGTAACTGAGGAAAGTACGTTGATGTCACCATTTATTTTTAGGACAGCCATAAAAGCAAAAATCAAAGCTTCTTTGTAATCAATTATTTCTTTATTTGGGATAATGATTTGGGTTTTGGTTTTTGCTTTAATTTTTTCAACCAAAAAAGTGTTATGGCTTCCTCCGCCCGTAAATAGAGCGTTTTTGATGTTATTTTGACTTAGATTTGTGGCAATTTGTTCAGCTGCGTGTTCTGTAAACGTTGCTAAAATATCCAAGTCCGAAAAGCCATTTAACAAAGGCATTATTAGAGATTCTACCCATTCGTAACCTAGAGATTTTGGTTCGGATAATTGATAAAATTCGATGTTATTTAACTTCTTTAAAAGTTCCGAATCAACATTTCCTTGTTTTGCTAATTCGCCATCTTTATCGAAATTCTGACCTTGCTTTTTCGCAAAATAATTTAAAATAATATTGACGGGACAAATGTCGTAACCAATTCTTTTTTCATTTTTTTTAAACGAAATATTAGAAAATCCACCGAGATTAACACAAGCATCGACTTCCGAAAACAAAAGCTCGTCACCAATCGGAACCAGCGGAGCGCCACTTCCGCCCATCAAAACGTCTTGCATTCTGAAATCGTAAACGATATTTTTCTTTGTTAAAATCTGTATCGCACGACCATCGCCGATTTGAAGTGTAAATTTCTTTTCAGGTTGATGAAAAATCGTGTGACCGTGTGAGCCGATAACATCTAGATTTTCAATGTTGTGTTTAGAAATAAAGCTCTGACTAAGTTCGCCAAGTAGAAATCCGTAATCAGAATTTAATTCAAATAAAGCTTCAGCATTAAGATTAACCGCGTTTCGGAGTTTATTTTCCCAAGCTTCTGAATAAGGAATTGTTTCAGTTTCTAAAATTTCAAAATGCCAATTTTTATCCGCTTTCCAAAATTTAGAATAACATAAATCTAGTCCGTCGAGACTTGTCCCAGACATTAATCCTAGTGCAAAAAAGTCTTGCGAAGTTGCCATTATAAGCCAGTTTTAGGAAGACCTTTGGTGTTGAATTGACCAGAGTTGTTGTAGAATGTATATTCTGTAAAGTCGTCTTTTGCAACCATTCCGTTGGCACCAACCAAAATATTACCATCTTGATCGGACACAAAAACTGTGTCTTTGGTGTACATTTTTCTGTTCTTTTTGTCCCAATTAATACTTTCTGTTACGAAAGTTCGACCTTCATTAGTAACAATTTTTACACGACCTTTCGCAAAATAAAAGTCTTTTTTCTCATCATATTTTGCATATTTAGCCCAAATTTTCCCAGGAACTTTCGGATTTTTTTTATCAAAATATTCTAGATAGATTCCTTTTTTTGCTTCGACATAAGGCGAATCGATTAACTCATACTTTTCTAGCAAAGGCGCATCAAATCGCACTTTTACCTTACCCGAATCTCTTTGTATAATTTTTGCGTTATGGATAACTTGAGACGCAAAATTGGTGTTTTTTTTACGATCACGTTTTGTGATGTCTTCGTCGCATGATTGTAAAACAAAAAGCATTAAGAAACTTAATAGAATTTTGTTTCTTAATGCTGTATGATTTGATATGTTACTAATTTTAAAAATCATTAGTAATAAATCTTAATTCTAGTTGTAAAGTCTTTTTGCAAACCACTTATCCGCAAAGTTAATACCTATGCGTAAGTTGATAAAGTTCTGTTGAATAAGATTGTTGGTAAGTGTACCTGTTTTTCCGATTTCTAAACCAAGATCAACAGAGTTCATTCTCGTTACACTACTTTTTTGGAATGGTAACGTAACACCTCCAGTTACTGCAAATCTATTGATGTTTTGTCCAGCTAGATTAAGCGCTCCTTTTTGATAATAAGCCCCGTAACGATAGGTAACACGAGAGAAGTAATTTCTAAAGTTGTTGTAGTTAGGAAGAATCCAACCTCCAGCAGAAATTTTATAAGAATTTTGATACGCTAAAGTCTGTCCCAAAAAGTTGAAGTTTTCTCCATTTTTGTAATCTAACTGCGTCCCAACAAACCATTTCGTCTCATGACCATAACCAAGACCAATTGAAAATTCTTGAGGTAAGAATTTTTTATCTTTAGTTTCTAATTGATCGATAATCGTTTCGTAACCTTTAACATCGCCAACACCTTTGTAATAAGTGCTATTGGTGTATGTACTTTCCATTTGACCTGTCGTACCAAAAGTATAAGTTGCACCAACAGTCAACTTGTGATCGTTTATGAATTTCTTTTGATAAGTTGTACCAAGCGTAAAGTTGAAAGATTTAATCTTGTTGCTATTTTCGTAACCGCTTAACAATTCTGCGTCAGAGAAAGTTACTTCTTCAAGATCGTAAAGTTTCCCAAAATAGAAATTTGTTCTAATACCTAAAGCAAAACTTGGTGTAATCTGATAACCAAGCGCTGCTTGTATCGTGTTAAGAGTACCTTTTCCTGTGTATTTGTGCCCTTCTGTAGTTCCAGTGTCTGCGTTAGTCGATGTACGAAGTATTTCGTATTGCTTAGAGCTATAAGGTTGAAAGCCTAATCCGAATTTTACCTTTTTGCTAAGTGGCATTGCAATAGCAATATTTGACAAATAATTAGAGTGTTTTGTTACACTTGTATTATTATAGTCGGTTTTGTAAAAGTTATTTTCGTTGGTTCCTTCAACTTTAATGGTTGCTAATTCTAGGTTGGTATTAGCTGCTGGGTTTCTAAAGTTAAAACTATTATTAAAATCCCAAATATATGCAGTAGAAACGCCTCCCATTGAATTTATTTCCACAGTGTTATCATACTTTACATCACCAATTCCGTAGGCTGCATATGGAGAATTACCGACGCTTTGTGCGTTTAGATAGATTCCCGCTGTAAGTAATGATACGACAAAAGTCTTTTTCATCCGTTATTATTATCAAACCGCAAATATCTTAATTAATAATGAATCTCAAAAATTTATTTGGCGTTAAAGTTTGTTAAGTAGATGAATACTACAAGAATTGACGTTTCTTTTAGATTTTTATTAAACTTAAACAACATAAATGCTCAAACTTATTTCTTTATATTTGTTGACATGAAATGGGAAAACATAATCGGGCAACAAAAACTGAAAAATCTTCTTTTATCCAGTATTGACGATAATCGAGTAGGGCACGCACAGCTTTTTGTTGGTGAAGAAGGTTACGGAACATTGGCAATGGCTTTGGCTTTTTCTCAAGAGATTTTGTCTCGTGAAAATGTAACTGCAGCTCAAAAAGTAGAACATCTTAACCATCTCGATTTACATTTTAGTTTTCCAATTTTTACTGAGAAAAATATTTCGCTTAGCAAGCGTTATTTTTCAGAATGGCGTGAGATGATTCTCAAAAATCCGTATTCTAGTTTTGACGATTGGACCAATTATCTAGATTCAGAAAAGAAACAATTCTTTATTTCGGCACAAGAAGCCGAAGATATGCATGCTAAATTTGCACTAAAAAGTTTTGAAGGCGGTAGCAAAATTCTCATCATTTGGCGTGCTGACAAAATGAATGAAGAAGCGGCTAACAAAATTCTGAAATTCTTAGAAGAGCCGCCAAAGAAAACTTACATTATATTGTGTGCGGAAAAAATTGATAATATTCTACCGACGATACTTTCTCGTTGTCAAATTGTTGAAGTCCCAAGAATTGATGATACGGACATAAAAACCTATTTATCATCAAAATTCCCCGATGCAGATTTATCACAAATTGAAGCTGCAGTTGGACAAGCTCGCGGAAATCTAAATGACGCCCAAAAGATTTTAGAAACGGGCTCATCATCCAACGAGTTCGAAACTTTGTTTATACAATGGGTTCGTAATGCTTTTATGGCGAAAAAGAAACCCGAAGTTTTGCGCGCCATCATCCGTTGGTCGCATGAGATTAGCGCGTGGAATCGTGATAAACAAATTCGTTTTTTAGAATTCTGTACAGAGACTTTCCGTTTGGCATTGTTGCAAAATTATGCGAGTCCAAATTTGGTATATCGCAAGTTGGATAGCAATGGTTTTGGTTGGGATGCTTTTTCGACTTATATCAGTGGAGCCAATATCGAAGCGATTCTTGATGAGTTAACAGATGCCAGTTATCATATTTCTCGTAATGCCAACGCCAAAGTTGTTTTGACGGATATGGGCATCAAATTGACGCGACACATCCATAAAAAGGCTGTTTAAGCTTTTCGCAAAAATTTTAATCTTAATTTAATAAAAATTTATTCAATCAATCGTTTGATTTTATTTGAAAATAATTTACATTTGCAGCAAAATTGATGTGAATGGAAATCTCTAAGGAAGAAAATATTCTTTTTGCTGCCGAAAAGCTTTTTGCGAAAAATGGCTTTGGCGGTACTTCCACACGCGAAATTTGTAAGGAAGCGAATGTCAATATTTCGATGATTTCGTATTATTTTGGTTCTAAAGAAAAACTTTACGAACGCATTTTCGAATACAGAATGAACGAAAGTGTGAGTTTCGGAAAAGATATTATTTCTAAATCTAATCTTAACGAATGGGAAAAATTCGAACTTCTTATTGACCAATTTTGTAATAGAGTGGTTCGTCTTCGTGCTTTTTACACGATTATGCAACGCGAACAATTAAGCAACAAAACCGCTTTCATCATCGATTTTTTAAAAACATCTAAAATGAATTTTTTAGAGTTTTATTCCAAATTAATAAAGTCTGGTTACGATAATGGTGTTTTTACAAAACTTCCAAAAGTAGAATATGTCCACTCAACAATTGCTGGGACTTTATTTGCTGGTGTTAACGCAACACCTATGTATAAAGAATTTGCTGGTGCTCAAAACGATGCCAACTTCGAAGCTGTATACTACGAAGGACTAAGCGAACATTTAAAAAACGTATTAAAATACCTGTTAGGTTATAATGAAAAATAAAGGAATTAATCTAGGAATATTACTACTCATCAGTAGTAATATTTTTTTTCAAGCACAGTCAAAAAAGAATTTAACACTTTCTGAAGCCATCGATCTTGGTATTAAGAATAGTAAAAGTCTTAAAATCGACGAAGCAAAAATTGAAGAAGCGACAGCTAATCTTCTCGAGGCTAAAAATCGACAATTACCAGACCTTAAAATTTCTGGGACTTATATGTACATGCCGATAAAGCCGAATGTTAATATCAAACTTCCTGGTATGGGCGGTGGCGCAGGTCCTGAGGTTAATCAGGTGATGTTTGGTTCTGCAAATTTGTCATATCCAATTTTTGCGGGTGGTCGAATTAAATATGGTATTGAGTCCGCAAAATATTTAGTAGAAGCTTCGAAATTAAGCTCTGAAAACGATAAAATTTCAGTGGCTTATAATGTGGCACAAGCTTACAATAATATGTTTAAAGCGTCGCAAGCGATTAAACTTTTGGAAGAAAGTCTTTCGGCATCCGAAAAGCGTGATCAATCGTTTATTAAACTTGAAGACAACGGTGTTATTGCTCGTAACGATCGTTTGAAAGCGCAATTGCAAACTTCTAATATTGAAGTTCAGTTATTGGAAGCCCACAACAATTACGACATTGCAAACATCAATATGGATTTGTTGTTAGGTTTGGCAGATAATACAGAAATCGAGATTGATCCTAATTATATCGAAGATCAAAACTTACAAGACGACAATTATTATTTAACAGAAGCATTTAAAAATAGAAAAGATAAGCAAGCTTTAGAATATCAACAAAAAGCTGCAATGCTCGGTACCAAAGCTGCAAAAGCCGAGAATCTTCCAACAATCGCTTTAACTGGAGGTTACGTCGCAGCGGATATTCCAAAAGTTTTGACAGTGACCAATGCAGTTAATTTTGGTGTGGGCGTACAATATAATTTAGCAAATATTTGGAAAAAGAATTCGAGTTTAGGGAAATCTTTAGCGGTCGAAAAACAATTGGAAGCTTCTTCTGAATTGTTAAATGACCACATTACTTTAGATGTAAAAAAAGATATTCAGAACGAAAAATTGGCTTACAGAAAAATAGATGTTTATCAACGTGCTGTCGAACAAGCCAACGAAAATTTTAGAATTACTAAAAATAAATTCGATAATGGTTTAGCAACGATGACGGAATTGTTGGATGCTGATACTGCAAAATTAGCGGCGCAAGTTAACCTTATCAATTCTAAAGCTGATGCAACTTTAGCGCACAAAAAATTATTACAAACAACAGGAAACTATTAATAAAACTATACTTAACACAATGTCAGATACAAACAATACAACAATAGAAACGCCTAAAAAGAAAAGTCCCATTAAATATATCATTATGGCGGCGGTTATTCTTGGTGGTGGTTATTACGGACTTAAAGAATATCAGTATTCGCAAGTGCATGAGGAGACGGATGATGCGCAAATTGCTGCAGATGTAACGCCTGTTATTTCTAAAATTTCTGGTTACGTTGCCGAAATTAAAGTTAAAGACAACCAGTTTGTGAAAAAAGGCGATACGCTTGTCGTTTTGGATAATCGTGACCAAAAAATGATTTTGGAACAAGCACAAGCTGCACTAGGAACTGCATCTAGCAATGTAAGTAGCGCGCAAGCTGGTGCTAATGCGGCATCACAGAATGTTAACACGTCGAGAGCAGCGATTGCAACAGCCAACGCACAAATCGAAGCAGCAAAAGTTAATGTTTGGAAAACTGAACAAGATCTAAAACGTTACACAACTTTGGTACAAGATCATTCGATTACACAACAACAATATGAGCAAGCTTTAGCAGCAAAACAAACTGCTGATAGACAATTACAAGTTTTAGTGGAACAAAGAAATCAGGCAACACAACAGACGGGAAGTGTTAGCTCTCAATCGATGGCGACGTCTGAGCAAATTGGTATCGCAAATTCTGTTGTTAAACAAAGACAAGTTGATGTAGAAAATGCAAAACTTAATTTGTCATACACCGTAATTCTTGCGCCAGAAGATGGTTTTGTATCAAAAGTACCAACACAAAAAGGACAATTTTTACAAGCTGGTTCTCAGATTTTTAGTTTAGTTAATAAAAATGATAAATGGGTAATTGCCAACTTTAAAGAAACGCAACTTTCTAAAATGGTGGAAGGTCAAAAAGTTAATATCGAAATCGATGCTTTTCCGGATCAAGAATTCCATGGGGTAATTAGTTCTTTTTCGCCAGCGACAGGTTCAACGTTTTCATTACTTCCTCCTGATAACGCGAGTGGTAACTTTGTGAAAGTGGTGCAACGTCTACCTGTTAAAATTAATTTTGACCATGCAGATCCTAAAGTTTTGGAAAAACTACGTGCTGGGATGAATGTTAAAGTTAGCGTTTCATTAAAAAGCTAAACACGACAATGCAAGATGATTCTTTAGTAGAATATGGTTTCCGACGTGCGATTATCACCATTACGGCGATTATTTGTGCACTTTTAGAAATCGTAGATTCAACAATTGTCAACGTTGCACTTAATGAGATGAAAGGTAATCTCGGTGCAACTTTGTCAGAAGTTGGTTGGGTAATTACAGCTTATGCTATTGGTAACGTGATTATTGTACCAATGACAAGCTGGTTATCTCAACAGTTTGGACGCCGAAATTATTTCGCGGCTTCGATTGTCATTTTTACCATATTTTCTTTTTTGTGTGGTAATGCGACCAATATTTGGGAATTGGTGTTCTTTAGACTTTGTCAAGGAATTGGCGGCGGCGCTTTATTGGTGACTTCGCAAACCATTATCACCGAATCTTATCCCATCGAAAAACGAAGTATGGCACAAGCCATTTATGGTCTAGGGGTTATTATTGGTCCAACTTTAGGACCGCCACTTGGAGGTTATATTGTTGATAATTACAGTTGGCCTTACATTTTTTATATCAATATTCCTTTGGGGATTATTGCTACATTATTGACAATTCAGTTTGTTAAAAGTCCAAGATTTGCAGAAAAACGGAAAGCGTCCGACGTTGACTGGCTTGGGATTGGACTTCTCGCTGCTTTTGTCGGATCGTTACAATACATTTTGGAAAGAGGACATGAGGACGATTGGTTCGAAAGTAAAGCGATTGTATATTGTACATTGACGGCTGGTATTGGTTTTATATTGTTTATTTGGAGAGAGTTAACCTTTAAATATCCAATTGTAGAACTTCGAGTCCTTAAAAACGGAAATCTCCGTGTTGGGACAATTATGTCCTTTATTTTAGGATTCGGATTGTATGGATCAACCTTTATAGTTCCTCTTTACACACAAAGTATTTTGGGGTGGACGGCTTTGCAATCTGGCGCATTGATGATTCCAGCTGCATTGACAACAGCTTTTATGATGCCAATTATTGGAAGACTTTTAACGAAAGGAGCCAAGCAACAGGTTTTGGTAGCTTTAGGTTTATTTATATTTTTCGTTTATAGTTTTTGGGGTTACAAGATTTTGACGCCAGACACAGGAAAAGACGCATTTTTCTGGATGTTGATTGTACGCGGATGTGGTCTAGGATTATTATTTATTCCAATTACATCTTTGTCATTAAGTACTTTGAAAGGTCCCGAAATTGGACAAGGTGCAGCATTTACTGGGATGATGCGACAGTTGGGCGGATCTTTTGGGATTGCAGCAATTACAACTTTTATCGCCAATAGAAGTATGCAATATCGAAGTAATTTGGTGGAAAAACTAGATGTTAATGATTTGGATGTACAACAACGAATTGCAGGACTAAAAGCCAGTTTTATGGCGAAAGGAATGTCGCCAGATGTGGCCTTACAATCTGCTTATAAAATTCTTGACTTTTCGGTGACCAAACAAGCTACGGTATTATCGTATATGGATGTGTTTTTATATTTAGGGATAGCATTCTTAGTTTGTATTCCGTTTGTGTTGTTGGTTAGAAACAAAAAGGGTGGTGAAAAAATTGACCTTAGCGAAGCAATGCATTAAAATTCTGTATACTATTTTTTTTAATATAAAACCAGCATTTTGATTTCTAAAATGCTGGTTTTTTTATTTAATATTCAAATCCAATTATTCTAGAATTTTCTCTTATTTCTTGAACCAATTTTTTGTGGTTTTCGTTTTTCCCAATGATTCGCCATTCAATATCTATATTATTTTCTCGATGATTTTCACCAATTATTTCGTATTTCAAATTATATTTTCCGAATAATTCTTTACAATAGTTCAACTCACTATAAGAAGAGGTAATAATGTGATAGTTTCTTATTTTATGATGCATATCGATAAGACTTTGTATGTAAGTCAAAGAATTTAGAATCAAAATAACGAGAATCATCCCTAATAAACCAAGATAAATGTAACCAGAGCCAACTGCCATGCCGAGAGAAGCGGTTGCCCAAATGGTGGTCGCCGTCGTGATCCCGCTAATTCGGTTTTCATCTTTAAAAATTACGCCGCCACCAATAAAACCTATACCAGTAATAATGTTAGCGGCAATTCTGTCATCAGAATTCACTCCCATTTTTGCAGAAAGAATAGTGAAAATACAAGCACCAAAACTTACCAATACAAAAGTTCTGAGACCAGCAGATTTATTATAATATTCTCGCTCGGCACCAATAATTATCCCTACAACAAGCGAAATGCTAATTAGAATAACTTCATTTTCGGTTTTTAAATTAATAAACTCTTCCATAAAAATTATTTTAATAAAATTAGTTTCTTTTCTGTAATATTTGATGTTTTTTTGAATGAAATATTTTTCTTTAATGTCATATTATCTGTTGCTAGAAAAGGTTTATTTTGATTTGATAATTAAAAAATCTAATATTATTTGTACGTCAATTTTTAATAGATCATTCATAAAAGACCGTCTGAATTTGTCTTTACGGGAAATTTTCCTTATATTGAACTACTTTAACAAGTGTACGCAATGATTTCTTTAATATAAGAAGTCTCTCTTTTTTGGAATACATAGATATTCTATCAAAAAATTACACAGAAAAACTACTTCTTTTAAGTAGTATCTAGAATCAATCAGTGATTCATTTTATCGGAAGTTTAATCCTCTTTTTGTTTAATAACGAAAGGAATAATTTACATATATATGACAAATTTTAAAGTTGGAATTATTGGAGCCGGTCCCAGTGGATTAGCCATGTTAAGAGCATTTGAATCGGAACAGAAAAAAGGTAATCCCATCCCAGAAATTAAATGTTATGAAAAGCAAGACAATTGGGGTGGTATGTGGAATTACACTTGGAGAACAGGTGTAGGCAAATATGGCGAGCCGTTGCATGGCAGTATGTACAAATATTTGTGGTCCAATGGCCCTAAGGAATGTCTAGAATTTTCCGATTATAGTTTTACCGAACATTTTGGACAATCCATTTCATCCTATCCTCCAAGAGAAGTTCTTTTTGACTATATCCAAGGTCGAATTAAAAAAAGTAAAGCCCGAGATTTTATTAAATTCAATACTGTGGCTCGTTGGGTTGATTATTTAGAAGATAAAAAGCAGTTCCGAGTGATTTTTGATGACTTGGTTAATAATGAAACTTTTGAAGAATATTTTGATTATTTGCTTGTAGGTACAGGGCATTTTTCTACCCCGAATTTGCCTTACTTTAAAGGAATCGAAAACTTTCCTGGTGCTGTGATGCACGCGCACGACTTTAGAGGTGCGGATCAATTTATTGACAAAAATATTTTATTGATTGGTAGTAGTTATTCAGCGGAAGATATTGCGGTACAATGCTACAAACACGGTGCAAAGTCGATTACTATTTCGTACAGAAGCAACCCAATTGATACCAAATGGCCAAAAGAAATTAAAGAAAAACCATTAGTTACCCATTTTGAAAATAACACAGCTTATTTTAAAGATGGTACAACCGAGGATTACGATGCGGTTATTTTTTGTACAGGCTATCAACATAAATTACCTTTTTTGCCAGATGAGTTAAGATTGAAAACTAGAAACTGTTTGTATCCCGATCAACTTTATAAAGGAGTAATTTTCAACAATAACGAACGCTTAATCTATTTAGGTATGCAAGATCAATACTACACTTTTAACATGTTTGATGCGCAAGCTTGGTTTGCTCGTGATTATATGTTAGGTCGAATAAATTTACCAGAACTAAAACTTCGTACAGCCGATATTAATTTATGGAAAGCCGAAGAATTAGCCACAGAAACGGGTGAAGATCATGTTGATTTTCAAACAGATTATATTAAAGATATTCTTTCTTACACAGATTATCCTTTTTTAAATTTAGATAAAGTCGCTGAAATGTTCAAAAGTTGGCTAAAAGATAAGGAAGAAAATATCCTCAATTATCGTGATAAAATATATACTTCTGTGGTTGATGGTACAGAAGCAAATATACATCATACACCTTGGATGAAGGAGATGGATGATAGTTTAGAACGCTATCTTGATGAAGCACCAGTTGACGAAAAAGAATTAAGCAAAGTAAATTATTACTAAAATAAAAAAGTCGGTTAGTTTTCTAGCCGACTTTTTTTAATATTAAATTTTATCTTTTAGAAATTATTCTAGAATACAATTTTGTTTAAACATTAAACTTCATATTCTGAATTCTCACCGCATTCAAAATCGCTAAAAGAGCAACGCCAACATCAGCAAAAACAGCTTCCCACATTGTTGCAATTCCACCTGCACCAAGAATTAAAACCACCGCTTTCACCGCAAAAGCAAGAATAATATTTTGCCAAACAATTTTTTTAGTTTCCTTTCCGATGCGGATTGCCATAGGAATTTTTGACGGTTTATCATCTTGAATTACAACATCCGCAGTTTCTATCGTCGCATCACTTCCTAGACCGCCCATTGCAATTCCGACATCGCTCAAAGCGACAACTGGAGCATCATTAACGCCATCGCCAACAAAAGCTACACTTTCGCCACGTGCTTTTATTTCTTTCACTTTATTGACTTTATCTTCGGGTAAAAGATCGCCAAAAGCATTATCAATAGAGAATTTTTCCGCAACAGATTTTACAACAGCAGATTTATCTCCGCTTAACATCATTGTTTTAATGCCTAGTTTTTTAAGTTCCGAAATCGTTTTTGCAGCATCCTCTTTTATTTTATCTGAAATCGTGATGTAACCAGCAAATTTCCCGTCAAATGCAATAGCTATCAAGGTTTCTACAAATTGAGAATGGTCAACATTGTATTGAATTCCGAACTTGTCCATTAATTTAAAATTCCCTGCAAGAAAATCTTTTCCATCGATTTTTCCTTTCAAACCGTGACCAGCAATCTCTTCGATGTTTTCCATTTTTAAATTATGGTCGATTTCACCAACATATTCATGAACCGCAGTTGCAATCGGGTGCGTGGATTTACTTTCGATAAAATTTAAGAATTTTAAAATTTCATCTTTATTAAAATCATTAGAAATATTAACGTCTTTCACTTGAAAAACACCTTCTGTAAGCGTTCCCGTTTTGTCCATCACCACATTTTTGATGTCTGATAAAATATCAAGAAAACTGCTTCCTTTAAACAAAATTCCGTTTTTACTTCCTGCACCAATTCCTCCAAAATATCCTAACGGAATACTAATTACCAAAGCACACGGACACGAAACTACCAAGAAAATACAAGCTCGATAC
>JAEXRP010000053.1:0-16122 GCA_023440705.1 Bacteroidota bacterium
GTATTGGAGAAGAGGGCAAGATATGTATTTGTTTAACCGTGTTAAGCCCGAAATCTACCGTAATATGCACATCGGTAACAATATTGGCGGTGAGCTGAATACGTCTTACGTGTCTAGTTTGGGGAAATCTGGTTTGGGCGTTGAGTTCCGTAACGAAGCACTTCGTAGTAATAATCTTGGCGAAAGAGAACGTTTTATTACACAAATTTTCTTTGAACATCACATCAGTTTATTAGATCAAAAACTGAATATTATCCCAGGTGTTAGTTGGGCAAATTATCCTGGGACTGGCAACTTTTTCTATCCAGGTTTGGATGTTGGATTTAACCTTGATGAACACAATAAAATCCACGGAAATGTTGCTAAAACCAACCGTATTCCAACATATACAGATCTTTATTATGTTAGTAAAACCGAAACAGGAAATCCTAACTTAAAACCAGAAAATGCATGGAATTACGAAATTGGTTATCAATATCAACGTGAAAATTCTTTACTAAAAGTGAGTGGTTTCGGGAGAAATACGGATAACGCAATCGACTGGACAAAGGATTCTTTAGCAGCAATTTGGCGCGCCGAAAATATTAGCAATGTAAAAACGCTTGGTTTTGAAACCGAAATTGCTCAGAAATTTAATTGGAATGTAAATAATCTATCTGTTGGTTACACTTATTTGGATAACAAAATTAACCGTGAAGATCAAGCTTTTTCCAAATATGTTTTAGACAATCTTCGTCATCAATTCAACGCGAAATTGCAAGCAAAATATTGGCGATTTGGGACAGAAGTTGTCTACCGTTACAATGAGAGAATCGCTTTGGGAAGTTATAATCTTTTGGATGCGAAGCTAAATTATCAGACTGATAAGCTTAATATTTATCTTTTAGTCAACAATATTACGAATGCTAAATATACCGAAACGAGTCTTGTGCCAATGCCAGGTCGTTGGTTTATGCTAGGATTTACGTTTAAAAATAAGTTTTAGAAACACAACATCCGTCACTAAGGCGGATGTTTTTATTTTACTTAATTTTGCAACAAATATTTACAATGCAAGTAGGAAAATTCCAGACGCTAAAGGTTTCAGAAGTTAATAATTCAGGTTACATTTTGATAGATGAATTAGGTGAGAAAGCTTTTTTATCTAAGATTCTAGTTAATTCGACTTTAGAAGTTGATCAAGATGTTGACGTTTTTGTGTATCAAGATGATGACAAACTAAAAGCGACAACCGAAACACCTTTATGCGAAGTGGACGAATTTGCCGTGATGACTTGCGTGCAAAGTTTGCCGAGTGGTGCTTTTATGGACTGGGGAATTATCAAAGATTTGTTCGTGCCTTACAAACAACAAAAAGGGAAAATTCTTGAAAGCAAACGTTATATCGTTTACGTCTATATTGATGAAGAAAGTGGTAGAATTACGGGTACAACCAAGTTTAAACGTAATCCGCAATACACAGATTTACCATTTAAAAAAGGTGACAAAGTCGATTTATTAATGATTGGTGAATCCGAATTGGGTTGGAATGTTATCATTGATAAAAAATATATTGCATTAATCTACGCTTCTGATGTTTATAAAAAGTTATATCCACTTTCTACAGAACAAGGTTATATTAAAGCGATTCGTGAAGATGGTAAGATTGATGTGTCTCTACAACCAGAAGGTTTTGAAAATATCGATGAGTTCAAACAAAAAATTATTGATAAACTAAACGATAACTACGGTTTGATATATTTGTCGGATAAATCGTCTCCTGAAGAGATAAAAGACGAATTGCAGATGAGTAAAAAGAACTTCAAAAAAGCGATTGGCGGTCTTTATAAAGACAAAATAATCGAAATTGAAGATGATAAAATCCGATTACTATAATTGATGATGAAATCTAAAGTTCTTGTAACTGGTGCAACAGGTTTAATAGGTTCTGCATTGTGCGAATTGCTCGCTTCTAATGGCTATGACGTTCATGTTTTGGTAAGATTCGATGACGAAAAGCAGCAAAGTCCTTATAAAGCTTTTAAGTTAGATTACGATAATAATTCTATCGAAGATGGTGCTTTGGATGGCGTTGAGTATGTTGTACATCTTGCTGGTGCGCCTATTGCGATGCGTTGGACAAAGTCTTATAAAAAATTAGTTGTAGATAGTCGTGTAATTTCTGCGGACATTATCAAAGCTGAAATTGAAAAACAAAATATTAGACTTAAAGCTTTTATTTCTGCGTCGGCGGTTGGTTATTATGGTGCAATAACCTCTGATAAAATCTTTATTGAAACAGATTCGCCTGCCAATGACTTTCTTGGTCAAGTTTGTCAAGTTTGGGAAAATAAGGCTTTGGATTTTAAAACTGTTGCCAATAGAGTGGTGATGTTGCGGACTTCGGGAGTTTTGTCTGACAAAGGCGGACTTTTAGCAGAACTAAAAATGCCAATTGAGAAAAATTCTGGTTCGCCTTTGGGAAGTGGAAAACAATATGTACCATGGATTCATATCGATGATATGTGTGCGATGTATTTGCAAGCGATCGAGGATAATACAATGTCTGGCGCTTACAATGCTGCTGCGCCCGAGCATATTACCAATAAAGATTTAACGAAAGCTGTTGCGAAACAACTTAAAAAGAAACTGTGGTTCCCGAATGTTCCAGCTTTTGGATTAAAAATAATGTTTGGGGAAATGGCGAATTTAATCTTAAAAGGAAGTCGCGTTTCATCGGAAAAGATTTTAAAACAAGGATTTCAATTTAAGTTTCCAAAATTAGAAGATGCTCTGAAGGATCTTTTGAAGTAGAATTAATTTAGGTTTAAAAAAGTAATTTTAAAAAAGTTCGGTTATCTCAAATTTGCATAACTTTAAATAATAAATAAAATTGATATGGAAACTAAAAGATATACTAACAACAAAGATATTACGGTGTTATGGACGCCCAGTAAATGTAAACATGCAGGAGTTTGTGTAAAGTCACTTCCCCAAGTTTATGATCCCAAAGCCAAACCTTGGATTAAACCAGAAAATGCGACAAAGGAAGAATTAATTGCACAAATTAATGCTTGCCCTTCTGGTGCTTTGGCTTATGTTATAGAAGATAATTCAAAATAGAAATAGTAAAAAAGCTCTCAAATTTGAGAGCCTTTTTTTATTGTTTTTAAACCTAAGAATTCATCAAAGACTCGATTTCGTCGGCTTCGATAGGAATGTTTTTCATAAAGTTTTTCGGATTTCCTGAAGCTTGGATTTCGTAATCGTCTTCAAGTCTCACACCAAAACCTTCTTCTGGAATATAGAATCCAGGTTCGTTGGTAAAGACCATTCCTGCCACAAAATCATCTGACAAAAGTCCATAGTCGTGTGTGTCAAGGCCCATGTGGTGCGATGTCCCGTGCATCATGTATTTTTTGTAAGCTGGCCATTTTAGATCCTCATTTTGGACATCCGCTTTATCAATTAATCCCAAATCTAACAAAGCAGAAGTGTAGACTTCGCCCATTTCTTTATGGAATTTATGCCAATTATTTCCCGCAATCAAGCGATCTTCAGCCTCTTTTTTACAATTAAGAACGGCATTGTAGATTTGTTTTTGACGAGGTGTATATTTTCCATTTGCAGGGATTGTGCGCGTTAAGTCCGATGAATAATTCGCATATTCTGCGCCGACATCTAATAGGATGAGATCACCATCTTTCAGTTGCATATTGTTAGAAATATAATGCAAAACATTCGCATTGTTTCCACTTGCAATAATCGGTGTGTAGGCAAATCCACGACTTCTATTTTTTATAAATTCGTGCGCCAATTCGGCTTCGATTTCATATTCCCAAACGCCAGGTTTTACAAAGCCAAGAAGTCTGCGAATTCCTTTTTCTGTAATGTCACACGCATGTTGAATTAAAGTAATTTCCTCAGGTTCTTTGATGCTTCTTAAACGTTGCAAAATAGGATTACTGCGCAAAATTGTATGCAGCGGATATTGTTTTTTTACAAATTCGATGAAGCGATCTTCACGCGTTTGTGTCTCGACAGCTGCGCGATAATGTTCGTTTTTATTTAAATAAATATTTTCTGCTTCCGCCATCAAATCATAAAATACTTTTTCAAACTCTGACAACCACATCACGGTTTTAATTCCAGATACTTCCGTTGCATCTTCTTTGCTCAATTTTTCACCTTCCCAAACAGCGATATGATCGTTGGTTTCTCTAACAAATAGAATTTCGCGATACTCTTCTTTGTAAGCATTCGGGAAAATTAACAAAATGCTTTCTTCTTGGTCAACACCTGAAAGATAAAAAATGTCGCGGTGTTGCTGGAAAGCTAGCGTAGAATCTGCGCTGATAGGATAAATGTCGTTAGAATTAAAAATCGCTATCGAATTTGGCTTCATTTGAGAGACAAATTTTTTACGATTTTTGATGAACAACGTATTAGGAATTCTGTCGTATTTTGTAGTCATGTTCTATTTTTATTTTTCAGTTTTTAGATTTAAAATTCCTTTCAAAATTACAAATAATAATATGGTTTTAGTCGTTTTTAATTCAATAAAAATGGCAAAATTATTAAAAGTTAGTTTTAAAATTAAGTTAATCTAACATTTTGTATCTTTGATGTATGAATTCCTTAACAGAAGAAAATTATTTGAAAGCCTTATATCATCTAATGAATGATGAACACGAGGTTTCTGTAAATGATCTTAGCAAACGTCTGCAAATAAAAATGCCATCTGTGAACAGTATGATTAAAAAATTTGCAGAGAAAAATTGGGTGATTTACGAATCTTACAAACCAATCCGTGTCACTGAATCGGGTAGGAAAGAGGCAGCGCTCATCGTGAGAAAACATCGTCTAACAGAAATGTTTTTGGTGGAAAAAATGGGATTTGGTTGGGAGAATGTTCACGAAATTGCAGAGCAACTAGAACATATACATTCTGATGCTTTTTTTGATAAAATGGATGAAATCCTAAATCACCCAAAAGTTGATCCTCATGGCGAACCAATTCCTGATAAAGATGGTGTTGTCGTACAACCAGAGCTTAAAAAATTAAGTCAATGCAAAGAGAATGAAAATGTTGTTTTTGCTTCTGTTACAACATCTTCCGACGATTTTCTTAGTTATCTTAACAAGCGCAATATCCAATTAGGAACCGAAATGAAAGTTATAAGTATCGAAAATTTTGACCAATCGATGCTCATCGAAATTGATGGTAAACAGGAGGTTTTTAGTAAGTTGGTTTGCGAAAAACTTTTAGTAAAATAAATAATGATAAGCCTTTTAAAAATTTGAAAGGCTATTTTTGTCTAATACTTTTATCTTTTAATTAAAATTGGTTTTTTGATTAAAATTTGTATTTTAGAATCGAAATAATCAATAAAAGTATTCTAAAAAATGCAAAACGAGCCCAATGTTATTTACGTAGAAAGAGTTGTGTACGATAATACACATTGGGTGATGATAGCTTTTGCTATTATGATCGTCTATTTTTTATTCTGTTTTTTAATGACTAGAAAATGGAAAAAAGATATCATCATTCCACAATTTTCTCCGCCTAAAAATATGTCGCCAGCTGAAATGGCTTATTTAATTTACGGAGATTTCAGAACCGGAATGTTGTCAACTTTGATCATTAATTTGGCGGTTAAAAAATATATCAAAATTCGAAAATCAAAAGTTAATATCACGTATCAATTAGAAGTTTTGAAAGAACCTGACAATAATTTGTCTCTTGACGAAGCTCAACTTATGAGAAATTTATTTGCTGAGGATTCTAAGATTATCATTAATGGTGATAAAAATGAAAACATCAATTCGGCTTGTGATAATCTGTCAAATTCTCTACGAAGTCAATATCGAAAAACCATTCGAAGAGGCTTTCGTGGACGATTATTTTTGATGTTTAGTGCGTCGATTATTAGCTTTTTGTATTTCGGATTAACGATTTATTCTTATGTCAAAGGCAGTTATTGGGAAGTTCTTGACTTGGTCCATAATATCGGATTTTATATTTTTTGGCTTGTTGTATTTTTGCTTTTAAGACCGAATCGACGATCTTCGAAACGTTTAAAAACAATTCTTCTAATTGTGGTTGGTTGTTTAATCGCATTCCAATTTTTGAAGTTATATTATCTTAATCCAGACATTGTTAACTTCTTGCGCGTGAGATGTTTTTTGTTGATTAACTTTTTAGTTTTATTCTTTATTCAAGATGTTTTTAATAAAGTGTCGAAAGAATATCAATCATTATTAAACGAGATCGAAGGTTTTAAAATGTATCTAAGTGCAGCCGAAGAAAAGCAATTACAATTCTTAAACGCTCCAAAAAAAACACCCGAAATTTTCGAAAAATATCTTCCTTATGCGATGGTTTTTGGTGTTCAAAAAATATGGGGCAAAGGTTTTGAAAAAATTACAGAAAACTCCAATTTTGACCTTGAAGATACCGATGTGTACAACATTATGGATTTTGCTTTTTCAACAGATGAAAATCTTATTGCTACGACGATTCATTATGCCATTGTGAAAAACGTTGCTGACATTTTTAAGTAAAAAAACCTACTCAGAAAGTAGGTTTTAAATATATTTTGCAATTATTTAATCAAACAAATCTTTAACTTTTTCAAAGAAAGATTTTTCTTTTCCAGTTGGTTCTGCAGCCATTTCGTTATTATCGATTTGACTTTGGAAAAATGCTTTTTGTTCTTTAGTAAGCTTTTGAGGCGTCCATACATTGATGTGTACAAACATATCGCCTTTGCCGCCGTAGCCTTCGATATTTGGAAGACCTTTACCAGCAAGTCTCAAAATTTTACCAGACTGCGTGCCTTCTTCAACTTTGATTTTTACTTTTCCACCAACGACATTGATTTCTTTAGAAGTTCCTAAAGCCGCTTCAGCAAAAGAAATAAACAATTCTTGGTGAAGATTGTCGCCTTCACGTTTGATCAATTTGTCAACTTCTTCCTCAACCACAACATACAGGTCACCCGCTGCACCACCAAAAGGCGCATCGTTACCTTTTCCTCTTACATTAAGTTGAATGCCATCTCTAGCTCCAGCTGGAATGTTGATCGTGATTTCTTCCTCAGTTTTAACCAAGCCTTGTGCATTAGCGCCAGCAGGAATTTTGTCAGCAACTTTTCCGATACCATTACAAGTTCCACAATTAGCTTGCGTTTGCATTTGTCCGAACATGGTGTTCATCACTTTGATTTGTACGCCAGAACCTTGACAAGTAGGACAAGTTTTGGAAGTTACACCTTCTGCCAACTTCATTTTTTTAACCTTAACCGTCTTCTGCGTGCCATTCACCATTTCTTCTAGGTTAAGTTTGATACGGATTCTAAGGTTAGTTCCTCTAGCTTGTTGTTGACGACCGCCACCGAAGCCACCGCCGAAATGCCCACCAAAAATATCTCCAAATTGGCTGAAAATATCTTCCATGTTCATGCCACCACCGAAGCCACCGCCAAATCCGCCTCCAGCAGCGCCACCAAGACCTGCGTGACCATATTGGTCATAACGTGCACGCTTGTTGTCATCGCTCAACACTTCATAAGCTTCCGCAGCTTCTTTGAATTTCTCCTCAGCTTCTGCGTTGCCAGGATTTTTGTCAGGGTGATATTTGATCGCTTGTTTACGATAAGCTTTCTTAATTTCTTCGGAAGTTGCAGATTTCGTAACTTCTAATATCTCGTAATAGTCTCTTTTTGCCATTGTCTTAAATTCTAAAATGCTTTATATATAAGCGATTTTAAGCTCCTGTTACCACTTTTGTGAAACGAATAACTTTGTCATGAAGTTGGTAACCTTTCTCAATAACGTCAACAATTTTTCCTTTTAATTCAGGTGTTGGTGCTGGGATTTGCGTAATTGCTTCATGAAAATCTACGTTAAAGTCGTCGCCAGGATTAACTTCAATTGGTTTAAGACCTTTTTCCATTAATTTTCCTTTGAATTTTTGATAAATCAATTCTACACCTTTAATATCGTCTTCGTTGCCTGTTTTAGCAATTTCTTTAAGTGCTCTTTCGAAGTCGTCAAGGACTGCTAACATCGAGATCATAATGTCTTGGTTAGCATACATAAAGAATTCATTCTTTTCTTTTGCAGTTCTTCTTTTGTAATTTTCGAATTCTGCATAAAGACGAAGATAACGGTCTTTTTCTTCTGCCAATAATTCCTCAGAAGTCTTTTCGGCTGTCACATTGTCAGTCGCATTTTCTTCTGTGTTGGTTTGTTCGTCAGTCGTTAAATGTTCGTTTTCCTCGTGTATATCTTTGTTATCTTCCATAATGTTATGTATTTCTTTGTCAGATTACACAAAGAAACTGCCAAAACGGAATTTTAGACATTTAGTCCGATTTTTTTTTGATATCGTTAAGAATCCATTCGAGTTGAAGATCTTTGCCTTGGCTGACATTATAGAAATCGGCATCAACTTCAACATCAGGCATTACGCCACGTTTTTGCCCAAGAGGTTCGATATTGGGTTGGATGAAAAGTAAACCGATTGGTAGATTAAGTTTAGAATTGGTTAGTTCAATCGTATTATTAAAACCTGCGACTGTACCATCATTAGCGCCGCCAGTCTCTTCGCCAACGATAATGGCGCGTTTGTCGTGTTTTAATTTTGCTGAAATAACAGAGGATGCAGAAAAGCTTGAACCATTTACTAAAACATAAATTTTCCCTTGGAAAGCATCTTTTTTGGACTTACTTTCTTTAGCTGCAGATTCTTTAAAAATAGCTTTTCCTTCTTTATTTTTTCCTGATAAAAAACGATTACCCGCAATAAAAAACGGATAAGCGGGCGCTGAAATTATTTTGCTGGTTGTTGGTAAATTGTAAAAATAATTACGGTGTATCGCAGCATTTTCAAAAGTCATTTCTGGCATTTTTACCAAAGTATAGTTCTCAGTTGTTAGGTAAGAATACAGATTATTGATTTCGTCCAAAGAGCCACCAAGATTATTTCTAATATCAAGAATTAAATATTTTGATTTAGCTTCTTTTATTTTTTTAAAGGTTTTTTTATAAAATTTGGAAGAGCCTGTATCCGAGAAAGTTTTTATTTTCATGTAAGCGACAGAGCTATCTGCGACTGCAAAACGCATACTTCGGTTGAAAGAATTAGTTCTCGCATCAAAATCATAGATTTTTTTTATCTCTTTACTAGGTGTGTATTTTTGTTTTTTAATTTCCTCTTTATCGACTCTTTTTAAGACAAAATCACTAATCTGATTTTTGAATTTTATCTTTAAATTTGCTTCACCCAAAAGACCATACTCTGCAGTGTAATAATTAAAAAAAGCCTCGCTCAACGCATATTTGTAATAGGTTTGGTTGTAAGCGTCCGAAGTCATAACACTTCGATATTTTTTGATTAAATCAATAACTTTTACACCATTTATTTCTAAAATTTCGGTGCCAGGAAGAAGCTTCTTTTCAGAATCAACCGTTGGTTTATAAACGATCATTTTTTCATCCGAAATGCGATAGGTATATTGTCCAAAAAGTGGCGTTTTTTTATCGAAAACTTTTGTTTCTGCCTTTGTATATTGTTTTTGCGGAATGCGAAGTCGGAGATGACCTTCTCGGATTTGGGCGATAACTGGCGCGAGTTTAAAATAAAATTCTTGCTTGTTTAACGGTTCCGAAATCGTGCTTTTGAGACTGTCAAACTTCTTTTCTAAATCTTTTTCAGAAATGTACCAATAAAGTTCGGGGTGAAATCGTTTAAGAGAAACATAGGTTTGGTCAATATCGTCTTGTAGTTGCTGGATAGGGATTTTTTTTTCGAATTCGGCATTAGCTTTTTTAACAGATTGACAACCTATTATTAAAAAACAAAAAACGAATAAATAAAGTCTTGCCATCGAATATAAATCTTTCCGAAATCAAATGTAATGTTTTTATTGAAAAGTTTTTAAAAACTATTTATGAATGATAATTAATTAAAATTAAATTATCTTGCTAACCTATTATGGTATTGATTTTGTCATGACTAAAAAAGCTAAATAAGAACCAAAATTATGATTAAACAAATTTTGACCACAATGATGATTGCAGCAGGTACGACACTTGCGTTTGCACAAATGAAAAATGTAGGAAGCTTTACAAAACTTAAAGTTTTTGATCAGATTAACGTAGAACTAATCCCTGGTGACGAGTATAAAGCCGATATTTCAGGAAAAAATGCTGGAAATGTCGAATTTGTAAATAGCGGCAATGAGTTAAAAGTTAGAATGGTGACTTCTAAAGTGATGCAAGGTGATGCAACGAAAATTATCTTGTATTACAAAAACCTTGGAAGCATCCAAGCGAGCCAAGGCTCTATCATTTCATCGACTTCGCCGATTACATCTTCTAATCTAAGTCTAATATCAAATGAAGGTTCGGTGATTGATGTTGTTGCGAACTCGACAGCTATCTCTTCTAAAGTTAACACTGGAGGTTTAATAAAAATTGCTGGTGAAACGACTACACAAGATGTTGTTGTTAATGCTGGTGGTAAATATGAAGGTGCAGAATTGAAGTCCGAAAACACTTCGGTGACTGTTAATGCTGGAGGTGAAGCTAATGTTTTTGCAAGTCAAGATGTTACGACAACGACTCGTGCAGGTGGAATTATCAATGTTTATGGTAATCCAGAAAATCGAAACGAGAAAAAAGTTATCGGCGGAAAAGTGAATTACAAATAATTCAATAATTATCGATTATAAACAAAAAGCTATTCAGTTGTGAATAGCTTTTTTATTTTATTGTTCTCCATTATTTGTGTTCGTAGAAAAGCTTGCAAATGCTATGCCACACAAATAAATTGAGATTTATTTGGACTCGAAGAATGTCATCAAATCCATATAGTTTTTTTGATTAACACCATGCCCACTCATATATTCTCTAAAGCTGAAGTAGCAACTTAAATCGTAAAGCAATTCTGCAGCTTTTCGTCCCCAATCCATCGGGATAACAGCGTCATCTGTCCCATGAGAAACAAAAAATCTTAATTGCTCTAGTTTTTTCTTATCCTTAACAATGTTTGTTAAAAGCTTTTCTTCTGGATAACTGCTAAGACACGCAATTTTATTAAATAATTGAGGAAAACGTAATGCCATCGCGTAACTCAAAATTCCGCCTTGACTGAAGCCACAAAGATGCGTTGGGTTATCGACCAAACCATATTGGTTGCTGATTTTCATGACAGCTTCCATTATTCCAGAAATTGCAGCTTCCGCTTGTTCCACATCCACATATTTTTCGGGATTTGTAAGATCGATGTCATACCAAGCATAACCACCGTAAGGCGTTTCTTTTGGCGCTCGAAAGCTTACAACTAACCAATCTTTGGGAAGCGTTGGTACAAAGCTAAAAAGATCTTCTTCGTTGCTTCCATAGCCATGTATTAAAACTAAAAGTGGCGTAGAAGAAGTAATATTTTCGGGTTCTCTAAGGAGGTATTTTAAATCCATAAAGCAAAGATACTTTTTTAGTTTTTAAAGAAGCAAAAATCCTAAATGACGAATTGGCTTATAAACGATTAATGTTGAATAGCATTGGCTTTCTCTCTTTCTTTTTTCGCTTTCTTTTCGAGTTTTTTCAAACGTTTTCTTTTTCGCTTTGCAGCACTTTCCATAAAATGTTTGATGTAACCATAAAGACAAAGCAGAAGGAAAACACCTAAACCAGTACAAAATGAAGCGCCACCAAAACTGGTATGTCTTAGTCCCAATACAAAATATTCGTAGCCAATATTTAAAAATAAAAAGATTAAAACAACAAAAGCGATCGGGAAAAGTATGAAGATAAAAAGGAATCCCATCACATGGAAAGCACCGTCAAAACCGCCTGTTTTTGCAAAAGTGTAAAAGACAAAATAAAACATAAACATAAAAGCTAGCGTCACAATGTTCAATACAAAAGCAAACGTTTTGATAGGTGTTTCTTGCATCCTAACTTTGTTATCTTCAACAATAACTTTTACGACGCTCCCGACAGGTTTTTGGTTGTTTTTACTGAAAGAAACATCGCCTTTGGCTTGTCTCATGTTTCCGTTTTTATCGCGATATTCTAAAGTTGGTTTATAGTAGGTATTAGTCCGTGTTCTTCTGCCGATAGTTCTTCGATTTGAGTCTTGCGAAGTACTTGTAAAAGTGTCGTAATTAGCAATAGTTGCGGTTTGTTTATTAGGATTTAGTTCGTCTTTAATTGTGGTATAAAAACTTGCTATAATTCCGAAGAAGAACAAAGCAACAAAATATGCAATAATCCCACCAATAATAGCCCCACCAATACGTTGAAACATTGGTCGATGATTTTGATAATAAAACCAAGTCCCAGCAATAAATAAAGCTGCCAGAACTGTAAGTATCTGTATGAAAATGTTGTCATTAACTTCAAAAGAAACCGAAAATGGATGCATATCTGTGTTTGTCCAACGAATATAAAGATTTTTGACACAAAAAAAGCTTCCCCAATTTGAGGAAGCTTAGTTTATGTTGTTTTAAATAAAAACCTAAACAGCTTTTACGATAAAGTAAGACTTTTTACCTTTTTGTAGAAGTAAAAATTTACCATCGATAAGGTCACTTTCCGAAGCTGTAAAAGTATCATCAACTTTGTCTTTATTTACAGAAATTGAATTCCCTTTTAGTTCGCGCGTTGCCTCAGATTTTGATTTTAAGAAACCAGATTTCTCTGAAATCAAATCCACGATGTTCGTACCGATAACCTCAGATTTTGCGATTTCCTTTTGCGGAACGCCATTAAAAATCTGTAAAAACAAATCTTCATCAAGACTTTGCAAATCTTCCGCAGTCGAACGTCCAAAAAGAATTTCCGAAGCTTTCAAAGCTTTTTCAAACTCTTCTTTTCCATGAACCCAAATTGTTACTTCTTCCGCTAAACGCTTCTGAAGTTTACGCTCGTGTGGCGCAGTTTTGTGTTCTTCGATCAAAGCTTCGATTTCTGGTTTGTCGATAAAAGTATAATATTTAATAAAGCGTTCTGCATCGTCGTCAGTCGCATTTAACCAAAATTGGTAGAATTGGTAAGGCGACGTTCTTTTCGCGTCTAGCCAGTAGTTTTCACCACTTTCAGACTTTCCGAATTTTGAACCATCCGCTTTAGTAATCAATTTAGTTGTCAATGCAAAAGCTTCACCTTGGGCTTTACGACGGATCAATTCCGTCCCAGTCGTGATGTTTCCCCATTGGTCAGATCCACCCATTTGCAACTTCATACCCATAGTTTGGTACAGGTGTAGGTAATCGTAACCTTGCATCAATTGGTAAGTGAATTCTGTAAAGCTCATTCCGTCCGCGCCATCTTCGCCCGAGAAACGTTTTTTAACAGAATCTTTCGCCATCATATAGTTAACGGTGATGTGCTTTCCGATATTTTTAGCAAAATCCAAAAACGAAATATCCTTCATCCAGTCATAGTTGTTCACCAATTCTGCTTTGTTAGGTTCGTTACCATCAAAGTTTAGGAATCGTGACAATTGACCTTTAAGACAATCAACGTAATACAAAAGGGTAGCCTCATCTAACAGATTTCGTTCTGCGGATTTTCCAGATGGGTCACCAATCATCCCCGTCGCACCACCAACCAATGCAACTGGTTTGTGTCCATGACGTTGAAAATGAGCCAAAATTTTAATTGGAATCAAACTTCCGATGTGTAACGAATCTGCAGTTGGGTCAAAACCAATATAGGCTGTGGTCATCTCTTTTTCAAGTTGCTCCTCAATCCCAGGCGTCATGTCGGCAAAAAGCCCGCGCCATTTTAGTTCTTCAATAAATGCATTCATTCGGTTAAAATTTAATTTGCAAAGTTAAGCAATTGCTTTCTCCCACGCCTAATAAAAGCGCTGATAATTCTTAGGAGCCGGGAACCTGCTTTCCACTATATCTTTTGTGTTGTCGCTCGGACGGCTCCGCTGCGCTCCGCCGCCTCACGCCAACCCAAAAGGATGCCGTGTCAATCAGGGCTAGGGGATTTGTTGTTCTATTATAACATCGGTTCAAGATAAGATATTTTCTCTACCAAGGCGTCGGTTCGAGTAGCGCAGCGTATCGAGAACTATTTTGACTAAAGTTCTCGATACGATTTTTTTTTAAATCTATTCTAACTGTAGTTATTTTTCTAATCTTAAACTTCGGTTAGGATTGATTTCACAAAGTTGGAAGCTTCTGACTTCCAGTTTTTATTTTCGAGGAGGATTTTCACAAAAGCAGTTCCTATGATGCCTCCTTGCAATTTTTCCGTCACCGATTCAAAATCCTGTTTGTTTTTAATTCCGAATCCTACATATACAGGATTTTTAAGATTGAGCGAAGCAAGGCGACTCAGATAATCATCATTCTTCAAAGTTGCGTTGGCGTTTCCCGTTGTCGAAGACGAACTTACGGCGTACAAAAATCCAGAACTCAACGAATCCAAATATTTGATGCGCTCTTCCGAAGTTTCGGGTGTCACCAAAAAACTAAAATTAATATCATATTTTTTTAAGATCTCGCCGTATTGTTTCTCAAATTCGAAAGCTGGCAAATCCGGAATTATCAAGCCCGAAACGCCAACTTCCTGACATTTTTTACAAAAATTCTCAAAACCAAATTGCAAAACGGGATTAATGTAACCCATCAAAACTTTTGGAATCGTGACAGAATCTTTTATTTCTAAAAGTTGTGTGAACAATTTTGCGATGGTCATTCCGTTTTTTAAAGCCAAAATGTGGGCATCTTGGATAACCGGTCCATCAGCAACAGGATCGGAATACGGAATACCGATTTCCATCATATCTGCTCCAGAATCTTGGATAAGTTGAGCGACTTTCCCTGTATCTTCAAGATTAGGAACGCCTGCTGTAAAGTATATGTTTAATTTTTTCATTATAAAATAAATGTTAATAGTTGATTAATTGCGTACATAATGACTTCATAACTTAGTGCGACAACGACCGCAACAGGAATATAAATCCATCTAAATTTGAAAGTGAATCTGCCTTCCAAGGCTATGTAAGCTTTAAAAATTTTGTGTCTATGTCTATAAAAAACAAATAAAATAACCAATTGATAAAAAATAGCATTGGCTAAAGCGCCTTGGAGAACTCCGAAAAAGTAATCTTGCAAAATAATGTTTGTCAAAATAGTTGTCAACACCAAGCCTCCAACTAGTCGTGTTCTTGGGATTACTAAAAGAAGCGCACCCAAAATTTCGAAGAAGCCAATTATTATAACATAAGGTTTTGAATAAGAATAGAACGCCCACATCAACGCCATAGGATTTAGTTTATTAACTGGTTTTGTATAACTAGAAATGTCTCCAAATTGTAAAGGTTTTCCAATGCCGTAACCAATCATGTAAATCGCTACAATAATTACAGAAATCCATTCGAAGATGTTGAGTATTTCTTCTTTTGTTATTTTGAGTTGCTTCATTTTTTGATAGGATTTTTCCATATTTAATTTCTATCCATGATAATACATTTTTCTAATATCGGATAATTATCATTTCCTTTTCTTCTGTTAACGACTCTGCGACCCGACTTGAGCGGAAATCCTTTTTTGTAAGGTTTCAGGTGCTGGAAAAAAGATTGACTTCGTCGAACCACTCCGTTAGGTTTGAGAGCGGAAGGCGGAAAAGTCGCCCAAAAATTAATCATCCAAATGTTTAAGGTAAGTTTCCATGTCTTTATCGCCGCGCCCCGACAAACAAATCACGACTACATCGTCTTTTTCGAACTTTTTCTTGTCCAAAACCGCCAACGCATGGGCACTTTCGAGCGCTGGAATAATGCCGTCGAGCTTGGTCAAATCGAAAGCTGATTTCAGAGCTTCATCATCGTTGATGCTGAAAAATTCTGCACGTTTTTCTTTGAAAAGATTGGCGTGCATTGGTCCAATTCCGGGATAATCCAAACCCGCTGAAATCGAGTGAGGCTCGATTACTTGGCCATCTTCAGTCTGCATCACCAAACTTTGGCTGCCGTGCAAAACACCCAAAGTCCCAAGAAAAGTGGTCGCCGCCGACTTACCAGAATCTACGCCCAAACCGCCAGCTTCGGCTGCGATAATTTTGACTTTGGGTTCGTTTACAAAATGATAAAAAGTGCCTGCTGCATTGCTT
>JAEXRP010000112.1:0-65788 GCA_023440705.1 Bacteroidota bacterium
GTTTATGATGCCCAATATTTCTCTAACTCCGTCAATTTTTAGAATATCATCATCATTATGAATATTAACATTCATATCTTCAATATCTTGAAAAAAATGTTTTATTGCTCTCTTTCCAAAAATTAAACTGCTTCTACCACTAAAATCTTTATCATAGCTAAAGCTTTTGATGTTATTTTGAAAAAAAGAATACAACTCATGTATTTGTTCCAAATCATGTCTTATTAATGACTGCTTATTGTCTTCATTAACTTGATTTTGAATAATAGTATTAGCATCTAATTGTGCTTTTAAAGCAAGGTATATAAGAATAGAACCTAACAATTGAGAAATCGGAGAAGTAATTCCTCCAATAGTATCGCCAACAGGTCCATATTTCCCTAAAAATTCTATATTTAAAAAAGTTACCATGAATGGCAACACAAAAATTAATATGGCTCCTACAATCAATGTCCATTTTGCAGAGCTATTTACAATATTATCAATCTTCATATATTATTTTGTATGTCTTTCAAAAACTTCTCCTACTGAAACGTCATAACTTTCAAAAATTTCTGTTTTCCCACGCTCTTTATATTTTTTATGTTCTGGGTGTTCATCCCAAATAAGAAAAGAATCTTTGTCTTTAAAATAGACAACTAGCATGTTATGACCATTTTCTCCGTTATAGACTTCGTGCCCATCATATCCTTCAATCATTGAAACATGTTTTCTTGCATAACTATACAATCCTTCAAATTCTTCTTGAAATTCTGGATTAACCTTGTATTTAAACGCTGCGACTATCATTCTTTTATTTTTAAACTTAAATTATTACTTCAACTTTTCTTTATATAGCTCTTTGAATTTTCTCAACTTCGGATTAATTACTGCTGCACAATACCTGTTTTGATCTCTATTCTCATTATAATAATTTTGATGGTAGTCTTCAGCAGGGTAAAAGTGTTCAAACATGGCAACTTCTGTAACAATCATATCATCATACGTAGCTTTTAATTCCTTAATCACATTTAGAGCAATTGTTTTTTCTTCTTCATTTCTATAAAAAATTACACTTCTATATTGAGTACCCATATCTGCTCCTTGCTGATTTAGTGTTGTTGGATTGTGGGTAGTGAGATGAATTTTAACCAAATCCTCATAGGATATTTCAGCAGGATTATAGGCAAACTCAATCACTTCTGCATGGCCAGTTATCCCAGAGGAAACTTCTCTATAGGTAGGGTTAGAAATTCTTCCTCCACTATAGCCACTTTCAACTGTAACAACCCCTTTTAAATTCTGAAAAATTGCTTCTGTGCACCAAAAACAACCCCCTCCAAAAGTTGCTTTCCTTTCCATACTTTCTACTTTTTTCAAAGCCAATGCATTCATACAATATCGCAATCCACTAGGCATGGGACCATCTTGAAAAACATGTCCCAAATGTGCATCACAAGTGTTGCAAGTCGTTTCAATTCGATACATCCCATGGCTTCTATCTTTGTAATAAGCAATCACATTATCCTTTATGGGTTGCGTAAAAGAAGGCCAACCTGTTCCGCTATCAAATTTTTCTGCAGAATCAAAAAGTAAAGTTTCACAACAAACGCAAGTATATTTTCCTGCTTCGAAAAAAGTACACAAATCCGAGCTATTAGCTCTTTCTGTTCCTTTTTGCCTAGTAATATAATATTGTTCTTCTGTTAGCAAAGCTTTCCATTCTTCGTCGGTTTTCTCTACTCGTTTATCTGGTGTAAGATTCCCTTTGTTTGCATATTTAATTACATCGAGCCATTTGAGCATAATTCTATAATTTAGCTTTGAAGGTTATATTTTACTTTACATTGATTACAAACAGTTTCTTCATTATCCGTATGAGAATACTTAATACCTCCTAAATACAAATCGGCATAGTTTTGAATCCAACCTCTATTGTTATCAATATTATTAATAGATATGCCATGATTTTTTACCGCTTCATAGAAATTTCCGGAATACTCTTGAAATCCCCAACAATTTGGGCAATAACCTTCTGGAGTTATAACTTCTCCTTTTGTGTACCATGCTTTTATTGACTGAAAAATGTCCATACTTAATTTTATTTATTTAGTTAATTCTTGAATTTTTAAATCTAATCTTAATAAGGCATTGTTAGGGTCTGAACCAAAAATGGAATAATTCAAATTGGTGTTTTCATCAACAAGAATCCAATGAGGTGTTCCGCCTGCATCGTAATTAATAAAGGTTGTATTAAAGTTTTTATCCCTAAAATACGGGAAGTTTATATAAAACTCTGATTTACAATCCACCAGTTGTTCATCTGTGAAATCAACTCCTTCGAAATTAGTGTGAATGCCTAAAACATTAATCTTATCTTTATATTCAATATTTACCCAGTTTGCAAATGGTAATGCTCTACCTTTGCAACCAGGACAACCTAAGTTAAAAAACAATATAAGCAAAGGTTTTCCTCTATAACTTTCTAAAGTAGGAATTTCACTATCACTAATGCTTTCTATACTCCATTCAGATATTTGCCTCCCTAATTCTATCATTATAAATCTATTTTTACAAATTTAAACAATTATTAAAATAATTTGTTGCACATTTTTCCTGTCTTACTGTATGTCTTCAAAAGAAAGTGTACTTTTTCTTAGGGAGTGTTTTTGATTTTTTAAAGGTAGATAAAAAAGTTATTTCCGTAAAATTTTTAGAGCTTTAAGGGCTCAAAATTTTCCAGAATAACTTTTTTCTAGGTTTTACAACAACAATTTTTGTTTAAAATATTCATTTCTTCTTCTTAAAAGCGTCTGCTTTTTGATTTCTGCCCTCGTTTTAAGGATTTCGTCGGTTCTTCCGAAGTAAACGTCAGCTGGAGTGAGGTTTTCAGTGATTCATGATAACGCTCGTTGTTGTAGCGGTTTACGAATTCTTCCAAAGCAGCCTCCAGTTCTTACGGACTGTAGTAATGGTGCAGTTTCACGACATTTTTCATCGTTCGGTGATAGCGTTCAATCTTTCCCTGGGTTTGCGGATGTGCCGGTTTTCCGTGAATCTGATTCATATCGTGAATCTCTTTCAGATAATCCTTCAGTTCTGCAGCAACGTAGCAGGAACCGTTGTCGGAAAGAAGTTTGGGCATCTGTTCTTTTCTTAATCCTGCCTTTTTCACAGCCCGGTCAATGGTGCGCTGCACATCCTCTGCCTTCATGGTTTCACAGAGTTCCCAGTGCACAATATATCGGCTAAAATCGTCAATTACGGTACTCAGGTAATACCAACCCCAACCGATGATCTCGAAGTAGGTAAAATCCGTCTGCCACATCTGGTGTACAAAGTTGGTTTTGTCCTTAAACTCGTTGGCTGCCGAAATCAAAATGTGTGACGGTGCTGTAATCAGGCCTCTGTGTTTCAGAATGCGGTAAACGCTGGATTCTGAGATGAAAACTCCCTGTTCATCGGTTAAGCAAGGACGGAAAAAATGCTGTTTCCAATAGAAATAGCCTTGAAATTTGCTGAAAATTAGAATATTATTGTGGTTTTAATAAAATCCTAAACGTAATAGCTAGATGTTATATTATTTTTGTCTTAGAATGTAGCAATCTCCTTTGGTTCTCGAGAGTGCAACATACAATTTGTTTTTAGTAGATGATACGAGATTTTTAAGGTCTCCTTTGTCAAGGCTTTTTGTACCACTTTTTGTCATAATAATACAAGTGTCATGATAGTCATCTTCTCCTTTGCAATCTCCCCAGTTTTTTGAATAGTAGGGTAATTTATTAGAGCTATTATAAACTAACTTTATAATTTCATTATTTGATAATATTTCTTCAATCTGCTCTAAATTTACGATTTGTATAACTGTTTCATCTGTTCGATTGGATTCCATCTTAATTCCCAAATTGTCGCTAATAAATTGGCATATAGCAGGAGGACAACGGTGGCTTTTTAAAAGTGTTTTCGTATCAACGTTAATATTTTGATTTTGTAAACGCTTGATGTATTTGCTATAATCATTATATAGATTGATATTAGTCGCGCCATCTAGGCTTGTTGTAAAAGTATGTTGGAAGAAGTCTCCAACATATAGAAAATCTAATTTAGCTTGCGATAATGCCATTATCAGATTAAAATCATGCCCTCCGAGATCTTGAAATTCATCTATTATGAAATAATCATAAAACTTCTCCAATTTTTCAATAATTAGAGGAATCGTTCCTGTAATTTCTATAAATTTACTTATTCGATTGTAATATAAAAGATTTGATTTTGTAATATACCTTTTGTAATCTTCGCTTTTCAGAGTTCTTGTAAATGTAGGAGCTTCATCCCAATAAATACCTTTTAGTTTATGTTCGAAAAATAAAAATGGTTTTGCACAAAAACTGTAAATAAAATCGAAGAATTTCAAAATTGTGATATTATTAGGTATGTAACCAAACCTTGTCGCAATCCTTCTTTTGATTGTTTTGTAATTGTTGTTGGTATAAGTAATAATTAGGAATCTTTGCTCAAGATTTAAAGTCTCAATTACAAGTTTGGTTTTTCCTGAACCTGCTACAGCTAGGATTAATTTTTTTCTATCCATTGGAATGCTTCTATGATGTAGTCTGGAATATTAATCTTTTCATTAGAAGTAAGCAATTTGTACGCTGATTCAGTTTTTTCAGCAAGCATGTATTCTAAGACGGAGCGAGTCTTTAGTTTAGGAAGAAACAGTTTATCACACAAAGCATTATTAATAGCCTGAAGGCATACTTCAAATGTGTACATCGTATCATCTGTTGATGCAAAAGCTTTACAAAATTCACCAACGTGTTCTTCATAATTTTTAGTGATTATAGAATCATAATTTTTATCATTATCTCTAATGACTGCAGTTTTAATTTCTAAAAGATTTGCTATCTCCATATATCTTTTGAAGCTCAAACCTCCAATAGCTATTATATGAATGCCTTTTTGAGATGGTTTCATCTTATAATGACTCTCGAAAAAATGTTCCATTAAAATATGTTCTGCATCTCCTTCTACCAAAATAACTTTTTTGGATAAAATAAACTCAAGCAAATTTCTATTTGGAGCTTTAATAAAGAATTCTGCTGTTTTCTTATCTAAACCACTAAGCTTTGCATTAATATTATTTTCAGCATTTACAAATATTGCATTCCTCAAATCTAATCTTGAACTTATTATATTGCTGTGTGTTGCTATAAAAATCTGTTTGTTTTTAGAGCAATTAATACGTTCAATTAGATTATGCATATTCAGGTGGCTCAGATGATTTTCTGGTTCTTCAAGTAGAATAAAATTTAGTTCATTCTCATTTTTAGATAAAGCAAACTCTGTCTTGATAAAACATTGTCTTCCCTTACCTCGGTGAAGTATATCAATATTATTTTCAACAATTGTGAGATCATTTTCCAATCCATTTTTTGAATTATTTTTTAAAGAAAATTCATATGATTTTCCAGGGATTTTATCATTAATATTTTTTAGTACATTGTTTTTAAAATCAGTTTTTAAAATGCGATAATGATTGGAATGAATATGTTTTTCGGTAGCTTCTATACTCGAAGTGTACAATGTTTTTATATAAGAATTTGTTGCATATTCATTATTAATACTGGAATGGTCAATTAAGATATGCTTAAATTTTCTTGTAAAACCTAAATAGGGATTACCACCAAATTTATAAAAATTGATGTTGTAAAATTCAAAAGGAAAATTAGTTCCTTCTTGTGATAAAATTTCACTGATTTCTTTTGATAAATCCTCACGCGGTTCACATATCATAGTTATGCCACAATCTCTTGCCTTCTCAGAATTATTGATACCATAATATTCAGGGTCGTTGACATTTTCAAAATAGATTTCTATCCTAAGTTCTGGTAGGTTTACAAATTTTTTGTCAAGGAAAAATTGATGAATTATTTCATCATTCATCAGATGCTCTAATCCGATTGTCTCAATTTTGTTACGACTACCTGATAACAGGAGATCAATAGCCTGAAGTATTGTACTTTTCCCAGATTCATTTTCTCCAATAATCAGATTCAGATTTTCTTTGAATGAAATATCTAAGGTTTTAAATTTTTTAAAATTGAAAGCTTTGAGCCTTTTAATGTACATGTTTCTCTAGTTAAAATGGTTAAAAAATTAGTTTTGTATTTTTTTTGCCTATAAATAGCCAATTTATTCGAACAAAATTTAAATTGTTAATTTACAAAATGATTTTTTTGATTAATGGTTTTTATATTATTATTTTAATTCGACTAATCATATTTAGAATTAAAGTGACAATATATTTGATTTTATTTTCACGAAAAATTCTACTTATTTTTTATAATTAAATTAATTGTAAAACAAATAATATTTTATATTTTGATTCTTTACATCAAATTGTGTAGTTACTTTCCTTAAATTTACGTTCATTGAATTCATAAAAAAACTTCTAATCATATTAATATTTTAATTTATTTAATAGATGAGGATCACATTTTTTCCTGCTAATAACGGGGACAGCTTTTTTTTGGAAACTGCTTCTGACAGCATACTTATAGATGGAGGGTATGTATCAACCTATAAAAAGTATATTAAGCCTAAATTATTGCAATTAAAAAAAGAAAACAGGTCGCTAAATCATTTGATTGTGACACACATTGATAATGATCATATATCCGGAATAATAAAATTTATTCAAGAGAATACTGAAAATAAAATTGCTGAAGTAGAAAACGTATGGCATAATTCCTATTCCCACTTAAAATCAATTTATGATGGTCTTAATTTTAGTGGAAAATCAATAGATACAATGAGCATCAACTATCAGTTAAAGGATGAAGAGGATCTATCATCTAAAAATATTTCTGCCGTTCAGGGCTCAACATTAGCCTCATTGTTGAAAAAGAATAACTTTCAAAGTAAAAATGAATTTCTTAATAATCATTATATTTCTTTTGATACAGCAAAAGTGATTGAATGTGATGATGTTATATTCCGGATTTTGTCGCCTGATGATGACAAGCTATTAGAACTGAAAAAGTATTGGAAAAAAGAACTGTTTAATAAAGGATTTTCTTCCGATCAAGATTTATCCGATTTTAATGAAGAATTTTTTGAATATATTTTATCACTTGAAAAAGAGAAAAAAAGATTACGAAAAAAAAATATTAGTGCTTCCGAAGTTATTGATGTCGAAGCTCTCGCAGAGCAAGATTTTTCCGAAGATGACACTGCAACGAATGGTAGCTCAATAGCATTTGTGCTTGAATATAATAAGTTGAGGTTATTATTTCTTAGCGACTCACATCCTTCGATAGTGGCCAAAAATATTAAGGAGCATTATAAAGAAGAAACTTTTCCTATTAAATTTGATTTAATCAAAATATCTCATCATGGCAGTAAGAATAATACAAGTCCAGAATTGCTCGAATTAATAGATTCTGAAAAATATATGATAAGCACTAACGGAGTTACTCATAATCATCCTGATTTGGAGACCATAGCACGAATTATACAGCGCAAATCTACATTTACTCGAAATATTTACGTCAATTATGATCTTGATTCGCTGAAATCATTCGAAAATGAAGATCTGGAAAAAAAATACAACTACAAAATGTTGAAAAACAAAACTAACAATCCTATTATATTTGATCTTTAATTATGAATAGAATCATCAGTTCGGCCACAGTCGAATCTTCTGTAGTACAAATCGTTTATAAAAATAAGGAAAGCGGCACAGGCTTTTTTATCACAAATAATATTATTATCACTGCTTATCATACATTGCTGGATATAAAAATTGACGAAAATTCTATCATTGTCTATGACTTTGAACAAGAGTCACAGCAAGCTTCAATTTTGCACGTCGACGAAATTAATGACATTTGCCTTCTAAAAGTTAACAACAAAAATTCGGTTTTTCTCCCACTGACTGAAACCTCAATCAGAATAAATGATGCATGGAACTCCTTTGGGTTTCCTTATTTAGGCCATCAAGAAGGAGTAAGATTATTCGGAATTGTAAATCAGGAAGTAAAAAATGAGAGGTACGACTTTATAGTAAATAGTGCGAATGTAGAATCTGGTTTTGATTATAAGGGATTATCTGGTGCCCCCATTATATCTTCTGGAAGAGTAATCGGTGTAGCATTGCAACAGCTTGATGACAAAATTGGCGCAATTTCCATTAATAAAATTTCAAAATTACTTGCAGAGCTTTCTATATCTGTTTTTAAAGAAGAAAAACTAAATGAGATACCACCTAAGTTTGCAAAAGAGATATCTCAAATTGTAACAAACTATGATTTTGTCGATAGGCTGAACAACGTTATCCAAAATAAAAATAATTGGATTTTAATAGAAGGAAATCCGGGAACTGGCAAAACCACTAATGTTGCTTCATATAATCCTGAAGATAATAGTTTATTATTAGGTAGATATTTCACAAAGATTCCAAATGATGATAGGCCAAAGAGTTTAAGGATATCAAAAGAAAATTTTCTTAATTGGCTTGAAGAATCCATTTCAATAGAAATCACAGGAAAACTACCTCCTAAAAGCTCAGAACCTTTTGAAAACAGATTAGTTGATCTCGGAGGTAGCTTTGAAGCACTGGACAATTATCTGATTGATAAAAACAAGGTAGGTTTATTTTTTATAGATGGTTTAGATGAGCTTGAGAAGCTTAAAGATTTTCTGGAAATTATTCCTGCTGAATTACCTGAGAACTTGAGAATTATACTTTCATGTACTTCAAAAAACATTTTGCCTATTGAAATCAGAAACAAATTAGACGAAAGTCAAGTTATCATTTTAAAACCTTTGGAAATTAGCCTTTGCGAGTACTATTGTGAAAACAAATTTCAGGGAAGGGTTGATTATGAAAATATTCAAAGAATTGCGATCAAATCTGAAGGACATCCCCTATATTTAAATTATCTGATAAATTTTATACTAAATTCGGAGCTTATAGAAGATGAAGATGAGCTGAATGCATGGATTGAAAATATACCGTCAATAGGCGGAGATATTGAAAACTACTATAATGTAATTTGGGAGAGTATTTATGAAGATAGCAACAAACTTTGGATTTGCTTAATCTTATCACAGCTGAGGCAGGCTGTCTCTGAAGAGGATTTACTTGATATCTTACCCGAAGATATCAAAAGACATTATTACGCTGTAATCCCTAAGATTTCTCACCTGATAAAAAATGATAAATTAGAAATATACCATAATTCATTCAAAGACTATATTCTTAAAAAACTACCCCTATACAAAAAGCAATGCAATGACACTGTTGCAGAATTCTGTGAAAATTTTCCTGATAGATTATATTCTGTGGTTAATCTGGTTTATCATAATGCCATGTCTAGTAATCCTTATAAAGCAATAATTGCTTGTAATCAGCAATGGGCAGATAATTTAGCAGTTCGCCATGTTGAGCCTGATTTTATAATTGATGATATAAAAAGGGCTATTGATATGTCTATTCAACTTAGAAAAACAACAGATCTTTTAAGATTACTGCTATTACTACAAAGAATTGATTTCAGATACAACAGCGTATGGGTCGAATATGCCTATGAAATGGCTCTTGCCCTAATCGCTCAACAAGAATATTCTAATGCCCTTAAATATTTAGTAAGACGAAATGTTTTGTTGGTTAGCATCAGCGATGCGACATTATTTCTAAAATATTTCTATGAGAATGATGCATATGATGAAGCAGAAATCTTAAATAATGCAATAGAGAGGGAGTACAGAAAATCTGTGTATGAAGGTATGAAAAGTTCAGAAGGAGTAAGACCATCACTATTCATATCGAAAGCGAGATCAATTATTTTAAGAACTAGGGCTGATTTTGAAAATGCTCAGGCCGAGACCTGGGAATATCTAAACTTATTCGAAGCTAAAGAGGATACAGGAAGTACGTCTATTGGTTTAAAAAACTCGCCTCTGCTTAAATGTGTAATCAATCATTCTACAGCTTGGAATAATGGTTTTCTAGCAAGAAATTTTGATCTTGTCCTTGATATAGATGAGGTAATAGGTGATGGTAGAATAGCTATTGACGATAACTGGTCGGTTATTTATGCAACCTCATTACTTATTTACCGTGAAGAATTGAACGGTTATAATCTGCCGGATTTTAATACATTGGAGATTGAGACTAAATTGTCCGATACAACTGAAAATTTGTTGGAAAAATTCGGGTATGTTCCAACACCCCAAGCAAGAAGAATTATTATTTCCTCTTTACTTAAATCAACGACTAAGCCAGACCTTTTAAGGAATGTAATTGATGAATATATTCAGGACGAAAGGAAAACAATATTGAGAGCTGATAATGGTGTTGATGTGGATATGGACAGCTTCACTAATTTGTATTTAAAAAGTAATTGCTTGGGTTTCAAAGATGATACTGAGGACTTCACAGTAAAAGACAAACAATGGCATACAAAAACTTGGGAACATGATCTTTTTGTTTTAATATCAGAAATTTACTATTTTGAAGGATTGGTTTACTTTTTTAAAGCTTCCAATCAGCTTGATGAAAAGAAAGATTTTATTCGTAGTACACTTGAAAAAATAGTAGAGTCCATTAATTTTAACTTTGACTTTAGAAGTTACTGGGATAGAGGATATCAATTTCCAGAAAAGTTAATGCCTGAACTTTTTAAAAAGCTCGTCCATCTTTTTCATGAATTTGATTTTGAGAATCTAACAACCTTTTTAGATACCGTAGAAAATCATACCGTTAACCAGCTTGGGTTATTTTCGGAAGGATACAGAGCGTCATTGTGTGAAATTATTCATGCTCTACTGCTTCTAAGGTGTGAAGAAAAAATTGTAACTCCATTATTGCAAATTTGGAAAAAACATGTTTTATATGGTGTACAAAACAGATGGGAAAGAACTGCAGATTTGCTTAAAATAACGGAAGTTTATGCTTTACTTAATTTGCCGGATCAGTCTAAAGAAGTCTTTCAAGAAATGCTTAATACTTCAATGGGACCTACTTGGTATAAAGAATCGCAACTAATGCTCATTAATGTTGCATTAGAAGATTTTAAAGAGGCGCCGAACAATACCTTGGCTGATTACGCTTCAATATTGGATCAGGCTTCCGGCGAAATGACATTTCAAAGATATGTCAGAAACAGTAAGGAAGAGTTTATAGGCTCCTTAATAGAGAATGAGCATATTCAGAAAGCTCTGGATTATTACAGATTTGAATTACTTCCTCCTCCAAATATTTTAAATTATAACGCCGAATCATCAGATTTTGATGCACCAAGGTTGGGTGATGGTTATACGTTAGGTGCAAAAAATATTAGCGATACCAACAGTATTTTGATAATTCTTAAGACTATTGATTGTAACCCATACCTGAAGCTAGCACTTTGTGAAATTTTTACAATTAATGACGATATCTCAAGGTATAGTTACGATTTTGGAAAACAAATCGGAAATGTGCTCAATGAAATAGAAAATCTACAAGATGGAAATATTGACAAAGCTTGTGCCTCTGTCGCAATCCTTATCGCTGATGAAGAAATTGATATCGATTCTCGTAGAGAGATGCTCCGTGAATTAGGCTCAACATTATCTTCTGCAAATATTATCAAGCTTAGAGAATGTTTAAAAGTTCATCAGATTAACTGGGCAGCTGAATATGATCCTGAAGAGCATGCAACTATCACGCGTAAAAAAGAGAAGGATAGTTATGATATTTTTAATGATTCTTTAAATGACGGGAGATCTCATAATAAATTGGATAAAATTAAAGAGGGGCTTCAGGTCTTCGAAAATGACCAAAGAAGTATATGGATGAACAATTGGTCAACGAGCACAGATGCGGCTAAAGCAAATATTAAAACATTATTTGAAGATCATGAGTCAGTGGTCCATCTTCTCGGGCCTAATATATTAAATTTTGATAATGAGTATTGGTATATTTGTCAAGAGATGATGGCATTTTTAGAAGGTAAACTGAATCATCAGCAAGTTGTTGAAATTCATCAAATTGTTGGAAATCACTTCAATTATATAGTTAGACCAAGTTCGGCGATTAAAGAGAAGTACAAGTGGATTGAAAAAGAAACAATAGCAAAAAATAATGATGATTTGGTGGTTGAATTTATAATTTGGCATTTAAATCATCCCGTTCAAGTTATTAGAAATAAAACAATGAATGCTCTGGAACGATTGTCAATCTCTACAGATTTTACATTAAATATCTTGTTTGAAACTTGTATATCGGACATTCCTAAACCATCAACTGAGTTGTGCAGTTACATTATAAAAAATATTGCTATTGATTCACCAAATGTGATAAAAGAATTTTTAAGTCAAAATATTCAATTGATTCCGAATGTTGCAGCTGTACAACATGTAACCATCAAGAAAAATTTGCTGGATGTTTCAATTGAACTTAATCGAGTAGGTTTCGCGGATTTATATCTAGCAATTAAACGTATTTTACCTAATACCATAATTCTTACTGGTAAGGTTACTTTTGAGGATGACTCCCATTTAGTATATATTCATGATATCATTGATGATTTGAATTCTCAAATGTTCCTTAATTCTGAGTTTTCTAATGATATCGACCAATTTATTAATGAATTTTGTCTTCCGGAGAAAAAAGAAAATGTAAAAAGGTCTGATAGATATCTACGAAGAAGCTTTCCTATACAAACTATGATAGAAGGGACTTATAATGAAATCGTGAGACATTCATTAAACAAAGCTCTGTGCAAAAGAGTTAGTATAGATAATATAGAAGAGTTATATAAAATAGTTAATTATGTTTGAAAGTAGAAAGGGAAATAGAGATTCTCGGATTGATTTTGAGAGGGAGCTAAATATACTGGTGGAAAATGTTAGGTCAGGAAAAGTTACTTTTTCTCCAGAAACAAAAGGAATTGTAAAGGACTTAGTTAAAGTTCGAAGTTCACCTAATAAACGGTTTGACCTCAATACAATCTCTGAAATAGTTAGGGCTATGGCTATGTCCGCCCGTTTTCCAAGACATTAATCTTAATTAAAACTAAATGATTCCACCAAAAACAAGATCTGAAATGGAGCATAATTTTTTTCTGGCTCTGGAAGATTTTAATGAAAGAATAAATTCTGGAGATAAAGATCGAATTGAAAATGCAGTTTGGGCTACAGCAAAACATATTGAAAGGGTTAAAAAAACACCTAATAATAGAGTTGATGTTTCAACAATCAATAAAAGTATGCGACTACAAGCAAATATGAAAAAGTGGAAAGATGTTTAAAAAAAATACTTATTTAGATCTTACAATTTTGGGGTGTAATTTTTATATTTGATTCTGTGAGGTTTATAAACCTTTTTGTAATTCTGTGTAAATTTATTTGTAAAAACTGAAAAAAGACATATATTTGCACCAGTAAAAACAGAAGCTCTTAATCTTGTTTTAAAAAGTGACCTATTCAGTGACCTAAAAAATAAGAGAACAGCATAAAGCTTATGGATAGGCTTTTTTTTAAAAAAATAAAAGTCCCGTCCGGATCGCAAAAAGTTTTATCAATTACTTTTCAAAAAATTGATCCGGTAGTTCAGCTGGTTAGAATGCCGCCCTGTCACGGCGGAGGTCGCGGGTTCGAGTCCCGTCCGGATCGCAATTACAAATACAAAGTAATATAATATGCTGTAAAATAGATGTTTTACAGCATATTTTGTTTTGTGGGTTATCCAAAGAATGTCGTAATATCGCAAGATGTTAGTGACCTATTCAGTGACTTAAATTACATTGACAAAAAGGTCACTGAAAACTTAGGAGAAAGCTTGTTCAAAGGCTTTTTCAAAATTTGAATATCTTGTGGTAAGATCGAAATAGTAATAGTTTCAATTCTTAAAGACACCACGATATGAACAAGACTTTTAATCTTCTCTTCTATGTGAAGAAAGCCAAAGTTAACACAGTTGGTAAAGCACCAATCTATGTTCGCATGACATTGGATGGACAAATATCAGAGCTTAGCACCAAACGCACTATTTCACCTCAAAAATGGAATTCTACAGCACAACGAGCATCTGGTTCATCGGAGGAAATTAAAGCTCTTAATTTCTACCTTAAATCGTTTGAACAAAAGATTTACGATGCATATCATTGTTTATTGCGAGAGAAAAACCTCATCACTTCACAAGATTTGAAAAATCATTTGCTTGGCGTTAAGGAACGAAGCAGAATGTTGGTGTCAATCTTCGAAGATCACAACAATCGAATGGCGCAGCTTCTTGACAAAGAATTCTCAAAAGGAACCCTTCAACGTTACAAAACTTGTTTGTCACACCTTAAAGATTTCCTTAATTTAAAATTTCATGTTAATGATATTGCAATCACTAAAATTGATTTAGCATTTATTAATGATTTCGAATTTTATCTAAGAACAAAACCAATTAAACCTTGCGCCAATAATTCTGCAGTAAAGTACATCAAGAACTTTGGAAAGATTATTCGGATATGCTTGGTGAATAGATGGCTTAGTTTTGACCCTTTTATGGGATATAGTTCTAAATTATCCGAAGTTAATCGTGGTTTTTTAGATGAAGCAGAATTACTATGTTTGGAAAATAAAGAATTCTCAATCGAACGAATTGAACAAGTTCGAGATATCTTTGTTTTTAGTTGTTATACGGGGCTTGCATTTATAGATGTATGGAACTTAACTACTGATAATATTGGGATAGGTCTGGATGCAAATAAATGGATTTTTACTTCACGTCAAAAAACAAAAATAGCGTCTCATATTCCTCTTTTACCTAAGGCAGAGGCTATTATCCAAAAGTATCAGAACCACCCTCGTTGTGTTTCAAAGAGAAAGTTATTGCCTTTGTTAAGTAATCAGAAGATGAATGCCTATCTCAAAGAAATTGCAGATCTCTGTGGGATTTCTAAAGAATTGACGTTCCATATCGCTCGTCACACGTTTGCCACAACTGTTACTTTAGCCAATGGTGTTTCTATCGAAAGTGTTAGCAAGATGCTTGGGCATAAGAGCATAAAAACGACACAGCATTACGCTAAAATTCTTGATAAAAAAGTAGGTGAAGACATGTTAGCGCTTCAAGTGTTGTTACAAACGAAAAACGATGACGCAAAAATAGGATAAAACCACGGAAATATAAAGATTTTTATCTTTGAAGATTGTTAATTTTAGAATCTACTAATGGTTATGAACATTAATACTTGTTTAAAAGAGGAAAATGAAAATTTCCGAATGTTTAAAAGGAGAAATACAAAGATTGTAATTTAACACATTTGAAAATTATGATTTTACAAAAGTGAGATTTTAAGATGACTTTAAGATTTTTATATTTGTAGCCAAAGTAATTTTATAGGCATATAAATTGCAGGTCAAGTTCACACCATATTTTCTAAAAAACGTCTAATAATTATGATCAACTATCTTTGGACTAATATAGATAGCTTGTGAAAAAGTAATATTCAAGTGTGGCCTCAATTGGAACAAATGTTCAATTTAAAACCGAGCGAAGCCGATGCTTTTTCAGATTGTATAAATTAAAGAAAAAAACAATATGAAAAGCAGCGGCGGATAAATATTACAAATCTTTCTCTTAAATATATAATCCCGCATTTTGCCAATACCAAGTTAGCTGCATGCTTATTATTTTTTTAACATAAGCATTAATACTCTTGGAATTGAGGTTTCATTATCAAAGTATTCATTTATATCAAGTAATTTCAAGTTATTCTTCTTAGCTAAATTTGTATATTCAGAAATATGATGAATAAATGATGAAACTTCTTGTTCACCATTTTTTTTGATCCACTATATTGCTTGAATGGGTGAAATTCACCGATATAAATAATTCCATCTGATTTTAGGTAATCATTCATTAATTGAAAAATTCTTTCAATGTTTTCAATGTGTTCTTAAACTAAACTAAAAACAATTAAATTAAATATTTTTTCGGTGAAATTCCATTCTTGATTTATATCGAGGTTCAAAAATTTTACCTTCTTGTTGTCAATTTTCTGGTTTGCTATTTGTAACATTTCATCAGATAAGTCAATAACGAGAATATTTTCTCCCTTATTTATAAGCCATTCCGTATTTTTCCCACTTCCACAACCAATTTCTAAAAAGTTTTTAAAATTTATATTATTTAAATTTTCTCTTAAAACTTTGGTTTCTAAATCTCTAGTTTTATTTAAATTATCGTCATATTGATTTGCCCAATATTTATACGCCTCTTCTGCATGCATATTTGTTCACAATATATCTACTAGTATTGTGAAAAGCTTGCAGATAACTAAAAATTAGCACAACTTTAATTATTTAACCATTTTGAAAATCTTACACTTAATAGGGTGTTGATTTAATAAGTCTGCAATACCGACGTAGTCAAAGTCGTTTGTGCCATATCATTGGAAAGACTTATTTGATCCATAGCTTTACCTATACCTAATTTTGTTGATGGAACAGATGTTAAATTAAGGTTACGATTAGCGCATGCCGCTCTTACTGTATAGATTCCTGGTGAAAGTTCGTCTAAAGTAACATTAAGATTGTATACCTTGTACGCGCCAGATGGACCTCTTACTACATCATTTCTTACAGCTTTAAGCTGTTCGAGACCTCCGTCTTTGGAGACGAAGATACCACAGGCAAAGCTAGCTGAAGATGTTGTATTAGCAGTTATTTGTACCACGGTTTGCAAAGATAATATTGCCTTAGATTTATTATCTGATTTAGTAACGGTGAAAACATCTTTAGCATTTTTTATCCATGCCCAGTTTTTTTTGGTAGAATCATTATTAGGATTTGGTGCTGTAAAGCTTTCATTTAAGACATACTGGGCTGCAAGATTGTTTTTATCAAATTCAACTCCTTCAGTGTCTTTGACAGTATTTAAATAAAATAAAGATAAACTCCCTGTTCCTTTAGCTATTTGTACTGTTTTCCACGAGTCGGTCAATATCTGGTTAGGTAATACGGTTTTTACTTTGTAAAGTTGTCCCATCGAACCTGAGTTTCCTTTGATAAGATCCGTTCCCTCGACTCGCAATTCTTTGCGTATATTAAGATCTCCATTAACATCAAGCATTTTTTGAGGAGATGTTGTATTAATCCCTACTTGCGCTTTTAATGCTATATTTATAAAAATTCCTAATATGTACAGTTTATTTTTCATATTATGGGGTTATTATGGGACTGAAATTTTGAGGTATTTCATATACGTCAACTTTTAAGGAAGATTGAGTCATGAAGTTATTCATGTTTGTTACTCCAGATGCCGCTGGACTACCAATTCCAATTGTTCCCGACTGGTTAATAAAATTTAGTCTAGCACAAGCTACCTTTACGGTATGTGTACCTGTAGAGAGATTGTCTACAGCTCCTATCTGAGTATGGGTTACAAATCCTGAAGCATTAGAATTTGTAACGCCATTTATACGAAGACTTTTTAAAATATCATCTACAAAAATTCCACAAGCATATTTAGTCGTCGCTGTGGCACTACTACCTCCAGTATTCTGAACAACTGTCTCGAATAAAAAGTAAGTTGTGCTAGTAGTGCTATTAACAGTAAATTGTTTACGAAGACCACTGATCTCCTTATAACGATTTACACTATTGGTAAGAGTTGTAAAATTAGCGGTAGGAACTAAGTCTGTGCTTGCGATTGCTCCACTCACATCAGCATTACTTGCCGCGAAACTTATACCTTGGCCCGTAGTTCCACTTCCATTTGAGTTTGTTCCTACCGTGAAATCTCGAAAAGAATCATTAAAAATCAAGTAGTATTTATTTACCTCATAATCTGGCACTCTTAGCGTTTTCCATACTGGAGATAAACCTGGGCCTTGCGAAACTAGTATCTGCCCATCCTTCCCGGGACTAGGATTACCGCTCGCATCTGCTGTATACAATTTTTTGCGTATACTTACGTCCCCGTTAACATCTAATACAGATTGTGGAGATCGTGTTCCAATTCCTATTTTTCCCGTTTGAGCATAATTGGTAAAGATGCAGGCAATAAAAAATAAAAAGCCAGCAATTTTCTTTTTTTTAATCATTGTTAATTACTATAGATTACTAATTCGGCGACATCTACTTTTAAAATAGATCTTAACAAAAAAGCATTCGATTGATTATTTGCATTAGAAATATTTACTCCAATACTCATCGAATTATTACTATTACTTGTATATACTTTTCGGCACGCTACATCTATGGTATAATTTCCGACAGGTATATTTATCTCATTGTAATTCAGTGTGTAAATTCCTTGCATGGGAGTGCTGTTATCTATTGTTATTAGACCATCCGGGCGTAATGCTGCTAATACATTGTTTTTGAAAATACCACAGATATATCTAGTGGATTGTCCTGCTCCAGACGATGATGTATTTTGTATTTCAGCTCCTGTTTGCAATTGGTAAGTAATATTGTTGTTTGCATTTTTGATCTCAAGATTAAATGATAATCCTGCAATTTTATTCCATGATGCAGATAAGGTTTCACCCACCACACTTGTTTCAGGGGACAATACTGAGCTCGAGAAATTTGCTGCAGCAATTCCTGCTTGATCTGATTTTAAATAGGTGTTGACAAGCCTGTATTGTTTATCTTCCATAAAAGGTACAGAAACACCTTTCCAAGCAGGAGAAAAATTGTTGCCTTGTGAAACAAGTACCTGTCCCACGAGACCAGGGTCTCCATTTGTTGTATCCGTACCTCCAACTTTTAATTCTTTACGAACGAACAAATCACCATTAATGTCCAATGTTGACAATGGTTTAGGAGTACCTATCCCAACTTGTGCATTTAAACCAGTAGATAATTGCAAAAAAATAATAATAGAAAAATTTTTTCTGTTTAAAAAAAATCGCATTTTTTATTTTATAATAAATTAAATATTTGTTTTTTGAAGTATTTAAAAGCTTTTTGAATGAAAAAAAAACTTTAAAGTCTCGCCACATTAAAATCTTTATTTCATATTCTTGCAATAAACATTGTAGAGAATAAAATTCGAAATATATAAAGATGTTTTATAATGCAAATATAACAATATTTATTAATTTATATGTTAATATTAATTATTACAAATTTTAAGATATAAATACAACCCTATAAAAATTAAATTTATTTTTTTCAAGTAATTAGTTAATTTATCCTTACCCGTTGTGCATTATGAATTAAGAAATGAAAAGTTGTTCATTTGATTGAAAATCAGTAAATTGGATTAGCTATAAAGCATTTGCAATGAACAACTTAAGTGCAAATTACGAAAGAATTTTAGAAGTTCTTCGAAAAATATCTTCAGAAACACTTTTATCCTATCAAAGACGAGCGCCGAAGCTGAGTGATTTACAGTTGATAAGCCTTTCTTTGACTGCCGAGTATATGGGAATAGATAGTCAAAATCACCTTTTCCGAAATATTCCCAGTTCACTAAAAAGCAAAATAGAGCGAAGTGTGTATAATCGTCGAAAACGTAGACTATCGGGAAAAACTAATAATTTACGTCTACAATTAGTTCGCGTATTTAACGAGTTTGAAACTTACTTCATCATTGATAGCATGCCCTTGGAAGTTTGTAAACTTTCCAGAAGTAATAGCTCAAAAATATGTAAAGAATCAGAATATTGTTATCCAAACAGAGGTTTTTGTGCATCTCAACAAATGACTTTCTATGGTTATAAACTTCATGCGGTTTGCTCTATAGTAGGCGTTTTTCGAAGTATAGACATAAGTCTATCTTCTGTACATGACATCCATTATTTAAAAGATATTAAAGATCAATTATCTGATTGCACTTTACTAGGAGATAAGGGATATTTGTCGTCCAATATTCAAATTGACTTATTTAATTATGCAAATATAAAATTAGAAACACCTAAAAGAATTAATCAAAACGACTATCAACCCCAATTCTACCTTTTCAAAAAGCAACGAAAAAGAATCGAGACGTTATTTTCGCAATTGTACGACCAATTTATGTAATACGCAATTATGCTAAAACATTCGAAAGCTTTAAAAAGAGGTTATTGGCTAAAATAACAGCTTTGACAGTTATTCAGTACATCAACAAAATCTACTTCAATCGATATATAAATAATTTGAAAATTAAAATTATTTAAAATGCACAACGGGTTTTATCCTTATGTTAATTTGCACTTTTTTTGATTTGTTATCTAAAAAAGAAAAAAGTGTATTTTAGCAATGTTTTTACAAAGAATAGTATAAAACAATTAATCATACTAATAAAAAAAAATATTTTGGGTAATTATTTTGGAGTATACACTTATTATTATATAAAGTTACATTGTTAGTAATTAGCAAGTGCTACTAATCCTAATTTTATAGATAGATATCATCTTTACTAAGGAAATCAATTTTCTTTTTCAAAATTATAAATTATTAGCTATGATGTTTTGCAAAGTCTTTTTAGAAACTTATCCAGCTTTTATTTGAGATATCATGCCTTGTGTATATTTGATTAGAAATATGCTGCCGATATTTTTGGAAAAAGTTTAAAGTTTATTCGTTTTCTACAGGGTATATATATATGTAAAAAAAATGAGACGGTGTTAGCTATGCTTAATTTTGTTTCATTATAAAGCTCGATACAAAAAGAACTAATTGTTTTATAACGGTCGATCCCAAAGAGGGAGAGATGCACGTTAAAAATTTCTAATTAATAATTGTAATACGGAAGAGATAAAAAATGTTAAGTTTTTTTTTGGTGAACTTACAGAAAGTGAAGTGATTTTTTGAAAACCACAATTTTAACAAAATAGAGAAACAAGGGAAGAAATTTTTCTGACGGCTATATTTATATTTAATTTATGCAAATTAATATAAATTAATCGTGAAAATTTTAATTTGCTATAAAAGTATATAATGAAATTTTAATAAAATAGGATGAAAAATTAAACACAAATTATTAATAACGAAAACACTGCGGATAACAAATAAGTAAACTATTTCTCTATTTGAAAATAAATATTTTTTTCAAGATATAATGAAAATAAAAATACTCCTTACTGCTATAGATGTAAATTCCTTTTAAAACCTACACATTTAAAAATTATTTGAGAGACGTAATTATGGATTTAAAAAGTTTTTATTCGACGGTTATTAAATATGTTTTAGTAATGTGGATAATCATTAAATATAAGTTATTATAATAATGTAAGTAAATTATATACATTTAGTTTATATTAAATTTTAAAAAAAATTGAACTAAACAAAAATTACTCTCTACATTTGAATGATTCTACTTTTTGAGAGAGTTTAAAAAAGATTAAAGATCTTTAATTTGATATCAAATTTTCTTAAATTCGGAATAGTTAATAACAGCCTTTAATGATCGGAAAAATGAAGCTTTGGATTTTAAAGAAAAGCTAGAGTTTAAAAAAGATTTTAACGGACATTTCGAGCAATTATTCAACTTTTTCAAATATGGAGAGATTTTCAATAATTCTTTTTCTACGGTAATTATTTTTTCTCAAATTAAGTATTTTTTTAATTAAAAATCCCACTAAAAAGATTGTCAGAATAATAGTAAGCCAGTTGTAGAGATTAAACTGTTTTTTTATTTTTTCGGCAATTGCTTTTTGATCTAGATCTTGTGCATTTGCATACCTATTGAATGATTTTAGTTCATCATTCTCTAATATTTTCAGAATCTGCGCGTATTTTTGGTTATAGTATTGAAATTGTTGAATATTGTTGATGGCTAAATTAGTATTGGCTAACAAATTATATATTTCACTATTCAGAACCAAATCGCTAAAAGGATCAGCTCGTTTCTCAGCTAAATAAAGTGCTTTCAAAGCTTCTGAATGTTGATTGGTAAGAAAAAAAACTTCACCTTCACCTTTCAAGTTATATGCTATCAAAATAGCATCATCGTACTTTTGAGCATAATTTTTTGCTTCCGCAAAATAGGTCAACGCTTGTTGCAATTGTGATAAATCTAAGTAGCAACTAGCCATATTGTGGTATGCGATACTTAAGTTGGCTGCATTTTTTTTATCCAAGGGTAGCTTTTTAAAATTTTCTACCGCCATTTTTAGTTTTTGTAATGCCAAATTGGAATTCGCTTGATTGCGATAAATAATTCCTCGAGTATTGTTGATAAAGGCAGTATTGTAAAAAAAAAGCGGGATTTTATCGGATAATTTATCTGTTGTTACTTGAGCTTCATCCAAAATTTTAAGAGCTTCTTCATACAATTCCATCTGTTGATATTGCACCGCAACCGAATTTAGAATTTTTAATTTTGTAGAGGTAAGATTGGTTTTTGCAATAAGGTTTTTTGCCTTTAGATTATAAAAAAACGAGCTGTCGTTATTTTTTTTTGCTATGTAGGCATTAGAAATAATCATGTAAAGATCAGCCATATCATCTACTTTTTTTTCCGTTGTAAGTAGTTTTGAAGCTATTGCAATAGCTTCATCTGGTTGTTCATAGATCAACGAATTTGCTTTGTTTTTAGACAAATCTGCTTTTTTTTGAGCTGCAAAAAATACAGTTCCAAGATATATGAACAAAAATAAAAATAGTGGTTTTTTCATCAGGTTGAACTTTTTATATTCTGGATAAATTCGAAGGGAGAAAATCCCGTAACGGATTTAAAAACTTTTGTAAAAACACTATGTGAAGTAAAACCACAAATTTCTGCGATATAACTAATTTTGTATTGATGATAGCTTTGATCTGCAGAGAGCAATTGAATTGCATAGGTAATTCTAAGCTCATTAATATACGAATTGAAATTTCTGTCTTTATACTTATTAATTATTTCCGAGAGGTACTTTGTATTTGTACCGAGTTGCGCGGATAAAGTTGCCAAAGACATATTGTTATCGAGAAATTTCTTGGACTCTTCGAATAGATTAAGATTATCCAAAATTTCCTTTTCTTTTTCTTTAGGAATAAAAAGGGTCTTTTTCGATAAGTCTTTTTCCTTAATTTCTGCATTTTTTTGATTGTATAAAACAACAATTGAACGTAAGAATTTAATTTGTTTTGCCAAAGCTTTTGTCTTCTGGATCTCTTTTATGTAAAAAATACCAGCAATACATATAAGCAGAAGCGAAATACTAATTGTAAGTACATATTGAGATTTCTTTTTTTGTGCGAGTCTGATGTTTTTTTCTACACCAAAGTTGGTATTCAATTCGATTAATTGTCTTCGTGCTTCCTTTATGTTTTCATCTAACAATTTGGAACTTTCTGTATATTTTTTCTTGTAAAAATCATATTGATTATTGTTGTTTACTGCCAAATAATTTTTCATTAAATCGCCGTATATGTTTTTCTTTAGAGGTTCGAAAGAGATGTTTTCAATGGGCGTAATGGCAAGTTGCAAAAATTGGATTGCTTGATTGTACTGTTGTTGTTTAAATAACAAATTTCCCTGTAATTGATAGGTTGCAGAACGAATATAAGAAGCATGTGGTAGATTTTCTAAACTTTTCAAAAGCGACTTTGTTAAAAATAAAGCTTCTTTATGCGTTAGTAATTATTGATGCTTGTATTTTGAAGTTGAAAGAACTATTGTCTACCTATGATTTTACTTGCATTGCGGATGAAATTGCTTTTTTTAAAGATTTAAAACCAAAAGTTATATCTCAATTTATATACTATTCTCAAACTTTACATATTGAGAGTTCAAAGCCTAAAGGTGGGCATAAGATATTGTTGAAATATTATTCAAATGAGTTATTAAAACTGAGATATTTTTATAATGAGCATAAAGAGTTTTACAATTATTACCGTAGAAAAGCAACTTATCTTGATACCAAGTATTTTTTACGCAACAATTTTGATTTAAAAATGAGACTTTCTAGCCATCACTACAATTTTGATCAAAATTTCACGACACCTTATGACAATATATTGGCAACAATCATAGCTAATGATTTATTAGAGCTTGATCTCCACATCGCAATCACAAAGGCGGGTAAATTTGATGTCTTTGAAAATAAATCATCATTGTCGTGGACAGGCAGCAAATCGAGTTTGGTAGAATTAGTCTTCGCCCTACATCATTCTAAATGCATTAATTCAGGCAATATTGAGTTGGTCGAACTCATGTCTGCTTTTAGCCAACTTTTTAATATTAACGTGGGGAATTTTTATAAAACGATCACCGAAATTAAAAATCGTAAGACTGGCCGAAATAAATTTTTGCAGAATTTAAATGATAGTTTGAATCAATTATTTCTTGACGATATGTAATTTATTCAATTCTAGCGAATTTTCCTTCTTTTCTTGATTTTAGTATTATCCATTTTTACAGGAGTATTTTGTGGTTTATACAAATGTGGCTTTAGTTTTCGATTTTTACATAGCTTGATATCAGTTTGTTATAGAAAATCTTTCGGTAGTACGAAAAACTACCGAAAAGTATTCGATTGGATTTCTAAACTTTGAAAACACAAAATCACCACAAAATCCAACAATATGAACAACTCCTTACTACCAACAACCAACCCTATTTCTCGAATCGTAAATTCCATATCTCAAATCGTACATTTTAATTTGTCATTTCGAAAGGGCACCGCCGTATCGAGAAATCAAAACTTATAATTACTAACTCATAACTATATTACCCATGTCTGTATCAATCATTACCAAAGAAGACCTTCAAGAATTCAAAACTGAATTATTAGAAGATATCAGAAATCTATTCCAGTTCCGCAGCACAGAGCAGAAGCTTTGGTTAAAATCTTCGGAAGTCAAAGAATTGCTAAATATCTCAGCAGGAACATTACAAACCTTACGAATCAATGGAACATTAACTTACTCAAAAGTGGGCGGTACGCTCTATTACAACTACAAAGACATCGAAAAACTATTAAATAAAACCTAAAACCAACCTTAAAAAATAACAAAACATAGAAAACTAGACTAAAAGGAAAAAGGGCATTTATGTTTTAAACGTTAAGAAAATTCTTGTAGAGAACGTTAAGAAATTTCTCTTGTTTGAGCAAAGCGAGTTTTAGAAATTTTAGTGAAAGAAAAGAATTTTTAGTTTAAAATATACAGCCTTGATTTTTTGTAACTTTTGCATCAAGGCAAATCGACCAAGGAGATTCGCTGATTCCATAAAAGACAAATAAAAAATATAGAAGCAAAAGTTAATAGGCAAGGTTTTATTTTTTGGTTCTCTTGTTTCAAGAAACCTAACGAAGTTCGACATAGTCACGAAAGAACATTTCATAAACCTAAAAAAATGAATTACATCAGCCACCTCACAGCTTTTTTTGAGCGAGCATCAATGGATACTCGGCTCAATACCACTCATATCAGCATGTATATGTCCTTATTTCAATTCTGGAATTTCAACCGATTCAAAAATCCAATTAGCATTTCTCGAAGCGAAATAATGAAAGTCAGCAAAATCAGCGCAATTGCAACCTACCACAAATGCATTAAAGAATTAAATGCTTTCGGTTATATCATCTATGAACCAAGTTATAATCCTTTTAAAGGTAGTTTGGTCAAAATGCTGGATTTTGAAAAAGGCAAAGTCGCGCAATCACCGCAGCAGGCTATTCACCAGTCAAGTTCTGAACAAGCATTGAATCAAGCCTCACCAAAAAATAAACATGTTGAAGACAGCTTGCAGTCAGGTATTGAACAAGCATTAGTACCATATATAAACAATAACAAACATATTAAACCAAATAAAACATTATTTGTAGACACCCAAACATTTTTTTTAAATATTGAAAAATTAAAAAAAGTAAATTTTCAAAAAAGAAAAGTTGCGCCAAAAGAAAAAAGTACAAATTCAGAATCAAGAACTTCTATCATTCCAAATGCACCTGTCATTCCGAGCACAATTGTTATTCCGAGCGAAGCGAGGAATCTCCAAACCCCTCAATTCAAAATCCCACACATCTCGGAAGTTAAATTATACTTCGAAGAAAAAGACGCACCAATCGAAGAAGGCGAAAAATTCTATAACCACTATGAAAGCAACGGTTGGCTGGTAGGAGGGAAGTCTAAAATGAAAAACTGGCAAGCAGCCGCTCGTAATTGGCTTTTAAATTCCAAAAAATTCAATAATAGGCAAAATTTACCATTAACTGATAACCACCAACTACCAACTAAAACCAACCACCTCAGTGCCTCCATCAAAAAATCCTATCAAGATCCATTGTAAAGATTCGATCTTAAAGATTGTTGACTAATCGAAAATCCTACATCATTAATCGTACATCGTAAATCCTACAACCGTCATTTAGAGTAGGCATCGCCGTAGCGAGAAACCATAAATCGACGTTTGCACATCGTACATCACTCAATTCCTAACTCCTAATTCATCACTATTTAACATGCATCTCCCCACAAAAGAAATCCAAATGCGCTATGACTACTGCAAAATAGTTCCTTGGTTTTTAAAGAAAGCAAGTCTATTTCTAGGAAAAGAATATGTAGTTACCGAAGAAGAAAAACCCATTATATTCGCAATGATTGCTTATATGCTAAATGATGATTTAGTCGCAAAAGAAATGAACTTTAATCTTAATAAGGGTATTCTACTTTCGGGTCCAATAGGCTGTGGTAAAACAAGCTTATTTAAAATTCTAAGACATTGCAAATTTCCAAAAGCAAAATATAATATACCATCGACAAGAACTATTGTATCAGAATTTATGCGCGAAGGCTATCCAATTTTAGAAAAATACACGAATGGTATATTGATTGGAGATTTATCAAAGCCAAAGATTTACTGTTTTGATGATCTGGGCATAGAAACCTCATCAAAATTCTATGGCAACGATTGTAATGTCATGGCAGAAATACTCTTATCGCGTTATGATCTATTTGTTGAGAAAAATTTATTAACCCATCTAACTACCAATTTAACAGCTTCCGAGATTGAACACCAATACGGCAACCGTTTACGCTCCCGCATGCGCGAAATGTTTAACCTGTTTGGCTACGAAACTTTTACAGTAGATAAGCGAGCTTAATATAAGACACATTTCGCATTGTAATAATAAATATGTATAATATCTAAAATAGGTCCATACTCGAACAGTACAAATTAAACATTTTTTCAAACAACTTTGAAGTAAAGACCATATATAAAAAAAATCCATATATAATCTGTGTATATGGATTTTTTTTATTCAGTAATTTAAGGATTCTCCGCTGTAGCATTTCGTGCTAATTCAGCTTCATCTGGCATACTGCCCAAGGTTTTGTCCAAATTGAAAAGAGATTCGTCACTGGCTTGATCGCCTCCTGCGATTTTCAGTTTGTCGATTAAATCCATGGCAAGCGTTTCTTCTTCTATTTGTTCTTTCACAAACCACTGTAGGAAGTTCCATGTAGCCCAATCTTTTTCTTCGAAAGCCATATCAACTAAAGCATAAATTTTCTCTGTATTATCTACTTCGTGTTTAAAAACTAAATTAAAACAGTCGGTTAAATTTTTGGGATCTTTCCCAGGAGCGGGAAGCGATTCAATTTTTGGTTTTCCGCCACGATTCAGGATGTATTGCATGAATTTTATAGCATGATTGCGCTCTTCCTGAGCATGTCTAAATAAAAAATTTGAAATTCCTTCATAACCTTCATCGCTAGCCCAAATCCCATAAGAAAGATAAACATGTGATTGTAAATCTTCAACGTTCATTTGTGCACTAAGGGCTTTTTCTAATTGTGCAGATAATCTTTTAGTATTCATAATTTTTTCTTAATAGTGAAACAAAAATAATTCCAAAAAAAAAAAGTGTATAAGTTTGTTAATATTAATCATCAAAACTTCATATTCTCCTTTTAAATCACTATATATGCAAATGGAGATGAAATTTTATTCTCCACAATACAAATGAAGATTTACAATCAGTGTTCTGATGAACCGATAAAAATTCCTGGAAAAATTCAAAACTTTAGTCTACTAATCGGTCTAGATGAAAATTTTTGCATACAATTTTATAGCCAAAATGTTCTCGATTTATTCCAAATTGATACAATTTCCTTAGGTTCTCCAATCCAAAATTATGAGGCAATTGTTGAATTTTTAGTAAATGCTGATGTATACAAAAAGTGTATGGCGAAAGATACTTCTGTAAGCTCACAACTTAGCCTTATTAATATACTAGAATCACAATACTACCTCACTATCAAGTTCCATGCACCTTATTATTTCTTAGAATTGGAAAAATCCTATAATGTGGATTACTCTACTGAAATGCAATTTATCGATTTTGAAAGTTATTCTCAGTTATCTGAAGAGTCACTCGTTTGGAATAAACTTGCAAAAGATATTTGCGAATACATCGATTATGACCGCGTAATGATTTACCAATTTCTAGAAGATGGTTCAGGTAAAGTAGTTGCTGAAAGTGTAAAGAATAATATGGAAGGTTTTCTCAACCTTCATTATCCCGAAGATGATATTCCGAAACAAGCAAGAGAATTATACTTAACGAAAACTAGAAGAATTTTTAGTGATGTAGATGCAGAGACAATTCCCATAATTTCTAACATCGAAAATTTGGATTTAACTAATGCCGATGCGCGCGCAATGTCTCCTATTCATGGGCAATATTTAAGAAATGCAGGCGTAAAATCTAGTTTTTCCACTTCTATTATTGTCAACGGAAAATTGTGGGGTTTGGTAACGTGTCAAAATACACTGTCAAAACATGTTGATCTTCGAAATCGAATCAAGGCAGAAATTGTTACCAAATGGGCAGCAAAAGTGTACAGCAACATTTTGTCTGCGGAAATCGTTAATTTTAGTATAGAGATTGATCAAAAAATTTCTGAACTTAAAGAAAGATTGTCCATGTCATCGGTGCTTACAGAAGGAATTATTGAAAATCTAAATAATTTCGCGCAACTGGCCGATGCTGATGGAATCGCTTTCGTAATTGGCGACGAAGTTTTTGCTTACGGAAATACACCGCCCAAATCTTTAGCCTTAAAAATTGTTGAACACTACAAAACCAATGTACAGAATAATGACAAGGTAATTTACGACGAAAGTTTTGCGAAAAGTTACCCTGAAATGATGCAAGGAGATACGTCTTTTGCTGGTTTAGCGATAGCGCAAATTAATAAAGAATTGCAAAAACATATTATCTGGTTCAGAAAAGAATTTAAAGAAACGATACATTGGGCAGGAAATCCCCAGAAACATTACGATATTATCCTGAAAGATGGCCAGCAAGAAATGGAAATTTCGCCGCGAAAATCATTTAAAGTATTTATCGAAGAGAGCAAAGGAAAATCCAAAATATGGACAGAGAAATACCGAACCACCATTACCAAACTTCTTACACTGATTTTTGAAATTTCTTATGATCATTATACTAAAATTAAGCAGCTAAATGATGATTTAGTAGCTCTTAACGAGGAGCTAGACAGCTTTTCCTACACCATTTCACACGATTTAGGAACACCCTTAACCGTTATGAAGCTAAATCTTCAAATGTTAGGAAGAAAATTATTAGATGGTGGTACCAAAGAAAATGCTCAAAAAATCGATAATGTCCTTGAGCAGATTAATAATATGGAAAACCTAATGCGAGATGTCCTAAATTTGAGCCGTGCCAAATCTGTTGAATTAGGTCTAGTGAATGTAAAAATGAAACCTCTGATAGATCGTATTGTTGACGAAACCCAAATTGTGTACGGTAATAAAAATACTAGCATACAAATAAAAAATTGCATAGATATTACTGCCGACCAAACATTTGCTTACCAAGTTTTTCTAAATTTAATCAGCAATGCGATAAAATATTCTTCCAAAGAGGATTTTCCAATTATTAAAATTGATTCCGAAACGAATGATGATTATGTGATTTATAAAATTTCAGATAATGGAATTGGAATTCCTGAAACAGAAAAAAGCCAAATGTTCAAAATTTTTAAAAGGATGGACAATGCAAAATCATTTTATGGAAACGGTGTTGGACTGAATATTGTTTACCGAATTATGGAGCGTTTGCAAGGGAAAATAGATTACGAAAACCACTACGATTCCAAGGGCGTAACCTTCACAATTCAATTTAAAAAATAAAAATGCTCGCAGAATATTTAAAACAAAATACAAGACACCAACACGATCTTTTGGAGGAAAAATTCAATTCTAAAAAGATTTTTGAGAAATCCTATTTACTGGAAGATTACAAACGTTTAATAGCACTGAATTATCAGTTTTTATTGAATTATGAAGAGAAAATTAATGATGCAATTTCTGACAAGTTTAAGGCGAAAATCAGACAAAATCTTCGTTCAAAACTTCCGTTGATAAAGAAAGATGCAGAACTTCTAGGAATTGATTTAAAAACAAATTTGGAGTTAGAAAAAATAAATTCTGAAGCCCAAGCTATCGGAATGTTGTATGTTATTGAAGGTGCATCTTTGGGCGGAAATGTCATCAAAAAAAATCTGGAAAAAAATCCGAATTTTGAAGGAATTGATTTCCATTATTTCGGGATGTACAACCAAGCTATTTCCGAATTTTGGAAAGAATTTATCCTTGCCTTAAACACCTATTTTCCTGAAGAAAAATATCCTGAAGTTTTAAAAGGCGCTGAAAGAGCCTACGCAGAACTGATCAATTACAAAATCTAAATTTCATAAATCCCTTCTTCTGTAAAAAAATAATAGCGAGAATTTTTTGGGTGATTTTTTGTGTCCAAACCCGTGAACGAACTAAAAGCTGGTAAAATTAACTGAGAATTGGTAACAACAAAACTTGGAAATTTCACAAACCTTCCGACAGAAGTTTTCATCCGAATTCCAGGGTGAATGTGACCCAAGATAGTAAATTTTTCTTCCGATTCAACTTCTTCATGGGAGAAAATAAAATGAGCTTCGGCATGATATTCACAAATTTCCGTAACGCCAATTTCATATAATTTATCTTTTGAAATTCGGTCGTGATTGCCTTTCACTAAAATAATTTTTAACTCTGGAAACTGGCATTTCCATTCAGAGAATAAATTGAATTCCGAATTTTTTCCTGCATGAACAAAATCACCGACAATAATCAGTTTCTGAGGTTCAAAATGCTTGACTAAATCCGACAAACGTTGCAAGTCCTTCTCAATAATTTCGGATGGTAAAGCGATGCCATTTTTTCTGAAATGAGCGGTTTTGCCCAAATGCAAATCCGATAAAATTAAGCTTTTTGCTTCCTTCCAAAACAACGATCGTTGATTGGTTAATACAAAAGTATGTTGCTGTATGACAATCGTTTTCTCCGCTAAAATCATTTTCGCTTGGTTTTTTTCTTCAAATTTGCCTCTTGCATTTTTCTAATTCTCGTACCCAAATCTTCACTGGTAAGCGATTGGCGCAAACTGTCCACTTTTATCGGAAAACTCAGTGGTGTAAACTGATCCGAATCCACATAGATGATTTTACTTTTACTAATCCTTTCAAAAGCCGCTGTCAATCGTTGTTCTTCTAATTGTTGATTAAAAACTTCGGTATAGGCTTGTCGCAGCAACACATTTTGCGGGTCATAATCTTCCAAAACCGAAAAAATAATGCCCGATGAAGCCTGCAAAGATTTGTTATTAACTTGTCTTCCAGGCATCGTTTGCACCACCATTCCTGAAATTACGGCGATATCTCTAAATTTTCGGCGCGCCATTTCAGTCGCATTAACGCTGGCTACCACATCTTGCATTAAGTTGTCTTTCGATAAAATGTGGTATAATTCTGCTTCTGTCAATTTAATTTCTTTATCCGAAAAAAGTTCGAAACCATAATCGTTCATCGCCATAGAAAAACTAATCGGATATAATTTCGAAATCAGAAATGCCAATAACGCAGCCATCACTTCATGCACCAAACGCCCTTCAAATGGATAAAAAAACAAATGATAACCTTCTCTTGTTTTAATGCGTTCCACCAAAAATTCATCTTCTTTGGGAATGTGCGAATTTTCATTTTGATTGATTAATAAAGGATGTAAAAATCGCAGTTCCTTTTCTCGAGCGTTTGGCGAAAGCGATTCGGCTAATTTTTTCCTTAAAAAGAAACTTAAATTGGAGGACAAAGGCAATCTTCCACCTAGCCAACTGGGCGTAATGGCTTTTCCACTCGAAGATTTTACGTAGACCGTCATATCTTTTAGCATCTTGTACTCTAACACGCGTCCTGCTAAAACAAATTTGTCGCCTTTATGCAATTTGGATATAAAATATTCTTCGATCATGCCGATATAACCGCCTGACAAAAATTTTACTCTCAACATCGAATCGCTGACTATGGCACCAATGTTCATACGGTGAAGCATGCCGATTTTTCGTTTTTCAACAACTAATTTTCCATCTTCTTGTTTCACCACTTTATGAAATTCTTCGTAGTTTTTACCCGTTTTTCCGCCTTGGGTGATGAAGAAAATACACCATTGCCATTCCTCGTCCGTTATTTCAGAAAAAGCATAGGTGTTTTTAATAATTGGATAAATTTCATCAGGATAAAACCCGCCGCCCAAAGCCAAAGTTACCAGAAATTGCACCAAAACATCATACGCCAAAACAAAAGGTTCTCTTTTTTCAATCACCTTATTTTTAACGGCTTCTTTTAAAGCTGAAGCTTCAATCAGTTCCAAGGAATGCGTGGGTACAAAATAGATGTTGGAGGTTTCAAACGGCGAATGTCCGCTTCGTCCTGCACGCTGCATAAAGCGCGCAACGCCTTTGCTGGAGCCAATTTGGATGACTGTATCTACAGGTTTAAAATCGACACCCAAATCCAAAGACGATGTGGAAACAACCGCTTTTAATAATCCCGAACTCAAATTCTCTTCTACCCATTGACGCAAATTCGCATCGATAGAACTGTGATGCAACGCAATTTGTCCCGCAAAATCGGGATGAGCCTCCAACAAAAGCTGATACCACATTTCGCTCTGACTTCGCGTATTCGTAAAGATTAATGTTGACTTACTTTTTAAAATGATAGGAACGACTTCCTGAACTAACTTTCCGCCCAAATGTCCTGCCCAAGGCAAAATCTCTACTTCTGGAGGATACACGGAAAGAATTTCTATTTTTTTTTGCTCTTTCGCGACAACTTTTGTTCTTTTTTTAGCATCGGGAATTAAAACCTCTAAAGCTTCATCCAAATTTCCGATGGTGGCAGTAATTCCCCAAATTTTTACTTTTGGTTGTTGAAATTTCAGTACCGCCAAAGCCAACTCTGTCATAACACCACGTTTGGTGCTCAACAATTCATGCCATTCATCCACAACAACAGATTGCAGATTTTTGAAGAATCTTTCGTGGTTTTTCTGAGCCAAAAGAAGGTGCAAACTTTCGGGCGTTACCAAAAGTACATCGGGCATATTTTTGGTTTGTCGGGTCTTCTGTTTTGCATCCGTATCGCCGTTGCGCACTTCTACCACCCAATCCAAGCCAATTTCGTCAATCGCTTCTTGCATGGCTCTCGCCAAATCTTTTGCCAGCGACCGAAGTGGTGTGATCCAAAGGAGTTTTAAGCCATTTCCGAATTTTTCGGGATGATTAAAAAAATCGATGACAACCGCTAAAAATAGGGAATAGGTTTTCCCAAATCCTGTTGGCGCAACAACCATCCCAGAATATCCGCTACCAAAGCGTTGCCAAGCTTCCTTCTGAAAAGAAAAAGCCGACATACCTTTGGCTTCCATCCAATTTTTGATGAGTTGATAGCCTGCGGATTGTTCAAATTTTTCGGTCATTTGATTAATTTTTTAATATCTTCAATATCGTCTATTTCATCCACTTTTTTATCCCGTCGCCAACGTAAAATTCTTGGAAAACGCAATGCCACACCCGATTTATGTCGGCTGCTAAAGCCGATTCCTTCAAAAGCCAACTCAAAAACCAATTGGGGTTTCACCGTTCGTACAGGACCAAATTTTTCAACGACGTTTTTAGAAATAAATTTGCTAACCTCCTGAATTTCTTTATCCGTCAATCCAGAATAGGCTTTGGCGATAGTGACTAATTGATCATCTTTTTTCACAGCAAAAGTGTAATCGGTGTAATAGCCGCTTCGTCGTCCGCTACCTTTTTGAGCGTAAATTAAAACAGCATCAATTGTTAAAGCATCGAGTTTCCATTTCCACCAGTCGCCCTTTTTGCGGCCGGTATGATAAGGTGAATGCGCATTTTTTAACATCAAACCTTCGCTGTTAATTTCTCTTGCGTTTTCTCGAATCGCAGGAAGTTGCCTCCAATCTTCGAAAACAATTTTTTCCGAACTTTGAATTCTTTCTGACGAATTATCCTCCAAAACTTCTTCTAACTTAAGACGTCTTTCCGCCATAGTTTTTTCTCGGAAATCTTCGTATTCATATTCTAAAACGTCGTACGCAAATACAACAATGGGAATTTCTTCCAACATTTTCTTCGTTAAATTTTTACGATTCAAGCGTTTTTGAAGTTCCGTAAAATTCAAAACTTGACCGTCTTTATATACTAATATTTCGCCATCTAAAACAAAATTGCCTTTCCATTGCAAAAGTTCATCTCGAATTTCGGGAAATTGATCCGTCACCAATTCTTCACCTCTGGACCAAATAAAAACTTCGCCATCGCGCTTGATAAGTTGTCCGCGAATGCCGTCCCACTTATATTCTACCAACCAATCTTCGGTTTCGCCCAAGTCTTCGATAGCCTTTTCCAATGCATAAGCCAAACAAAATGGATAAGGTTTGGACAAATGGGTTGCGGTATATTCTCCTTTAATTAGTTTTTCAAAATCGACTTCTTCTATCGTCCAAGTCCCCATAATGCTGTGCGTAACGGCATTTGGGTCTAAATTATAATATTTTGCAAGCGTATTGATTAAAGTTTTACTGGAAACACCAATTCTGAAACTTCCGCCCAAAAGTTTATTGAAAATAAACCGCTCCACATAATCCAAACCGCTCCAAGCTTCGAGAACAAAATCTTTCTTCTCAGTTTCGGTTTTATCTTTGAGATTGATGATGTTCTGCATCCATTCGGACAAAGAATAGTCAATCGTTTTGCTTGGTGGTGGTAAAATCAGGGAAATGGTTTCTCCTAAATCGCCCACGCTGGAATAACTTTCTACAAACAGCCATTCTGGTATTTGCGCAACTTCCATTGCCCATGTTTTCATTAAGGTGGAATTGACATTTCGCTTGGGTTTTCTACCAGTAAACAAAGCCAAAAACCACATCTTATCCTGCGAAGACGCCACTTTCAGAAACTCGATAATCGCCTCTTGTTTCAAAGAAGTTTTGTTGGTGCTATCAAGTGCATTGATTAATGTGGCGAAATCTTTCATTTATATTTTTACTTAAAAACTTACTTTGTAATCATTGCTTTTTTAAATTGATTCATCGATTTCCGTTTTTTCTTCATCATCGCCGTATTCGGTTTTTACTTCTTCGGATTGAATTCCGATTTCATTTAAATATTTAGAGAAAACAGCGGTCTGACCGTGAGTTACGTACACTTTTTCAGCTTCAGTCGCTTTTATTGCTGTTAATAAGCCTTGCCAATCGGCGTGATCGCTAATCGCAAAACCTGCATCGGCACTGCGCCATCTTCGAGCACCCCGAATTTGCATCCACCCTGAACAAATAGCGTACGCCATATTCGGGATTTTTTTCATTGCTGGATTGTCGACCAATGCGGGTGGTAGCAGAATTATTTTTCCATCCAAATGTTTTTTATCGTCACGTAAATCAATGGTTGTGTAATCTGGAAGTTTTACACCCACACTTTCATAAGCTTCATTGAGTTTCGCGATAGAATAATGAACATTTAGCTCACCCAAATCTTCCAAAGCTTTCATAATTCGCTGAGATTTCCCTAATGAATAACCGATGAATACGGATGTTTTACCATTTTTACGGTTTTGCTCTACCCAGTTTTTCATTTGATTTTCTTGTTCCTCAACATAAAGCCAATTGTAAATAGGAAGTCCGAAAGTACTTTCAGTAACAAATTCATTGCATTTTACAGCTTCAAAAGGCGTTGAAAGTCCATCATCTTGAATTTTATAATCGCCAGAAATTACGGAGACATAGCCTTTGTATTCCATCCTAATTTGCGCAGAACCAATAATATGTCCTGCCGGATGCAAAGAAACTTTTACGCCGTTAATGTTTATCACTTCACCATAGGCTACACTTTCACATTCTATATTTCGACCAATTCGTGAATACAAAATAGGTTTTGTAAAATGATGACACAGATATTTCTTCATGCCACTTCTCGCATGATCGGCGTGACCATGCGTGATGACTGCTAAATCCACACGTCGCCAAGGATCGATATAAAATTTCCCTGGAACACAATAGATGCCTTTGGATGTGAATTTTAGCAGCTTCAACCTAATCGAGTTTTTTTGAATTGTTTTTCAAATGTTTGGCCACTAAAAATCCTGCGCCAATGGCGAGCGCGGTTCCCAAGATTGTTTTGGTTGCTTTAGACGGTTTTGGAAGTGCCGATTCGCCATACACTCGGTGTGGATTGTCTGACGGTTCTAATACATTGCCTTCATCATCTTTTCCTTTTTTTAATGTCATCATTAGCCTTAATGCACCTGTTGCCAAATTGGTGAAAGTTTCTGGAAAAGCACCATGAGCAAGCTTTAGCATAAAAGAAGTAGCGTCTGGAAAAGTGTCGTTTTTAGGTTTGCTCACCAAATTATAAATTACTTGAGCGGTATCTCGCGGATTTGCTGCAAATGGAGGAATTTTAAAATCTAAACCCGAAAATTTTGCCGAATGCATATTCCCTGTAGATTGTTGAACTTGCGGATAAATATTGCAAATATGAATTTGTGGATACACGCTGTACTCGCTCTGCAAACCACTCATCATGCCTTTAATACCTGTTTTTGTTGCCGAATATACCGAACTGAACGGAGCAGGCATATAGCCTCCAATAGATACATTATTAATTAAAACGCCTTGATTTTGTTCTTTAAAAACGGGCAAAACGTAATAAGCGCCATGCATATAACCCATTAAATTGGTTTTGATAACTTGCTCGTTAATGTCCATTGGGATTTCCTCGAATTTTCCGCTTGCCATAACACCTGCATTGTTCACCCAAACATCGATTCTACCAAATTCTTTCAATGCAAATTCTACCAAATCTTTCACGTCATTGGCGTTCGAAACATCGGTGGTTTTGTATACGGCTTTTCCACCTAAAGCATTGCACTCTGCAACCGCTTTCTCCAAACCTTCTTTTCCTCTTGCTGCTAAGACTATTTGGTAGCCATTTTCTGCAAACAATTGCGCCGTTGCCAATCCAACACCACTTGAAGCACCTGTAATAACCGCTGTTTTTGTAACTAAACTTGTAATTGTGTCTATAGAATCCATAATATTATATTTTTTCGTTGCTATGATTGCGAGTTTCGATGGACCGCTCGTATACTTTTTTTCTAATTTGTTGAATTTTTCCAACGGGTTGCAACTCTTTTTTACTATCAAAAGGATTGAATGAGAGCTGTTCTAATTCCAAATTTGTTTCTTCTAAAACTTCTTTACATTCAATAATACCAAAGTCCAAAAAGTCGGTTTTTCGCCAATCTTTGGTTAAATTATTAATCGGTTGATATTTCTCCTCGTAAGCAATTTGATATAAAATTTTATACTTCAAATCATTTTTTGAAATGTAAGATTTCACATCTTCCAAAACTGAAATTCCTGTTGAAAATTCGGGGTCGAATTGCAGCGGAATTGCTTTTATTTTAATGATTTTGTTACCTAAACGATATGCACCAACAGAATAATAACTTCTTGCTAGAATGAAATACTTGAAACTTTTAATCCAATTTCTAATGGCAGAAACGAAAGACCAATTCATTGTTTCGAAGGCCATTGGTACACCAGAAATTAAAATTTTAAATGCCTGAAATGGTTTTGTAACAATGGAACCCGCAAAAAAACGGTTAATTGCCATAAAAACTTTCAGAAAAACACTGACAGATTTTGTCATAAATAACGGAAAATTCACCAGTGGATAATTTGCAATCGTGGAAGAATCATCATCAATTTTTAAAGCAAAACCAAACAAAGGAAGTTGTCGATCAGACTTTGAAATTTTCAAATTGGCGTGTGATAATCGCACCAGAGCATTGTACTCATTTTCAGGAAAAAATTCTTTTAGATTTTCATCTTTTGAGGGAATAAATCGTCCTTTCAAATAAGAATACGATTTTGCGTGTGCATCTCTGGTAGAATATTTTACCGTGCTTATTTTTCCAGATTTATTTACAAATTTCGAAACTGTGGTCAAAGTTTGTTCCAACAAATCATTTTCACGAGGTGTTAATGAATCAAATTTTGGATGATATGCTATGGGAAGCTTCATTAAATCTTAAGTTCGCCTTCTATTCCTCCGTCTTCAATTGGACTTCCCGTAACGGCAGCAAAAAGCATTTTCGACATGGCAATAAATTTATTGTCTTTGGTTTCGTAATAATAGCCATCATTAGGCGAAACTTTTATTAAACTGATATTAGGGTCATCTTTACCATCGAACCAAGCATTAGCAAAATTGGACCAATATTTTTCGATTAAGCTTTTGTCTTGCGAAGCACTGGCTTTTCCCTTAATAAAGATGTATTCGTATTTAGAATTATTCATAAAATACAGTTCTACATTAGGATTGACTTCTATTTCATCATTTTTTAGTGAACGAACGTCGCTCAAAAACCATAAATTGCCCGTCTCATCCACTTCTTGCAGAGCCATGGGTCTGCTCGTGGTATTGCCGCCAATATTGGTGGTAAAAAAGCAAGTTCGGGCAGTTTCAGCAATAGCTTTAATTTTTTCGATGGCGGCATTCCCGCTCAAATTTTCTGTCGGTGATTGTGCATTTCCCATAATTTGGTGATTTTATATTTTATTAATTGGTATTTCGGGACTGTGAGGAAAGCAATTTCTTTCTTCATTAATATGAAAAGTGAAATTGGTACATACAATGACATCGTTACTATCAAAATGTTTTACAATACCATCTTTTTCCATGGCGACCACCCAGCAGGAGTTTTGATGCATGCCATAATCGATAATAAATATAGTGTGACCACGTCCCAAAGGCGTATCTACAAGTATAGTTGGACTTAGTTGTAAAATCATTTTGTGTATTTTATGGATTTATATTGTTTTGTGCAGTCTATATTATGAAGGCACTTTTCTTTGTTCTTCACGCTCCCAAATGCGATGCAGTTTCATAGTGTTAATAAAAGATTCTACCCAATTGGATTCTTTACTTTCCAGTTTAACCCCTTTGTCAACCTCTACAAAAGATCTATCCAATAAGCTTTCCGCTTCCTTAGCAAAAGCTAATACTTTACAATGTCTATAGGCATCGTTGATAAATTCATAGTAATCAGCATTCTTTTTTAGCGCGTCTACCGATTTGCCTCCTGGCGTAAAAACAGCGTCATAATAAACTGATGGATCGGTAAGATAAGTGTGTTCGATATTTTCGGTATAGCCTTCTTGATAAGTGAGAGGACCCACTTTAGACGAAATTAAAACGGCTTCGGCACCTTCTTTTTCTAAAGCTTTTTTAAATTCATCAACACTCGCTTTGGAAACGCCGTTATCCACCAAAAAGGCAACCTTTCTGGTTTTAATCGTTCCTTCTCCTGCTTTTACCTTCATGCTAAGTGCGTCGGAAGAGCTGATCTCATTTTTCTTTACTTTTAATGGGTAGTTCGGATGATTTTGTCTAGCAAATTTTAAAGTTAATTCATCCAATTCCTTTGGAGGTGTGATATTGAGATTGTCACCCACTTTTTTTGCTAAATCTGCATCAATTTGATTTAAAATAGCAACCTGACGTTCTCTGATTTTAGGATCGTTTACTTTGCTAAGTTCAAAACTTAATGCATTAATAATGTGCTGTTTTTCTGCCTCGCTTTGAGAATTAAAAAATAATGTAGCTTGGCTAAAATGGTCAGCAAACGAATCGGAACGCGCTCGCACTTTTTTGCCATCCACTTGTTGCTCGTGCGACTGGAATCCTTCTTCACCCTTCAACATGGCATGATAAGGGCATCCCGATGCTTTACTGTTGGGGAAATAGCTAACGCCACCTTTCAAAATATCAATTCTTCCTGTTCCATCTTTTTGGTTGTTATGTTTTTGATTAACAGGCCTGTTAATTGGGATTTCATGAAAATTAGCGCCGCCCAATCGATAATTTTGAGTATCCATATAGGAGAAAACTCTTCCTTGTAACAAAGGATCGTCGGTTAAATCAATACCAGGGATAATTCTTCCAGGGTCGAAAGCGACTTGTTCTGTTTCAGCGAAGAAATTTTCAGGATTGCGGTTCAGAGTCATCGTTCCGATGATTTTTACTGGAACCAATTCTTCTGGAACCAATTTGGTGGCATCTAAAATATCAAAAGAATATTTGAACTCATCTTCCTCAGGAATCAACTGTACGCCCAAATCCCATTGTGGATAGTTGCCCGCTTCAATAGCTTCGTACAAATCTTGACGGTGAAAATCTGAATTAAATCCAGACAACTTTTGAGCTTCGTTCCAAGCCACGGAATGTACTCCTAATTTTGGTTTCCAATGGAATTTCACAAAGGTGGCTTTACCATCTTTATTCACTAATTTGAAGGTATGCACCCCAAAACCTTCCATCATACGCAAACTTCGCGGAATGGCTCTATCAGACATCGCCCACATGATCATGTGTGCAGATTCGGGCATTAAGGAAATGAAATCCCAAAACGTATCGTGCGCCGAAGCGGCTTGCGGATACTCTTTATCAGGTTCAGGCTTTACAGAATGAATTAAATCTGGAAAATTCATCGCATCCTGAATAAAAAAAACAGGAATATTATTGCCTACCAAATCATAATTCCCGTCTTCTGTATAAAATTTAACCGAAAAACCACGCACATCTCTAGCCAAATCAGTCGAACCTTTAAAGCCCGCAACTGTAGAAAAACGTGTAAACAGCGGCGTTGTGGTTCCTTTCTGCAAAAATTTCGCACACGTATATTCGGAAATATCTTCATGGATTTCTAAAATGCCGTGCGCACCGCTACCTCGGGCATGTACGACACGCTCCGGAATTCTTTCACGGTCAAAATGCGCTAACTTGTCAAAATAAATGTGATCTTGCTGAAGAGAAGGGCCGCGATCTCCAACTTTCAAAGTGTTGTTGTTATCATAAATCGGGACACCATCATTGGTTGTCAATTTTTGATTAGAATTTTCCACCGTTGCCTGCTTCATTTGGTGGAATTTTGCATCGGATTGTTTGTTTTTGTTCATAAAATATTTTTTTGGATTAGGTGCAATATTTTTTTTCTTTTTAAAGTTAAATTCTAAAAAAAGTAAAGCCTACATCAAATCCTTTAAAAATGATGTATAAAAGTGTGGAAATTTCTTAACAAAAGTAGTGCCATAAAAGTTATCATTTTTTTAAATAAAAATATTATTTAGTAAAATTATCTCAACAAAATTTAAAAATCATTCACAAATTTTTAAATTACCATGTGGCAATTTTGATACAAATTGTATCAAAAATTGTTTTTCAACTTGATATACATTTTGTATTTTTAAAAATTAGAATTGCGGAATGGATAGAATTCAGGAAAAATTAATGATCTTGGCTGATGCTGCGAAGTATGATGTAAGTTGCAGTTCAAGCGGTAGTAAAAGGAAAAATACGGGCGGTATTGGCGATGCGTCATCTTCAGGAATTTGCCACACGTATACCGAGGACGGGAGATGCGTTTCTTTGCTCAAAATCTTACTCACCAACCATTGTATTTACGATTGCTCCTTTTGTGTAAGCAGAAAAAGTAACGATGTTAAAAGGGCAGCATTTACGGTTGATGAAGTGGTAGAATTAACCATGAATTTTTATCGCAGAAATTATATTGAAGGTCTTTTTTTAAGTTCTGGAATTTTCAAAAATGCTGATTTTACGATGGAACGCCTGATGCGTATTGTTAAAAAACTTCGTAAAGAAGAACGCTATAACGGTTACATTCACCTGAAAACCATTCCTGGAGCTAGTGAAGAATTGATTAAAGAAGCGGGTTTATACGTTGATAGGATGAGCATTAATCTGGAAATGCCTACCGAAAAAGGACTGAAAATGGTGGCTCCCGAAAAAGATCATGACAGCGTAAGAAAACCTTTGGCTTTTGTTCAAAATCAAATTAGTGAGTTAAAAGCGCAATCCAAATTAATAAAATCTAAACCTCTATTTGTTCCAGCAGGTCAAAGTACGCAAATGGTAATCGGGGCAACGCCCGAAAACGACTTCGAAATTATGAGCGTTGCCAACGAGTTTTATCAGAATTACAAATTGAAAAGAGTCTATTATAGCGGCTATATTCCCATTAATAACGAAAATGCTTTGCTCCCTCAGATTGGCTCGCAACCACCATTAATTCGAGAAAATAGATTGTATCAAACAGATTGGCTTTTGCGTTTTTATGATTTTAAATTAGATGAAATTCTGAATCCGTCATTCAGCAATTTGGACATGGATATAGATCCGAAATTGGGTTGGGCACTGCGGAATCCGCATTTTTTTCCAATTGATGTTAACAAGGCGAGTTATCAAGAAATTATTAGAATTCCTGGAATTGGTCGACAATCAGCAATGAAAATTGTAAAGAGTAGAAAATTTGGAAAACTGCACGAATATCAAGTCAGGAAAATGGGGATAAGTTTTAACAGAGCACAGTATTTTATGACTTGCGCCGATACTGTAACACGTTTGGGGGAATTAGCACCTTTAAAAGTTAAATCTTTAATTACAAGTACTTCCCAAAGCAAATATAAATCTACAATTCCTAGTAATCAGCTCAGTTTATTTTAAATAACCAAAAAGGATGAACGATAACGTCATCCTTTTCCTACATTATTGGGAAAAATAACTATTTCTTATTTCCTCCCATAAATTTAGAAATAAGCCAAATGACTAATGCAACACCTCCAAAAATAAGGATAAAAGCCCACCACATTCCAGCCTTAAAAATGGTATTCACAGCTTCGCAACTCGTCAGTAAAGAAATGCCTAAAATGGCAAAAAAGCCTAGTGTAAATTTTTTCATACTAAATTGATTTATAATTATGATGTATTCAAGAAGTCTGCCATTAATCAGACGATGCTAAAATTTTTAATTTTTTAAGAGAGTGAATTTTGGCGGGAAAATTGTTGTGCTTTAACAAAAATTAAAATGAAAAATAAAAGTTTAAAAAAAGTAATGTTCGCCGTTGCTGGCGTTGGTGTTATTGCTGGGTTATTGGCTTGCTCGGGAAAAAAAGCAATGAGCAATAATTTGCAGGTGGTTCAAAATTTTGATGCCGACAAATATTTGGGAACCTGGTATGAGGTGGCACGTTTTGATTTTAAATTTGAAAAAGATTTAAAAAACGTGACCGCAAATTATTCCAAACGCGAGGATGGCAAAATTAAAGTGGTTAATAAAGGCTTCAATTTTGTAAAAAACAAATGGGAAGAAGCCACAGGAAAGGCCAAATTTGTAGGTTCTGAAAATGAAGCAGCATTGAAAGTCTCATTTTTCGGACCTTTTTATTCTGAATATAACGTCGTAATGATGGAACCCGATTATCAGACAGCCCTCATTTTTGGTGAAAGCACCGATTATATGTGGATGCTTTCTAGAACAAAATCAATTCCTGAAGCAACCAAACAGAGGTACATAGAATTTGCTCAAAAGCACGGCTACGACACTTCAAAATTGGTATGGACGCAGCAAGATTAAATAATGATTTATAGTTTTGATGGAAGTTACCAAGGTTTTCTAACCGCCTTATTCGAAAGTTTTGAACGCAAACATTTCGAGGTGAGCTTAGTGGTACAAGATGATTTTTTTGCGCCGCTCTTTGAGGAAGTTTTTGATGTAGTTACGGATTTCCAAAAAGCCCAACGTGTACAAAAAGGTTTACACAAAGTATGTTCACCAAAACACAAAACAGATATTTTTAAAGTCTTCTTGTCTGAAAAACCCGAAGCTTGGAAGGCTTTAATATATATCGTTCAGAAACAATTTTTAGGAAAAAAAGATATTTTAGATAATTATGGGGATGCACAGATATTGCTGTTTCACAAAACGTTAACCAGCGTCGATCGGGAGCGCCACCGCATGAAAGCTTTTGTTCGGTTTCAAAAGAGTGAAGATGGTATGTTTTATTGTATGATCGAGCCTGATTTCAATGTTTTACCTCTAATTTCAGATTTTTTTAGAAAGCGATATGCAGATCAAAAATGGCTTATTTATGACGTAAAACGAAAATACGGCGTTCTATATGATCAGCAAACACTCTCGGAAGTGTATTTAACACCCCATCAACAAAACGCATTAACAAATTCCGAAAACATCATAAGCTTTGATGAAACGGAAGAAAAATATCAAACCTTGTGGCAACAGTATTTCAAAAGCACCAATATTGAAGCCCGAAAAAACATGAAACTCCACCTGCAACACGTTCCAAGGCGGTATTGGAAGTATTTGGTGGAGAAACAAATGTGATTAATTTGACACTTTATACTTTGAAAAAATGAATTGATAATTTTTGATTGTTCTAAAAAAAATAAATGCTCTTTAATTTGCATTAGTTTATATTAATATCTTGCGTCTGCTAGAAAAATATAAAATAATATTTCTTCACTTGCCTCAGCAAATAACATAACAAACATTATAGTCAGCAGCCAACGCTACGGAGATTGCTTCCACCTGCCTGTTCTGAGTCTGTCGAAGGGCTACAGCAACTACCATCATATTGTGCCTATAATGTGGGGTTATGTTAAATGTTTCCCTAGTAACGGGCATAGCCCTTTTGCGCCTAGGCTTTGCCAACGCTTTTCTCCCAACCCACCCATTTTATAGGATGCACAAAAAAGATGCAGATAGAGTAGTCTTTTGCCAATCGTTACAGTCGCTTCTTGCGAGAAACTATTTTATAGATAATAAAAAAATAGTTCACGCAATCAGCCACTGTGCCTGTGCTGAGCCTGCCGAAGTACTCACGCGCATAGCAGTATTCATTCATTCCTATAGGAGCTTATGCCAACGCTTTGTTTCAATCCCAATTCAAAAATACGCTAGTTTCATAGGCAAATAGTTTCAGTGTATTTTTTCATCGGCCTTTACAATATCCAACAAAGCTCCTTCCGTCAATTAGTCATACAGCTATCTTTTCCAACGCTCATCATATTTAGTTCTTGTATCTAGATGCTCGGTTCTTGAATCTTTTCTCAAGCATCTTTTTTGTGCGAGCTTATCTACCCATTTTTACCAGAGATTCCCAAAGCTAAATCCAAGCTTCTCCAGTTCCTTCACAATAGGTATATGCAAGCATATCCCTACCAATACGTCACCGCATGCAGGAGTATATCGCCAAAGCAAATTTCAACTGCCATATACACCTGCCTTTTCCATTGCTCACCGTTCTTTGCCAAGCATCTTCCCACACCTTTTAATTATCGTTTACCCTAGAATATTAGTTTTTTAGCATAATCATAAGAAGAAATGGAAGCCGAACTTCGGCCAAAAAATAAAAAAAGAAAAAAAGATAGGGGGCTTCCTAATCCAGCCGCTATATTGTGTAAAGGTCAAGCCCTACGGGTTTTTGCAAAAAGATTTTTGCATCTAAAATATATGCAAAAACTTTTAGCAAAAAACCTTGACACAATGCCACGCCCCCTTACAAGAGGGCTTTCTTTTTTTCTTTTTTTTTCGGTTTTTTTCTTCGTTTTCTTTTGAAAAATTTTCGGCGCAGCATAAAATTTTAAATCTCAAGCCATGACAAATTTTAAAGTACGTACGTACAATTCTGAAAAAGAAACGCCCGAAAATGCTCTATTTATCCTTTCAAGAGGACACAACGCAGGAAAACCATTGTTTGAACCTTGCCCCAACTGTTTTATCCTGTATTGCAACGACCAAGAAGAACGCGAAAACCTGTACTGGACATTTTTTACACTTTTGAAAAATGGCTTTTTTCATCCTTATTTATGCGGAAGTGTGATTGAAATGCTTCGTTTGTTTGAACTTAAGAAAATTATACAAAATTTCATCATTCCTAGTCTTAAGAAGATGGAGCAGAACGCCAAAATCCTTTTCGACATCAAAGCCGTTTATCAGTTAGAACAAAAGTTTACTGAGCAACTCAAGCAGCTTTCCGAACTTCGTTCTGTTCTAGTGCGAAAGTATTATTTTCAAATCTAATAAGATTTAAGAATTCAGTATTTAAAACAAAATATAGCCTCTCAAAATTCTGAGAGGCTATTTTGTTCTTAGTCACCACAACTTTTAGAACTTGTTTTTTAATAATTTAATAAGAAATTTTAGTAATAATGTCATCAAAAAACTGGAAGCACCTCCTAATCCTGCGAGTAAAATGGTTTTGATCAGGTCTTCGGTTTGTATATTGACAAATATCGTTAGTAGAGTACCAAATGCTGTACTTAGTTTAGTCGAATTATCTAAATAATTCATCGATAGTTGATGTTAATTCTAGGAACGAATTTTAATCATCCCTATAAACTGCTGTTTGACTGATCGCGGATGCGATTCCTCCAGCAACCGCAATATATCCAGCTATTGTTATTACAATTGCTGGCAGCGAAACGGGAGCTGTCGCAATAACACTTCCTACAGCTGTAAGCACTAAACCTAAATTTCTTATTGTTTTAAAGAATTTTGGAGTAGGCTCCTGCATTCTTTCCATTACTTTTTTCATGTCGTTGATTTTTTAATTGTTAGATTAATTACAAAGCCTTTTTCTAGATATGGAAAAAGTATATTTTTCAATCGCTCAAAGGCAATCCGTGAACGGATTCCTTTTCCTTCTCCAGTCAGCTCCGAAACTGGAGCAATGCAACCATTTAATTCCTTCAAAGCATTATTGGCAGGATGAAAGAGAATTAAATCTCTGTTTTTTACATTCCGTACTTCTAAATGCCATTTGAATTTTGGACTAAAACGCTTTTTAACTCGATACAAACCTTCTGGAATACATGAAATTCTTCTTTGGTTATTTTTCCAAGCTAATTCAATCGTCTTGCAGATCTCTTTGTCCTCAAAGTATAAAGTCCCATTAGTGCCTGATACATGATATTGACGTTCTAAAACTAATTTCATAATTAGAGCATTAAACAACTACATCAATGATCTTTAAAGCATTAAAAGCTCCGTTTTTTAACGAATATTTTTCACCATTCACTTCTTGAAAGAACTCAATGCCTAAAGCTAAAAATAGAGGGTGTGTCGACAATTCGGGTAGCACAAGAGGAATGTCAATTGCAGCAGTTAAGGTATTGTCCCAAGGTAAAATGATACTTTCTCCAATGGGAGCAACATAAACTTCCGCTTCGAAATCAATATCCATTGCAGCTGCAGTCAATTTAAAATGAGTTGTACCCCCAGGAGCGGCAATCATTTTCGCTGGAACGAACGGATCAAAATTTACACCTGCTTCACCTGTAGGTCGATCCAATGTTTTATTCCACGGAGCATAAACAGTGTTTCCTAATTTTCCATTAGCATTGAAATCGAAATTCATAAGAAGTTCCGCTTCACCATCAATAACATTTCTGAGTCCTCTAGGATTAACAGCATCTAGTTTGATAACTTCGACCATCTTTTTTGTCAAACGACTTACCATTCGACTATCATTGATGTTCTGAAGTAATTGACGTATAGAATTTCGTAGAACTTTTCCAGCTTTACCTGCACGCCCAAACTCTGCATTGTTTTCTCGCGTTCTTTGGAAAGCGGGATCATTGCGGATTCTTTCAGCAGATACGCCTCCTTTTTCTCGGGCTAAATAGCCTTCCTTAGACTTGTAAAAAGTGATGCCTCCAATAGTACCATCCAGTTTTACAATACTTTTTTGTCTTGCCATTGTAATAAGATTTAAGATTAATACGCATTTAATTACACTTCAATCTTAGGCTGTTGCAACATGATTTAGATTGATTTGAAGACAAATGTTGCATTATATAAAGTAAATTCAAAGAGAGCGCTATACCGTATGTCCTAATGTGAATACTTTGTCCATAACAATATCAAATGATCACTCCCAAAAAGACATAACTTGCATGTAGTTAAGTTATAAGTACGTCTAATCCCATTTAAGTTTAACCTATGAAATCGCCACGACCAAAATTATTGTACAAACAAACACCTAAGTAGAGTGTGATAACATATGGTACTAAAAAATAAGCATCTACATATGAAAAAGGATCTGACTAGAATATGCATATATGCTAAAGACATCCAGCGGATAACAGGGAAGAGTTACCGACAAAGTACACGGCTAGTCCATAAAATAAAAGCAGAACTGAACAAACAACCCAGTGAATATCTAACTATTGAAGAGTTTTGCGCTTATACTGGCATTAAGTATGAGCAATTAGCACACCTTATTATTGGATAGCCTCGATATATTAATAATGAAATACAAATATTTTGTTATGATACTGTGTAAGTTATATAAACCTATTCAAAAAATAAAGTAGTAAATTTGCAGATTGTTAAGAAATCTTTATCTTTGCATCAATAAAAAATGACATTCTTTATATCAATTTGTTAATGACCTATTCAGTGACCTAACAATTGAAGGAACAGTATAAAGCCTATGGATAGGATGTTTGTCAAAAAAGTACAAGTCCCGTCCGGATCGCAAAAAAGCTTTCAGATTTCTGAAAGCTTTTTTTGTTTTATATTAAAGATAGTTCTATTACTATTCTTTTTTAGAATTGGGAATATTTAGCTCAAACGGAATTTTTTCTTCCACTCGTTTGTCTTTATCTTTTTTGTATCGAACTATAATATATGCAGGTTTCTTCACATATTGTAACAACGAATTTTCGCTCGCATAATCATAGTTTTCTATTCTTACGGTCGATAATGCGTGTTTTTTGTCTTCTTTGGTAAATGCATAGATCGCAGAAACATCTTCTAGACTTGGTTCGTTTTTAAGAATGGTTAATGTCACGCCATCTGGAGCAATGCTCAAACCTTTTGGTAATCGATTAATTGGATATTCTTTATCATAATAATTAGTGATTCCGAAATCGATATCTCCTATAATTTTGGTCGGTTTCATAGCTTTTGGAGAAAATCGGACTGCTCGTAAGTTTCCAGAGCTATTAGAACTTCCTATATCGAAATAATCGTTTTCAGTAAATATGTCATCAATTGCAACAGTGTCTTTTTTATCCCCAATTAATTTAACATGTTCAAAGCCCATATTCGTATTTTTATTATTGTAGCCGTATGGGACAGATGTGTACAATATAAAATCTTCAGATTCATTTAATTTTACGGGAACTGTAAGGTAATTAGTTTTTAAAGCTTTTTGAATAGATTCTCTTTCAATATTTGCTAAAGGAAGGAATTCGGTTTCGTCCGTTATTGCTTTTGTAGGTTTGGCTTGTGGCTTCACGTTACCCAAATCGATTTCTACGACTTTGCCTTTTTGAGATCTTAAAAAGAACTCAACTTTGTTAATTTTTCCATTCGCTTGTAGATTGACGATATAAAGTGGATGGAATTTGTGTAATGGGTCTTTGTCCAATTCTTTATATTTGGCTTTGATGTCCATGTATTCGGAAAGAAGTTCAGGATAAGGCATGTCATGATTTCGGTACCACAAATAATGTCTAAAATCATTAATCCGGCCTTCGCTTGCTAGGGTTTTTCCATTTTCGTCAACAAGGCTCATTTCTAGTCTTGCAAAGCTTGCACGAGTGAGGCTATCTGTTGTTTCGACAGTACTATAATTTGGTCTTTCTATACTTTCACGATGGAATAAATAGTCGCCGTAGCCAGGCTTTTTAGGTAAAACATATTCTTCCTTTTCGGAAGACGTATCTTTTCTTTCAAAAACATCATAAGTGTAATCATAACTCTGTCTCACTGCTTTGTTTTCGACTAGTAATGTTGCGCCATCATTTGTCATATCTAAAAGACTAATCTCAACAGAATCTTTTAATATCGATTTTCCGATATCTTTTGCACTTAAAGAAAATTTATAATAGGTTTCTGGAACAAAAACAGAAAGTTTAGTATGTATGCTGCCGTCCTTTTGAGGCGTTAAAACATATTGATAAGGAAATTGCAGTTCGTAACCAAGATCGGTCTCTATATGATCGTCTTCTGTATATATTTTAAAATTCTTGACTACTGTTGCTTTAAAATTTTCGATATTAAATGCACTATCTTTATAGATGACAGGTTCTGTATTTAGATTGTACAAATCAAGATTTTTGTAAAAGCCTGTGTTGTGATAACGGTCTTCAAGTTTTGCATAATCTAAGAAGAGTTGTTGCCGCTCATCCAGTCCTTGCTTACAAGCTGTTATCAACAATACTGAAAATACTAAGATGATATTAAAGCACCGTAAATTGTTCATTTTTTTCATTTTATAGATTGTTTTTTATAAATTTAAAATAAATAATCTATTAATAACAAGAAAATAATAGCTTATATCAAGTCTATGCAAAGACTATTTTTGACCACATTAATTCAAAAATAAAAGGCTATCCAAAATCGGATAGCCTTTGTTATAAATTTTTTATTACCAGATTTTAATTCTGTCTTCTGGCTTTTTGTAAAGTTTATCACCTTCTTTGATGTCGAAAGCTTTGAAGAATGCATCAACATTAACCAAAGGTCCAACAGCGCGGTACATTCCTGGTGAATGTGGATCTGTTTTAACCTGATTTGTTAAGAATTTTTCTGTTGCTTTAGTTCTCCAAACGGTTGCCCAGCTCAAGAAGAATCTTTGATCCTGTGTGTAACCACTTATTAAGCCTGGATTTCCTTTGTCTTTAAGATACATTTGCAATGCGTCATAAGCGACCGCAACACCTCCTAAATCACCGATATTTTCTCCCATGGTGAAGGTTCCGTTTACTTTTGTTCCTGGTACTGGTTCGTAGCTAGAGTATTGCTCGCCTAATTTTTTAGTAGCAGCTTCGAAGTTTTTACGATCTTCGTCTGTCCACCAATTATTAAGGTTTCCGTCACCATCAAATTTGGAACCACTGTCATCAAAACCATGTCCGATTTCGTGACCGATAACTGCACCAATTCCACCAAAATTAACTGCAGGATCTGCTTTAAAGTTAAAGAAAGGCGGCTGAAGAATTCCGGCTGGGAAAACGATTTCGTTGTTAGATGGGCTGTAGTAAGCGTTAACCGTTTGTGGTGTCATGCCCCATTTTGTTTTGTCAACTGCTTTTCCAACTTTTTCTAAATTTTTAGAATAACGCCAAGCCGAAACATTTTTTAAATTTTCATAAAGAGAAATCTTGTTAGGACCTTCGATATTTAGTTTAGAATAATCTTCCCATTTGTCTGGATAAGCGACTTTAACAGTGAATTTCGATAATTTTTCTAAAGCTTTTTGTTGGGTTGTTGCAGACATCCATTCTAACTCAGAAATATGCTTTTGGTAGCTTTTTACAAGGTAACCAATCAATTCTTCCATTTGTGTTTTTGCTTCTTCTGGGAAGTATTTTTCAACATATAACTTTCCGAAAGCTTCTCCCAAAACACCATTTATCATTTGCAGACCACGCTTATTAAGCGCACGTTGCTCTTCTTGACCTTGTAGATATTTGCTATAGAAATCGAAATTCAGTTTGTCCATGTTTTGGTTAAGAACGCCTGCGTTGCCAGAAAGCAATCTCACCTTCATATAATCTTTTAGCAAAGGAAGATTTTTTTCATTAATAAAACTATCTAGTTTGTCATAATAAGCCAATTCTCCGATAATAACGCGATCTGTGTTAACACCAACATTTTTTAAATATTGTGACAAATTAACGTTCTTAACCATTGCTGATAATTCGGCAGTTGTCTTTGGGTTATAACGTTTGTTAGCGTCGCGACCTTGTTCTAAAGTTAAATAAGATTTAGCCAAAGATTTTTCGAAATCAACGATGTTTTTAGCAACTTCAGAACTGTTTTTATTTCCTAAAACATTTAATAAAGCAGTAACATGTTTTTGATATTCTGCTAAGGTTTTTGCGTTGGCTTCGTTTTCTTTTTGATAATAATCTTTTCCTAAACCAAGATCTGCAGCACCAAGATAAATGGCATTGTTTTTAGAATCTTTAAGGTCTGGACCAACGCGCCAATCGTATAGCGGATTATCGCCATATTTGGTCGCTTGGTCAAGATATGATTGCAAATCTTTAAGATTTTTGATGGCATCAATTTTCTTAAAATCTGCTTGTATAGGCTTAAGACCATCAGCATCTCTTTTCTTTAGATCCATATAAGATGCGTAAAGATCTTGGATTTTTTTACCTTCGGTACCAGCCGTAAATTTGTCTGTTAAAATGTGATTAAGAATGTCTAGCGAAGCTTCGTCCGTTTTCTCACGAAGTTCGTTAAAAGAGCCCCAACTCGCTTTATCTGCAGGAATTTTTGCAGTTTTTACCCAGTTACCATTAACGTAACTGAAAAAATCATCTTGAGGTCTGACAGATTTGTCCATCATTGACAGGTCGATGCCTGCTTCTTGATATTGTTTTGTACTATTAGAAACGGGAGTTTTTGCAGCTCCGTTTGTTTGCGCTACTGCATGATTACTAACTAGCAATCCGCAAAATGCGATTACACCAATCGTTACTTTCTTCATTTTTTGAAATTAATAGCATTAAAGATAAGTATTTATTTTTGGACGGACTTCGATTTTAAACATAAAAAAAACCTCACTGTTGCTAGTGAGGTTTTATATTTTTAATAAAAATTACTTCTTTTTAGTAAGCGCATCTTTTATTTTGCAATCGTTGTATTTATCATCAATTGAAATAAAGATATTTGGGATTTTAGATTTCACCCATTTGTCAACAATTTCGCCTTTCTTTTTGTTAAGAGCATAGTCTTTAACTCTTTCGTAATCTGTGTTAAGGTCTAACGTATGTGCGTCGATAATGTCATTAACACTTACGATAGATACAGCTTGTTTTCTATTAACAGTTTCTTCGAAAGGCTCCGTAATATCGTCTTTGTTAAGACCTGCAATTTGATAAGAAATGGTAGGATCTAGATGAAGTTTTTCGATTTTGTCACCACCATCTTGAGATTGCATAACACCCGCATTAAATTTAGTTGACTTATCGTCAGAATACTTGTAGGCTGCATCTTTGAAAGTCATTTTCTTATCCAAAATCTGCTGACGAATATCTTCCAACTGCTTTTTAGTTGCAGCAATTTCTTCTTTGGTTGGCGTTGCTTTTAACAAAATATGTCTCGCATCGTATTTGTTACCAGTCCTTTTAATCAATTGAATTAAATGGAAACCAAATTCTGATTCTACAGGATCTGACAGTTCGCCGTCTTGTAAGTTAAGCGCAGCCGCTTCGAAAGGCTTCACCATTTGACCTTTGTTAATGGCTTTGTAAAGTCCTCCGTTAGAAGCCGAACCTTCATCTTCGGAGTAGATTCTTGCCTGTGTTTCGAAAGATTCACCAGCTTCGATATCTTTTTTAATTTTGTTAAGTTTATCAATTAACTCTTGCTTGTGAGCTTCCGTTAACTTTGGGAAAATACTGATTTTACCCAATACAACTTCGTCTTTAACTTGTGGTAATTGGAATTTGAATTGGTTGAAAAAATCCGTCACCTCATTAGGTGTAACGTCTGTTTTGTCAGTAATTCTCGCATATTTTTGTTGTCCGTAATATTGGTCGGAGTCAATTTTTTCGATGGCGTTACGCATTTCATATCCTGTACGGAATTTGTACATGCCCAACATTGTCTTTTCATCTGGGAACTGAGACAAGATTTGGTTATACTTTTGTAGTGCCATATCTTTGATCTGCGCCGAACGATTTTCGATAACAGTATCTCTTTTTGCCTCGTAGATAACGATTTTGTTATTAACGATGCTTGATAAAAACTCACACTTATCTGCAACTTTAGTCCCTTGTTGTTGTGCGTAGTTGGCTTGTTCTTCGATGTCAGATTCTAATACAATTTCGTCACCGATAACCGCAGCAATACCATCTAAGAACTGTCCAGGCTTTATTTGAGCATTAATTTTGGTGCTGAAAAGAACCAAGGCTAACAAAATAAAAACCGCTTTAAAATTATTTAACATTATTTTTTGTGTAAAATTTGTTTGCAAAAATAGTATTATAAATGGATTGTAGTCAATCTTTTATTATAATTATTTCTTAAAAGTCTTCTTTAAATCTTCAACAAAACCAGGTTGAATCTCCACTTTAACTTTCTTTTTTTGATTAGCAAGTGTCTCTTGCAACATAGCCTCTGTCATCGCATCTTTCACCGTGTCTTGCGCTTCTTCGAAGATCATAGTTTCTTCTGGTAAAAGCTCGTCCACTGCAACAATAACGTCGCGGTCTTTAACTTTAGTTTGATGAATTCCTTTTTCGTAAGGCACTTTATATTCTGTGAAAACTTCCGCTGTTGATGGTACTTTTCCTTCTTCGAAGCTTACTAAGATTTTGTTCTTATCACTAAGTTTTTTATCATATTTAGCTTTAAGAGCTTCCCACTTTTTAGTATCGGACATTTCTTTTTTAACCTCCGAAACTAGCTTAGGATCCGAAATAATTGCTACACGACTTTTAGCACTTTTTTCCCATTTGTATTGGTCTTTATGGCTTTCGTAGTAAGCTTTTTGTTTTGCAACATCTTTGTTGATTTCAGCTTTTAGATAATCATCAAAAATCCATTGCGAATATAAGTTTTGACGAAGATCATCAAGTTCTGATTTTATCTCAGGACGTTCTGTAAACTCTTCTGCAAATGCACTGTACACAGAATTGTCGATATGATAATCGATTAAAGCTGACCATTCTTTCGGTGTTATTTTATCAAGATCTTTGTAGTTTTTCTCAATAAAATTCTTTAGGTCAGAATATTTTTCTGTTTTAGTTTTGTATTGGAAAAGTGGCGCCGACTGGTTTTTAAAAGCTTTGAAATCTGCATAACTTTTCTTAATCGTTGCAAGATCCGCATATTCTTTATAGTTGGGTGCAACCATAATGCTTTTTAGGACTTCGTCAGTCACCTGATTGGCGTACGTACTGTTTTTAACTTCACGTATAAAAAACTCTTTATTGTCAGCCGTTAATTGATAAGGTTCAATATTATAAATGTTGAAAATAAAATATTTGTTATCAATTTTAACAGGTTCTGTGGTGTAATAACCTTTTGTTTTCCCTTTGAACTGAGCGTAAACTTCGTCTGGAAGAATAGGGGAGCCAAATACAAGTCCACCCGCTTTTCTTTCGTGATCCGTAGAACCTAATTCCTTAGTAACATCTTCGAATTTTTTACCCGATTTTAAAGCTGCATAAATTTTAGCCTTAGATTCATCGGTGTTAAAATCGTTTGGATAAGAAATAGTCCCAAAAGTAATATAACCAAGACTTGGTCTTTTGTCCAAAACTTTAGCAAAAACAACACTTCCGTTTGCGCTGAAAAGCTTAGTGTAACTGCCAACTGGTGTTTTTTCGATTTCGCCGAAAAGTTCGTTGTCAAGCGTGCCAGCTTTTACAAAAGATGCAGGAACTGGATTTTTAACATAAGTCAAAATTGCGTCTTCCATTTTGGTTGTACCCGCTTTTACGTCTTTATAAATTTGATCGTAATTGTTGGTGTCGCCTTCTTCTTTAATAACGTTGAAAACCAAAATTCGATATTCGTTTTGGTTGGCTTTAACATAGTTAGCAACGATTGGGTCTAGAATCGCACTTGGGATCAATTTGGTCTCTTTAAGATCACGAACGCGCATCCCAACAGCATTACGGAAAGATGTAATCGTATCCGCTTTTTTCTCTTTTGCCAGTTGTTGCAAAAGCATGAATTCTACTGTTGAGTTGATGGTTGCATCAACGCCAGTGTTTTCTAATCCGTATTTATACTTTTCTTTAAAATCTTTAAGTGTAATACTTTGGTCGCCAACAACAAGACTTTGACCAAATACAGCATGTGTTGCCAATGCTGCTAATACAAAAAGGCTCTTCTTCATTATTAAATATTGTTTTGATGTTCGAAAACAATCATTCTACATTGTCAATTCGAAAGTTGTTAACTCACGGAATTGGTTGATACGACCTCTTAATTCTTCTTTAGTAACATCTTCTAGACGTACAGTTCCGAATTTTTCTACCGTGAAAGATGCCATTGCACTTCCTACGATAAGGGCGTTTTTAAGATTATCAAAACTGAAATCTCCAGTTTTTGTGATATAAGCTGCAAGTCCACCTGCGAAAGTATCACCAGCACCTGTTGGATCGAATACTTCTTCTAATGGTAAAGCAGGAATTGCAAATATTTTCCCTTCGTGGAACAATAATGCACCGTGCTCACCTTTTTTAATAATCACGAATTTTGGACCTAAAGCATGGATTTTTTGAGCTGCTTTAACCAAAGAATATTCGCCAGAAAGTTGTCTAGCTTCTTCATCGTTAATGGTGATAACATCCGTTTTAGCGATAACTTCCATCAAAAGATCCCAAGTAAGATCCATCCAAAAATTCATTGTGTCAAGGATAACCATTTTTGGTCTTTGACTCATTCTTTCCAAAACTGCTAATTGTACAGCTGGATGAAGATTTCCTAACATTAAAACATCAGCATCAGCAAAACTTGCAGGGATTTTTGGATCAAAATTTTCTAAAACGTTTAGTTCTGTCACCAACGTATCACGAGAGTTAAGATCGTTGTGGTATTTTCCACTCCAGAAGAACGTTTTCCCTTCTTTGATGATTTCTACACCATCGATATTGATGTTTTTTGATGTTAACATATCCAAATAGCCTTGCGGAAAGTCCCCACCAATTACAGAAACCAATCCAACTTCAGCCTCCAAAGCTGAAGCCGCAAGCCCAATGTAAGTTGCTGCTCCTCCTAGGATTTTGTCTGTTTTTCCGAATGGTGTTTCGATGGCATCAAATGCTACTGTTCCTACTGCTAGTAATTTCATATCTATAGGTCTTTATTTTAAGTTAAATTTTATTTTTTCCACTCGAATGTGTCAATCAAATGGAGCATATCTTTTTTAATATAATCTACCGCTGGCGCCAAAGAATCTGGCTTTGGACGGGTGTTGAAATACAAATTTCCGGTTAAAAAATGCTTTGTGCTATCCGTTACATAAAACTGAATGTTAGACGCTGTCTGTCCTTGCAATTCGTAAAAATTACCATAGACTTTCTTTTCTGGATAAGCGAAACTTTTGGTGTCGATTGCCGTAGCTTTTATTGTATGTTCGTACACCATTCTTTCTGCTTCCTTTAGATGGGTTTGGAAGTCGCTGGTTATCGGAAGATAAGTGATGAAGATTTTTGCCTTCATCCCTTTGTAGTTGATGTTGTACCAACAAGGTTTTTTAGCATCTTGTATCACCGCAAAATCCGAATAATCAAATTGAAATGGACATGCACTATTAAAGGTCTGATAGCGAGGTTTGGGATATTCTAACCTCAAATCGCCGCTTGGCTTGGGCATAACCTCTTTTCCACAAGAGGCGAGCGTTGCCAAAACAGTAAGTCCTAATAGCTTTTTTAACATCTGGCAAAAATAGTGATTAGATTTTAGATACTATACATTATAAAATATAAAAAATTCTTAATTGTTCGACTATTAGTTGGTATTTAATCAAATTCTGGAAAATAATGATAAATACGAGCTTTGATAAGTGCTTGATAATTTGTTGTTTAAACTTAAATAAAATTTTAAAAATACTATTGTGGGATTAATAAAAATTACTAATTTTGCAATCTGTTAACCAACCTCTGACGATAGACGTGAAAGTTGCTTGACTTTGAATTATTTTATTTTATAAATAATGGATTTAATTAAGTACGTACAAGAGAAGTACATTGACAAAAAAGATTTCCCAAGTTTCAAAGCTGGTGATACTATCACTGTTTATTATGAAATTAAGGAAGGTCAAAAAACAAGAACTCAGTTCTTCAAAGGAGTTGTTATCCAATTGAGAGGAACTGGTGCTACTAAAACATTTACAATCAGAAAAATGAGTGGAGATGTTGGTGTAGAGAGAGTTTTCCCAATCAACATGCCTGCACTTCAAAAAATTGAAGTTAACAGAGAAGGTAGAGTTAGAAGAGCTAGAATCTACTACTTCCGTAATCTTAGAGGTAAAAAAGCAAGAATTAAAGATAAGTCTTTCGGAGGTAAATAATCCACAGATTATATCTAACAATAAAAGCCACGTCGCAAGATGTGGCTTTTTTGTTTTTAAATTTTAGTTATGAATTATGAATTATGAATTATGAATTATGAATTATGAATTATGAATTATGAATTATGAATTATGAATTATTTTTGATAATAGCTAATAGTCTAAGTTTTACTTATTTAACCTGAGTTCGGGATAAGAAAATTAACGTCAGTTTGAGTGGTTTTCGGAGAAAACTGTATCGAAAACAAGTTTACTTTCTTATAATTAAAGCTTCTCGATACAAAATCTTTCAGATTTTTACTCGAAGTGACTCCTCGTATAAGGAAAAGTGGTTTTTCTATTACTGACGTTATTTAAAACAAAAAAACTGCCCGAAAGCAGTTTTTAATTTAATATAAAGTCCGTAAATATTACATTGGACTTTGGTCATCACCACCATCGTAGTTGCTGTTGATGTCTTTTTTCTTTTTAGGTTGTTCCACTTTTTCACCTTGTTTGAAACGGTAAGTCAATGACAAACTAAATTGTCTCGGTTGCCATTGCATTTCCATATCTCTTACAAAATCCTCCGTATTGGTGTAGTTCTTCATTCTTCTCGTATTGAAAATATCTCTAATGTTGAAGGCTAAAGTACCATTACCTTTCCAAAGCGTCTGTGTTGCGCCAAAGTCGACGCCATACATCGCTTTACGATTGTTCATGGCAGTTTTTTCGGCACCTCTGTAGAACGATTGTACTTGGAAACTGAAAGTTTTGGTCGGTCTGAATGTTGTGTTTAATCTTAATCTATAAGAGAAACCATCACCTGAAAAGTCCATATACTTTCCGTTAAGTGTCATGTTACCTGTGTTTTTGTAACCATACAAATCTGCAGACAACATCATTTTCCACCATGAGAATGGATCGTAAGTTCCGTTAAGATCTAGACCATATTGCGTTTCTGTACCAACGTTGAAAGGCATTGTGTTGATCGCGCCTTTATCATCTAGATATTGGAAACGGTTAACTTCATCCTCAGATTTTTTATAATACAAAGTTGGGTTAATCGTGAATTTCTTTTTAGTAATCGCATAACCTAGCTCGAAAGAGTTTTCGTAAGTTGGGTTAAGATTTGGGTTACCACGGAAGTAATTTCTGTCATCATCAAACGACATGAACGGAATCATCGTGAAAGCTCTTGGTCTCTGGATTCTTCTAGAATAATTTAATAAAACCTGATTGCCTTTTGCGATATCATAACTTAAGAAAACACTTGGGAATAACTTCGTATAATCTTTTTTAACTTCAGGATTTTGAATTGGCGCACCTGTTGCTAAATCATGACTTAAAAAATTGATGTCGATTTTTGAAGTTTCGCTTCTTAAGCCTAATTGATAACCAAACTTCTCACCAATTTTACTCTTGAACTGCGCGTAAACGCCTAAGATGTTTTCAGAATAAACGGTGTTACTCGTAAAGTCGTATCTTGTGTAATAAGCACCGCCATCATCACTTTGATTAACAAAATAATCGTAAGTGTTTTTGTTGTAATCATAACGAGCACCCGCTTCTAACTTGGAGTGATCACCAATCGGAAGCTCGTAATCCAACTTACCGATGAAGGTGTCAGATTTAGAATCTGTATCTACATTATTGATGGAGTTACCAGTTGTTTGTAGAATTTGATTTTTAAAAGTGTTTTGTACAATTTGGTTTGTTCCGTCACTTTTGTTGGTTTGGTAACTAGCCGAAGCTGTTAATAATTGTCCGTTATCATCAAGTTTCTGATCAATTCCGAAATCTAACTGCGTCGCAAAGTTTTTGTTATTTCCGAAGCTATTACGATTTCTTAAGAAATTGTCAAAGCTACTTGCGGAAGAGTAAGTTTTTTCAGCGTAATTATTTAACGTATTACTATCATTATTAAAACTTCTAATCATCCCAGAAAGGTTAATCGTCGTTTTATCTGATAAATCATGTACAACACCAGCTGTTAAATTGTAGTTGTCGCCCTCTCTTTTGGTTTCACCATCTTGGTTAGAAATTTGTGTGAAAGGGTTTTTAGTATAATCCCATGTTGAAGGATTATCTTTTCTAGTCATGTAATTCTTACTAGAACTTTCATTTTTTTGATAACCACCGCCACCATTAACGTACCAAGTCCAGTTGCCTTTTCTCCAGTTAAGGTTAGCATTAAGATTGGTTCTCGGTAAATAGCCTAATGTACCAGTTACAGTACCGTTAAAGCCCATTTTTTTATCTTTTTTAAGAATGATATTCAAGATACCTGCAGTTCCTGAAGCTTCAAATTTTGAAGATGGATTGGTGATCACTTCAATTTTCTCAATTTGATCGGCTGGGATAGATTGCAAAGCATTGGCGCCATCATCAATTCCTAAAAGAGAAGAAGGTTTACCATTAATTAAAAACTTAACGTTAGAATTTCCTCTCATCGATACCGTTCCGTCTGTATCTACAGAAACTGAAGGTACATTAGATAACACATCTTGCAAGTTTCCTCCTTTGCTAACGATATCTTGCGACGGATCGTAAGTCTTTTTATCAAGCTCAACTTTGTAAGCTTTTGGGGCAGCAGCAGTAATAACAACACCTTGTATTTGCGTTGTTTTGTCAAGATTTGCAACTTCATTTCCTTGGATCACAAAAGCAGGAATCGCACCTGATTTAGCAATCTGAATTGTCTGTGTTTTAGTTTTAAAATCAATCGCTTCAATCGTTACGTCGTAACTTCCAGCTGCTAAGTCGATTTTAAAATTACCATTTACATCTGCCAAAACTGCATCGCTTAGTTGCGTTGTTTGTTTGTTTTTGAATGTTAATGAGGCATAGCCAATTCCGCTTTTCGCATTGTCTTGAACATTACCCGTGACAGAAAATTTTTGTTGCGTTGCGCTTGGTTGCTGTTGTGCAAATGCCATTGAGGCCGCTCCAAGGACAAACACAAGTCCTAAAGTTCTTCTCTGAATAATGTTTCTGATTTCTGTTTTTATCATAATTTCTTTTTTTCTGAATCAAATTTTGACTCAAGAAGGATTATTTTATCTGTTTTGCATTCAGCCAATCTTGGTAGGCTTTTGCATTTTTAGCATGTTCAACATCATTATCCGTGAATTTGTGAAATCCAAACTTCGCTGGATCTGCACACATATAGATGTAATTATTTTGTTCTGCATTAAGAACCGCGTCCAAAGAGTTTTTGTCAACAATACAAATCGGTCCTGGCGGAATTCCCGCATTGGCGTAGGTGTTGTAAGGCGATGGCGCTTTTAGATCTTTATAATAGACGCGTTTTATCTGTTTTGTGAAATTACTCGCTTTGTTAATCGCATAGATCACGGTTGGGTCACTTTGCAATTTCATGCCTTTTTTGTAACGGTTAAGATAAAGTCCAGCAATTGTTTTTTGCTCATCTTTTTTACCACCAGATTCTTTATAAACGATGGACGCCAAAGCATAAATTTGATCTCTTGACAAGCCTGATTGTTTTTCTTTTGCAACACGATCTGCATTCCAAAATTCATTATAATCTGTATTAAATTTGTCAAAAAATTCCTTAGGCGTCACTGTCCAAAAGAATTGATAAGTGTCATTAAAAAAGAATTTCTTAAGATCTTCAGCATTGTTAAATCCTTTCTCAACGGCAATCGCATTAAGGTCTTTTGCAAAACGTGCAGAATCTAATTCAGTTTTTCTGCTAACGCGTCCAATCATTTGATACACGTCATCAAAATCTTTAATTCTAAAATTATTTGGTGTCTGGTTGCCAGCTTTAATCATGTTAACAAGATCCGAGTTGTTGGTGCCAGATTTTATTTCGTAGCGACCAGCCTTTATGTTTTCTGCTAAAGCTTTGTCGTTAGCAACCGCTTCAAAACTTTCAACATTTGATAAATACGGGCGAATAGAATCCATCACTTGCTTCATCGGCGCATTATGTGGGATTAAAACAAAACCTTCTTTAGCAACGTTGTTTCCGTAATTTTTGGAATAAAATCTAAACCCAAAATAAGCACCAATTGCAAGAATTGCGATGATAATGATTGCTACTATTTTTTTCATATACAATTTAGATTTCTATTGTTCCTATAAAAACTTGCTTTGCTGGACCTTCTAACCAAATATTTTTGAAAGCACCATTGTCTTCTTCGGCATAAATTTTCAAATTGCCGCCAAGTACTTTAACAGGCACAGAGGTTAGATGTTTCTTTTTCATAAAAGTTAAAGCCGCTGCTGTAACACCCGTTCCACAACTGAAAGTTTCGTCTTCGACACCGCGTTCGTAAGTTCTTACAAATAGCTTATTTTCAGGAAGTTCTGTCACGAAATTAACATTGATGCCTTCTCTGTGATAAGTCTCATTATTTCTGATTTTGTTACCATTGTGATAAACATCATAGTTTTCAACATCATCAACATATTTGATGTAGTGCGGAGATCCAGTGTTTAACACAAAATCCTCCTCGTCAGCAAAGATTTTTTCGACATCAATCATTTTTAGTTTAACAACACCGTTTTTTATTTCTGCTTCGTGCATGCCATCGATAGCGTCAAATTTTGTTTTATCTTCAAAAATATCCAAAAAATGTGCGAAAGCAACGATACATCTTCCGCCGTTACCACACATTGTGCTTTCGTTACCGTCAGAATTGTAATAAACCATTTTGAAGTCGTATTGCTCATCATTTTCTAACAAAATAAGTCCGTCACCACCGATGCCAAAACGTCTGTCACACAGCTGTTCTATCAGTTTTGTATTTTCTTTTGGGAAACTCAGGTTACGATTGTCAATCATGACAAAATCGTTTCCGGTTCCTTGATATTTATAAAATTTCATAAGTTGTTTTTTAGTGTTTTTAAAAAGCCTACAAAATTAATGAAATTCGAGTCGATTTGATGTTAAAGAAATGCTAATTAAATCATCGAAAAGTCCTATTCGAATTTATTATTGAGAATTATGAAATTTTTGATTTAAAATAAATGATTTCGTATAGTTTTATTGCGTGTAAAATATTGATTATTAAATAGTTGTTAATTTTTAAACTTCTAGTATTAAAATAGTATTAAAATTCATTTTCAAAAATAATTTTCATGATTGTTTCAAAGTTTTATTTAGAAATGAAAACTAACTTTGTTTATTAATTAATGCGTCCTATGATAAGAAGAATTAAGATTTTAATACTGATTTTTTGTTGTATTAATCTTGCTTTTGCACAACAAGTTGATAGTTTGGATATTGCTAAAGAAACGAGCTTATTACCAAGTGATAGGCAAAGTTTTAAAATCAAAAAATTATACGTGCCAGCTGGTTTGATGCTTGCTGGTGTTGCTTTTGGTAGTAAAGGTTTAGAATCGCTAAATAGTGAAATTGTTGAAGAACGGAATGAACATTTATTAAATTTCACGTCACACTTAGATGATTTTTTACAATTTTCGCCGATTGTTACAGCTTATGCTTTGGATGCTTTCGGTGTTAAATCTAAAACTGATTTGGGTAACCGAACGGCAATTCTTTTAAAAGGAGAAGTTCTCACTTTAGGTTCTGTTTTCGTGATGAAAAGTCTTATACACGAGAATCGACCTGACAGCTCTAATAGTCAATCTTTTCCGTCAGGCCATACAGCGCAAGCTTTCGCAGCAGCGACTTTTTTGAGCGAAGAATACAAAGGTCGTTTTCCGTGGATGCCTTATGCAGCTTACGGCGTTGCAAGTACAGTTGGTGTTTTTAGAATGGTGAATAACAAACATTATATCTCGGATGTTTTGTTTGGTGCAGGTTTAGGAATTCTATCCATGAAAGTTGCCTATTGGACGCATCAATACAAGTGGAACAAGAAAGAACGCCACGAGCAAGCTTATCAACAATACATTAAAAACGAGCAAGCTGTTTATTAATTAAGCTAAATTCTGATTCCAAAACTCAATTAGAAACATCGAATCATTGTCTCAATCTATCAATACGATATCATTTTTTTAGAAGTATTAATTCGTATCTTTGCTTATCTCTAAATGAAAAAAGAAGCATTAATAGAATTAGTAAAGAAAGCCAAAGATAAAGATCAAAAAGCACAAACGCATTTGATTAATCTCTTTTGGGTGGATGTTTTTTCTTTCGTGATGAAGAAAGTACAGGACGAAAATGATGCCGACGAAATTACTGTTCATGTTTTTTCGAAAGTTTTGTCAAAGTTGGATATGTATGATCCTAATTTTCAGTTTAAGACTTGGATTTTGACCATTGCTCAAAATACGGTTATTGATTTTTGGAGGAAGAAAAGCCGCGAAAATACAGATGCTAGCGATTCTCTAGATGAGGTTAAAAATCACTTTGCAAAATCACCAGAAGAGCTTCTAATTTCGGAGGAAGAAAATGACGAAATTCTAAAAATTGTTGCCTCGATGGATGCCAATTATCAGGATATTATTAGGCTTCGATTTTTTGAGGAGAAAAGTATTAAAGAAATAGCTGAAGAGCTTAACCTATCAGTTGCCAATACCAAAGTGCGCATTATGCGGGCAAAAAAAGTCTTGGCAGAATTATTAAAAAGTAACGAGTTGTATAATGAGTAACGATGTATTAACGACAGATACCACAACACAAAAACCAAAATGGATTCGTGTAAAATTACCAACTGGTAAAAATTATCGCGAGCTAAGAAACTTGGTTGATAAATATAAATTGAATACCATTTGTCAAAGTGGAAGTTGTCCAAATATGGGCGAATGTTGGGGCGAAGGGACAGCGACTTTTATGATTTTAGGAAATATCTGTACACGTTCTTGCGGTTTTTGTGGTGTTAAAACTGGGAAACCTTTGGATGTTAACTGGGACGAACCTGAAAAAGTAGCGCGTTCTATCAAATTGATGAAGATTAAACATGCGGTTTTGACGTCTGTTGATCGTGACGATCTTAAAGATATGGGTTCAATTCTTTGGGGTGAAACGGTAAATGCTGTTCGTCGTATTTCTCCAGGAACTACAATGGAAACTTTGATTCCGGATTTTCAAGGGATTACAAAACATTTGGACAGATTGGTAGAAGTTGCGCCAGAAGTTATTTCGCACAATATGGAAACGGTAAAACGTCTAACGCGTGAAGTGCGTATCCAAGCAAAATACGAGAGAAGTTTGGATGTTTTACGTTATCTGAAAGAAGCTGGACAACGCCGTACCAAAACAGGTGTTATGCTAGGTCTTGGCGAAACTAAAGATGAAGTTTTCCAAACCATTGAAGATATCAGAAACGCGAATGTTGATGTGATTACTTTGGGACAATATCTGCAACCAACTAAAAAGCATTTGCCAGTAAAAAGATTTATCACGCCAGAAGAGTTTGATGAGTTTGGTGCTTTTGCAAAAGAATTAGGTTTCCGTCATGTGGAAAGCTCGCCGCTGGTGCGTAGTTCTTACCATGCTGAAAAACATATTCACTAAGTTTTACCTGTAATGCATTTTGAAATAAAATTCGTCAGTTCGAGTAATTTTTCGAAATTAAATGTAGAAAAATTGTATCGAGAATAGAATTTTATTTTCAAAAACTTTTTCTCGATATAGAAATTATAGGCTTCAAATTTTAAACATATTAAAACACTCATCTCGAG